>NZ_CP032762.1:0-666785 GCF_003641205.1 Rhodococcus sp. P1Y
GTCAGTACTATCTTCTCGGGGACTTTCGAATACACGCACGACCAATCGAGCGACGTATCAGGTGGGGAGAAATATGACGGACAGCAATTCGACAGGTGAACGGCGTAAATCGGAGACGAGCGCGATCTCCGACCCAGCGCAGTTCCCCGACCTCCCTGTCACGGTGGTCCTCGACCGGATTCCCGTGCCGATCCTCGCTGTCGATCCGAGCGGTGCCATCGTGTTCGCGAACGAGGCGTTCGACGAGCTGTTCGGGACCGATCGTTCGGAGCCCTCGGACTTCCACCTGCGACATTTTCCCGGACCAGGCTCCCGAGGGCGTCAACGTCGCGGACATGTTTCTCACGACGGTCGCGACTCGCGCCGACTCCTGTGGCGCATGACGGACAAGACCGGTGACGTCGTGCAGGTTCGTGCCAGCAAGTCGATCCTGCGTCGCGCGGAAGACAACCTCGTGCTCGTGGCGCTGGAAGATTTCACCGATCAGCTCTGGAACGATCCCAAAGGTGCTGCGCCCCCGTGAGTGCGTAGTTACGTCGGGACGTAATTACCCACTCACGGGCGCGACGCCTCACCTGGCGAAAGTTCTCGCCTGATTTCCGCCGATCTTTTGGCCTCGTACATTGCGGTATCCGCCTTGAGGATCGCCAGGTGAACCATCTCGGCGGCCTCAACCGGCAGATGTCCTTCAAGCGTCCACAGGCAACATCGCGGCGCCGACGCTGCCGGTCACCGATATGTCGTCGTTCGGTTCGTACAGCGACCGCACCACTCGATCGCCGAGCGCGGCCGCCTCCACCGGGTGCATCAGTACCGCAATGGCAAATTCCTCACCGCCGGTTCGTGCCACGATCGAGCCGTCCGGCACCGCATTCGCCAGACGGTATGCGGTGGATCTGAGACTCCGTCTCCCGCCGCGTGTCCGGATGTGTCGTTCACCGACTTGAACCGATCGAGATCGACCACGAATATCCCGACGTTCT
Organism: Rhodococcus sp. P1Y; assembly: GCF_003641205.1. NCBI lineage: Bacteria > Bacillati > Actinomycetota > Actinomycetes > Mycobacteriales > Nocardiaceae > Rhodococcus > Rhodococcus sp. P1Y. The sequence goes on from NZ_CP032762.1 coordinate 984, forward strand.
CTCGGCTGGGCCTCGGTCAGCATTCTTTCGATCCTCGTTTCGAACCCGCGTCGGTTCAGCAGCCCTGTCAGCGAATCGGTGATGCCGAGGTCCAGCTGGGCTTTGATCACCGCACGGAACACCAGGACCGAATTGACGACGACCAATGCGACGAGCGCCTGCGCGATCACCGCCGGACCGTCGTACACACGCTCGTAATAGGCACCGGCGGCGAACGCGACGATGACGGCGCTGATGAAAGCCGAGTGCACCAACAGCACTCTGGTGCTGGAGAAATACGCGATGTAGATGCCGATAACGGCGAACAGCACAGTCGCGTGCAGGGCAAGGCCGCGATCGGAGAATGTGACGAGGACGGCCGTGACCCCGACATCGGCGTAGAACACGAACCAGCCAGGCATTCGCACGATGTCTCGGCCGTGTGTCCACCACCATGCTCCGACCGGAATCGTACTCAGCAATACCGCCGCACACAGCACTCGTCCCCGGGGAGGCCGGGCCGTCGTCCGAGAACATGATCACTGCGCCGATTACGGCGAAGATCGGCACCAGCATCGAGATGCCGACACCGACCTTGCGCTCCAGTCGCTCCACCGGGCTCGTGGCCGGCCGGTCGCGGAGAGTACGCAGTGGCCACCAGCGGGCGATACCTGGCACTGCGCCTCCTTTACTGGTCTCGTCGACGCCCGACTCGTCGAGAATCCTTGCTGTTACGTGCCCGGCCGGACACGCTCGAAATCGGTCGGGAAGCGGTCCAACAGGTTCACCAACGCCGCACGGTCATCCTGTGACCATTCCTCGATCACCAATCCGAGGTGAGCGGTGCGTATCCGGTGCATACGGTCGGCAACGTCGCGTCCCGAGTCGGTGACCGCGAGAACGTAGGCACGACCGTCCTTCTCGTCGCGCATACGTTCCACGTGCCCGTGTTCGACGAGCTGAGCCACTTGGCGGCTGACTGTCGAGGGATCCGAATTGACCAGTGTCGCGAGCTCACTCGATCGCATCGGGCCATCGCGCAACAGCCGGAACAAGCATACGAACGCGGCCCCTTCCACGCCCCCGGATTCGGAGGAGAGCTGAGCCAATTTGCGCTCACGGATGCGTTGCAACCGAACGAGTTGCGAGCCGAGCTGCTCGGCGGTGTCGGTGTCGATATCTGTCACGTCAGCTACCACTGAAGTCGGCAGGACGCTTCTCGAAGACGGATGTGATGGCCTCGGTCAGATCGTTCGAAGCGAGGAACGCGGCATTCCATGCAGCGACGAAACGCAGGCTGTCGTTCACTGCCGCAGACCTGGTGTGATCGAGGACAGCTTTGACGCCGTGGACTACGAGTGGAGGTTCGCAGCGATGTCTGCCGCCGTCGCGCGTGCCCGGCGAGCAGCGCGTCGTAACTTTCGAACACGTCGTTGACGAGGCCGATCTTCTCGGCGCGAGCGGCGTCGATGTCCTGCCCGTCAAAGCCAGTTCGCGCAGGTGACCGTCGCCGATGATCGCCGGCAGTCGGGCAAGCGATCCCATGTCGGCGACGATGGCAACCTTGACCTCACGGACGCTGAACTTTGCATCTGCGCTGGCGTAGCGGATGTCCGCCGCGCTGATCAGATCGAGGCCACCGCCGATGCACCACCCGTGCACTGCCGCGACGACGGGCTTGCGGCAATCGGCAACGGCATTGGCTGCGAGCTGCATGCGCTTGATCGTGTCGTGGAACACGGTGCGCGGTCCGGCGAGCGCTTTGTCTGCCATCAGTGGCGCGAACTCACCGCCCATCGCGGCCAGGTCGAGTCCGTAGGTGAAGTTCTTCCCGGATCCCAGGAGCAGGATCGCCCGCACCTCGGGGTCGGCATCGAGCTGGGTGAACAACTGCGGACATTCGGTCCAGAAATCCGGACCCATCGCATTGCCCTTACCCGGACCGAGCAGCGTCACTGTCGCGATGTGGTCGGAGATCTCCAGCGAGAATGCGTTCCAGTTGCGTTCCGTCATGCGTTCGAGCCTAATCGACGCCAGGTTGGGGTCGCAGCGCGTCGGAATAGCCTTGTGCGCCACAGTTCAGCGGGCGGCGCGGCTCGAGGATTGCCTGGGTATCAATGTCGGAAGAGCTTGATGCACGGCCTTTGCCTCATCGGTCCCGTTGATCAGCAATTCCATCGCAGTGCCCGCGATCTGATCGAACGCAGTGTGCACCGACGTCAACGGCACCGGAAGCAGCTGCGCGGGAATGTCGTTGTATCCGACGAGTGACACGTCGTCCCCACCTGCAGATTGTGGCGATGAGCAGCAGACAACACACCGAGGGCAAGATTGTCGTTGGCTGCGAACACCGCGGTGGGACGGTCGGTGGCGTCGAACAGCTCGTGTCCAGCACGCCCACCCGCTTCGATTCCGTAGCCGGTTTCCACAGTCCACTCCGGCCTCGGTGACACGCCGGCTCATCCAAGGCCCGTCGCGCACCTGCTAGACGGCCGACGGCACTCGACGTGAAGAGCGGGCCGGTAGAATCGCGATATCGGTGTGGCCGAGATCGATGAGATGTCGAACCGCCAGGTATCCACCGGTCTCGTCGTCGCCGATCGACGATGGACTCTTACCGTCGGTCCGTAGGACGAGAACGTGAGGAATGCCGTTCTCGCGCAGATGATGCGGGAGGGGATCGTCGGTGCGGCTCGTAGCCAGCACGACACCGTCCACATTGCGTTCCAGCAGCGATTGCGCAGCGTTCCATTCGTCCGTGGGATCGTCGCCACTTGTCGCGACGATGGCGTGGTAACCGTCCTTCCCTGCAGCCCGGTCGATGGCCTCGAACATCAGTGCCATCACTGTGTCGGACAGTCGCGGCACCAGCACCCCGATAGTCGCTGTTGCACCTCGCCGCAAATTCGACGCGAAGGTGTTGCGTCGATAGCCGAGTTGTTCGGCAATCTCACGCACCGGACTGCCGTCGCCGAACGGGACGGAGCGACGCGGTCGTCGAGCACCCGACTGACCGTCGACACGCTGACGCCCGCGGCCTTGGCGACGTCGCGGAGCGTGACGACGTCTGTCCGTTCCGTCGAGAGCCGGTTCTGGTGGGACGCATCGGCACCTCCTTGACTGATCGGTTCGATCGGACGACAGGACCGAACTTACCGATGCCCAGCTGATTGCACATGCAAACGTCCCAGGAACGTTTGCAAGGGGTTCCACGCAGGCCCGTGCGTCATGCGAGCCCCGTCACCCCGAGCCCATCGAGGTGATGGTTGACACATTCGGGGTCACGGGATTAGCGTCATAAAGGTTCCCGACAACGTTCCCAACCGCCTCTCGAAAGGACGTCATCATGAATTCACTCGATCTCCGCGGACTCAGCCCAGCACCGATCACGCCCTTCACCCGCGATGGTGAAGTCGACTACGACGCGATCGCGCGCCTCGGGTCATGGCTTGGCAGTGTCGACGGAGTCAAGAGCTTGGTCGTCCTCGGCCACGCAGGCGAGGGCACCTTCCTCACCCAGGCCGAGCAGGCCAAGGTGATCGGTGCGTTCCGCGATTCGGTGGACGGCAAGCTCCCGATCGTCGCAGGCATCACCGGCGAAGGCACCGCAGTCTCCGTCGAGGAAGCCAAGCGCGCGGTCGACGCCGGTGCATCCGCCGGTCTCGTCTACCCCTCGCACGGATGGCTGCGGTTCGGTTACCAGGACGGCGCACCACAGGACCGGTACAGGGCACTGTACGAAGGCTCGGGCCTGCCGCTGATCCTGTTCCAGTACCCCGACGTCACAAGGCGACCTACAACCTCGACACACAGCTCGAAATCGCCGCTCAAGAGGCGTTTTCGCCACCAAGAACGGCGTCCGCAACATGCGCCGCTGGGACCGTGAGATTCCGGTGCTGCAAGGAGAACCCGACCTGCAGATCCTCAGCTGCCGACGAGTACCTGCTGCACACCATGTTCGACGTCGACGGCCTCCTGGTGGGTTACGGCGGCCTCGCACCCGAGCCCCTCGTCGAACTCATCGCCGCCGGCAAGGCCAAGGACTACCCGGCAGCACGTGCCATCCACGACCGCCTGCTGCCCGTCACCGCGAACGTCTACCACCGCGGATCGCACATGGAAGGCACCGTCGCCCTCAAGGAAGGCCTCGTACACCGCGGCATCCTCGAACACGCCACTGTGCGTTCGCCGTTGCTCCCGCTTGCCGGCGCGCACGAGGAGATTGCGGCGGCACTCGATTCCGCGAACCTCGGCTCGGTAGTGCCCGCCCTGGTCTGACCGGCTCTACGGTCACAACTCCCTGTCCTCGGTGCCCTTCCGTAGTCGCCGCTACGGCCCGGAGGACCGAGCACCACCTTTCGGCATGCGTCACCGCACTCGCGGACCGGGTCGAGTCCGTTCGGTTGGACTGCCGAGCTGTGCACCAGATCCATCCCTCGTATTCGCCCCTTGCCACACCAGAGACGACAGCAGACTCAACCCACGTCGCCGGCTGGAAAAGTGCTTCGAGAAAGGGCTCGCAATGAGTCAAGACCACGCATCACCGGTGGTACCGTCCGCAGCCGTGCGAACTTCGGAACCCCCGGCATTCGGCTCCGGCAAGCGGAAAGCCTTCCTGAGCACCATCACGATGGCCGGGCCCGCTTTCATCGCAGGCGCATGGCAATTCGGCCCCGGCAACCTCGCCAGCGCCGTCGAAGCCGGCAGCAAATACAGCTACAGCCTTATTTGGGTCATCGTGCTCTCGACGGTGTTCATGCTGGTTTTTGCGGACATGAGTGTCCGGCTCGGAATCCGCACCCCGAAATCGATGATCAGCTCCGTCAAAGATGTCCTCGGCCACAAGGTCGGCGTCGCAGCGGGATTCGGCGTCTTCATCATCACGCTGTGCTTCTCGGTGGGTAACGCGGTCGGCTCCGGCCTCGGGCTCTCGATGGTCTTCGGCGGATCACCACTGATCTGGTCGGCGGTGTGTACTGCATTCGTCGGCTTGATCTTGTTGTTCCGCAACGTCTATCGCACTGTTGAACGCGTCCTGTTGGTCATCGTCGGACTCCTCGGTGCCACGTTCATCATCAGCGCCGTCATCTCCAAGCCAGACTGGTACGAAGCGGTCAACGGCGTCGTCCCCAGTATCCCGCCGGGAGGACACTGCTCGTCGTCGCCCTTGTCGGCACCAACTTCGCTCAACGCCGCCTTCTTCACCTCGTACGGCACACATGAACGCGGCCGCACCCGTACAGTACAAGCAGACGACCATCGCAGACACCATCCCCGGCATCATCGCCCCGGAATCATGACGTCTCTGGTGATCATCGTGGCCGCGGCTGTGCTCGGTCGACAGAATGCCGAAGCGCAGACACTCGTCGGCCTGGCCAAGATCTTCGAGCCCATCGCCGGACCTGTCGGATCGACCATCTTCGCCCTCGGCCTGTCCGGTGCCGCTTTCTCCGCCATGGTCGCCAACGCCACCGCCGGCGGCTGATGCTCTCGGACGCACTCGGCAAGGGCCCTCGCCCAGCACGCTGACCGCCAAACGCACCAGCGCGGCGATCCTCGCCTGGGGACTGGCAATCACGTTGATATTCACGAAATCGCCCGTTCAGCTGATCATTTTCGCTCAGGCATTGACGGTGCTGATCGCGCCATTACTTGCTCTACGTCGCGAGCAACAACCGCCAACTGATGGGCGATCTGCGCAACACATGGTGGAAGAACATCATCGGCGGCCTCGGCTTCCTCTCCATCCTCTCGCTCTCGGGCCTACTGATCTACGAGCTGGCGACGAGATAGTGTCGACGAACGTCCCGGGCTGCAACTGCGGTCCGGGATTTTCGCTGTGTCCGTCGGTGCCGCAAACGCCGATGATCGGCGAAACGCCGATTTCCACCACCGCCGACGCATTCTCTATGAGGACGAGAGTCCTGTCGGTGCAGGGAAGCGATGAATCCATGGCTGCGCATCTTCGAGTTGGGCTGCGAGCCGCAGCAAGTCCCTCTCCGATCCCAGTTTCCCGACGAATTGAACACCGAGTGGCAGCCCGTCGTCGGTCCAGTGCACAGGCACACTGATCGCCGGGCGACCGGTGACATTGGCCAACTGCGTGTACGGCACCCATCCGAGCCCGTTCTGGACCGTCTCGTCCAGAACACCGCTGAGCGACAGTAATCGCCCGCCTCGCACGGCGTGGACAACACGAGCTGCTGCGTGAATCACGGACGAGTTGGCAGTGGCACCGATGACGGGCGGGGTGGTAGCGATGGTCGGGGTGAGGAGATAGTCGAATCGCTGATGGAACGCAGCGAGCGATCGTACATAGCTTGCGGTGTTGTCGATCGCCCGCATCTGCGCCTCGAGGCCGCTGTGTCGGCCGTATTCGGCAACTGCCAGTGTGTCAGCCTCGAATTGCGAATTCGCCGCTCCAGTACGGGCTTTGATCTCCGACACCTGAGCGGTCACCTGCGCGAACCAAATGGAGAGGAAGTCGCGAGAGAGCGCCCAATCGTCATAGGGCGGTTCGACTTCCTCGACGTGATGACCGAGGTCCTCCAGAAGGCGTGCCGCGTGCTCGACGGCAGCCACCGCTTCACGATCAGGTCGAGTGTTCACTGCCGACTTCACCGAGAAGCCGATGCGTAGGCCGGACGGCCGACTATCGAGTTCGTGCGCGTACGGGGTCGCCGGAAACTGCGCTAGGTAATCGGCACTCGGGTCTGGCCCGACTATGGCGTCGTAGAGGCGCGCACTGTCGCGAACAGTGCGCGTCACGACACCCTGGCCATTCCGTACATAACCTCGCCGGACTGCGGCCCATAGGGCGAGGCCACGGCCCAGTTTGAGACCGAACAGCCCGGTGCATGCAGCCGGTATTCGGATCGATCCACCACCGTCGTTCGCCCCGCCGCCGGCACGATGCCCGCGGCCACCGCTGCTGCCGACCCACCCGATGATCCACCTGGGGTTCGATCACGGTTCCATGGGTTGCGCGCTGGCCCCAGAGGTCGGGCTCGGTGACGCCTTTGGCGCCGAATTCCGGGTGTTGGTTTTCGAAGATCACCAACCCGGCGTCCAGGAATCGCTGAGTGATCAGAGCATGTTCGGTTGCGACGTCGTTCGCCAAGGAACGTGAACCGTTCGATGTCGGATAGCCCTTGTACTCCTGCGCAAGGTCTTTCACGAGAAATGGGACGCCCGCAAACGGCGCCGATGGCGCGAGAGTCGACAATTGCCCTCCGCCGCGGCGTCCATCCGCAGCACTATCGCGTTCAGATCGCCGTTGACTGCGTCGGCGAGTTTGCGCCAGGGACAGCAGTTCAGCTGCGGTCACTTGCCGGATCGGACCTGTTCTGCGAGGGCCGTCGCATCGAGGAGAAGATACTCGGCGAGATTCACCTGCACACTGTCTCCGCGTAAGACCGAATCGGTGGCAATCGCGTATGCAGAGCATTGAGGACCAATCGACACCGATCGAGCCCACCGATGAAACGATGGGGCGATGCACTTCCGGCAACTTCGGTACCTTGTCGTCCTCGCACGCGAGAAGCACTTCACTCGTGCGGCCGATGCCTGCTCGGTCTCGCAACCAGCCCTTTCGAGGCGATTCGCAAGCTGGAGATCGAACTCGACCTGCCCCTCATCGTACGAGGGCACAAGTTCGAGGACTGACACCCGAGGGACTACAGATCGTACGGTGGGCCAGAGAAGTCCTGGACGCCCAGCACTCTCTGCACCAAGCTGCCGCGAGCCTGCGTTCCGGGTCACCGGCACCGTCCGCATCGGCGTCATCCCGACCGCGTCCGCAGCGGCCGCCGACATCGCGAGCCCGCTGTCGGTACGGCACCCGCTCGTGTCACTTCACCGGCGACTTGTCGTCGGTCGACATCGCCGCCCGACTCGATCGCTTCGAACTCGACGGGGCATCACCTATCTCGATCATGACGTGCTCGAGCACTATCGATGCTTTCCGCTGTACGAGGAACGCTACGTTCTGTTGACTGCAGACGATCCGACAGTCCCGAGGCGGGCCGAAATCTCCTGGCACGAAGCATCAGCACCGATGTACGCTACCGTCGATCATGCGAGGCCGCCGATCCTCGACGAGCATTTCGCCGAAGACGGCACCCACCTGAACGCTCGCATCGAAACCGACTCGGTGGCAACGCTGTACGCCCATGTCAAAACGGGGCAGTGGTCCGCTGTGGTGCCGTCGATGTGGTCGACAGTATTCGGTGAGCCACCCGGACTCAGGTGCACTCCGCTGACCGAGAACTTACCGGCCCCGGTAGTCGGGTTGATCACTCGACTGGACGGACCGTCCTCGATTCTTGTCGAGGCCCTCGAAGAGACCGCCTCGACCTTGAACCGGACATCATCGGAATCTCCTATCAACCAGTAGGAACGGCGTCTTGGACACCGCCGACCTCCGTGGTGCACCCTCGAAGGCATTTACTTGGAGAGAGAGGGTTCAACGCTGATGACTCGCCGAGACGCCTACGACTACGACGAGAACAGCGTCGTAGTTTCGAAGAACAAGCAGTACGCAGCGGGCGTTCCCGCGGTTGTGGTGTCGCTCCAACGAGGCATCGAGCAAATGGGGCCGACGCGCACCGCGCTGTCTCTGGCAAAGCTCAACCAACGCAACGGCTTCGACTGCCCCGGCTGCGCCTGGCCGGAGACACCCGGCCACCGCAAACACGCCGAATTCTGTGAGAACGGCGCCAAGGCGGTCGCGGAAGAAGCTACAAGACGAACTATCGGTCCGGAATTCTTCGCGACGCATTCCGTCGAAGATCTCTTGGACCGAACCGAATATTGGCTCGGCCAGCAGGGACGACTCACCCACCCGATGGTTCTGCGGCCCGGCGCGACCAACTACGAAGCGATCGACTGGGATGCCGCCGAGCGTCTCATAGCCGACGAACTGAACGCGTTGAGCAGCCCCCACGACGCCATCTTCTACACCTCAGGGCGCACCTCCAACGAGGCAGCATTCCTCTACCAGTTGATGATTCGTTCCTACGGAACCAACAACATGCCTGACTGCTCCAACATGTGCCACGAGTCGTCCGGCAGCGCCCTGACTGCGTCGATCGGGATCGGAAAAGGATCGGTATCGGTCCCGGACATAGAAAACTCGGACCTCATCCTCATCGCAGGTCAGAACCCAGGCACCAACCACCCCGGATGCTGTCCACTCTCGAAAAGCCAAGAAGAACGGCGCCCGCGTCATCGGCATCAACCCGCTCCCGAGGCCGGCCTGCTTCGGTTCAAGGATCCGCAGAAGGTGAACGGCGTCATCGGCGACGGGGCGAAAATTCCGACGACTTCCTCCAGATCCGCATCGGCGGGGACATGGCACTGTTCCAAGGCCTCGGCAAACTCCTCGTCGACGCCGAAGACTCCGCTCCCGGAACCGTTCTCGACCGAGTTCATCGACACCCACCGCCGGATTCGACGAATGGCTCGACCACATCCGTCGTGTCGACCTCGACGTCGTCCTCGAAGCAACCGGCCTGACGCTCGAACAACTTCGAGGACACCGCACGCGCCTTGATCGAATCGAACGCCACCATCATCTGCTGGGCAATGGGACTGACGCAGCAGACCCACGGCGTCGCCACCATCGAAGAAGCCGTCAACCTGCTGCTGATGCGCGGCATGATCGGCAAACCGGGAGCAGGGGTCTGCCCTGTCCGCGGGCATTCCAACGTCCAAGGCGACCGAACCATGGGCATCTGGGAGAAGATGCCCGAGACATTCCTCGCGGCGCTGGACACCGAATTCGGCATCACCTCGCCACGAGAACACGGTCTCGACGCAGTCGACTCGATACGCGTGATGAGTCGACGCCCCGATCCGTCTTCGTGGCGGGGGCAACTTCGTCTCCGCCACCCGATACCACAGTGACCGAAGCTGCCCTACGCAATTGTTCACTCACCGTGCAAGTCTCGACCAAATTGAATCGCAGCCACCTCGTGCACGGCCGTACCGCGCTCATCCTGCCTTCCCTCGGGCGCACCGACAAGGACGTTCAAGCCACGGGAAGCAGTTCGTCACCGTCGAGGACTCGATGTCGATGGTGCACCGCTCCCGCGGCGGGCTCACCCATCCAGCACACATGCGCTCCGAGGTCGCAATCGTCTGCGGCATCGCCGCCGCGCTGTTCGGCCCCGACCATCCCGTGCCGTGGCCGTCGTTGGCCGCCGACTACGACCTCATCCGCGACTCCATCTCACGCGTCGTACCAGGTTTCGAAGACTTCAACACCAAAGTCCGACGCAAGGACGGGTTCGGGCTCCCCCCCCACCCACCCCGCGACTCACGCACCTTCGACACCCACAACGGCAAAGCCAACTTCGCCGTCAACGACCTCGAGTGGCTTCCCGTGCCGACCGGCCGACTCATGCTGCAGACCATGCGAAGTCACGACCAGTACAACACAACAATCTACGGGCTCGACGACCGCTATCGCGGCGTCAAGGGTGGCAGACGAGTACTGTTCGTCAACGTTCGCGACATCGAATCCCTCGGCTTTTCCGACGGAGACCACGTCGACCTGGTCTCCGAGTGGACGCAACGCGACGGCTCCGTCGAAGAACGCCGAGCGGACAACTTCCGGCTCGTGGCCTACCCGACCCCGCGAGGAAACGTCGCTGCCTACTACCCCGAAACCAACCCGCTGATCCCTCTCGATCACGTTGCCGCCAAATCCAACACCCCGGTGAGCAAAGCGATCTTGATCCGGCTGGAACGTCGGTCCTGACCGGCGAGGACGGCGGAGTTGTCAGTGCGCGGACGCGACTGACGCGAAAGCAAAAAAAGTCGATCAGCGGCAGATGCTGCCGCTGATCGACCACTTACCGAGTAGTTTTCAGCACCCGATGAAATTGACGGGGACGTTCACTGCAAGGCCACCTGTCGAGGTCTCCTTGTACTTGTCGCTCATGTCGGCGCCCGTCGTCCGCATGGTCTCTATGACTTGGTCGAGGCTGACACGGTGGATTCCGTCCCCTCGCAACGCCATTCGTGCAGCATTGATCGCTTTGCCCGCGGAGATCGCGTTACGCTCGATGCACGGGATTTGCACGAGGCCACCGATAGGATCGCATGTCAGCCCAAGGCTGTGCTCCATCGCGATCTCCGCAGCGTTCTCCACTTGAGCGGGTGTTCCGCCGAGGATTTCGGCCAACCCTGCCGCGGCCATCGATGCCGCCGATCCGACTTCGCCCTGGCAACCGACCTCGGCGCCGGAGATCGAGGCCCGTTCCTTGTACAGCGAGCCGATAGCGCCCGCGACCAAGAGGAATCTGAAGGAGACTTCGTCCGGATCGTTTCTGCCGGCTTCGGTGTAGCGCACCGCGTAGTGCAGCACTGCGGGAATGATCCCGGCTGCGCCGTTGGTGGGCGCCGTGACGATCTTCCCCCCTGCTGCGTTCTCCTCGTTGACGGCCAGGGCTACCAAGTTGACCCAGTCTTCTGCGTACTGAGGATCGCGTTGCGGATCCTCGATGTCGAGCCGCTTGAACCAGTCGTGTGCTCGACGGCGAACACCCAACGAACCGGGGAGGACGCCGTCGCGACTGATTCCACGTTTTTCGCACTCGACCATCACGTCGCGAATGTGCAACAACCTCTCCCGAACATCCTCCTCGCTGCGACTCGCAGTTTCGTGCTCGAGCATGATTGCGCTGATCGACTGGCTGCGAATGCGACTCAGCTCCAACAGTTCTGCGGCGGACCCGAATGACAAGCTGTCCGGGTCGGAGGAAATCAACGGCTGGTCGGCCTCGTCCTCGGTCACTACGAAGCCGCCTCCGACCGAGAAGTAGGTCCGCTCGTACGTAGTGGCCCCGACACCGTCGAGGGCCGTGAGCATCATTCCGTTGGGATGGAATGGGAGCACCGTCAGAGGACGAAGGATCATTGCCTCCTCCGACAATGGGATCTCATGCCCGCCGCCCAGACGAATACGCTGTGTTTCGCGGATCTCGTCCAGCCTTGTCCATCTCCTCGGTATCGATGGTTTCCGGCTCGAAACCCTCCAGGCCGAGGAGAATGGCAGACATGGTTCCGTGGCCCGCCCCTGTGGCCGCAAGAGACCCGTACAGGTCGACCCGGACGTTCGTGGTGGTGTCGAGGCGCCGAGATCTCCCAGTTCGGTCAGAAAGCGGGCTGCGGCGTCGGACCAACGGTGTGTGAACTGGATGGACCTATTCCCGATCGAAGAGGTCGAACACGCTGATGGTCATTTCGGGTGCAGTCCTTCGATTGTAGGAGCTCAGGGCGAGCGGGGTCCGCGGGCGACAGTCGTTGCTAGAGAGCCGCTCCAGCAGCGGTCGCGAAGTGCGTCCGAGCCCCGGAGTCGAGCATCACCGCGAACAACCAACCCGCGCCTGTCGGATCGGCAATCACGAGTTCCGGATAGTGCGCGAGCTCGGGATTGTGGATGGTCACCTGACCCGAGGCCGGCGCGTGGACGTCGACAACTGTTCCGCCGACTCGGATCCATCCACACCTCACCCTCGACGGTGTACGTGCGGACGGGAGGGAGGAACATCTCGACGTCTCCGGCCAAAGACGATGTGGCCTCGGTGGTCACACCGCATCGCACAGGGAAGTCCGGCACCGAATGGCGTGAATGCTCCGCCACCCAAGTGGACAGTCGTCTCGATGGTGTCCGAGTTGGGGATGATGCTCATGGCAACCACCTCAGTAGACAATTGATATATTAATTGTGTCCAACATAGATGCATCGCTGGACCTGGTCAAGAGCAGAGGTAGGCGTCGCCTGGTGGCCGGTGCAGATGAGCACTGCGAACACCTCGGGTGAGCTGACGAGACGAAGGGCTGTCGCGCGCGACAATTCGTCGATGTCACGTTCCTTTCGAGAACGTGATGACGCCCGAGCAGCGCCGCGCGCCCGACTCCGGCAGGCACCCCGATGCCAGAGGTGGGGTCACCCATACTCCGTCGAGTTCGACGACAAGGTTGGCGATCGTCGTTTCGGTGAGGTGACCGTCTTGGTTGATCATGATGACGTCGTCGAATTGCGGATGCCGTGCACGCATGCCTCGTACCGACCTCGGTCGGTGGTCTTGTGTCTCAGATCTTCGTCGCGCGCATCGACGGGTACCGAATCGATCGTCAGTGCAACAGGTCCGGTCATAGGCGGAGGATCCGATCCGACAACCGAAATCTCCCCATCGCCCGACACGGTGAGCCGAATCCGCTGCGGGCGTGACGTCCGACTGGCGAAGGCATGCAACTCTCGGCCGACATCTCGTCGGTCGAAGCGGTAACCGAGGTCCCCAGCCGACGCCTCCATGCGATCGAGATGTCGGCTGAGATGTCCGAATCCTGAGCCTGGGCGGAACATCATCGTCTCGAGCAGCGTCGGTTTGTCGACGGTACGCACGCTCGGCACCAGTTCGTGCGCAGTGACGGTCATGATGCCTGCGAGCGCATCGCGGCCGCCCGCTCGATCCTTTCGCAGCCGCCAGGACGGCCCGTCCGTCCGCAGTGGCGGCGACGTCGTGGACCCGCAGTATCGACGCACCGTTCTGCGCTGCCAACACAGCGGCGACGACGGATCCGAAGACCCGACCGTCGACCTCACGCCCGGTGACGTGACCGATCATGGACTTGCGGGACAGGCCAACCAGAACTGGCGCGCCGAGCTCGACCACAGCGGGTAGGGCCGCGAGGGCTCGAAGTTCTGTTCCGCCGACTTCCCGAACCCGAAACCGGGGTCGACCACGATGTTCTCCTGTCGCACACCAGCAGCCAGGCAGCGCTCGATGGCAGAGCGCAGGTACGTGCGCGTCGAGTCGACCACATCGTCTGCGAAGCGGCGTGGCTCCTGCATCGTTCGAGGCGTGCCCGCATGTGCATGACGCAGATCGGCACGTTCAACTCTGCCGCGACAGCAAGCGCGCCCGGTGCCGGAATGCGCGGACGTCGTTGAGGAATCTGGCACCCGCATCGAACGCCGCCTGCATGACGCGCGGACGCGACGTGTCGATCGAGATCGGCACAGTGGTTCGACGCGCCAGTTCCGTGATGACCGGAACGACGCGACGCAGCTCTTCCGCCACGGTGGGCGCCACCGCCCCGGCCTGGTCGACTCGCCGCCGATGTCGAGCATGTGCGCACCCTCGGCGACGAGCGTCAACCCGTGCTCGACGGCCGCCTCCGTCGAGATGTTCTCCGCCATCGGAAAACGAGTCCGGGGTGACATTGACGATGCCACAGATCCGGACCTCGTCCCCGGCCGGGCGGGCGAACACATGCGAAGTCACGTCGCCTACTTTCGTCGAGTGTGGTCTCGAACGCGAATCGCTACGATGCCCGAAACACATCCTCCAGAAACTCGGCCGACGCATCGAACAACCACTCGGCGAGGTAGCGCGCGAACGAGGAGCGCACGAGCAGTCGGTAGTCGGTTCCCGTGTCGTCGAGCGCGATGATCGTCACCGCAGCCAGCGCCAGCATCGTCTGCTGCGCAGTACCCTTCCGGTACACCGACGGATGCAGGTCGAGCGAGCATCCCTTCGACAACACCCGCCGAGCGTGCTCGCCGGACAGCCGGATGACCGTGCGTTGAGCGGACACATCGGTTGCCGCTCCGCCGTGCTCGCGCACCGCCGCTTGCAACTGTTGTTCCAACTCGACGCCGGACACCGTACGCGCAGTGATCAGCCATTCCTGCGGCCCGGCCCAGATAGCCGCTCCTGCAGATGTTTCGACGACACTGCCCGGCGCCGATGGTAGGTCGGCGCCGAGGAACTCCGCTACGGCTGCCGCGGCGGACCCGGTGGGATCGACCCACAGATCGGCCATGGCCGTGAACGCTTCCTCCGACATCGACGCCGAATTCGGCTGAGCCGCCATACGTTCGGTCAGACGGTGCAGTGGGCTGATGGGTACCAGAGTGTCAGCCATCTCGGCGCGCTCCTTCGATGTCGACGAGTACGGAACCGGTGATCTCGGCAGCGATCAGTTCGCTGCCGACGGGGATGTGCACGGTGTCGCCGATACGAGCTCGGCCGCCCTTGACAGAGCGAGAGCGAACGGTCTACCGAGTTCGGCGCTCATGTAGCTCGACGTCACGTGACCGAGCATCGGAACGGGCGGAGGAGGGACGCCGTCGTCGATCGTCTCGATGATCTGCGAGCCCTCCGGGAGAACCGTTGTTCGGTCCACCGGAAGCAGGCCCACGAACTGCTTGCGTAGTGGATTGCCGTTCTCGGCACGAGCAAACGAGCGCTTTCCGATGAAGTCCTTCTTCTTCTTCGATACCGCCCACGCCATTCCGAGGTCGTGCGGCGTGACGGTCCGTCGGTGTCCTGGCCGATGATCGGGTAGCCCTTCTCGGCGCGCAACACGCATCGTTTCGGTGCCGTACGGCGTGATGTCGTACTTCTCCCCTGCGTCGATCAGCCGCGACCACAGCGGGAGCATGCCAGCCGTCGACATTGACCTCGAATGCGAGTTCACCGGAGAAGCTGATGCGGGCGACGCGCACAGGCACGCCGCCGAGTTCGGCATCGCGCCACGCCATGAACGGGAACGCCTCCTGGCTGACGTCGAGGTCCGGGAAGACCTCTCCGATGACGGCCCGAGACTTGGGTCCGACGACGGGAAACGTGGCCCACTGTTCGGTGACCGAGGTCAGACGTACGACCAGATTCGGCCATTCGGTCTGGAGCCACTCCTCCATCCATTCGAGGATCTTCGCTGCGCCACCGGTTGTGGTGAACACCTGGAAGCGTTCGGAGTCCAGGCGCATGACCGTGCCGTCGTCGATGACCATGCCGTCGACGCCGCACATGACGCCGTATCGCACCATGCCCACCTTGGGGTGCTCATCATGTTGGTGTACATGAGATCGAGCAGCACCCTGCGTCGGGACCGGAGACGTCGATCTTGCCGAGGGTCGACCCGTCGAGGATGCCGACACTGCCACGGACAGCACATTCACGTAGGACTGCCGTGTCCATGTCCTCCCGGGCAGCGGGTAGTAGCGGGGACGCTTCCACTGTCCGACGTCCTCGAACACCGCGCGCGCGCGGCTGCCAATCGTGCAGTGCCGTCTCACGTTCGGGATCGAACAGCATGCCGCGCGAACGTCCGGCGAGCGCAGCGAAAGCGACCGGCGTGTACGGCGGGCGGAACGTGGTGGTGCCCAATGTCTCGATCGGTCGACCGAGCAGTTCGGCGGTGATGCCGGAGGCGATGACGCCCGAAGTCTTGCCCTGATCGTGTGCGGTGCCGATCGTGGTGTAGCGCTTGATGTGTTCCATCGCCGTCATGCCTGCGCCGACGGCCCTGGCGATGTCGCCGACCGTCGCATCGCGTTGCACGTCGACGAACTGGGTGTGCTCACCGCGAATGTCTGCAACACGCCACAGCACCATCGGGTCCTCGTAGGCGCGGTCGGTGCTGGTCGTCTGCACGGTCGCCAGCGCCTCGCCGGATGACTGACCCAGCGCTGCAAGCGCTTTGGCAGCCACATCCTGACCTGCATCGATGCACGCACCCAGGGAGAAGATGCCGTCCGCGGAGCCGGCGACCCGAATCGAGTCGACGTCTTCACCGGGGACGAATGCGCCGAGTCTGCCGTCGTAGCGGAGCTTTCCGCGAGCCTGGCTGAACAGGTGGACCGCGGGATTCCAGCCGCCACTGATCAACAGCACGTCGCAGGCAAGCGGCACCGAGGAACCGAGATCGCCCGGACGTCGACGCCACGAGTGCGTCGGTGATGCGGTCGTATCCACGGGTGCCGGTGACGACGGACTCGGAGTGCAGCTCGATGCCGCGTCGGCGGCACTGCGACACCCACTGCTCCGGCACAGTCGTGCGAGCGTCGACGACGGTGACGTCGACGCCGGCGTCGGCCAGATCGACGGCGGCAGCGTAGGCACTGTCGTTGGTGGTGAACACGACTGCTTTGCGCCCGACCTTCACACCGTATCGGTGCAGGAACGTACGGGCAGCGCCCGCGAGCATGATGCCCGGGCGATCGTTGTCGGTGAACACGATCGGCCGTTCGTGCGCGCCGGTGGCGATGACGATCTGCTTCGCTCGCACTCGCCAGACTCGCTGGCGCGAGATCCGGTCGGGGCATCGAATCCGAGGTGGTCGGTACGTCGCTCCAGCGCGAGCACGAAACCGTCGTCGTACGTGCCGAAAGCTGTGGTGCGCTGTAGATGCAGCACGTCGGGGTAGGTGGCGAGCTCGGCGACGACCTCGGAGACCCAGTCGGTCGCGGGCGCTCCGTCGATGCGGTCGGTGGTGCCGAGCAGTGTGCCGCCCGCTCGAACTGCTCGTCGATCAGCACGACGCGTGAGCCGGCGCGAGCCGCGGTGAGCGCGGCCGCGAGACCGGCGGGTCCGGCGCCGACGACGAGGGAGGTCGGTGTGTTGGTGCACCGCGTCGTACTGCGCCGAATCACCGATCTCCGCGAGACGGCCCTGACCGGGGATGCCCCGGGCGACCAATCCGTCGTAGAGCTCGATGGTGGACGCGAGCAGCATGGGCTCGGGGAACGGCTCCTCGATCTGCGCAAGCCGCCGGTGTCCTCGGCCCATGCCGCGGTGATTCCGCGCGGGCGACCCAGTTTGATGCTGGTCGTCACCTGGTGAATGCCGTTGGCCAGCAACGCCGACGCAAGGGTGTCTCCGGCGTGGCCGGTCAGTTCCTTACCCGCGAAGGTGAAATTCAATACGGTGGAGCGGTCGATCCGGCCGCCCTGCTCGGTCCGCTGTGGAGCAGTTGGGGAATTAGTCACGATATCGCCGGCCTTTGCTCGTCCACGCGGTAGATGCTGTGGAATTTGTACGTGGCGGTGTCACGGACCGCGTTGAACCAGCGTCGGCAACCGGCGTTGTGGCTCCAGCGTTCGGCGAACAGACCCTTGGGGTTGTTGCGGAAGAAGACGTAGTGGGCCCAGTCCTCGTCGGACAGTGCTTCCGGGTCGGCTGGGTATTCGACGTGAGCTTCTCCGCCGTAGTGGAATTCGGTCTCTTCGCGAGGTCCGCACCAGGGACATTCGATGAGTTGCATATCCGTGTCCTTTCTCAGTGCGCGACGGCAGCGCCGTGCTCGTCGACGAGGGCACCGGTCACGAAGCGATCGAGACTGAACGGTGCGATGTACGGGTGTGGTTCGTCGTTCGCGATGGTGTCCGCGAGGCACCACCCGAGACCGGGCGTACCCTTGAATCCTCCTGTGCCCCAACCACAGTTGAGGAACACGTTGTCGTACGGTGTGCGTCCGACAATAGGCGAGGCGTCGGGGCAGACGTCGACGATGCCGCCCCACGTCCGCAGCAGGTGGGCCCGTGCGAACACGGGGAACAGCTCCACAGCAGCGGCCATCTGACGCTCGATGATGTGGAATGCGCCGCGCTGGCCGTATCCGTTGTAGGAGTCCACGCCCGCACCCATGACCAGTTCACCCTTGTGCGCCTGCGAGACGTACACGTGAATCGCGTTGGACATCACCACGGTCGGGTGTACGGGCTCGAGCAGTTCCGACACCAGAGCCTGCAGGGGGTGCGACTGGACTGGGGTCTTGAAACCGAGCATGTCGGTCAGCGTCGTCGTGTGTCCGGCCGCGCACAGCGCAACCTGGCCCGCCCCGATGTCCCCACGTGTCGTCTTGACCCCGGTGACCTTGTTCCCGTCGGTGACGAAGCCGGTCACCTCGCAGTTCTGAATGATGTCGATGCCGGCCTCGTCGGCTCGTCGCGCGAAACCCCACGCAACGTAGTCGTGCTTGGCGATGCCGGCACGAGGCTGGTACGTGGCGCCGAGGACCGGGTACCGAATGTCGTCGGAGATGTTCACCACCGGGCACAGCTTCTTGACCTCGTCGGGCTCGACCCACTGCGCGTCGATTCCGTTGAGCTTGTTCGCCTCTACTCGCCGGACGCTGTCGCGCACGTCCTGCAGGCTGTGCGCCAGGTTGAGAACGCCGCGCTGGCTGAACAGGATCGGGTAGTCGAGGTCTTCCTCGAGCCCCTCCCACAGCTTCAGCGAGTGCTCGTAGATGTTCGCGCTCTCGTCCCACAGGTAGTTGGAGCGAATGAGCGTGGTGTTACGTGCCATGTTGCCGCCGGCCAGCCATCCCTTCTCGAGAACCGCGACGTTCGTGATGCCGTGGTTCTTCGCCAGGTAATGCGCCGTCGCGAGCCCGTGCCCGCCGCCGCCGACGATGACGACGTCGTAATTCTTCTTCGGTTCCGGGTTGCGCCAGAGAAAATCGGGGTGCTCGGGCAAGTGGGCGCCAGGCTGCGCAGGAGTGCTCATGAGAAGTTCTCCGAGAGATGGGGTACAGCGGGAAGAGCGGCCAGAGTGTCGACCCGAGCACGAAGGTCGTCGAGTGCAGCGTCGTCGGTGTCGGGGCGAAGCGCGTAACTGATGATGTCGGCGACCTCGGTGAATGCGAGTTCGTCGAATCCGCGGGTTGCGAGCGCAGGAGTGCCGATGCGAACGCCACTGCTGACCATCGGCGGCCTGGGGTCGAAGGGAACAGCGTTTCGGTTGACGGTGATACCGACCCGGTGCAGTCGGTCCTCCGCCTGCTGACCGTCCAACTCCGACTCGCGTAGATCGACGAGAACCAGGTGTACATCGGTGCCGCCGCTGACGACGTTGATTCCCGCCGCGCGAGAATCGTCCGCCAGCAGCCGATCTGCCAGGATCTTGGCCCCGGCGAGTGTGCGTTCCTGCCGCTCACGGAACTCCGGCTCCGCAGCCAACGAATGCCACGGCTTTGCCGGCGATCACGTGCTCGAGCGGGCCGCCCTGCTGTCCGGAAAGACCGAGGAGTTGAACTTCTTCGCGAGCGCCGCGTCGTTGGTGAAATCACGCCGCCGCGCGTCCACCGAGGTCTTGTGCGTGGTGGAGGTGACGACGTGCGCGTGCGGGACGGGAGACGGGTGCAGGCCTGCTGCGACCAACCCGGCGAAATGGGCCATGTCGACCATCAGGTACGCGCCGACCTCGTCGGCGATTCGTCGGAACTCCGCGAAGTCGAGCTGGCGTGGATACGCCGACCATCCGGCCACGATCAACTTGGGCTGGGACTCACGTGCGATGCGCGCGACCTCCATGTCGATACGGTGATCGTCCTCGCGAACGTGGTAGGCGGCGACCTTGTAGAGCTTGCCGGAGAAGTTGAGCTTCATCCCGTGCGTGAGGTGTCCGCCGTGCGCCAGATCCAAGCCGAGGATGGTGTCCCCCGGGGTCAGCAGCGCCGCCATCGCGGCTGCATTCGCCTGCGCACCGGAATGCGGCTGGACGTTGGCGAATTCGGCGCCGAACAGGCTCTTCAAGCGGTCGATGGCCAATTGCTCGATGACGTCGACGTGTTCGCAGCCACCGTAGTAGCGCCGGCCCGGATAGCCCTCGGCGTACTTGTTGGTCAGCACCGAACCTTGCGCCTCCATCACTGCGGCGGGTGCGAAGTTCTCGCTTGCGATCATTTCGAGGTGCTCTGCTGGCGAAGCAGCTCTGCACCGATGGCTCCGTGAACCTCCGGATCGATCGAGGCAAGCGAACCGCTCAACGTCTGCGATGGAGTGGGGGATTCGGTCTGCAGAGTCATGAGAACCTTTCCGGGCGACCTCTTGAGATCACCAACTGGTATATCAACTGATTGTCAGAGTATGCTTGCGATGATCTGTTGGTCAATACCGAGTTCGAATTCAGTTGACGGAGAGCGCTATGACACAACCGAGCACCACGCTCGCGCCGCAGGGAACCTCCAACGCCGACAACGCGTACACGATTCTGCGTGAACGTTTGATCATGCTCGAGATCAAACCGGGCGAGCCGATCAACGACGACAAGCTGGGCGCCGAACTCGGCTACGGCCGTACGCCGGTCCGCGAAGCCCTCAAACGGCTGGAGCGGGACCGCCTTGTCGTGGCCTTCCCGCGGCGGGGAACGTTCGCCACCGCGGTCGACATGACCGAGCTGTCCCCATCTCGGAGATTCGCAAGAAGCGAGCCTCTGGCCGCAGCACGTGCTGCCGAAACAGCGACGCTCGAAACGCGGAACTCACTCGTCGAACTCGCGAATGAGGTCGAGTCGATCTCCGACAGCGAGGATCCCACCGATGTCCTACGCATCGACGTGCGCGTCCATCATGAGATCTACCGTGCCGCGGGCAACGCGCGAAGACATCCTCGTCGGACTGGACGCGCACGCGACCCGCATCTGGTGCCTGTTCATCGATCGTCTCCCGCACGTGGCCGCTCACGTTCGTGAGCACGCCGCGCTGCTGCGGGCGATCGCGGACAAGATGCCGACCTCGCCGCATCCCTCACGCTTCGAGCACGTCGTGGGTTTCGAGAACGCCGTTCGAGGGCTTCTCTAGCCACAGACCGCTCGAGAGCCGTCGTCCCGCCCCAGATGCCGAACGGTTCGTTCACCGACATCGCATGCTCGCGACACCGATCGGCAACGGGGCACTGCGCACACACGAGCTTGGCAGTGTGCTCGGCCCGTGTCAGCGCGTGACCTCGAAAGTCCTGCTCCGGGAAGAACATCACGACCGGCATCCTGCGACACGCGCCACGAAGTTGCCAGTCCCAATGTTCGATTACGGCTGCGGGCAATTCGACGGTCAACCGTCTCTTGCTGCTCACTGTGACCAGTCCTTCTTCGAATCGACGCCGTGGACGGGGCCTGTTTGCGTTCGCGGAGATCGTGACAGCCGACCGGCCGCGTCCCTGGGCATCGGGGTCGTCAGTGGGTGATGGCGTTGCGAACCCAGTCGTGGAATTCGCCGAGATGGTGCTCGCTGGGAACCAGGACTCCGCCGTCGCGATAGCGTCGTGAGTCCATGGCCGGCTGGCAGCGCTCGCACGCGTCGAAATCCTGCTGGTTCACGCGGTGGAAGAGTTCGACCGACCGGTCGAGGTCGCGGCCCGCCGCCACCACATCGGGCAGGTACAACCAATCGCATTCGACGATGGTGCGGTCGGCGGCCATCGGGAACATCCGATGCACGATCACATGGTCGGGAACGAGGTTGACGAACACCTGAGGCCTGATCGTGATGGCGTAGTACCGACGATCCTGCTCGGGCGTGACACCCGGAATCGGATCGTGCCCGGCCGACCCATCGACGGTGAATCCCTGTACACCCTCACCGAACTCGGCGCCGTGGCCCACGTAATACTGGGCGGCGAATCCGTCCGCGAACTCAGGGAGAACTTCGGTCAGCTCGGGATGGATGGTCGCGCAGTGGTAGCACTCCATGAAATTCTCGATGATGAGCTTCCAGTTCGCTTTCACGTCGTACGTGATACGACGTCCCAGCTCGAGATCCTCGACGCGGTACCGGTCGATCGACTCCACGTCGCCCAGGCGATCTTTGACATCTTGGACCACCGTCAGTTCGAACTCCGTCGGATTGTCGCCGAGATTGACCCACATATCCCAGCCACTCCCGTACGGCCACGTTCTCGAGACCGTAGCGGGTCCGGTCGATATCGGGCATCTTGGTCAGATTCGGCGCTGCGATCAGCTTGCCATCGAGATCGTAAGTCCAAGCGTGGTACGGGCATTGGAAGGAGCGCTTGACCTCGCCGCTCTCTTCCGTACACAACTTCGCTCCGCGATGGGAGCAGATGTTGAGGTAGGCACGAATCTCGCCCTTCCTCGTACGGGTCACGATGACACTTTCGCGGCCAATGGTGACCGTCTTGAATGCGCCCGGCTTGTCCAGGTCCTTCGATCGCACGGCGCAGATCCACATCTGCTCGAAGATTTTCTCCTGCTCGAGCTTGAAGATCTCGTTGTCCGTGTAGTACGCCCCGGCAGCGTGGAAATGAGGCTCTCGGGTAGCTGGGTCGATGTCACCGTGTGGTCTCCCTAGGATTTCGTGCAGATGATGGGGTGGGCCGGAAGTCGATCGATTCCGGCCGTCGAGTCAGATGGTTGTCAGTGCCGCCGGGGCCGACAGCTGGCGACGCCACCGGGTGAACAGACGCACCTGGTCGACGCCGAGCACTGCTACCGGTATTCCTTCGCGGCGGTAGATCGCGAGGTAGCTTCCGGATTCGAGGCTTCCCGCTTCGATCGCGAATTCGGTTCCAGGGCCGGCAGTTCCGGCGAACTGAATACGAGAACCGTATTGATCGGACCAGAAGTACGGGGCTTGACGTGGCAGCCTTGGTAGCCGCCGGCCAGGAGGGTCTTCACCGCGACTGCGGGCCGCTCGACCGCACCCGCCCAGTGCTCCACCCGTCGATGGCCGCCCTCGAAGTCTCGCCACGCCGCGCAGTCTCCGACGGCGACGGGATGGACGTCGCGCCGCCGCTCACACAGGATGCCGTTGCCGATCTCGATTCCGCTTGCGGCAAGCCATTCGACGTTCGGGATTCCACCGATTCCGACGACGACCACGTCGGCGGGAATGTGCCTGCCGTCCATCAGATCGACGCCCGTCACACGGTCCGCGCCGGTCAAGGCCGCGACTCCGACTCCACAGAGCAGGCCGGTTCCGTTGACGCCGTGCAAACATGCGACGGCAGAACCGAGTTCGGGGCCGAGAGGTCCCGACAGCGGTGACGGCGCCGCCTCGATCACCGTGACGTCGAGGCCGAGCGTGCGGGCGGTGGAGGCAACCTCGGAACCGATGAAGCCCGCGCCGATGACGGCGAGCCGTGCACCGGGGACCAGTTCGGCGCGCAATCGATCCGCGTCGTCGATCGTACGGATGACGTGTACGCCGGCCAGCCGTTCCGAGCCCGGCCAGTTGCGTGCTCTGGAACCGGTGGCGAGCACGAAGCCGTCGGCCCGCACTTCGGTTCCGTCGGACAGCGCGACGCTGCGAGAACCGGGATCGAGGTGTTCGGCCGTGACCCCGAGCATCCAGTTCGCGTCGAGGTGTTCGTCGTCGCCTTCGAGGGACAACGAGGCAGCGTCCACGGCACCGGCCAGATACTCCTTCGACAGCGGCGGGCGGTCGTACGGCCGCGTCGCCTCGGCCCCGATGACGTCGATGTGTCCGTCGAAGCCCTGAGCGCGAAGGGCACGAACGGCGCTCAATCCGGCGAGCGAGGCACCGATGACGGCGATCTTGTTCATGCGAGCTCCTGCTTCTTGGCTTCGAGACGGCTGCGGATGTCCGGTGGCAGGTTCGGTGCGGCGGCGCTGAGTTCGACGTAGATGATTCCGTTCTCGATCACCACGGTGTGGGTCCGAACGGGGAGCTTCGCCGGCGGGCAGTCGACGGCTCCGGTGCGGAGGTCGAACTTGGACGCGTGCAGCGGGCACTCCACTTCGCAGCCTTCGACCCACCCGTCCGCCAGTGACGCGTCCTGATGCGAGCACGTGTCGTCGATGGCGAAGACTTCCTCGTCCGTGTGGAACACCGCGATCGGAGGCGAGATGTCGACTCTGCGGGTGTCTCCGGGGGGCAAGTCTGCCAACGGACAAATCTCCAACATCGGAAGCCTTTCTTGGCGCGCTATGTGAAACACGTCCTGTTATACGCAACAATGTGACCATCGCCATACCTTCATGTCAAGCATTGCTGCGTACAGCCAATGGCGTGACGGCACGAACGTCCGATTTGCGCGTTTTTTGCCTGTTGAGGGCCCGGTCCGCGCACGCGGTGATGGAAACTTAACCGCAGGGGAGTCGTCGGGCCACTCAGGCAACACAAAGTTTTCATGCGCGCAAGTCGCGCGAGACGGGGCGGCCGACAGCGGCGCACCTTACCAGCAATCGGAACGTAACGGCTGCTCACGAGCGGTCTGAGTGCTCGGATCCGCCGGGGTAACCACCCCACGTACAGATCGAATCCGCGGACCAAGATTTTCGAGAATGTAATATATCAATTGTCGCGTTAGGTGCTACAGTCGCTCGCACGCCCTGCCGAACCGTAGTCGGCGGCGTCGCCACGAAGCTCGGCATCGGTCGGCTTCGGGCCCTACATCGACTTTCACCGAAAGGCCGTTTCGTGACCACTGCATCCCTAATCGACGGCAAGCGGGTAAGCAGAGATCAAGGCGCAGCTCGCGGGCCGTATCGCCCTGCTGCAGACCCAGGACGTTCGCCCGGACTCGGCACGATTCTCGTCGGCGACGACCCCGGGAAGGTCGTACGTCGCGGCCAAGCATCGGGACTGCCAGCAGATCGGTATCCATTCCATTCAGGTCCACTTGCCCGAGACGGCGAGCCAGGAGGACATCGAGGCCGCGGTTCTCGCCCTGAACGCCGATCCGAAGTGCACCGGCTTCATCGTCCAGCTTCCGCTACCCCGCACGTCGACACCCGCCGTGCTGAACCTCATCGATCCGAACAAGGACGCCGACGGCCTGCATCCGACCAATCTCGGCAAGCTCGTGCTGGGGATGCCCGGTCCACTTCCCTGCACACCGAGGGGAATCATCCAATTGCTCAGGCGGCACGATGTGCCGATCACCGGTCAACGGTTCTGCGTGATCGGATGCGGGGTCACGGTCGGACGACCACTGGGGCTGATGCTGACGCGACGCAGCGAGCACGCCACGGTGACTCTGTGCCACGAAGCGACCACCGACACCGCCGCCCACACGCGCGCCGCGGACGTCGTGATCGCAGCGGCAGGGGTGGCGAACCTGGTCCAGGCCGACTGGATACGGCCCGGCGCCACCGTGCTGTCGGTGGGGATCACCAGAACGGTCGAGGGGATCCTCGGGGACGTCCATCCCTCGGTGAGCGGAGTTGCCGGAAAGCTCAGCGGCGCGACCGGCGGAGTCGGACCGATGACGCGGGCGATGCTGCTGACCAACGTCGTCGAGATCTCCGAGAACGTGCACAGCGCGGCCTGATCACCGGCGAGCATGCCGCCGGCGAGGAGCGACTACGCCCCTGGCATGAACTCTTCCCGGTAGCCCATACGCTCGCTGATCTCTGCGGCAGCGGCGATCACGTCGGACACGACGTCGCGCATCCGTTCTTCGCTGAAGCGATACACCGGTCCGGACACGCTCAGCGCTGCCGACGGCATTCCCGCATAGTCGCGGATCGGAGCGGCAATCGAGTTGAGCCCCTCCTCGTACTCCTCGGCGACCACTGCGTAACCGAGGCGCTGGGCTGCGTCGAGTTCCTCTTCGAGCCGTCGCACCGACGTGATGGTGTGCTCGGTGAAGCGCTTCGAGAACCACCTGCTCCAGTGCTTCGCGTCGATCGTGCGAGTTCAGGTGAGCGAGCAGAATTTTGCCGCTCGCGGTCGCGTGGAGCGGGTCGATTGACCGATCCAGTTGTGAGTGCCGACGGCCGCTGGCCCGCGCGCCTGGTCCAGATGCACAGCCGCGTGCGAACGAAGAACCGCGACGTTGACCGTTTCACCGACCTTGGCGGCGAGCCGCTCACACACCGCGTGGCCTTGTTCGGTGACCTCGAGACGCTCGGGGACCGCAGCGGCAAGGCGCAGGATTCCCAGGCTCAGCCGGTACTTGCCGCGGTCGTACGCCTGGGTCACCATCTCGTGCTCCTCGAGCGACCCGAGCAGCCGCGAGGCAGTTTGATTGCACGCCGATCTCGGCTGCGATGGCACTCACGCCTGCTTCGCCGGTTCGAGCGAGGACCTGCAGAACGCGCATCGCCCGATCGACCGACTGAACATTTCCGTCTGCAGACCTAGTTCCATCACTTTTGGTCATGAATGCACTATACGAAACATTACTTGACAGTAAACACAGTCACCGAGCGCACGCCGGCCACGCCAGAAGGAGGCGACGTGTGAGGCCCGTGACGCAGGCGCGAACTTCAGCTCCCGCGCTTGATCCACTCCGAGATGGGGCTTCCGCTCCTATGGTGGTCCCGTCCCCGTGTCCGGTGAACACACTGGTCTCCGGCGGTAGCGCGAAAAGACGGTCCCGAATGGATCCGATGATCGTCGGAAAATCGGAGTAGGACCGGCCGGTCGCCCCTGGCCCGCCTGCGAACAGCGTGTCACCGGAGAACAACGCACCCAGTTCAGGTGCGGAGAGGCAGATCGAGCCGGGTGAATGGCCCGGCGAGTGCAGGACCTCGACCTCGGTACCCGCTATCGCGATGCGCTGCCCGTCCTGCAACGGCCAGTACTTCACGTCCGGATGCGTCATCTTCCACAACACTTCGTCGCCGGGATGCAACAGCACGGGAGTATTCAGTCGCTCACCCAGCTCGGGCGCGACGGTGACGTGGTCGTTGTGTCCGTGGGTACACACGACCGCATTGACGTGGCGGTCACCGACGGCGGCGATGATGGCCTCGGCGTCGTGGGCGGCGTCGACGACGACCACCTCGGTGTCGTCACCGATCAACCAAATGTTGTTGTCCACGGCCCACTCGCCGCCGTCGAGGGCGAAGACGCCCGAGGTCACGACCTTGTCGACGCGAAGCCTGCCGCTCACAGCACGACCACCGATCGCAGAACGTGGCCCGCATGCATCGTGTCGAACGCTTTCTCGACGTCGTCCAGTCCCACCCGCTCGCTGACGAACTTCTCCAGCGGCAAGCGTCCCTGCTGATACAGATCGACGAGCATCGGGAAGTCCCGCTCGGGCAGGCAATCGCCGTACCAGGAGGACTTGAGGGATCCACCACGCGAGAACAGGTCGACCAGTGGCATGTCGAGGACCAGGTCGGGCGTCGGAACTCCGACGAGAACGACGGTGCCCGCGAGGTCGCGAGCGTAGAAGGCCTGCTTCCACGTCTCCGGCCGCCCGACGGCGTCGATGACCACGTCTGCCCCGAATCCGCCGGTGAGCTCCCGGACCGCCTCGACGACATCGCCGGCGTTCGCGTCGATCACATGGGTTGCTCCGAGCTCGCGCGCCCAATCGAGCTTGTTGCCGTCGCGGTCGATCGCGATGATCGTGGTTGCGCCTGCGAGCTTCGCGCCCGCGATGGCCGCGTCGCCGACGCCGCCACAGCCGATCACGGCGACCGAATCACCACGTCCGACTCCCCCGGTGTTCACGGCGGCGCCGAGGCCTGCCATCACGCCGCACCCCAGAAGTCCGACGACGGCGGGGTCTGCGTCGGCGGCGACCTTGGTGCATTGCCCTTCGTGTACCAAGGTCTTGTCGGCGAACGCACCGATACCGAGGGCCGGGGTCAGCTCGGTGCCATCCTCCAGGGTCATCTTCTTCGAGGCGTTGTGTGTGTCGAAGCAGTACTGCGGGGTGCCCTTGCGGCAGGCACGGCATTCGCCGCAAACGGCCCGCCAGTTCAGAACGACGAAGTCGCCCACCGCTACTCGCGTTACCGCATCACCGATCTCCTCGACGATGCCCGCCGCCTCGTGCCCGAGGAGGAACGGGAATTCGTCGTTGATTCCGCCCTCTCGGTACGTCAGATCCGTGTGGCACACACCGCACGCCTGGATTCGCACCACGACATCCGATGTACCCGGGTCGGGGACGACGATGTCGACGGTCTCGACAGGGGCACCCTGCGACCGGGCGATCACGCCACGCACGTTGTGCGACATGAGATTCCTTTTTCGACGTCGGACGATCGAGACAGTCGCCCCAACCGAGTCGAGCTAATATATCAAACCATTATCAGCTGTGTGCTGATTCGTCGTTTTCGGTCTGCGTCGCAAACACGCCACTCCGCCCCTATGTCGTGGATCGGGCCTGAGTTGATCTTGCTTCGGGTCGTCGATCACGGTTGATTCGGACAAATGTGACCTTTATTATATTGCGCTCCACCCTTGACATATGCGTCCAGCAAGATCACTGTTGTTCCTCAGGGAGCGCCACGTTGCGCCATGTGCAACAATTTCAAATCGCACAGAGTCGTGCACCCGCACCTGTACAACCTGACCAGCATTCTGCGTCAATGGGAGACAACTGTGACCATCGAGAACAAACCTCGTCGGACGGATCAATCGAAACCCGACGAAGCGAAACCCGACGAACCTGGCGAGTATTCGCACTCCGCATCGTCGATCCCGACCGCGAACATGACCACTCGACCCTCGCGCCCTCGGACCGACCGCGTCGTGTTCGGGGTGACGTCGGCGATGGTGATCTCGATCCTCGCATGGGGTCTACTGCGCCCCGAAAGCCTTTCCGCCACAATGTCGTCGACCCTGAATTGGGTCGTCACCAATCTCGGGTGGCTGTTCATCGCGTCGGCCACCGGGTTCGTACTGTTCGCAGTGTGGCTGGCGATCAGTCGCTACGGATCCATTCCCCTCGGCCAGGACGGCGAGAAGCCGGAGTTCAACACGATCAGCTGGATTGCAATGATGTTCAGCGCCGGCATGGGAATCGGCCTCATCTTCTGGGGTGTCACCGAGCCGCTGACACACTTCGTGCAGCCGCCGCCCGGCATCAGCGACTCCACCGTCGGCACTGCAATGGCCACCGCACTGTTCCACTGGGGGTTGCACCCCTGGTCGATGTACGCCGTCGTCGGACTCTCCATCGCGTACGGCACCTACCGTATGGGCCGCAAGCAGCTGATCAGCTCGTCGTTCATCCCTCTGATCGGCAAGCGCGCCGAGGGCCCGATCGGCAAGGTCATCGACATCCTCGCCATCTTCGCGACGATGTTCGGCACCGCCGCCTCGCTCGGCCTCGGTGCACTCCAGATCGGCTCGGGCCTTCAGGTCATCGGCTGGGTGGGCGAAGCAGGCACACTGCTTCTGGTCGCCATCGTCTCGATCCTGACGCTGGCGTTCGTCGCTTCCGCTGTATCGGGAATCTCGCGCGGCATTCAGTGGCTGTCCAACATCAACATGGTCCTGGCGCTCATCCTCGCGCTGTTCGTATTCGTCCTCGGCCCAACGGTATTCATCCTCAATCTGCTTCCGACGACGTTGAGCGACTACGCCTCCCAGCTTGCGAGCATGGCAGCCCGCTCCGCCGCGTCGGGTGACGCATCGACAGAGACCTGGCTGTCCTCCTGGACCATCTTCTACTGGGCATGGTGGATCTCGTGGACCCCTTTCGTAGGAATGTTCCTGGCTCGGATCTCGCGGGGTCGCACTATCCGGCAGTTCGTCGTCGGCGTCATCCTGATTCCGAGCTCGGTATCACTGGTCTGGTTCGCCATCTTCGGTGGCGCAGCGATCGGTTCGCAACGCAACGGCGACGATCTGTTCGCACGAGGGGCCGCGGAATCGCAGCTGTTCGGAATGCTCGACGGATTACCACTTGCCGGGTTCTCATCCGTACTGGTGATGATTCTGGTGGCAATCTTCTTCGTCTCCGGTGCAGACGCCGCCTCCATCGTCATGGGAACGTTGTCGCAGCGTGGGACGCTCGAGCCCTCCCGCTGGACGGTGGCGTTCTGGGGCGTGGCCACCGGTGGCGTCGCCGTGCTGATGCTCTGGACCGGCGGCAGCGATGCCCTGAATGGGTTGCAGACCATGACGATCATCGTCGCGGCACCCTTCGTGTTCGTCATGATCGGCATGTGTGTGTCTCTGTTCCGCGACGTCACCCATGATCCATCCATGGTCAGGCCGGACGGGTCGAAGACGAACAAGCCCCCGTTCGCCAAGACACCGGGAGCCCAAACACAGGTCGCCCGAACACAGGTCGACACGACACAGGTCGACTGACCGAAGTGTGCGCGACAGGCCCGGGGCGAGGTTCGCTCCGGGCCTGTCGACGAAAACGAGTCAGATGGCGGCGATGACCTTCTTCTCGAAGCCGATGATGTGAGTACGTGCGATGTCCTCCGCCAGGTCCGCCTGGCCCGCGCGATCGCTCGAAGCAACGCTTCGTGCTCGCTGACGTGGTCGGACACCGTTCCCAATCGATCGAGGAACAGGCAGAAGATTCGCGTGGCCAGGTTGTCGTACCTGATCAGAATGTCTTCCAGGTGTGGGTTCCTCGACACTTTGTAGATGGTCCGGTGCACGGTCATGTCCCAGCGCATCAGTTCGCGGCGGTCGATCCTCAGATCGAGGGCCTCGGTCTTGTCCGCCATGTCGAACAACAACTGCCGAAGGGTCGGCGACGCTGCCTCCGCCGCACGTCGCGCGGCCAAGGGTTCCAGCGTCGCTCTGATCTCGGAGATGTAGCCCAGGTCGGCGACGTCAATGGCCGTCGAGAACGTGCCGCGACGAGGATACGAGACCACCAAACGCTCCGTCTCGAGCCGCTTCAGCGCCTCTCGAATCGGGGTGCGCCCCACGCCGAGCTGGGCGGCGAGCTCGCCCTCGACAATTGCCGTGTTCGGCGGGATGTCCAGCATGATCAGCTGGTCCTGAATGGCTGCGAATGCGCGATCAGCCAGGGACAGTTCTGCTCCCCCGTCGGCAAAGGCCTCCACACTCATGACCGGCAGTCTAACTGTTGGCCATTTTCCTTGACCCGCCCCGAACACCGTGCCATACTCGACACATCTGATATATCATTTGGATATGACCGTCGTTCGAGCGTCGGTGTCCCGCGAGCCGAAAGCCGCCGATCCACATCGCACCCCAACGTAAGTCGAGAACACGCACCTCACCAGGAGACGCTCATGTCGGAAACCTTCACTCTCACGCTCACTTGCCCGCAGCGGTCGGGAATCGTCCACGCGGTCAGCTCCTACCTGTTCGAGCAGAACTGTGACATCGCCGAACACAAGCAGTTCGACGACAGCTACAACGGTGCGTTTTTTCTCAGAACATCGTTCATCGCTTCCAACGCACAGGAATTGACGTCGCTCGAGGCCAGCTTCCAGCCGGTGGCCGACAAGTTCGGAATGACGTTCAACTTCAACGGGTGCAGCGCGCCGCGGATCGTAGTGATGGTCTCCAAGATGGGCCACTGCCTCAACGATCTCATCTTCCGTTGGCGGGCAGGCAATCTCGGCGGTGAACTTGTCGCGGTGGTGTCCAACCACGAAGTTCTGCGGCCCATGGCCGAAGCCGCCGGCCTGCCCTTCGTGCACATTCCGGTCACAGCAGCGACCAAGCCCGAGGCCGAGAGCGCACTGCTCGACGTCGTCGCCCAGCACGACGCCGATCTCGTCGTCCTCGCGCGCTACATGCAGGTGCTGTCCGACAGTACGTGCCGAGCCCTGCGCGGACGGGCAATCAACATCCACCACTCGTTCCTGCCGGGATTCAAGGGCGCCAAGCCCTACCACCAGGCATTCGATCGCGGAGTCAAGCAGGTCGGGGCCACCGCGCACTACGTGACCCCCGATCTCGACGAGGGACCCATCATCGAGCAGCAGGTGATCCGCATCGATCACAGCTACGACCCCCAGCAGCTCGCGACCGTCGGCCAGGACGCCGAGGCTCTCGCGCTCTCCAAGGCCGTGCGGTGGCACTGCGAGAACCGCGTTCTGCTGCACGGACATCGTACGGTCGTCTTCAACTGACCTAGCCACCACCGCCCACCGGGCCGACGAGGAGCAATCCTCGTCGGCCCGGTTTGCTGTCGCGGCCCGGTTTGCTGTGGCGGCCAGGTTGGCACCTCCGCTCACGTCCCCGACGCCCTGCGCTGTGTAACTGGCCCAGCGCCTGACACGGTGGTCCGCACACACAGCAGCGCTCCCGCCACCGATGGTGGCGGGAGCGCTGTGGTTCGGGGGCAGATCAGGCGCGGATGCGCTTGGCCTCCGGATCGACCAGTGGCTCCGCGGTGACGCTCGCGACGATCTTGTCACCGAAGTACTCGATCTCGACCTGCGTTCCAACCGATAGGCCCGCGGGGAGCCAGGCGTAGGCGATGGGCTTGCCGATGGTGTGGCCGAACGCCGCACTGGTGACGTACCCGGAGGCAACGCCGTCGACGTACACCGGTTCGTGGCCGAGCACCATGGACTTGCCGTCGTCGACCGTCAGGCACGTCAGTCGGCGACCCACCGTCGAATCGTCGATGTCGGCCACTGCGGCGCTACCGACGAAGTCGCCCTTCTGCTTTCGGACGGAGAAGCCGAGGCCTGCCTCGTACGGGTTGTGCTCGGTGGTCATGTCCGTGCCCCAGGATCGGTATCCCTTCTCCAACCGGAGGCTGTTGAACGCGCCACGGCCGCCGGCGATGACGTCGAAACGAGAACCTGCGGCCCACAACAGATCCCACAGGCGCAGGCCGTTGTCGGCGGAGGTGTACAACTCCCACCCCAGCTCTCCGACGTAGGACAGTCGCATGGCCGTGACGGGTACTCCGCCGATGCGCACGTTCTTGGACCTGAAATACTTGAAGCCCTCGTTGGAGAAGTCGTCCTTGCTCAGCGCCTCGACGACCTCACGCGCATGGGGGCCCCACAGACCGATACAGCATGTGGCGCCGGTGATGTCGCGGATCTGGACGCTGCCGTCCTGCGGCGCTTCCCGCTGCAGGTAATCGAGGTCGAGGTTGCCGTTGGCGCCCACCTGGAACACCGTCGGGCTCAGGCGCGTGACGGTGACATCGCTACGGACACCGCCGGATTCGTCGAGCATCAGAGCGTAGGTCACCGCGCCGACCGACTTGTCCATCTTGCCGGTGGTCAACCGCTCCAGCAACGCCAGCGCACCTGCACCCGACACTTCGAGCCTCTTCAGCGGTGTCATGTCGTACATCGCCAGAGAAGTTCTGGTCTTGTACGCCTCGGCCGCCGAGATCGGCGAGTAGAACAGAGCGGACCAGTCGTCGCGAGCCGGTGGCTGCCATTGCGCCGGAAGCTCGTCGACGAGTTTCGCGTTGGCCTCGTACCAGTGGGGGCGCTCCCAGCCACCGCTTTCGAGGAAGAAGGCACCCTGCTCGACCTGGCGCACATGGAACGGGCTGACGCGCAGGTTGCGTGGGTTCGTCCGTGGTTGCAGCGGATGCATGACGTCGTAGATCTCGACGAAGTTCTGCTGCGACGTCTCGCTGACGTAGCTCGGCGCGAGCTGGATCTCCTCGAAACGATGAACGTCGCAGCCGTGCAGTTCCGACTGACTTCGGCCGTCGACCAGCAGTTCCGCCACAGCGCGAGCCACGCCTGCGGAATGCGTCACCCAGACGGCTTCGGCGATCCAGAAGCCGGCGACCTCGGACGACTGCCCGATCAGCGGACCGCCGTCGGGCGTGAAGGAGAAGATCCCGTTGAAACCCTCGTCGAGCTTGGCGTTCTCCAGTGTCGGAATGAACGACTGACTTTCCTCCCACGACGGCGCGAAGTCCTCGTCGGTGAACGGGAGCATCGACGGCATGTCGTTCTCGCTCGTGTCGTCGGCGCCGTCCAGATCACGCAGATCGACGGGCATCGGCCGGTGCCGGTAGGTTCCGATCCCCAGGCGGTCGCCGTGTTCGCGGTAGTAGAGGTCGTGGTCCTGGTGTCGGAGGATCGGCAGACTGGCCTCCTGCACTTCGGAATTGCGTCCGACGAGCTCCGGAATCTGACCGGTCTTGGCGTACTGGTGTGCGAGCGGGAGCAGCGGCACATCCATGCCGACCATGGCACCGATCTCGACGCCCCAGAACCCGGCGCACGAGACGACGATGTCGGCCGGGATGACGCCCTGGTCGGTCTCGACCCCGGTCACCCGTCCGTCGGCTTGCTCGATGCCCGTCACCTTCGTCGAACCCTGGAACACAGCGCCACGAGATTCTGCCCGACGCGCCAGCGCCACAACGACTCGCGACGCCTTGGCCAGGCCGTCGGTCTCGACGAACAGGCCGCCGAGCACGCGGTCCTTGTTGATCAGGGGGTGGAGCTCCGCGCACTCCTCGGCGGTGACGATGCGTCCGTCGATCCCCCACGACGTGGCCCAGCCGTGCTTGCGTTTCAGGTCGGCCAGTCGCTCGGGCGTCGTCGCGACCTCGAGGCCACCTACCTGGTTGAAGCACCATTCGCCATCGACGTCGAGAGTCAGGAACTTCTCCACGGTGTACTTGGCGAACTGCGTCATGGTCTTGGACGCGTTGGTCTGGAAGACGAGTCCGGGCGCGTGCGAGGTGGACCCACCCGTCAACGGCAGCGGACCCTGATCGACGACGGTGATGCGGTCCCAGCCGCGAGCAGTGAGCTCGTCGGCGAGGTTGGCGCCGACGATACCGGCTCCGATGATGACTACGCGAGGCGAGCTAACCATGGGCTTTAGGCCTTTCTTCGGGTCTCCAGTGCAGAGTTCATGTCTAGACACGCGCTCGTCGACGGGTGTCGAACCGGTTCACACCAGCCGCCTCGAGGTAATAGGTCGACAACTGGTATATCAAACCCTACGATCTGGAACCCCGCGGGTCAACCCCGGACCCGCCGGTAATCGACCGGCGGTGCCTCGCCTCCGCCGGGACGGTCAAGCCAATGCGAGGAAGAGTTTTTCCAGCTCCGCCTCGGTCATGGGTTCTTTGTTGTCGGCAGTTTCGCCGGTCATACATTCACGAAGGCCGGTGGCGACGATCTTGAATCCGGCTTTGTCGAGGGCTCGGGAGACTGCGGCGAGTTGGGTGACGACGTCTTTGCAGTCGCGCCCGTTCTCGATCATGCCAATTACGCCGGCGAGTTGGCCGTGTGCGCGGCGTAGGCGGTTGAGTACCAATGCGATGCTGTCTTCGTCGCCGATCATGTCGGTCTCCTCGAATGCGTGGTTATGGTGAAGTCCAGATTACCCCCGCGGGGGCATCTACCGCGGTTGTGCGGTCGATTACGAGAGAACGATGGTGTCGAGGGTCATCAGCTGCGTTCTGCGCCCTGGCCGCTGAGAGCGTCGATGGCGGCCTGGAGCTTGGTGGTGGCCTCGGCGGCGACGTCGGACAGTGCGGGTTCGCCGGTCGCTTCGACCATGATGTCCGGGTTCATCGCCTCGACGATCACCGATCCTGGTGCGCTCGTGTCAGCGCGGACGACGACATTGCACGGCAGCAGCAGGCCGATCTGGCGCATGACTCCCACGGCGCGGTGCGCGAGGGTCGGATTGCAGGCACCGAGGATCAGATACTGCTCCATGTCTTCGCCGAGTTTGGCTTTGAGTGTGGCCTGCATGTCGATCTCGGTGAGCACGCCGAATCCTTGCTCGGACAGTGCTGCTTTGACGGACGAGACTGCGGTATCGAAGTCGGTATCGATCAGGGTGGTCGAAAGTGCGATGTTCATGATGGGAAACCTTCCGGTTGTCGAACGGCGGTGTTGTCGAACGGCGGCA
This sequence comes from Rhodococcus sp. P1Y, assembly GCF_003641205.1. Lineage (NCBI taxonomy): Bacteria > Bacillati > Actinomycetota > Actinomycetes > Mycobacteriales > Nocardiaceae > Rhodococcus > Rhodococcus sp. P1Y. The sequence continues at coordinate 37,023 of NZ_CP032762.1, forward strand.
ATGAAGTCTCCACCCGTGTGGCGTTGGTGTCGATCATGGTCTCTCCGTTCGGAGCGGCGAGGGTGTCAGTGCGAGAAACTGATCGACGGCAACACCCTGCGCAGCCAGGAGGGTGACCACCATGCGGCGTGCCCGCTCAGTCGGAGCAGGACAGGCAGGAGTATCAATCTGATCAGGAAGGCGTCGAGCAATACCGCGACTCCGAGGATGATGCCCATCTCTTTCGGCGGCAGCGGATCGGAGAGCGCGAAGGTGAAGAACACAGCGACCATGACCGCGGCGGCAGCGAAGATGACCCGGCCGGAGTGCGCGAGACCGTCGACCTGCGCCATTTTCGGGTCACCGGTCTTCTCGTAGTGCTCTTTCGCGGTGGCGAGGAGGAACACCGTGTAGTCCATCGCGATGGCGAAGATCATCGCGAAAAAGAACACCGGTCCCCAGCCGTCGAGGAACCCTTGTGGGGTGAAGCCGAGCAGTGATGCACCGTGCCCGTCTTGGAAGATCAGCTTCGCGACACCGAACGCCGCGGCCGTCGAGAGCAGACTGACGGCGGTGCCGAGTATCGCGATCAGGGGTGCCTGCAACGCCACGAGCAACAGAAGGAATCCGAGGGCGAGGATAATTCCGATGACCAGCGGTAGGTAGTCGTTCAGTGCTTGCTGCAGATCGAGGTTCTCCGCCGGGGCACCGCCGACGAGCGCCGAATCCGGCAGCTGAGCACGTAGGCCGTCGAGGATCGTGCTCATGGCCTCGTCAGAGGGATCCACGGTAGGAAGTGCCTGTAGCAGTGAATAGTTCGAGCCGTCCGCGGCAGGCTGCGGTGGGGTGACCATCGAGATCCCATCGACGCTGCTTGCCGCGGTGGCCGTCGCGGCTGCGTCGGAAGAGGGGACGACGATCTGCAGTGCGCCGGGTGCACCGTCACCGAACTGGGCTTGAACCAGCTCGTAACCCTGCCGAACGGGTGCATCCTCGGGGACGACAGCGATCGAGGGCATCGCCACTTTCAGTCCGAGGACCGGAAGAGCCAGCGCGATAAGGATGCCGACAGACACCAGCGCGAACGGCCAGGGGTGCTTGTACAGCAGTTCGCCCCACGCCGCGAATCTCGGAGAGCGGTGCTGCTGACGCTTGGCGTAGGGCAGCGATGCGGCGTTGACCTTGGAGCCGAGCGCACCCAGCGTGGCCGGCAGCAACGTCATGGTGGCGATCAAGACGAAGGCAACGGCCAGCATGATGCCCACGGCCATGGTGCGCACCGCCGGTGCGGGAACGAGAAGCACTGCCGAGAGGCTCACCAGGACGGTGAGGCCGGACAGGACCACGGCTTTCCCTGCGGTGTCCATGGTTTCGGCGACCGCAGCCCGAGAGTCCGCGTTGCGCAGTGCGTCGCGGAACCTGGCGACGATGAACAGGGCGTAGTCGATACCGAGCGCGAGGGCGAACATCATCGCGAAATTCATCGCCCACACCGAAATCGGTGTGACTTCGTTGAGGAGCACCAACCCGCCTGCGGACGCAACGAGGCCTGCGACAGTGAGCAGCAAGGGCAACCCTGCGGCGACGAGAGAGCCGAACGCGAGGACCATGATCGCCAATGTGACCGGCCAGGAGAACAATTCGGCTTGGATCATTGCATCGTGATTGGCTTTGTTGAAGTCGGACCACAAGGCCGAGGAGCCCGTGGGATAGACCTCGATACCGTTGCCGGACAGCGCGGTCAGCTCGCCTTTGACCTCATCGACGGCTTTGACCATGTCGTCGGTGCTCGCGTTGGCGCCGGCGATGAGGATGCCGGTGTGTCCGTCGGGGCTGATGGTCATCCCCGGCTGGGGAGCGATGATCTCCCCGAAGCGGGCGTCGCCGTCGAACACTGCCGCGACGTCGGTCAGTGTCTGCTGCACTGCTGGGTCGTCGATCGAGGCGGTATCGGAGTGCACGACCACCTGCACTGCTGCGGAGGAGTTTCCGCCGAAATGTTGCTGAGCGAGTTCACGGACCTGGACGGATTCGGATCCGTTGGCCTGCCACCCAGCGCCGGCGAGCGATGAAAACACCGATGGTGCTGCAGATCCCAGGGCGATGAGGGCGATCAGCCAGACTCCGAACACCCACCGGCGGCGCGTGACCATCGCACTCCCCAGTCGACCGAGCGCGCCGGGCGCGGATGGGTGAGGGCGGTTGTCGCGGCCGGCGGCTTCGACGGTGTCGGGCACGGACATGACATCTCCTGAATACGGGTGGGGGTATGTAAATAGGTAAAGAAGCCGACTGAAATCAAGCGTTGTGACTGCGGAACATCGTGACGTTGTCGACGCGCCGACAAGCAACCGGCCCACATGGCCTTAGCGGACGTCGGGCACTGGACCGGCTAACACACTGGCAGTCCTTTCCCTCGGGCGCCTCCCTACCCTCGCACATACCTAGGGGGGTATGCAAGTACCCCCAGGGGTATCCCGCTAGGCGGCAGCGGGTCGATGTGTCTCGCCTGACAGGAACTGAGCAGTGTGCGATTTCACCGTGAGTACCGCGGTGTGGGCACGTTCGTCGAATTCAGCGGACGAACATCACTGCCCGCCCTCGACGACGACGGTCGATGACATACCCTAGGACGACAGCCGAACAGTGAGGTCGAAGCCGTGCGACGAGGATCCGGTAAGTTGGAGGAGTCGATCCTTCGGTTGCTCGGCGAGCATAACGAGCTGGCGGTTTCCGAGGCTCGCGAGTTGCTCGGATCCGACCTCGCACACACGACAGTGATGACGGCGCTGAGTCGACTACACAGCAAAAGACTCGTCGACCGGGAACGACGCGGCCGTTCGTATGTCTACACCCTCCGTGCGCCAGTGGATGAGCTGCCGGCCTTACGAGCAGCAATGCGAATGCGGACCGAACTCGATGCACGTGCAGAACGAGCCGACGTTCTCGCCAACTTCGTCGCATCGCTCGATCCTGAAGATGAGTCCGTTCTTCGAAAACTGCTGTCCCAGAATGGTGTAACCAAGAAGGACGGCAGGCAATGACTCTGCTGCTTGTCGTCGCCGCACTACCCTGGCTCATGTCGGTCGCGCTGCGGATGTACAGCGGGCGCATCGAGAACCATTTCGCACCACAGACCACTGTCTCGATCTTTCCCATTCTTGCGGCTGTCAGCGCATTCGCCGTTGCGGCGTCTGCGCTGGCAGTGGCATCGGTGTTGGTCGCATCGAAACGGGGAGTGGCAGTCGCAATCGGAATCGCGATACTCGGTTGGGTCGCATGGAGGCTCGTACTGGTTGCGAGACACCTCTCCCGCGTTCTGGCCAGCGCCCGAGATGCAGCGAAGTTCGGAGAGAACGCAGACGCCGGATCAAGAACCGTCGTCGTGGATTCGCCCGAGCCCGATGCATTCGCCGTCGCGTCCGGTGGCGGTGCGGTGGTGATCACCACAGCACTCGTCGACGCTCTGTCCGATCCCGAATTGAATGCCGTGATTCGACACGAACGAGCGCACCTTCGCTTTCGGCACACCTTCTGGACACAGATGGTCGAAGTTGCCGCGCAATTCGATCCTCTACTTCGCCCAGTCGTTCGGCACGTACGCCACGCAGCCGAGCGCCAAGCAGACGAATGGGCAGCGCGTCAGGACCGGCCGGCAACGATGTCCGCCGTGGCGAGAACCGTACTACTGCGCGCCCACCTCGCACAGCAATCGACTGCGTTGTCCAGCACCGGCGGCGACGTCGTACGCCGGGTCCGCGCTCTGACCGAACCTCCGCCTCCACCGCAACGTCGTCCGATCATTCTCGCGGCATTGGCGTTGATCGTGACGTTCTCGGCAATTTCGATTGCGTTGGTCGATGTGGTGCAGGACGTGATCGCCCCGGAAGGCGGCGAGGCACCGACGTCGGTGTTTCGGTGAAGATTCAGCTCGTCAGATGCCAGCGACGCCGGCGAGTTGACCGACACCGTAGGTGACGATCATCGCCAAGGCTCCTCCGGTCACTATCCGCGTCACTGCGGGCCAACGGGATGAACCTCCGAGCCACGCACTGATCGTCCCCGTCGCGGCAAGTGCAACCAAGACCACCGCGAACGTCACCGCTATACGACTCGACGCGGGCAGAAGCACGATCGCCAACAGCGGAAGCAGAGCGCCGCTGACGAACGCGATCGCCGACGATGCTGCCGCTTGCCATGGATTGGTCAGTGCGTCTGGATCGATACCCAATTCGATATCGACATGCGCGGCAAAGGAATCGTGGGCAGTCAACTCCTCTGCGACGATCCAGGCGGTCTCAGGCGACAGGCCCTTGTCCTCGTACATCGCAACGAGCTCAGCGAGCTCTTGCTCAGGCTCCTCGTCCAGTTCTCGACGTTCTTTGCTCAGCAGAGCTATTTCGGTATCGCGCTGCGTACTCACAGAGACGTATTCACCGAGAGCCATCGATACTGCGCCGGCAACGAGCCCCGCGGTTCCCGCCGTGAGGACAGGCCCGCGTTCTACGGTGGCCGCCGCAACACCCACGACCAAGCCTGCGACCGACACGATGCCGTCGTTTGCGCCGAGCACACCGGCTCGAAGCCAATTCAGACGCCCACCGATATTCCGGTGAGGCTCGGCCTCGTGTCCCCCTGAGGTCAGATCCGACATGGCACGACTCCTCGTCTCTCGGACGTCACTCGCCGGGACCATCCTGCGCCGGGGCAGAGGTGAATGCGTCCTCCCACGCGGCCCGTGCCCCTGATTCTCCGATTCGATACACCTGCACGATCGTCGCTACACCGATCACGACGGCGAAGACGATGCCGGCTATCGACTGCCACTTGACCGGCTGTGTCCCGCGGCGATCTCGAATATGCTGCGCCACAAGCAGTGCGGCAACAAGTGCTAGTCCCAACGCGATGTAGAGCATCGAGTCGCCGAGTTCGGCATGCGTCTCGACGGACGCCGACTCCGGAACCCGCTTTTCCAGCCACTCACCCGCATCGGTGGTCAATGGCGTCACCACGAGCGTGACCACGGCGAGCACCGCGACCAACCAGACCAGCCTGTTCCGCATCGCAGGCCAGATACTCGACCCTATGGCGAGAACTGCCGTCAGAGGCGCGAGCACCACGATGAAGTGCACCAGCAGGATATGAACGGGCAAGCCGTCGGTTGTCGACACAGGGTCTCCTACTGTTCGGTTGCGCACACTGCACAACCCACATGTCATACTACAACTTCTGTAGTACTTCTGGAAGCGTCGTCCATTCCTCTGCCGGATCGACAATGATGCGTCCGAGAATCCGCTCGTAGAACTCCCCCCACGACTCCACAGTTCCTCGATCGAACAACGCTGTCGGATAAACAATTCCGACGTTCACTCCGACGACCGCACCAGAACTGTTGCGTCGTTCGACGACGTGAAAATGTAGATCGCATTTGGCTATGCCGAGAGGACGGGTACGACCTCGAAATGCGTACTACCGACATCGAACTGCGAGACGGTGAACACGTCTAGCGAGAGTGCAACTTGAAACAACGGATGCCGTCCCCGATGGGGGCTTGGATCCAATTCAGCAACAACCTGATCGAATGACACACCGGAGTGATCGAACGCCCGCACCTCACTGGCATGAGCGATGCCTATAACTTCTTCGAACGTCGCGGCCTTGCCGATATCGGACCGAATCGCGAGAGTGTTGACGAACATCCCGACGACCTGTTCGAGAATCGGATCTCCACGGCCGGCAATCGGAGTGCCGATCAACAGGTCCTTCTCGCCGGTCAACCGTGCGAGCAGAACGACCAGCGCGGACCGCAACACGGTGAAACGACTTGTCCGATAACGCTGTGCGATTCGATCGAGTCCCTCGACGGTCTGCGAATTCACATCGAACTCGACCCGGTCGCCCGTGTAGTCCCAGTCGGATTCTCTGGGGCGGTCGTTCGGTACGGACGTATCGAAAGGGACATCACTCAACTCTCGGCGCCAGAATTCGAGATCGGATTCATCAGAATTGCCCTCCGCCCAGACACTGAAATCGCTGTAGTGGAGCGGAGCATCGGTCCATTCCGGGGCCGTTCCCAGCGTGCGGCTCGAAAAGGCCGTCGCGAAATCCCGTGCAAGCACACCGAGCGACCATCCGTCCGCCGCAATATGGTGCACGCTGCACGCCAGAACGTGATCACCAGATTCCCGCTCGAACAACGTTGCCCTGACGGGTAATTGAGACCGAACGTCGAACGGCGCACTTAGGACGTCCGTCACTGCGTCTTCGCTGAACGGTGCACTACGGAAAACCGACTTCATCGTCGACGGATCATCCACGAACAGTTGCCGCGGACCCCACGGTGAATCCGGAAATGTCGTTCGCAGGCTTCTGTGCCTGACGAGTAGGTCGCCGAATGCGGCTTCGACCACATCGACCTCGAGCGGCCCGGCGATGTCGACGGTGAACGGCAAGTTGTAGAGAGGCAGCCGGGCACCGCGATCGATATTGGCCTGTTGCGGTGCTAACGGGATCACCGACACACTGTTCGACAACCCTGCCTTCGGACGGTCCAATCGCACGTGACCGTGTGGCCGTGTTTCAATCACTTGGGCGAGCCCGAACCGAACTGGCATCCACAAGGTCCCGTATGCCGAGATCGATTTCGAAGTCAGCGCGCAGCCGCGCGATCACGCCGGTCGCGGCAAGCGAGTCCCCACCCAGGTCGAAGAACGAGGTGGTGACATCAACCCCGTCGACACCCAGAACCTGCGAATACGCCTGCGAAACCGCTTCTTCAGTGGCCCCGGAAGGAGTTTCGATCGCCCCGACTCCTCCCGCGAACACAGGCTCCGGAAGGGAGACCCTATCGAGTTTGCGGTTGACAGTGAGGGGTATCGCGTCGAGCACTGTGACTGTCGACGGAACTGCATATGCCGGTAGCGCCCGCGCAAGAAATGCCCGAACCTCCTGCAAGTCGACGGACTCGCCGCTCTTCCATACGACATAGCCGTCGATTCGCGCGTCACCGCGGTGGTTTCGACGGATCATGGATGCAGCTGCGCCGACGAGCGGGTGCGCGCGTAGTGCGGCGTCGACCTCACCGAGCTCGACACGGTTGCCGCGGATCTTGACCTGGTCGTCGGTACGTCCGATGAAGTCGAGGGAACCGTCGACGCGACAACGAGCCATGTCGCCGCTCCTGAACAATCGTGAGCCGTTGTCTCCGAATGGATTTGCCACGAACCGTAACGCGGTTCCAGGTGCGTGGTGCGAATATCCGCGCGCAAGACCTGCGGTGGCAATGAATATCTCGCCGATCGCACCAGGTGGCACCGGACGAAGTGCGCGATCGAGCAGATGAATCGTTGCGCCTGCCATTGCTGTTCCGATGGCGACCGCGGCGTCCGAACCGAGCGGCTCGGTCATGGTCACACTGCAAGTGGCCTCGGTCGGACCGTACGCATTGAGGAGCCGGCGGCCAGGCGACCACGTGTGTACGACGTCTCTCGGCGCCGATTCCCCGCCGATGATGATCGTCGCAACGTCGGTGAGTTCGGACGGCTCCAGCGTAGCCAGCGCAGACGGGGTGATGAGCAGGTGAGTGAGGCGTCGGTGGGCCAGTAGCCGAGTCAATTCGGGACCCGCGTAGGCATCCGGTGGAGCAATCACGAGGCAAGCACCCGTCACCGCGGACGCGAGGTGTTCGACCACAGCTGTATCGAATCCAGGCGATGCGAGGTGGCAGACCCGCGAGGATGGATCGAGTCCGTAGCTGTGCCGAATCTGTTGCACCAGTCCCCCGATTCCATCGTGTGTGACAACAACGCCTTTCGGGACACCGGTCGAACCAGAGGTGTAGATGACGTACGCAGCATTGCGCGGCGACGCTGTACGTCGGCCTGTTCTCGGCTCGCGCTCTGAATACGAGCTTTCAGCTTTGGCGAGCCAGTCGATCTCGCCCCACCTGTCCGTCCCATCTGGGGACAACCCAAGTCCCAGAACAGCGCGACTGTCCCGAACGATGTATTCGACGCGCGTGTCGGGAAGTCTCGGATCGATCGGAACGTACACGGCCCCCGCGCGCGCTACCGCCCAGAACGCGACGACCGAGTCGATCGAACGCGCTATCCGAACCGCGACCGGATCCTCCGGGCCGACGTTCCGATCCAGTAGCACCCCTGCCAGACGGTCGACTTCATGGTTCAACTCTCGATAGGTCAGAGCCTCTCCGCCGTCCTCGACCGCGATTCGGTCTCCGTGTTGTCGCACAGCGGAATCGAACGCGTCGATCATCGTCGTACGCTCGGTGGACGTGGCACCTGTCGACGCTGCCGACATGCGTGACTCATCCGGCAGGAACAGCTCGAGGTCCGACACAGCCATGTCGCCGACACTCCGGTTCGCGAAGGCGTGCAGAAACTGCAGGAACCTCCGGTGATAGCGAGAGAGGTCAGGGCGTGAATACGCAGCCGGATTTGCTTCGAAGTCGACGCGAGGCTGCCGTCCGGCTCCTTCGGGGTAGATGTCGACCGCGAGGTCGGATACCGGCCCGGTGGTCAGGATATGCACCTGGCCTTCGACACCACCCACAGCAACGGTGTGGGCGAACATCATCACGTTGACCGTAGGGCCGAAAGACCTTGTCGCCGTCCTTTTCCGACCCCTTTCCCACACCACGTCCGGCCGACTTCGTTGATGACGCAGGACCGCGCCTATCGACGTCTCGGTCAACTTGACCGCGCCATCGACCGTCGTACGCCCAATGCCTGGCAATGCCAGTGGAACGACATTCGATGTGGAAGAGCCCGCGCGGCGTAGGACCGCATTCGATCGAGCGGAGACCGGAAGCGAAAGCCGGGCGTCGTCGGAGTCGGTCATACGCGCGAGAAACACTGCGAATGCGGCAATCACGAGACTCGACGTCGACTGACTGCCGGAAAATTCGAGATCGGACGAGCTGTGGGCGTTCGAGTCGGTGCCACCGACCGTCGTCGACATCGGCTGAGGAGCAGCGACGGTACCGAGCGACGGTGCGGCCGAGTTCTCGCGTTCCGTTACCGACGCGTACCAGAAGTCTTTGTCTCTCTTCGCTCGCGCCGACGCGTGATACTTCCGGTCTTCCTCTACGACCGCCGACGGCACGGTCACGTCGACAGGGTCGGGTTCATTGCCCATGACCACGGCGTTGTAGATCGCAGCAGCACGCTCGAGCACCCGAACCGAGGCATAGCCGTCGAGAGCGATGTGATGCGCGCGGGTGTACCAAAGGACGTGATCGTCGGCGAGACGAAAGAGTCGGAGTCGGACCAGGCAGCCGTCGAGCGGCAGCGGGCTTCTGCAATCGCGCTCCATCCACGAGCGAGCACGTTCGAGCGCGTCCGCCTCATCTCGGAAGTCGACAATCTGAGCGGCATCGCCGTAGCTGTCGACAAAGCTCTGAACTGGCAGGCCGTCCACCTCGACGATGCGCATCGTCGCCGAAGAGTATTCGGCGTGCGCTCTCAGTCCACTGTCGAGCAGCGCATCGTGGTCGATCGTGCCGGTGACGTCGACGTAGTAGGCGATGGCGAAGGGAATGTCGGGCGTCAACTGCTGGGCGTACCAGATATTTTTTTGCGGCGAGCTCACCGGCAACATGTCGTCCAACATCGATGTCCTCCCCAGGGCCATGCCGAACTACTACATGCTCGGTAGTATTAGGTTACCGGCAAAAGGCGGTGCGCGCATTCGCCATGCGTAGGGCGCGGATCGACGGGTATAGCTGCACCGCCCGGCGACACTGTCGCCGTCGGCAATCGAAGGGGGATCAGCCATCGACACCACAGCTTCAGACCCGCTCTCACTCGGACACGGGACTGTCTACGAACCTCAGCATGACTCGCACATGCTCGCCGAGGCAGTCGTTGCCCGCGGTTTACCGAAAGCCGCACGGGTACTGGACCTGTGCACCGGGTCTGGAATCCAAGCCTTGACGGCAGCATCTCTGGGCGCCGAACGAGTACTGGCAGTAGATATCTCGATAGCAGCCGTCGAATCGACCAGGGCTGCTGCGTATCGACTCGGCCTCGATGTCGAGACGCGTCAGGGTGACCTCCACGTCGCACTGAACCATGGCCCCTACGACGTCGTACTGTGCAATCCCCCATACGTACCGAGTGAGCACGTGCCACCCACCGAGGGCCCCTCGGTGGCGTGGGATGCAGGGGTGGACGGGCGTGCATTTCTTGATCCACTGTGTCGTGCCGCTCCATCCCTTCTGTCGGAGAGCGGATTTCTGTTGCTTGTTCAATCGGAGCATGCCGACGTTCCGAAGTCGATCGCCATGTTCGAGAGGGAAGGTTTACGCACATCGATCGTCGCCAGGCGAACCATCGAATTCGGGCCGGTGATGCTCGCGCGCGCCGCATGGCTGGAGGCCAACGGCCTCATCGAAAAAGGCTGCCGCACCGAAGAGTTGGCAGTGATACTGGCCGAGAGGAATACCAGTGGCGCGTAACCGTGTACGAATCGCCGAAAACGGGCCGATGCTGATGGACGGGCCGGTTGAGATCCTCATGCCCGACGGCACAGTGGTGCATTCGCAGAGAAACGTGGTGGCCGTGTGCCTGTGCAAACGAAGCAAGAACTACCCACTCTGCGACACAAGCCACCGACGAAAGGCGGCCGTCCGTGGGGCTACATCGTCATAGGGGCCGAAGGAGCGAGGATTCACCGCCAGTCCACGCGCCGAGCAGTTGGTCACCCAAGCGCGCCTCGACGTAGTCGGCCACGCGCATCCCGAACACCACATCCGGTTCCAGTGCTGGCAGTTCAGCGATCAACGACCCCACCACGTCGTGGCGCACGACCTGCTCGTGAACCGCATCGGCCTCGACGTGCTCGGCATAGAAGTGCACGCAGGGTTCCGGTGCACCCATGGACCGCAGAGCAGTCACCAGGCGCGCCGAGCCCGGCGACGAACTGATCTCGGTGGCGGCGAAGTGGCCTACTGCGGCGCCGCGGAGCCCGCGGTGAAGCCCGAAGAGCGACATCACATTCACGGTCGCCAACGTTGCAGCGGGCACCTGATCCAGGTAACCGAGATAAGTCGAATCCAACCCTGCTGCGTCAAGCAGGTCTGCGAACAATTGCTGATGCATGCGGGCGCGATGACCGCCGCCGTATTCGTCGAACTCCACGGCGACGAACGATGCTTTGGCCTGACCGGTCAATCGCGGGATCGCCCACGCATGGGGATCCGCTTCCTTGAGGTGATAGATGGAGCGATGAACGAAGTACTCCTGCATCTGCGTCCAGGTTCCATGCGAGGACAAGTGATGAGACGGACCTTCGTCGCGGGTCGATTCGACCTCGACTTTCTTCATCTCGGCGACCGCGTCGGACCCCGGCTCGACTCGTTCGCGGAGATACGTAAGGAACACTTTTTCGAGTTCTGCCCGGAATCCGAGCAGGTCCGGATTCCATTCCCAGGCATCGGCTACGTCGTCGAAACCCCGGTAGTGGAGCTCGTAGCAGATGTACAGAGCAGCCTGTAGGTCCTCTCCGAACGGGTCCGTACCGCCGTCGACGTCCGGGAGCAGGATCGGACTTGCCGGTTCCAATCTCAGCGCACGCACGAGTCCCTCGGTCAGGGGGCCACGCGCCGTGGGCAGTTGGACTGCGATGGCAGATGGCGTTGGCATGCTTCTTGTCTACACCCCCGGGAGAAAAGTGGTTTTCACTCGTCCGCAGGGTGGTGCGCTGCGAGCCGACTCATTCCTGACATACGACCCTCGAAACGTGCGCCCCGAGCGGCGAGGCGTTGCCTTATCAAGAGAACTCAACGGTTCAGTAATCAACGCCAAACAGGAGGCGGCCGGCATCTTACGATCGGGTCCGAGGCTACGAAACTTCAAGCCGTAGAAAACATCCCCTGATCGGCGCCGAATGTTTCGATTGGCCTTACTGGTCCACTTCGATGGCGTATCTTGAGATTGAGGCTGACCCAGGCGGCGGGCGCGACGGGAGGTGGGTTGCGCGGCGCGGCGGAATCCCGCAAAAGCCTTGACGTCTCAATAGCGCGCTCCACCAATGCTGGTCGCCGATCAGGGCAGTTGACGCGCTGTGCAGCTCGTGCCGCCAGTGATCGTAATTTGGTCCGAAGGGTCCATTCTCGGCCAGCAGTGTCAGGAAAGTCCAACAGAGGGGGCATTCGTGGATGTGATCAACAGTAGTTTCGGAGGAAGGCGTCGTTCCAGAGACACGCGGCTACCCCCTGGGCAGACTCTCGTCGACGACTGGCCGGTTCTCTCGGCCGGACCCACACCCAACGTCGACGAGAGCCGATGGAGCTTCTCGATCATGACGGAGGACAAGGTCACGCACCGATGGAACTGGGATGAGCTGCATGAGGTGGGGGTCGAGGACATCGTCACCGACATCCACTGCGTAACCCACTGGTCGAAGTTGGACATGGCCTGGCGCGGCGTACCGTTCGACCGGCTGTTTGAGGACGTCGAAACCAGTTACGACTACGTGATGGTGCACTGCTCCGGCGGATACACCACCAACCTTCCGCTCGAGGATCTCCTCGAAGGGCAAGCGTGGATAGCCACCGAGGCGGAAGGCGAACCCCTTTCGCAGGAGCACGGGGGTCCGGCCCGACTTCTCGTGCCCCATCTCTACTTCTGGAAAAGTGCGAAGTGGGTTCTCGGAATGGACATGATGCCCTCGGACGACCCCGGATTCTGGGAGCAGAACGGCTACCACCTTCGCGGCGACCCGTGGCGGGAGGAGCGATACTGGTGAAAACACCAAGCCGCATCCGCTGGCACCTCGGACGGGTGATCAGTCGGCGTTTCGAGACCGAGGCGGCCGTCCGCCTGGAGTTGGATGTCCCGACGTGGCCCGGAAACAACGCCGGAGCTCATCTCGATATCCGGCTCACGGCACCGGACGGATACCAGGCGTCCCGGTCGTACTCGCTGGCGTCCTCCGGTGAATCGACCCGTGTCGTGCTTGTGGTCCAGGAGGTAACCACGGGCGAAGTGTCGCCGTTTCTGGTGCGGTATCTCGCGGTGGGTGAGGAAGTCCAGATACAAGGACCTCTCGGACGTTTCTTCGTCTGGAAGCCGACCGATCCCGACCGGTCACCGGTACAACTCATCGCGGGCGGATCAGGCGTCGTACCTCTGTTCTCGATGGCCGCAGCACGTGAACATGAAGCGGAAGGCGCCGCCTTCCGGCTGCTCTACTCGGTCCGCAGTCCGCGCGACACGCTCTTCGCAGACGAACTCGCGGGCTTCTCGCGAACAATCGTCGACATCGCGCACACCCGCGAGTCGGCACCCGGAGCGGGCCAGCCGCCCGGTCGGCTGACGCGGGAAACGATCGCCGCGTCGACGTTCCCAGCGTCACTGTCGCCGCGCATCTTCGTGTGCGGACCGACGCCGTTCGTGGAGGCCGTAGCCGGTTGGCTTGTCGAACTCGGCCACGACCCAGCCCGGATCCGTACGGAACGATTTGGAGGCATGTCATGACCTACGTTGACGGAAACGCACTCGCCGGCGTCTTTGCGGCGACCCTTGGTATCGACATCACGGTTGCGACCGGCAGGTGCCGCGGCTGCGGCAATACCTCCGAACTGGCCCGCACGCATGCCTTCATCACCGCCATGGGCGCAGTAATGCGGTGCAGCGAGTGCCAAGCTGTGTTGGCCGTAGTCGTCGAGAATCCCGGATCGGCACTCGTGAACATGTCAGGGCTTGCCTACATCACGGTGCCTCGCGCATAACCGCTCCCACTGCCCGCGATCACGGAGCGGCATCACCGATCAAGCGGAATCCTCTGACGGCGTGGATGGTTCGTGTCGTCGTCCATCGCTCGACGACCGGTCTCGCCCACTCTGCTCGAGGAGCGAATCGATAGCGAGGCTGATCGAGTGCAGGTCGGCCTCGGCGTTCTGCGAGATGTGAAATGTCTCGATGTCCCGCGCGCGGTCACGATCGGACTCTCGACGCTGGGTAAGCAGGATCAGCGGTCCTTGCAAGGCCGCGACAATAGCGAGCGCCGTTCCGAGATAGTCGAGCACGGCCGACGAGTCAGGATGAAAGAGCGGCAGGATCGTATTGACGACGAGCCACGCGACAATAGCCAGCACCAGGATCAGAAGGAAGGGCCAGGAACCCGCGACCGTGGCCAACCGGGCAGCGGCCCTGTCCCCGGGGTTGGACCGCGTCTCCATGAACATGCTGAGCTGGTGCCCGCAATGCGGACAATCGAACATCTCGCGGCCCTCGGTGCGAACGCCTGGTGATGCTTCTGGCTGCTCGTCTGGGCGCCTGTCGTTCATCGCTTCCGCTTTCCGTGTGTGCAATTCCCCGCAATAGAACGTTCTGCGTGGCCGACGCCGCGACGGCCGAAGAATGCGCCCACTGCGGCCAAGAGAATGCGGCCATTGTTGCGAGTCACACCGTGACCTTACGCTCGAGCAACCGGTCTCGAGAGTCCAATCAGCGCTGCGCTGCCACAGCGCGATACGAGAATTTGTGCGAGCGACTGCCCCGTGGACATGCCAATCATGGGACCGACCCTGCGTGGCTCAATGCGCCTGGAAAGCTAACCTGGAGGCGTGAGTAACAGCGGCGACGGTGCGAGTGCCCGCCGTTTGACGCCGCGGGGCGCAGCCACGAAGGCGCGAATCATCGAGGCAGCCAACCAACTGATGTTCGAGCAAGGCGTCGCATCGACAACGCTCGCCGACGTTCGCACCGCAAGCGGAACGTCGAAGTCCCAGCTATATCAGCACTTCGCTGACAAGGACGCACTAGTGAGCGCAGTCATCGAGTTCCGAGCCGAGGCATTGCTGGCCCAGCAGCGTCGTCGCCTGGACAAGGTGAATTCCCTTCGCGGACTCGAACTATGGCGGGACGATATGGTGGAGCGCAACGCGCTCCGGGACGGCGCATATGGTTGCCCACTGGGATCGATGGCGAACGAGATAGCCGATCACGATCAGGCTGGGCGAGAACTCATCGCTACCCATTTCGATGAGTGGCTTCAGATGCTGATCAACGCAATCGACAGGTTGAGAACACTCGGCGTGCTCCGGGCGGATGCGGATCCCCAGACGTTGGCAATCGGGTTACTTGCTGCGGTGCAGGGCGGGTACCTACTCGCGAAGACCACTCGTGATGTGAAGCTCATGAGGGTCGCCGTGGACATAGCGATCGCTCGGATTCGCGCATTCTCTGCGGAATCGTCCACCCAGAACTAGATCATGCACGCGGTCCTCTGCCTCGCCGCCTCGAATCCATGAGTCAAATATGGTCCTTTGGGTCCAGTTCCGTCTACTGTTGAGGGTAGGCACCGATCGCCCAGCGTGATCGGTGGCAAGAAGCGGCACGCTGAAGTCACCGCCCGAGAACGACGACCACGTCGATTGGACGCCCACAACACCACGCTAGGGCCCTCGGGTGTGTTACGCCCGGTTACGCCTGCGCTAAGACCCTGCTCAACCCTGGAGTTCTCCGCTGGCGAGGCTCATCATTGGGCCCATGTTGATGCACCAGGGACTCGGTTTGGAGACGTTCAACGACCTGCCGCGCCGCAAAGCGGTGCACGCCCTGTACGAATGCTGCTGCTCGCACACGTGGGCGTCGCGAATAGCCGACGCACGCCCGTTCCGCTCCCACGCCGAACTCTTCGCCCGGGCCGATGCCGAGCTGGACGAGCTGTCGGACGCCGACATCGACTACCTCGCCTCGACTCACCGACCGGTCGGGAAGACCTGCGCCGGCATGGACGTGGCCACCCAGAGTGTCTTCATCGACGCGTGCCGGATGTACATCGAGCGGTTCGGCTACGGCTACATCGTCTGTTCGGCGACGCTCGACAGCGCAGGCGAGGATCCGCGCGAGGTCCTCGTCGACCTGGGCCACCGGCTCGACAACAGCCACGAGACCGAGCGCAAGGTGATGCGCGAGGAACTCGCCAAGGTCAATCGAATCCGCATCGAACGGGTGCTGGGTCCGGAAGAGGGCTGGCCGCCGTTCTAGCGGCTCCGCCGCCCGTGCATGAGTAGTTACCGCCCGACGTAACTACTCACTCACGGTCGGCGACCTGGTCGTTTCTCCGATCCGGCCTCCCAGATCTGATCCGGCTTCTAAAACAGCCCGACGATGCGGCCGATCAAGCCGATGACGATGATCAATACGACCACGCCCAGGATGCCGAGAAACACGATCGGTAGTTTCAAACTGCGCTGCGGCGGTTCGTGGTTGGGACCGCCTACACCGGTTTCGGCGGGAGGTGTGTCCCCTGGCGTGACGGACCCGCCGGCTTCGAGGCCCGCGGTGTCGTTCGGTTCGGGGTTCTGAGCAGTCATGAAGTGCGGGTACCCGGTACCACCGGACTCAATCGCGGTGCAGTGCGCGGGAAATCGCACCCGCGAGCAACTCGGTGATTGCGTCGCCGATCACATTCTCGTCGATCTCGTCGGGATCTACCGAATGCTCGACGGCCAAGCCGGAGATCAAGGCCAGCAGCGATGTCGCGACCCGGCGCGCATTCAAGGCGTCGGCGACGCCCCACACCGTCGCTCGCTCGGCGATGAGGCGCTGCAGTTCGTCACGGAGGTGGCGTCGCTCACGTCGGTACCCCTCGGCGAGGTCGGGAACGCGTCCGGCTTGGATTCCGAATTCGGTGACGAGCAGCGGCCACCGCGGCTCGGCGACGACCCAGGACGCGATGGCGTCGCCCCCTCGTCCCGCGGCATCGCCCGGCCCGAGCCCCGACACGATGTCGATCACCCGGCCAGCGAGTTCCATCGACCTCTTCGAGAGCAGTTCGGCGAACAGCGCCTGCTTGGAATCGAAATTGGAGTAGACGGCGCCTTTGGTGAAGCCCGCACGTCGCGCGATGTCCGCCAGCTTGGCGGCTGCGTAACCGTTCTCGGTGAACTCGTCCGCGGCGGCCTCGAGAAGCCGCTCACGCACATTCTCCCGACCCGGCCGTTGTGTCGGTGCCCACGTCACTTGACCCTCCGTACTCACGATACCTAGAGTATTCAATACTCGAAGTATTAACAACATCCCGGAGGAGTTCGCATGCGCAAGGTCGTCTGGATCTCGGTCGGAGTGCTCATACTCCAACTCGGGTTCATCGCCAGCTACGTCGCAGCCTTCCACCAGCCGACGCCACGTGAGATCCCTATTGCAGTGGTCGCCGAGCAGGGCATCCCCGCCGGAGTCGACACCGATACGGTCGACAAACTCAACGGCATCGACGGCACCCCACTCCAGGCACGCGCCGTCGCGAGCACCGAGGACGCTCGCGCCCTCATCCGAGACCGCGAAGTACTCGGTGCGTACGTCCTGAGCGCCAGCGGAACGGACACGCTCATCACTGCCAGCGCCGCAGGAAGCTCCATTTCCGCCGCGCTCGAGTCGATCTTCACCCAGGTCGAACAAAGCCAGAACCGGCAGTTCCTAGTCCGTGACGACATCCCCGTCGGCATCCACGACAATCGCGGACTGTCCGGGTTCTACCTGTCCGTCGGCTGGGTCGTGGGCGGCTACCTGCTGGCCGCAGCCATCGGCCTACTCGTCGGAGCACCGAAGTCGCGCCGGGACGCGGCCGCCCAACTCGGCATATTCGCCGGCTACTCGATTCTGTCCGGTGCGCTGGGCGCATTCATCGTCACCTCGCTGCTCGGCACGTTCGCGGGCCACTGGTTCCCGTTGTGGCTACTGGGAACCGGCGTCGTGTTCGCAACCTCGGTCTTCACCCTCGGCCTTCGTGCAGCAATCGGCGTCGCGGCCGTGCCCATCGCCATCATCGTGTTCGTGATTCTCGGAAACCCGAGCGCTGGAGGGGCCTTCGGTCCGTACGTCCTCCCGGAGTTCTACGCAGCCGTCGGACGCTGGATCACCCCTGGCATCGGAACCGAGGGTGTGCGCAGCATCGTGTACTTCTCCGGCAACGGCCTGGGCCAACCGGCACTTGCGCTGGCCGTGTATGCCGTCGTCGGGATTGCACTCCTGTTCGGCTTCAGCCGGTCACCACGCAACGCGAAGTCCGAGACCGCCCCCGTATCCTGACCGGTATGACAGCCACCTTCCCCCTCCCCCTACCCGATCTCGCCGTCCGCACTCTGGGCGGCGCCGTCGTGTGGGCGAACGACGAAACGTTCGCGGAGAAGGAGAACCTCGTCAAGCCGGGCAAGGCCGACTACCAGCCTGCGACCTTCGGCCACAAGGGCCAGATCTACGACGGGTGGGAGACGCGTAGGCGTCGGGAAGCGGGTTACGACGAAGCCATCGTCCGACTCGGCGCGCCCGGCGTCGTCGACGCTGTGGTGGTGGACACCGCGTGGTTCACCGGCAACTACCCGCCGGAAATCTCCATCGAGGCGGCGTCGATCGAGGGTTTCCCGTCGGCGCGTGAACTGCACGAGGACACCGAGTGGACGACGATCGTGCCGAAGAGCTCGGTCAACGGGGACACCGAGAACCGGTTCGGGGTCGCATCCGACGAGCGCTGGACGCACGTCAAGCTGTCGATCTACCCCGACGGCGGTGTGGCACGACTGCGCGTACTCGGACGCGGGCGTCCCGACCCACGGTTCATCGCGGCCGGCCCGTTCGACCTCGCGGCCCTCGAGAACGGCGGCTACGTCTCCGCGTGTTCCAACATGTTCTACAGCTCGCCGAACAACCTGCTGTTCCCCGGACCGCCGCGGTCGATGGGTGAGGGCTGGGAAACCTCACGCAGGCGTAACGACGCCAACGACTGGGTCCAGGTAGCCCTCGCCGGACGAGGCACGATCGAACTGGCCGAGCTCGACACGTCGTGCTTCCTCGGAAACGCCCCGGGTGCTGCGTCGCTCAAAGGCCTTCTCGGAGATGGCGAATGGATCGAACTGCTACCGAAGACCCGCCTGCAACCCGACACACGTCACCGGTTCCTGCTGGAGCGCACCGAGCCGGTCTCCGAAGTACGCATGGACATCTTCCCCGACGGGGGTATGGCACGCCTGCGGCTCTTCGGCTCGTTGTCGTAGCGGCAATCCGAGTCCAGCGGCCGGTAGTAACTGCGAAAATGCCGCGGTAGCAATACCCTTGGTAGATGAACCGGCTACTTCACCCGAACGCAGCCCACGTCGCCGACATTCTGATTTCGCGCGGACATCACGGAGTGGTGGTCACCTCGCCGGAGCCGACCCCGACCGCGGACGCCGCTGCCGCATCGCTCGGGGTCAGCGTCGGCGCGATCGTGAAATCTCTTGTCTTCCTGCTCGACGACGATCCAGTGCTTATCCTCGTGTCGGGTGCACACCAGGTAGATCTCGACGCCACCGGACAGCGCCTGGGCGGCACGTTGACGCGGGCACCGCTGGAACTGGTCAAGCATTCGACGGGTCAGCCGATCGGCGGTATCGCACCGGTCGGCCATCCGACGAATCTACCGACGTTCGTCGACGAGACCCTCTCGGACTACCCCGAGTTGTGGGCTGCTGCAGGGCATCCGAACACGGTCTTCAAGACCACGTGCTCGGAGCTTCTGCGCATCACCGCCGGTCTCGCCATCGATGTCACCTAGACGCGGGAGCGCTCAGGAGGCCAGCACCCGTGTCGGCGTCAGCGAGCCGGTCGCGGCCAGAAGCTTCTCGGCGGAGAATAAGACACCGCGATCCTCCAGCCAGGGCACGACGCCGCGTGCGATCTTGTCGAGGTTCCGCTGCTCGGGCCCGACGGCGATGAGGGTCACCCCGTCGGCCACCTCCGCTGCCTTCACGTCGGCGACGAGCCCCGCGAGACCGGAGGGGGTCCCGACGTACCGGATGGAACTCGGCACCGCCGGGAGGTCCAGCGCGGCGAATTCCCGACGCGCGGTCCGTGCATCGTCGGCGACGTGGATCTCGATATCGAGAAACACCGCAACGCTGTCGGCATCTTTGCCTGCCTCGACGGCCTCGGCCCTGGCACGTGCTCTTGCCTGCTGACCCTCGCGGAGATCCGAGGCGTGGATGCGAACTATCGACTCGGTAGGGCGAGCGTCGGTGACTTCCGTCCATGCGCCTGGAGTTGCAAGGGCAAGGCGGACAGGTGAGTTGTTCGACATGAAATTGGTCCCGTCGTGCAAGCGAGGTGTTGGGGAGGATGACTGAAGTCCGAACACCTACACGAGCCAGAGGCCGTCCGGCACAGATCGACGTATCGATCGCGCCAGAGTCGGTTCTGCGACAGAGCAATTGCCCTCATGAGGCGATGCTAACCGTTTGCGTTGCGCATGGGGATCCCACGCCTGCGGCACCGCCTGCCAGCTCGGGGAACGGGCGAGGGTCGGGAATAGGATTCCACCAACCGTTCTCCTCCTCGTACGTCCAGGAGGGCCCGTCGGCGACGAGCGTCTCGATGGCCCCGATCAGCCGATCCACATCGGCGTCGGAACTGCCGAGCCCCAGGCTGGCGCGCACGGCACCGTCCGCGTGACCCAGTCGCGCGAGCAGCGGGTGAGCGCAGAACTTGCCATCCCGCACTCCGATGCCGTGCTCGGCCGACAGGTACGCAGCGATCTCGCCGGGGCCGAATCCATCTACGGAAAATGTGACTATCCCCACACTGTCCGGGGAGTCGTTCCACACCGTCAGTACGTCGACGCCAGGCACCGCCGTCAACCCGTCGCGCAGGCGATCGGACAGTCGACGCTCGTGGTCGACCGAACCTGCCACCTCGAAATGCTCGAGGGCTTCACATGCTGCCGCCAAGGCGACGACGCCGAGCACGTTGGGTGTACCCGCCTCGTGACGTGCCGGAACCGGCGCCCACTCGGCGTGATCGAGACCGACGTGGCGAACAGCCCCGCCGCCTGCGAGATAGGGCTCGGCGGCGTCGAGCCAGTCACGCTTACCGACGAGCACGCCGGCACCGTGCGGCGCGTACAACTTGTGTCCGGAAAACGCGAGGTAGTCCACCCCCAGGGCCTCGATGTCGACCCGTCGATGGGGTACCAATTGCGCACCGTCGACGAGGATGCGTGCGCCGTATCGGTGCGCGAGAGCAGCGAGCTCGTCGATCGGAAGTACTTCGCCGGTCACATTGGAGGCGCCCGTCACCGCAAGCAGCGCAGCCGGTTTGGCAGCGAGTTCGGCTTCGATCGATACCAGGGTCTCGGCGATGGACTCGGCCGCGACGACGACGCGGCGGTCGTTCCAGGGCAGCAGGTTCGCGTGATGCTCGATATCGAGAACCACGGTGTCTCCCGGCACGCACCCGGCAAGAAGGTTCAGCGAGTCGGTGGTGTTCCTGGTGAAGATGACAACCGCATCCGATTGCGCTCCAACGAAATTCGACACCGTCACGCGTGCCTTTTCGTACGCCGCAGTGGACACGCGTGATGCGTACCCGGCGCCGCGGTGAACGCTCGAGTAGTAGGGCAACAGATCGGCAATTCGCTCGGTCACGTGGGCGAGCGCAGGCGCGCTGGCCGCGTAGTCGAAATTGGCGTACGTGCAGGTACTTCCATTCACCAGAGGAACCTGCAGATCAGCGCCGCTGACTGTAGCGAACGAAGCACACGAGTTGTCGAGAACAGCAGTCATGACAAATAACCCCTTGTCGATCAAGGGACCCGAAGAATCGTCAGTGAGAAGTCGAGTCCGCGCTTGCTGCACCGGTTTTCCGGCGTCAGCCAGGTCGTCACCCGGAGCACCCCACCGCGGAGGAGGGTTGCCGACCAGCAAGCCGGGGCTTGATGCTGGTACTCATGACCTGCACAGAGGATGGCAAAAGTGCCACTGGATTGTCAACCCGGGAGGTAGGAAACCTCCAACTCGATTAAGCTGTGCCCGGTGCCGAGACCGTACGAGATGCAGCTTTGCGCGAACGAAACGTCCGTTCACCTTCTGGACAACCGAACATGAGATAACGACCGCTGACGTTCGTTTCGGTACAACACGAGAAGAAGGAACACCGGTTGTCTGTGCAATCACAATCGGATTCGGCTAGCGTCCAGCCCTCGGCTGGCGTCCCCGCCGAATTCTTGCGCGCAGGGCGCGCTCCATCGGAGCGAACGCTCATCGACATCCTGCGCTCGACCACCTCGCAGTACCCCGATGCCGCGGCGATCGACGACGGCACCGTCTCGGTCACCTACCGCGAGCTCCTCGAGGACATCGACGAAGGCGCGCAGTGGCTGGCCAGGGCTGGAGTAAGGCGCGGCGACCGCGTCGGAATCAGAATGCCCTCGGGTTCGTTCTCGCTCTACGTCGCCATCTTGTCGATCCTCAATGCGGGTGCCGCCTACGTGCCCGTCGATGCCGACGACCCGGACGAACGGGCCGAGCTGGTGTTCGGCGAAGCGAAGGTCACTGCCGTCGTCACGGCAGGAGGAATCGCGGCGGGTACGGCCGACAAGCAGGACACCCCGATCCCGGACACCCTCACGATCCCTTCACCCGACGAAGACGCGTGGGTCATCTTCACCTCCGGCTCCACCGGGACCCCGAAGGGTGTGGCCGTCAGCCACCGCAATGCGGCGGCGTTCGTCGACGCCGAGGCACGGATGTTCATGCAGGACGACCCGCTGGGTCCGGGTGACCGGGTACTCGCAGGCCTTTCGGTGGCGTTCGACGCGTCGTGCGAGGAGATGTGGCTCGCGTGGCGTCACGGCGCATGCCTGGTGCCCGCTCCGCGCTCTCTCGTTCGCAGTGGTTTCGACCTCGGGCCGTGGTTGATCGCCCGCGACATCTCCGTCGTCTCGACGGTTCCCACGCTCGCCGCTCTGTGGCCTGCCGTAGCTCTCGAAGCCGTCCGGCTGCTCATCTTCGGCGGTGAAGCGTGCCCACCCGAGCTGGCCGAGCGCCTCGCCGTCGACGGCCGCGAGGTCTGGAACACCTACGGTCCGACGGAAGCAACCGTCGTCGCGTGCGCGTCGATCATGGACGGCAAGGGCCCGGTGCGTATCGGACTCCCGCTCGACGGGTGGGATCTCGCCGTGGTGGACGGAGGCGGCAATCCCGTCGCCGTCGGGGAGGTCGGTGAGCTGGTCATCGGCGGAGTCGGACTTGCGCGCTATCTCGATCCGGCCAAGGACGCCGAGAAGTACGCCCCGATGCCGACGCTCGGATGGGACCGCGCCTATCGCAGCGGCGACCTCGTCAAGCTCGAGCTCGAAGGCTTGCTCTTCCAAGGCCGCGCCGACGACCAGATCAAACTCGGCGGCAGACGCATCGAACTCGGTGAGATCGACAACGCGCTTCAGTCGTTGCCCGGCGTCGGCGGCGCGGCCGCAGCCGTCAGGAAGACCGGTGCGGGCAACTCGGTCCTCGTCGGCTACCTGGCTAGTACCGACCCGAATTTCGATCTGGACGCAGCCCGCAAGATTCTGGCCGAGCAGTTGCCGTCGGCGCTCGTTCCACGCCTCGCACTCGTCGACGAGATGCCGACGCGCACCTCGGGCAAGGTCGACCGCAACGCTCTTCCGTGGCCACTCCCCGGCATGGGCGAGTCCTCGGACCTGACCGGGACCGCCGGATGGGTCGCCGAATTGTGGACCAACATCCTCGGTGCCCAGGTCTCCGACGAGAACGCCGACTTCTTCCAGAACGGCGGCGGATCGCTGTCCGCCGCACAGCTGGTGACCGCCCTACGCGAGCGATTCCCGGAAATCACCGTCGCTCAGCTGTACGACCACCCGCGGCTGGGTTCGCTCGCGCGGTATCTGGACGAGCTGAAGCCTCCGCTCGACATCGTTCCGCGCGAGGTCGAACCAACCTCTCGGACAGCGCAGTGGACGCAGATCGCCGCGACGATTCCGTTGACGACGTTGACGGGACTGCAATGGATCACGTGGGTCGGGATCCTGTTCAACGTCATGAGCTGGTTCGCGTACGTGCCATGGGCGCCGACGCTGTCATGGTGGTGGATTCTTCCCGCATTCATCTTGTTCATCAGTCCGGTCGGCCGGATGGCGATCTCGGTCGTCGGGTCCCGGCTGCTGCTGGCAGGGCTCCAGCCCGGCGCCTACAAGCGCGGCGGAAGCGCGCACATTCGGTTGTGGACGGCGACGCGCCTGACCGACGCCAGCGGTGCGTCGAACCTCTCGGGCGCACCGTGGATGGTCTACTACGCCCGCGCGCTGGGCGCCAAGATCGGCAAGGGCGTCGACCTGCACACGCTGCCGCCGGTGACAGGCATGCTCGAGCTCGGCGACGGGTGCTCGGTCGAACCCGAGGTCGATCTGAGCGGCCACTGGATCGACGGCGACATCGTCTACATCGGCGGCATCAAGATCGGTGCAGGCGCTACCGTCGGCGCGCGCTCGACGTTGCTTCCCGGCACGTCCGTCGGCAAGAACGCCGTCGTGAGTGCGGGCTCTGCCGTCGTCGGACGCGTGAAAGCCGGACATCTGTGGGCCGGTTCGCCCGCTCAGAAGGTCGGCAAGGCCGAGCACCCGTGGCCGCAGCACGCTCCCCCACGTGCGACCCACTGGGTATTGGCGTACGGCGTGGCCTCGCTCTTGCTGTCCGGAATGGCCATCTTCTCCCTCGGTGTTTCGCTCGTACTGATGGGATGGTGGCTGCACACGGCGACGACACTGCTCGGAGCCGTCGGCCGAGCAGCCATCATGCTTCCGGTGGCCACGCTCGTCTCACTGGGAGTGTTCGCAATGATCACGCTGGTGGCGGTGCGGTTGCTGAGCATCGGCCTGAGCGAGGGATATCACCCTGTTCGCAGCCGAATCGGGTGGCAGGTGTGGGCCACCGAACGCCTGATGGACTCCGCGCGCACGTTCCTGTTCCCGCTGTACGCCTCGCTGCTCACTCCGCACTGGTTGCGATTGCTCGGCGCCAAGATCGGCAAAGACGTCGAAGCATCGACCGTGTTGATGATTCCGAAATTCACCACCGTCGCCGACGGGGCCTTCCTCGCCGACGACACCATGGTGGCGAGTTACGAACTCGGCGGCGGCTGGATGCACCTCGGTGATGCCAAGGTGGGCAAGCGCGCCTTCCTCGGCAACTCGGGAATGACCGGCCCGGGACGCACCGTCCCCAAAAATGGACTCGTCGCGGTTCTCTCGGCGACGCCGGACAAGGCGAAGTCGGGATCCTCCTGGCTCGGCAGCCCGCCGGTGAGGTTGCGTCGGGCCGCAGGGCGAGCCGACTCCTCGCGCACGTTCGATCCCTCGATGAAGCTCAAGCTCGCCCGCTCGTTCGTCGAAACCTGCCGGCTGATCCCGGTGATGGTCACCTTCGGCATCGGTCTCGGAGTGCTCTTCGGCATGACGTGGATCGCCGACGCGGTCGGGTACTGGCTCGCAGCGCTGCTGAGCGGCATGGTGCTGCTGATCGCCGGGGCGGTGGCTGCGACGGTGTCGGCGGCGGCGAAGTGGGCATGGGTCGGACGCATCGACAAAGTCGAACACCCGCTGTGGAGCTCGTTCGTGTGGCGGAACGAAGTGGCGGACACGTTCGTCGAGACGGTCGCTGCACCATGGTTCGCGCGCGCCGCAGAGGGTACTGCTGTGCTGAACATGTGGTTGCGCTGGCTCGGGGCTGATATCGGTCGTGGGGTCTGGTGTGAGACGTACTGGCTACCGGAGGCCGATCTTGTGACACTCGCCGACGGCGCGACCGTCAACCGAGGGTGCGTTGTGCAGACGCACCTGTTTCATGATCGGATCATGTCCATGGACAGCGTCACACTCGGACGAGGAGCAACCCTGGGACCACATTGCGTCGCGCTACCCGCTGCGGGGATCGGCGACAGCGCGACGGTCGGTCCGGCATCCCTCGTCATGCGCGGCGACACCGTGCCCGGGCACACGCGCTGGCAGGGCAACCCCATCGCGCCGTGGGCGAAGGGCGACCCGTACGCGCGCATCGTCGTCGCTCAGGACAGCCTATGAAATTCGCTGGTTCCAAGCTGGTGACACCGACGTTCGACCTCGACGCGAACGACGCCCCGATCGACGACTACCTGCCGCAGAACGGCAACCGCGGCTACCGCGTGTCCCGATACGAACTGGATCTCGAGTACAAGGTCGAGAGCAACCGGCTCGCGGGCAAAGCGAAGATCACGGCCGTGACGACAGCGACCACGTCCAAGTTCGCGTTCGATCTCGGTCCTGCATTGACGGTCTCCAAGGTGACCGTGAACGGTTCGCGATCGGTGAAGTTCAGCCAACATCGGGGCAAGCTCAAGATCACGCCGGCCAAGCAGATCGCGTCCGGAGCCGCATTGGTCGTCGTGATCCAGTACGCCGGAACTCCCAAGCCCATCAACGGTTTCTGGGGTGAGGTCGGTTGGGACGAGCTGACCGAAGGATCCATCGTCGCGAGCCAGCCCAACGGCGCGGCGTCGTGGTTCCCGTGCGACGACCACCCGGTGTCGAAAGCCAGTTACGGCATCACCATCACCACCGATTCGCCGTACTACGCGGTGGCCAACGGCACCCTGGTACGCAAGCAGACTCGGGCCAGCCGTACCACCTGGGTGTACGAGCAGCCCGAGCCGATGGCAACGTACCTCGCGACCATCCAGATCGGCCCGTACAGCCAACACACCACCTCGCCCGGCCCGGTGCTGATGAAGGCTGTTCTCCCACATCGACTTCGGGCGAACTTCGACCACGACTTCGGTCGTCAGACCGAGATGATGAGCACGTTCGAGCGACTGTACGGGCCCTATCCGTTCGCCGCCTACACCGTGGTGATCACCGACGACGATCTCGAAATCCCCATCGAGGCACAGGGTCTGTCGATCTTCGGCGCGAACCACTGCTCGGGCACTCGCTACTTCGAGCGCCTCGTCGCCCACGAGCTCGCGCACCAGTGGTTCGGCAACAGCCTCACGCTGGGCAAGTGGAAAGACATCTGGCTACACGAAGGCTTCGCGTGTTACTCGGAGTGGATCTGGGCCGAGACTTCCGACGGAACCTCCGCGCGCGACAAAGCCCGACGCGTCCACACCATGCAGCGAGGACTTCCCCGCGATCTTATCCTTGGCGATCCCGGGCCCGCCAAGATGTTCGACGACCGCGTGTACAAGCGCGGGGCATTGACCCTGCATGCCCTGCGAACCACAATCGGTGACGAACAATTCTTCGGACTGATCCAGGAATGGACGTCGAAGTACCGCTACTCCACCGTCTGCACCGCCGACTTCATCGACCTGGCAACACGTTTCGGCTGCCCTCGTAGCCTGTGGGAAGCGTGGCTCGAATCACCTCAGTTGCCAGCGCTGCCCTGAGCTCTGGTTGCCTGGGCGTCGGGCTATCGCTTGGGGCTGCCAGGCTGGACCGCCGGGCCAGGCTGGGGCTGCCGGGCCTGGGCTGCTGGGCGCGATTTACCCCCTGATTGTGCGTCTTGGAGCCCATTTTGCGCACAACGCGGGAGTAGATCTGGCGCGGACGGTCTCCTCGACTGATTCCCCGGGTTCGGGCGCTGCTGATTAGAACCAGCTGTGGCGCATGGAGATCACGGCGCCTGCCACGAGCGATGCGTACAGCGCTGTCGTTGCTGCCGCGCCGGCCCAGAACATCGGCGTCACCGACACCGACCAACGGTCGCTTTCACCGATTCGGATGTCGAACGGGAACGCGCTGACACACAAGGCGTCGAGACGTTCCGCATGAGCCAGAACGATTCCTGACGTATACGGCAGCCCGCGGACCGTCAGGGTTCGCGGTTGGTCGTCGACCAGGTAGGTGAGCACGCTGTCGGTGATCTCCCCGGTGAACCAGCCTCGCTCGACACGCCAACCGGTCGCGTGCGCTAGCCGGACAGTTCCGTTGCCCGCCGCCGTCGTCTCGACGGAATCAATAGTCACTACCTCGCCGGAACGCAGTAGGTGCCACCATCGAGCGATGCCGCGGAATCGCCGCGCCAACCCCACCGCCACCAAGCCGATCAACAGCACCGGCGCGAGGCCCGGAAAGTGGAGGAGCACAACGCCAGGAACGACCAGCGCCAACAGCACGACATAGCTCTCGCGCCAATCCCACGACAACGTCCCGGTGATGGGAACCATCAGCGGGACCCGCCTGCTCGTCGTAGGCAAGAGGACCCCCATAGTCAGGTGAGCTTAGACCCTTCCGCGTCCATAGGAGCAGCAGGAAGATGAGACGTAGAACGAGTGCGAACGAACACCCAGCACACTCCAGCCATGATCGCTCCGAACACGAAGATCGTCGGGTAGGTGAGGACCCCGGGCCACCTTTCGGTCAGCGCGGACAGAATGGCAGGCACTGCGAAACCTAGGTAGGTGAGCGAGTAGAAGACTGCGGTGAGGCCTGCGAGATCGTTCGGTCCCGCGATGCGCTGAACTTCTTGAAGTCCGGACACCAAGGCCATGCCGTAACCACACCCGAGAACGGCCGCGGCGATCAATGCTGCGGCGATGGTCAATGCGGACGCCGCCCACGCCGCCAGCAGCATTCCGAAAACGAGGATCGTCAGGGCCACCAGTGCACCTCGCGCCGCGTTCGGAGTGTCGATCTTCCGGCCGACGGCCTGAATCGCGAACCCGGCACCGAGAGCGAGGACGGACATCAACGCGGACAACGCAATCGGATGTCCGCCACTTCGGTCGGCCATGAGCGAGGGCAGCACTGCGTAGGCGACGCTCGCCGCGCCGAACACCCATGGTGCGAGCGGAACGACAATCACCAGGAACCGCCGGTGCGTCGCAGCCGGGATCTTCAGGTCGTCGATCAGCCGTGCACGGTGCGCTTTCGGGACGGCGGGGCGTGTCTCGGGCACCGAGATCATTCCGATTCCCGCGATGACGCAGATGCCGACATGCACGGCGTACGCGAGATGCGTCGGCCACGGCGCCCATTGAGCGAGAATCCCTGCGACCCCTGCTCCGAGCGCGAAGCCGGCGGTGAGACTCATGGCCTGGCGTCGGGCTCCAGCACCGGGAGCTGCGGTGGGATCCAGGGCCGACAATTCCTTGATCCAGCTTCCGCCGACCGCCATGCCGATGCCGAGCGCGATTCCACTGAGAACTCGTCCGCCGAAGAGGATCCCGGCGGTGTCGGCGCCGAATGCGATGAGAATCGAACCGGCCGCGGCCACGGCTGTCGCGGGCAACATGACAGGCCTGCGACCGATGCGATCGGACAGCGGACCGCAGATCAACAGTGCCGGAACGATTCCGATGACATAGGCAAACAGAAACGTGTCGACGGTGAAGGCCGAGAACCCGTGCTCCAGGCGATACATGACCAACAGTGGGGTGAACTCGTTGCCACCCCACGCCACCGCGAAGAGCCCGGCGGCGACGAGCATCCACGTCCCCGTCCTCGTCTCGGTCGTCCGAGTTAATGTCATCTCGCGCCTCCGTTCAGTCCGTGTGTGCGCCGCATGTGGGTGTCGACGGCGTGGGCGAACCCGTCCACATCGGCCTGCTCGATCAGATCCGCGAGGACGGAATGCTCGTCGACGATGCGTGCAAGCTGGTCCGGATCCCGTGCGAGCGAATGGGTCGTCATCCGCCGCTGACGCTCTCGAAGACCGTCGTAGAAGGCGTCGAGCAGCGGGTTGCCGCCTGCGCGGACGATCAGGCGGTGGAAGTCTGCGTCGGCGGCGCTGAATTCGGCACGGGTCCCGGTCGCTGCAATGCTGCGCTGACCCTCCAGGTTCTCGCGTAGCTGCACGACGAGTTCCCGTGTGGCCCGTTCGTCGGCGACGACGGTTCGTACGCTGCCGGTTTCGACGAGCCACCGTGCGGACACGACATGCTCGGCCTCCCCAGGGGCGATCGCGACGACGAGTGCGCCGCGTTTGGGGTACAGCCGCATCCAGCCTTCGACCTGCAAGCGCAGAAATGCCTCGCGGACGGGGGTGCGGCTGATGCTCATGCGGCCGGCGATGTCACCTTCGCTGACCAGCTCGCCACCTGGCAGTTCACCGGTGACGATCAGTTCTTTGACTGTCGCGTAGGCCTGCTCGGATGCTGAATACGACTTGGACACGACATAGATACTAGTTGCTGAGGCTTCGCCGCCCGTGCGCGGGTAATGACAGAGGGACGTAACTACGCACGCACGACCCAGGTCCAGGGTCGTGCGCGGGTAATGACAGAGGAACGTAACTACGCACGCACGGGGCGCGCAGCGCCACTCACTCGTCGTCGCCCTTCTTGAAGACCCGGCGCGCGGTCGGAATCAGCACGATCAACGCGCCCACGAGTACGACGACCGAAAATACTTCCAGCAACATGTGCAGTACTCCTCAACTAGGCGCGAGCCAACTTCCGACAGGGAGGTTTCTGAATACGGTGAACACGAGGACGATCACTATTCCGACGACGACTACCCCACTCGCGGGTTTCCGGAACGTTCGCCCACGCAACCGGGCGCGCGCCCAGATCGCCCACACGATCGCTCCGACGCACAGAAGGACCACCGCGAGCGCGTTGGAAGACAGCGCCGACGCGACATCGCCGCGAACGAGGTCACCGAATGCTCTCGTCGCGCCGCATCCGGGGCACCACAGACCGGTCATCGCATGCAGCGGGCACGGTAGGTACGTCGACGTGCGGGGGTCTCGGACGAAGAGCAGCGCCCCTGCCGCAACAACGCCAGCGGCGACTGCCGCCGGCGCACCCAGGCGGGCCGCCGCGGTCGTCGTCATGTCACCAGCCTAGGCGAGCGCCGCATTCGGTTCGGGTTTGTCGGACGCATGGTCGTAGTAGCCGACGACACCCCGCGCACCGAAGACGGCGTACTCGGCTTGCCCCCCGGTCGTCACGGCCTCTTCGACGAGACCCCTGAGCACGACGTCGACCAACTGCTCCAGCAGGTGCCATCGCTCGGCTGGTTCGTGATCGCCTTGCGCGGCCGTGTCGGCGAAGTCGGCTCCGATGCGAGCATCGAGGGATCGCAACACCTCGAACACTCCTCGATCGGCCACCTGGATGTCCGCTTCGTTGTCGAGGACCACTCGCACGGCCCACCTGATGTCGTCGACGTGATTGCCGAGCCACAGGCGTCGCCGATATACGACGCCCAGCGACGGCCACCGTTTCCTGGCGGCCTGACGGGTCTTGCCGGTGACTGCGGCCAAGTCGGCCAGACTCGCCCCCAGCCACATCGCGGTCGTCGCAGCGGACTCGGTTGCTGCTGCAGCCTCGCGGTTCACGTTCTCTTCCTCGGTCAATGCTTGTCTGAGCGCGATCAACGCAGTGTGCCTGCGCTCGCGCTCGTCGCCGACGTCGGTCGTCTTCTCACCAGGGTCCAAGTCTGACAACTTTTGGTTCACAACAGAACCGTAGCTTGTGAACCTGAGGTTCACAACCCTTTTAGGGTGAATCGGCACCGTTCCGCAGTCCGGGCGCACCAACCGGCCTAGCGTCGAATTTCCGCGGACAGGAGACACGATGGACACCTCACGGACGACCCGGATCACCGTCGCCGCACTGGCGACTTTCGCGCTGACCGGCACGATGGTCGGCACAGCACATGCGGCACCGCCAGGCGTCGGGTATTCCATCAGCACCGGCGCACCCGGCACGATCACCACGGTTCTCGACGCCGGCGCCTTCCAGCTCGGATCGGATGGGACAGCCGTCACGGTCGTCGACGACGCTGGTGCGACTCTCGCGAACATCCCTCTTGCCTACTCGGTCGACGGCACCCTGTTTCCGGTTGCCGCAGCCATCGGCGACGGAGGTAGATCGCTGAACCTCGTCCCGGGACTACCGTCGGCGATCCATCCGGTGTACAGCCCAGCGGCCTACCAGAATCTGGTCACCCAAATCGAAATCGGTTGGCGCAACGGAGGATCTGTCACAGCGGGCATCGGCGCAGGTATCGGCGCGGCCGTCGGGTGCGTCCTGTTCCTGTTCGTCGGCTGCATACCCGGCGCGGCTCTCGGAGTGACGCTAGGCGTGGTCAACGGCGTCGTGAGTGCCAATCCTGCCGTGACGCCTGCGTTGTTCGAATTCGTGCGAACCCTGCCCTGAGGCTCCGGGTCACGGCACGACGACCACACTGCCGATCATGTCGGGGTGCGGGGTGCAGTGGTAGCTGTAGGTGCCGGGCTCGGTGAACGTGTGGGAGAAGCTGTTCGCCGTCATGAGCGGGCTGCGGAACGCCCGATCGTCGGCGACGACGTCGTGGGCCATGCCGCCATCGGCGAACACCCACGTCACCGTCTCGCCCGCCGAGATGGTGATGTTCGACGGTGTGTACGAGCGGTCGGCAACGATCACCTGCCCCGGCACCTCGGGCGCGGGCGCTTTCTCCGGCGCGGGCGACGAACAACCGGAGACGAGCACGAGCGCAGCGGCTCCGAACAGTACCAACGATGATCTCACTACATCGAGGTTACGGACCCGTCGGTGCCGTCGCTGCGGCGTGGGCTTGCGCTGCGGTCCTCTGGGTGAACTTCACGGCCAGGACGATGAGCACGATCGGAATGACCCAGTTGCACACCAGATCCACTGTCCGCGCGCCGCTGTCCTCGGCGTCGCTGATCGGATCCAGAGCACCCGCCACGAAGTGCGATCCGGCCATGACGATCAGCGCGAGACCCCACGCCAAGCTGATACGACGGTTCGTCGCGTGGAACTTGGGCGAATCCCAGTAGGCCTTGTCGACGCTCTCGCGTGCGTACTGCTCGGTGAACGGAATGGTGAATGCCGAGACGAGCATCACCACTCCGAGGAGCAGCGTCGTGCCGCCGCGCGCGAAATTTGTCAGGAACTCGTCGACGCTGTCGCCGCCGATGAACCCGATCGCGGCGATCGCGACGAACGTCACCACACCCGCGATGTCAAGAAGCTTGATGCCACTGCCGCGCTGGTAGGCAGCGATGGCCACCGCTGCGATCGCGGACACCAGGGCGGCGTACGCAACCTGGTCGTCGCCAAGGCGGGCGACCAGAATCGAGAACAGGAACCAGGGCGCCAAACCGAGAACCATCTGTCCGAATTTCATATCGACAGACAGTGCTCGCCGAGCGCGTCGAGCGCACGTCATCGGCAATAAATCACCCGCAGAGGGTGGGCTCGACTTCTCGGCCGGCGTCGACCGAGAAGTGCACAGACGTGAGCTCGGGTAACATCACCGCGGAATCGTTCGACCGAGAGGCCCCTCCTTCATGACGACACGACGTACCCGTACCAGGGCCGCAGTGGTGGCGACGCTGCTCATCGTCCTCGCGACCGCACTTCTCGGCACGGCGTCCGCACAGGCACGTCCTGCGCGCTTCGTCCCGGCGGGCTCTATCTCCCCGACAATCGGATTCGACCCTGCAGCGGTCATCGAGTGGCGGCTCGAACAGTCGATCGTCAATCAGCCGATCTTCGTCCGCGTCGATCCGTACTTCCCCGGCCTCACGGACTTCTCGCTCAACAACTGGTGCAACTGCGCCATCAACTGGTTCAACCACACCACCCAGCAGGGTGGCGTCGCATTCCCCGGTCCGCTGCCTGCCGGTCCCATCCGCACCGGCTCGGGAGACGTCTCGGCCTGGACCGACATCCCCGGCGGTTTCACCCTCATCCGCGGCCAGGGCAACTGGTGGGTTCCCTGAGGGCGCTTCGCCGCCCGTGAGTGCGTAATTACGCCCCGCCGTAACTACGCACTCACCGCTAGATCAGCTCCTCCCCCAGAAATCCGCCCTCGCTGACCCCCGCGGGAATTGCGAAGACCGCCGACCCGATCGGCGTCGTCCATTCGTTGAGCGCGTCGTGCTCGTCGAGTCTCTTCTGCACGGGCACGAACTGGTTGTCGATGTCCCGCTGGAACGCCGCGAAAATCAGACCCGAATTGCTGGTCGAGCCGGATTCCGGCTGATCGTCGTAGTTGTAGGCGCGCCGGAAGAACCGCTCACCGTCGTGCGTGTGACGAGCACGTGCGATGTGCGACGCCGGCGAGATGACCGGAATCCCGAACGAGTCGGTGGCATCGAAGTCGGCGTCGTCGTGTTCGAGCTCACCGGTCAGCGGTGCTCCGGAGTCCAACTTCCGACCTACGGCAAATTCTCTTCCTCCTCGGTCCAGTTCGTCCCAGGTGTCGAGTTCGACGGCTATCCTGCGAACGATCATGGACGTACCGCCATCGGCATTCCACACGAGTGCATCGAACTCCGTTGCAGGACTTGGGTTGACGGTTCCATCCACCTGCCCCATGAGATTCCGCATCGTGGTGCCGGACTGCTGTGCACCACGCGACGAGCGGAACCCCCGTTGAACCCACCGAATCGATGCGACGGATCGAACGTTCTTCGCGAGCACTCGCAGTGCATGAGCGACAGGCACCGGATCGTCGGCGCAGATTTGCAGGATCAGATCCCCATCGCTCCAGCGACTTTCGAGCCGATCGACGCCGAAGGACGGTAGCGGGGCTACCGGGGAGGGCGCCCCGGCAACAACGAATGCACGGGGTCCCAGCCCCACCGTGACGGTGAGTGATGCCGGGACAGAAGCGAGTTCGGGCTCGGTATCGGCCAAGGCGGGCGCACCCTGCGTGAGCCGTGCCGCGTCCGTCGTCCAGATCTTCAGGACGGACACGAGTTGGTCCCGCGTGACACCGTCGCGTAGATCGAATGCGACGAACGTGCCGTGCGCTTGCGGTGGTGTCGCGATTCCGGCCTGATGTTTTCCGTGGAACGGGACGACCTCGCCTCCGAACTCGGATTCGGTTGTCTTCGAAGAGTATCCGTAGGCCACGCCCGCGGCGCCGAGGGCAGCGACACCTCCCCCGCCGAGCGCCACTGCGCCCTGACGGAGGAGACGTCGCCGACTGAGACCCGCGCGTGGTGGTGTCTCAGCCACCGTAGTTTTCCTGCGCGCCCACGAATTCGCGGACCTGCGCGGTGAAAGTGGACGACGAACCATCCTCGAACGTCAACGTGATGTCGGTGTCGGTCCCTGGGGACAAGGGCGTCGTCACGTCCATCAGCATCAGGTGATCACCGCCGGCTTGCAGTATTTTCGTCTCGTCGCCGCCGACTGCGAAACCACCTTCCTTCGGTTTCATCACCATCGCACCGTCGGAGCTCGCGACGATTTCGTGCAACTCCATCATCGACGACGCTGGGGTCGACGCTGCAACGACGCGGATCTGCTCCTCACCGGTGTTCTGGATCTCGGCGAACGCCGAGGTCATGCCCGAGTCGACGGACTTGATCCACGCTTCGCGAACGGTCACCGAATCAGCCTCGGTGCGTGGCTCTTCCGTGCTACATCCAGCGAGGATAGCGAGTGCGAGAATCGCTGTTCCGAGAATCTTCATACTGTCTCCGAAGTGGTTGTGCGATGCCGCAAGCCGAGGGCCGCATCGACGAGAAGGAAGGCGAGAAGGCTGATGCCGAGGAGCGGGACGAACCACCCGAGAACGACCGCAGTCAGCACGACAGCTGCCAGGGCCACGGGTGATTGACGCCGAAGTGCACCACGATGCGGTGCCGCCGCTTTCGGTCGGCGTTGCCACCACATGCGATACCCGCGCACGATCACCGTCACGAGCGCGACGGCAAGCAGAGCAAGGACGATCTGGTTGGCCAGGCCGAACAGAATGCCCATGTGCAGCGCGATTCCCCACGCGGCGAGTTTGGCGGCGACCGGCCAGTCCGAGAACCAGTTGGTGTCGACCACTGCGTTGGTGCTGCCGTCTATTGCGATCGAACTGGTCGACAGGACCCACGGCTGCCGGGTCTGAGCGACCACGAATGCTGTGTCCTTCTCTGCCGGAATCGTGACCTCGACCTTGCCGTCGATGCCCTGAGCGCGGGCAGTTCCGAGCACCGAATCGAGGCGCCCGATGTTGGCACCGACGACATCGTCGTCTGTGGGGGCCATCGAGGACATGCCGTGACCCGCGTGGTCACCGGACATCGGCGCAGCATCCCCGGAGATCGACTTACTCACCGCGGGCGTCGTCCAACTCAACTGGGAGCGCAGATCGGTGATGTTCTCGCCCGCGTACTTCGACCAGGTCAGTCCAGTCGCCGACAGAAAAACGAGGCCGACTGCAATCCAGATGCCGACGCCGCCGTGCCAGTTGCGCGTACGAGCGCGGCCCGTCACCGATCGGTCGACCGTCAACAACCGGCCGCCACGGCGCCAGCGTCGAACCCACAGGACCACGCCCCCGAGCGCGACGATCCACAGCCAGGAGGCAGCGAGTTCGCTGTAGATTCGGCCTGGCTCGCCGAGGTGAAGATGACGATGGAAGCCGCTGATCCAGGTGCGCAACGGCAGAGCGTTGCTGCTGCCGTAGACGACTGATTCGCCGACGGATTGCGCAGTGACCGGGTCGACGAACACTGCCCGTCGCTCGGATGCACCCAGTGACGGGTCAGTGAACATCACCCGGGTGGTATCGCCCTGGGCGATGGAGGGACGGACGGCGTTGACGGTCAGATTCGGAACTGCTCGAGTGGCGGCGTCGACCTGTTCGGCGATCGATGCTGTCGGCCCGACCGAATCCGTGTGCAGCAGATCGGAATAGACGGCGTCCTCGATGGTCGGCGCAAAGGCGTACAGGCCGCCGGTGAGCGCGGCGATGAGGATGAACGGCGCGATGAGAATTCCCGCGTAGAAATGCAGCCTCATCACCAGAGACGGCGCGGGAGGGGATGAATCCGAGCCGGTCGGCTCGGTTTCGGACACAACTGTGCCAGTAGTGGACATGGGTGTACTCGATTCGTCTGAAGGCGGGCTGCGCCCGCATGTGAACGAAAATACGTAGTGGGCTATGTGTTTTCGTGCACATGGAAGAGACGCGTCGCTGTATCGCGACGCGTGCAGAAAAAATGAATTCAGACGAAAAGAGGTGGGCCGCGAGTTCCCGATCCCGAGCAAACGAGCAGCCGGAGAACGACATTCGACCGGTACCGCGTTGCAGGAGTTCGCGAGGAGTCCGGAACCACCAGGACCGCGCCGAGAACAGGAAGAATTCGCCGTAGCACCGACAGTGCATGGCCGTATCCGAGTACGGCACCTCGGATGAGCACAGCACACACCACGCTTGCGCAGGCGTGCGTCGCTAGCATCATCGGCGTCAGCGACAGTCCGTGGTGATGCTCGGACGCGATGGACAGGACGGAGTGACCCAGAACCTGGCCGAGCACCAGAACGGCCGCCGTCGGAACACGAGTGCTCATCAGCGTTACAGCCCCACCAACCGCCGCACTGACGACGAGCAGGAGAATGAGCGCCGATTCACTGGGAACCATGGCCCCTCCACCGGCACCGTGAGCGGCAATGCTCAGTGCTCCGGATGCCGAGCCCACGAACGCGCCACGCAGGCGCGCGCGAGCATCAGGACCCGAAGTCATGAGGACACCCTAGTCGACTACGAAAACCGGTAGCCCCGCGACCAGCACAGGGACGATCTGCGCGTAGGCTCATCGGCACGGTGACCCGACGCCCGCGACGCTTCGTCTCGCGGTTCCCCTACTGCGTCGGGAACAGTATGAATCAGCACAACATCTCCTCCCGCAGCCTTCGCGTCTTCGTCGCAGGATGGGTGATCGACGACGGGTCGTTCCCCAGGGCTGCGATCGGCGACATCGTCGACGTGACCCTCTCGGTCGATTCCGAGGACGAGGCCCCGACTGCCTGCGACGAAACCCGCTCCGCGATAGCGCGCCCAGCCCATGGCTGCGCACCCAGAACGCTTCCGTCGGGGAAACCGCACTGGCTGCACCTCGTCTACGGCGACGGATGGAGCGGCACGTGGTGGGCCGATCGCCGCTTCGACGGTCCGGTCACGGTGTCCGGGCTCTTCTGTGCGGACCTCGAGAACGGCGCCCTCGACACGCCGTCGCGCACGGTCGGCCGAGTCACTCGAATCCACCGTGTGGACAAGCAGGTTCGGCGCACCGAAACCGGCTGGACTTCGATGTCGGGCACAGAGCGATTGACGGAATCCACTGGGCCTGTGACACAGGTCGATTGGTGGCCGTCCGACAACACCGAGGACGGTGACTTCGTCCCGACGGGCCTGCTCGTCGAACTCGATCTCGATGAGGCACCCGACTACGAACCGAGTTTTCGCGCAGGCGCACTATCGGCTGCCGACGACATCCTGTGGGTCGCGGACAAGCGCGAACCTGTTCTGCGCCGGGTGGATACGTCCACCAATCCCCCGCGCATCACCGAGTTCGTGTTGCCGCTAGCGTTCGAACTCGACAACGGCATGTGGTCCAGGCGCGTGCACGCGTTCGACGGGGGATGCTGGCTCACTTCGGAATGGGACATTCACCGCTGCACATTCTCGGACGACGGCGGGCTGACCATCGATCGGTACGCCGCAGAGGGCAGCATGCTCACCACTCTGCTGGGCGGCAGGCTCTACGCCGTCGGCAACATGCGGTCCGGCATGTATTCGGATCGTCGATACGGCGCCATCCGAAAACCTGCCGACACCCACCCGTTGCGCGTCCTGGCCGAGGACACCCGAGAACTGTCGACGGTCGATGACGAGGATCTGTTGCGCGCAGTCCGAGCGTCCATTCGCCGCGCCGACAAGGCCTTTGCCGACGATGGGTCCGAGTGGAACATCACCGGCGCCGACCGCGTCTCGAGGAAGCTGGCGGACGACAGCTCCTTCAGCACGGTGGATCTGGGTCCGATCACCGAACAGGGCGCCGTTCATTCGATCACGCCCGACCCATGGACCGACCCAGCCAATGCGGAGGAAGTCGCGCGAATCTCCTTCCCCCCGCCCAGCGAAACAGTCCCAGGCCCTACCCGGAAAGCACCCCGAGCTGAGTGAGGAAGTCGAGCTGATCGAAGTAGAGATGCTCGGAGAGGAGTTCGGACCCATTGACGACGTACGTGGCACTCCAGCGGAAGGAAATGCGCTTCCCCGTTGCCTCGACGGGTCCGGACGGACTTTCTAGCGGCCCGTCGTGGAGTCCTTCGAAGACACCCTCCACGGAAGCGTTCGCACCGTCGGTCACCGACGTGTTCACGATGAGCTTTCCGTCCGAGAACGCCTGCTGAAAGACCGACAGGAACGCCAGCACACCGTCGCGGCCGGTGAAAGTGCCACCGGGAGCGACCAGTTCGGCGTCGGATGCCCAGGGTTCTTTGTCGGGTGTGCGGTTGTTGAAAGCCTCGATGTGCTGTTCGATCACAGCGTGCGCGTCGGTCATGATGTTCGCTCCATTTCGTCGGTGTCGGCCTCGCCTGGTGTGCCGAGGATCAGTTGTGCGGCTTCGGTGACGACGGCGATCGGGTCGTAGCTTCGCGCCGAGACTGCGAACGCTCGGACGTTGTCCCGAATCACCGAATCCGTGGTGGCGGTCTGGATCGCATCCCGTATCTGCCCCGGCGTAGGCCGCCGAGTGCCCAGATCGACTCCAGTCCGGAAGTAGCCGACTCGGGCTGCAACCTCCGGTTTGTCCTCCCCGCCCGGGGCGACCACGACGGGCACACCGTGGGCGAGCGCTTGCTGCACCGTGCCGTATCCGCCGTTCGTGACCAGAACCGACGTCCGAGGCAGCAACCACCGGTAGTCGATGTGTTCGGCAACAACGGCATTGGAGGGAACAGGCGAGGTGATCGTGTCGATGGGCGCGCCTCCGGTCGAGACGACAACGTGGACATCGAGCGATTTCATTGCTTCCAACGTGGGTACGACCAATTGCGTGAAGTCGTGGTTGTCCAGTGTGCCTTGCGTGACGTGAATGATCGGACGCCCAGAGGACCCGACCTCATCCCACCACCCCGGAGGCTGCACAGCGTCGTCTGCCGGAAGGATCGGCCCGCCGAAGACGACATTGTCGGAGAGGTCTCGGCGGGCGTATTCGAACCCCTCGGGACACAGCTGAACGAAGGCGTCGAACATCCGAGACAAGTCGAGCACTGGGAGCCTGAGATCGCCGCCGACCTCACCGACCAGTCGAACCGCCGTGTGTTGCACCGACCTGAACAGCATCCGCTGCACCACTGCGTTGGCCACACGGTTGCGCACACGGGCGAAAGGTCCAGCGCTCATGGCAATCCCGCTGTTGTACGGCGGAACGTCGACGCTGCTTTGCGCGAGCGGCAGGGTCCCCAACCCGACGACACGAGGACGACTACCGGCGGGGTGACCCAGGAGCGGGACGACGCCTGCGAAGGTGGCGTCGACGAGGACGGCGTCGACGTGCCCAGCGACCTGTAGCGCGGTGGCCAGTGCGCGAGCTTGGTCGGGTATGGGCTGCACGAAGGTACCGAGCACCTGGTGCCGGGACAACGCCAGACCCGACAGTCGGTCGATATCCGGTGTGAACGTCTGTGGATCGCGTTCGTCGAAGTCAGCGGCACCGGTCAACGGAACGAAAGACATTCCCGCGTGCTCGACGAGGTCTGCGAATCCGGACCCGGTCACCATGGTCACCTCGTGTCCAGACGCAACCAGCTGACGGCCGACTTCCAGTATCGGCATGACGTGGCCACGTAAAGGAGGGCTGCACAATACTATTCGAGACACATTTTCGACCCCCTCTTCGCTGTGTCCAGATTTGATAGAGTGAGACTATACTCAATTTCGAACTGTGTCCCAGCTTCGTGGATCGAGGAGAAATTGTGACCACACGCCGCTATGAGTCGCAGCAACGAGCGGCGAGCGCGGCGGAGACCAGAGCGAGGATCCTCGATGCCGGGCAGGCGTTGTTCGTCGAGAACGGGTACTCCCCGACAACGATGCAACACATTGCGGACAGTGCGGGCGTATCCGTTCAGTCGGTACACCTCGCCGGTAGCAAAGCATCGCTGATGACGGCAATCCTGCACCGCGCGTTCACCGGAGACGAGGACTTCATCTCACTCCTCGAACGCCCGGAATTTGCGGCCATCATGCACGACGACGACACCGATCGAGCACTGGGCCGCTACGTCGAATTCGTCGTGACGGCCAATGCGCGCATTGCAGACCTACACCATGCAGCCACACTCGCTGCCGACTCCGACCGATCGATCGGCGCCGAGCTCGAGCGCACCGAACTGCGCCGGTTGGACGACATACACACCGGCAGTGGCTGGTTCGTCCACCGTGGATTGATACGCGGCGAGGACGTAAGCGAGTTCGCCGATGTCATGAGTTACCTGACGAGCCCGCAGACCTACCGCTACTTCACCGTCGAACGCGGCTGGAGCGTGGAGCGTTTCACCCGCTGGCTGCGCTCGTCGATCGCACAGTCGTTCACCTGAAGATGCACCTAGTACCTCGCTGCAACCTCTAGGCCGTGCAAGCGCTCCGACGGCGTCCGGCGAGGGCAGCTCGTGCACTTGTCCGCGCCCTCCGTGACGTACAGCAGGCAGCACGAGCAGCGGCGAGTGAAGCGTCGCCCACCCACGTCGACGAATCGAGGCGCGGGGAGCGGTGATGTCATGTCGGCAACGAGTTCTTCGGCGAACGAGCTTCCCCGCAGCCGGTCGCCGAGGGCAGCGCCGACGTCGAGGCATCGATTGGCGATCGAGTCGGACGCGATCGCCCACAGGGCTCGAACCCGCGCACCCGACGCCTCGGACAATGCCTCGATGACGCCGGCAAACACCTGGTCAAGAGCCGCAGGCAACTCGGGAACAGCGATGGTGCTTTCGGACAGAATCCCGCCGAGGTAGCCGTTGGGCCTGAGAAAGCACCGGGCACCGTCGAGGGCTGGATCGGCAGCCTCACCCGTCACCATCGCTGTCGCAACCGCGAGGAACGAGAGTGTCGAGCTGGCCGAGTACCACCACAGCGTCCCGTTGACGCGGGCATCGGAACAACCCCAACGCGCGCCCGTGTCCTCGACGCGGGCGCGCAACCAACCGGTGTCCAGCATGTTCGACGCCTCCACATCGAACGGGCCGTCGAGGTACTCGGCCAGTCCCGGCACTCGATCGGCAGCTTCGGAGTAGACGCTCATGCCAGCCCGTGAATGTCGATGCTCGGCCGTGGATTCGCTCGTACCGTCGCCCGAATCCCGAACACGTCCGCGAGCAGCCGGTCGTCGAGGACGTCGGCGGTCGCTCCTGACGCGACGACGCGTCCGGCGTCGAGAACGGCCAGTGAGGTGCAGTATTCGACGGCGAGACGCAGATCGTGCACGGTGACGACGATAGCGAGCCCGTCGGCGGCCAGGTCCCGAACAGCATTCATGACGATCAGTTGGTGTCGCAGATCGAGGTGATTCGTCGGTTCGTCGAGCAGGAGTATCCGGGGCTGTTGCGCCAGTGCGCGCGCGATGGCGACGCGTTGACGCTCACCGCCGGACAGGGCTCCGACATCGCGATCGGCGAGATCATCCAGGTCGACGCGCGCGAGGCAGTCCATGACGATGTCCCCGTCGGCGGTTGTCGGTCGATCGAACCAGCCGCGATGTGGCACGCGCCCGAGAGCGACGGATTCTCGCACTGTGAGTCCCGCTGAAGCTTCCGGCTCCTGCGTCCCGACGCCTACCGCCCGTGCGAGTTCCGACCTCGCCGTCGCATGGGCATCGACGCCGTCGACGAAGACAGTGCCTGCCGTCGGTGTCAGCGCCCGGTAGCAGCAGCGAAGTGCGGTCGTCTTCCCGGATCCGTTCGGGCCGACGAGACCCAGTACGTCGCCGGGCCGAACTTCGAAATCTATTCCGTACAACACTTCTCGCTTACCGAGAGATGCCGACACCCCTCGAACCGACAGGCTCATCGCGCTGCCTTCCCATACTGTCGGTACAGCATGAACACGAAGATCGGCGCCCCCACCAACGCCGTCACGACCCCGACGGGCACTTCGGTGCTTCGGGCGACGGATCGAGCCAGCGTGTCCGCACCGACCAGCGCGATAGCACCGAGTAGCGCAGCGACCGGCAACAACCGGATCGCGCGAGTTCCGACGACATACCCCGCCAGGTGCGGCACGAGCAGGCCGACGAAACCGATGCCGCCGCCCACGGATACGGCTGCGCCGGCCAGCATCGAAATTGCCAGCAGTTGCACGACACGGAATCGACGGACGTTCATTCCAAGGGCTGCGGCGCCGTCGTCGCCGGTTTTGAGCAGGTCCAGTCGCGGCGCACTGAGCAGAAGTCCTGTGCCGATCACGAGCAGCGCCAGCGCCGGGAAGCCGAGAGTGGACCACCGTGCATCGCCGAATCCTCCAGCGAGCCAATGCAGTACACCGCTGAGGGTGTGCTCGTCGGCGAACACGAGCAGCGTGAAGGTGATGAGCGCCGAGAACACACTGCCCAGCGCAACGCCGACCAGGACGATTGCCGTCGACTGCGGGTATCGGCCGCCGATGAGCAACGCCAGAAACAGCGGAATCATTGCCCCGATGAACGCGGCCGCTGGAATCGTGAATGCCCCGAGCGCTCCGGCGCCGACCCCCAGCGTCATGACTAGTACGACACCGAATCCGGCACCCGAGGACACGCCGAGCAGGTAGGGGTCGGCCAACGGATTTCGGGTAACCGCCTGTGCCACACCGCCCGCAAGGGCAAGCGACGCACCGACGACTGCAGCGGTCAGTGATCTCGGCAAACGCGATTCGACGACGATCGCCGAACGCGCCTCGGTCCACCAGGATTCGAAGGCTCCCGGCGTCACGCGATGGATGACGATGGCCCACACGTCTCCGACCGGGATACGAACCGAGCCGAACGAGACAGCTGCAGCG
Organism: Rhodococcus sp. P1Y; assembly: GCF_003641205.1. Taxonomy (NCBI): domain Bacteria; kingdom Bacillati; phylum Actinomycetota; class Actinomycetes; order Mycobacteriales; family Nocardiaceae; genus Rhodococcus; species Rhodococcus sp. P1Y. The sequence goes on from NZ_CP032762.1 coordinate 80,559, forward strand.
ATGGACATCAGCAGCAGGGCAACGAGACCGAGCAAGATCAGACCGAAGCTGATCTTGGAGCGCTGCGGTGCGTGCGTTTTCGCCCGAGCGGGCTTGGCGTCGACGACGGCGGTCATCAGGACTCGAACCGGTCCGGATGCAGGTGGCGTGCGATGGTGTCGACACTCGTCACCAATCGGGGGCTCTCGAAGAAGTCGTCGAGCGGCACGACGACGAAGTTGTCTCGTTGCACGGCAGGTGTCGTCGCCATGATCGGCTGACTCTTCAGGAAGTCGATCTTGCCTTGCGCTGACGTGTCGCCGTAGTCGAGGACGACGATGGCCTGCGGTGCGCGTTCGCCGATGATCTCCCACGTGGTGTCGAGGTAGGGCCGTTCACCCTCGGGAAAGATGTTGGCCGCTCCCGCGTAGTCGGCGATCAGCTGCCCGACGCCGACGCCACCGATCGTGGTCGGCACGTCCTCACCCGAGTCGTAGAAGAACGTCGGTGTCGGAGTGACTCCGTCCAGGTCGCCCTGCACCTCGCCCAAACCGGCCACGACGCCGTCGATGACCCCCTTCGCTGCATCTTCGACACCGAGGACGTCACCGAGTTGGGTGTAGTCGGTCTCGAGCATGCCGATGTCCGGGAACCCCGATCCGCAGTACTCGGAGAACAAGAACGTGGGGATACCGGTGTCGGTGAACGACTGGCGCGCCCGGCCTTCCTTGTCGTTGAACGCGCTGCGCATACCGCCGACGACCAAGTCCGGGTCGAGGTCGAGGATCTGCTCCTTGGTCGGATACTCGTCGGCCAGGCCGGGGATCCGGGCGAACTCGTCGGCCGTCTCAGGCGTCGGCGTCGCATTCCGGTAGCCCATTCCAACGATGCGATCCGCGACGCCCATCTCGATGAGCACTTCGGTGACGTGGTCGTTCATCGAGACGATGCGCTGGGGCGGGGCGTCGAACTGCTGGGTGACGTCGCAGTTGGTGATGGAAACAGGCTCGTCGAACGACGTTGTTTCGGTGCCTGCCTCGATGGCGTCGCCCCGGGAACAGGCGGCGAGGACCAGGACGGATCCAACCGCGACAATTCGGGCGACGGAGGAGATGGAGCGTGACATGAGAACCTCACTTGGAGCTCAGAGCCACGAAATGAGAGTCGGGTGCGCAGCCCACGAGTGGACCACGCGCTGGACTGCCGATTCGTAGACCACGACGAATGGGTGTCGCACACACAGCCGCTGGGTAATCGGGCTCGCCACCTCGCCGAAACGAAGTGGCCCACCGTTGCGGGTCAGCGCCGGATTTCGACCGGCTTCCCCCTGCGACTGGCTAGCGTGTTACTTCGCTAGGCAGTATGCACGACGCGCTCACACCCGTGTCAGCGCCTCTCCCATTGTTCGGTTCAGAGTGCTCAACGAACGTACGGCGCTGCGGACCGGCCCTGGCGTCGTGGTCGACGCCAACATGACATCGGGCGCGGAGGTCTCGGTCAGCTTCTCCGGCGGTTCGACGTGTTCGCCGGCAACGGCTCGTTTGACGTCGGCGATCGTTGCCTTGGTGACGTCGGCGGCGTGCATCAGTGCTCTCGCGGTCTCGTCCGACGGACCGGTACCGGGGTTGGCCCTCGATGCTCCGACGCCTGCGCGGGCGAGTGCATGCGCGGACCGGTTGCTGACGGTCATGATTCGCACGAGCCGCTTCGCCCCACGGCGAGTCCTCGTCGTCGGACCGATTTCCAGTGGCTTACCCGCTGTCACCAGGTCTTTCAGAGCGTTGTCCAGTTTCCGCATATCGGTGACGAGGTTCGTGCTTCCACCCGGGGAGACGACGGCGCCGATCCCGGTGTCGATGATGGCCGTCATCTGGTCGAGGTAGTCGTCGATCTTGCCGACCATCGTCGATCTGGTACCGGTGGAGAAGATGAAGTAGGCCGAGGCGATTCCGACGACACCGCCCGCCGCGGTTTCGACGATCCGTAGTTCGAGCACCTCGATGCTGAAGGTGCCGAGCAGACCGTAGAGCATCGCGAGCATCACCGTGACGAAGAACGACAGCAGTGCATAGGCAACGGTGACGAGGTAGAACGCGAAGAACACGCACACCACCAACAAGATCAGCTGCAGCGGTTGGTTGTTTCCGACGAGCGCCGACAGCAGCACGCCGGCAAAGACCCCGGCGATGGTCCCGACGACGCGATGGCCTGCACGCGAGAGAATTTCGCCACGCGTCGACGCCCCGGTGAAGACCAGAAATGCCGTCAGCACCGCCCAGTACCAGCGGTCAGGCGAGATCAACTCTCCGAGAAGCGTTGCTGCACTGGTAGCCACGGCGACCTGAATCGCTGCCTTGGTACTCGGGTTCAGCCCCTCGGTGTCCTCTGCCTTGTTCGGCTCCTCCTTCGGCGCAGACTCCGTGTGCAGGGCGTTGCTGGTGATGTGATGAATGGCGATGTGCGCCTGCACTGCTCGCATCGCGACAGTGGTGGCGATTCCGGCCTGAGTCGAGGGATCGGACTTGTCCGCCGCGGCGGCGGCGAGGCGTCGGGCAGCCCGCAGTTGATCCTCCGACGGGTTGTTCTGCAAACACGATCCGAGCGCGGTAGTGGCCTGTCCGAGCGACTTCGGCCAGGCCTTGTCCGGATCGAGCGCCCACAGTGCACTGACGAGTTGCTCGGTGGCGATCTGTGCGTCGAAAATGCGCATGGACAGGTCTTCATTGGTGACGCTCAAAAGCTGAGCTGCGTCGTTGCGGTCGAGCCAGTCGTCGATCATCAACGCCGTGCTGCCCAATGTGTCGAGCTTCTTGCGGAGGAGGTCGAGATTGCGGTCACTTCTGTTCGACGCCACCTGCAGCACGTCGATCGATGCGGCGCGCAGCGCCCGTACCAACCGTTTCAGTTCGAGTCCTGGTCTGTCCGGCAGAATCACCGTTCTGACGAGCAGCGAGATCCCGACACCGAGAACGATCGACCCGGCCAGCATCGGTATCTGCCCTGGCTGCGCCTGCAGGAACAGCGCGAAGAAGTAACAGATGAAGGCAACCATCCCCAGTGCCGTGCCACGCGGGCCGTAGCGCCGCACCCACACCGCCGCGAACAGCACCACGATGAAACCGACGTCAGCGACCTTGCCGAACTGCGACAGCACCGCCGACAGCGACACCGAGACCACCGCGGGGAACACCAGCAGCAGCGTCGTCACGATTCGTTCGTGTTGGGTCTTGTCCTTGACCGCGGCCGAGGACTGCATGGCGACGACAGTTCCCAGCAGCGCGACGGTGAGCGGCTGTCCGATCAGACGGAAGCCGGGAAGCAACACCGCTATCGCGAGTACGACGGTGATCGTCGTGGTCGCGGCAGCGCGCAGTCTCAGCCGGCCGGGATCCGAGACCGCGAGAAAGCGGACCGTCTCTCCGAAAATTCGTGCTGCCATGGGCGTAAGACTATGTGGCTTCGCCACCCGTGCGCGCGTAGTTACCCTCCGCCGTAATTACGCACTCACGACCAGAGCCGGGGTCGTGCGCGCATAATTACCTTCCGCCGTAACTACGCACTCACAGGCGGAGCCGGACAATCGCAGGCGCCGTCGAGTGCGGCAGCAACCTGCTCATGTTCGCGGGGAGCTGCAGGTCGACGATCGTGGATTCGTCGAACCGATACGGCTGGGTCAGCACGATGCCGGACAGCTGCTTGCGAAGCCGCGACATCTCGGCGCGGACAGTGATCGATCGTCCGTGGTCGCCGAAGAGGTCCGCGGCCATCTGGGCTGCGGTTCGACCCTCGCGATGCACCGCGAGCAGGTACAGGATCTCTGCATGTCTCGGCGTCGGTTCGTGCGTCCATTCGCCGATCTCACTGCGGATGTGCACGCGGGTTTGTTGGGGGTGCCGAAGGTCGATACTGACCGTCGTGGCCACCCCGGTCTCGGAGGGCGATCCGTCGTCCTGCGCCCCGGTCGGCCGAACCAGCCAACCGCCGGGAAGAGGCTCGAAATCGCAGACGCCGAGCGTCGGCAGCCAGAACCGTCCCGTCGCAAGGTCTTCCGGCAGAAGTATCCGATTGCGCAGCGCGACCGACTCGACCGCGGCCACCCAACCGTTCGAGTCCACCGCGAGCGCGGGCGACTGCAACCGGGCGAGCATGGGCGCGGCGACGGATCTGAGGCGGTCCAAATTCTGCCGATGATGTTCGCGTAGTTGAGATTCCGCGAGACGGGCAATGGCGTCGACCAGCGCCAGGGTCGTCGGATGCACAGTGCTCGCCGGGCCGCTCACGTCGACCGCACCGATGACGTGCCCGGTCCGCGGATCCTTGATCGGAGCACCCGCGCACGTCCACGGATGATGGCTGCGCACATAGTGTTCCGCGGAGAATATCTGCACTGCACGCCGGGACACGAGCGCGGTACCGATCGCATTGGTGCCGACGGAGTCCTCCGCCCAGCTCGCGCCCTCGACGAAACCCAGGCCGTCCGCGCGGTCCAACACCGCCGTCGAACCGCTGCGCCACAGCACCCGTCCGTGTCGGTCGGCGACGACAAGGATGTTGTCCCCGTCCTGCACGACCGACTCCAGGCCGCGGGCGAGGTCGTCGAGAATGTCGAACAACCCCGATTCCCGACGGCTGAGCTCGAGATCGGACACGTCGATCTGCACCGAGTTGGCACTGCGCTGCTCGGGGTCGATCCCCAGCGTCTGTAGGCGTCGCCAGGAATCACCGATCACCTCGCGTGGCCTGGCTGGCGCCTTGCCGCCCGTCATCGTGGCGTCGTAGACGGCAGTGAGAATCTGCGCATAGCGGCGCGGGTCCTCGCCGGCCGCCAGCGCAGGTTCAGGTCCTGTCGACTGAGTCATCACTGACAATTGTGCTCCAGATCACGTCGAACGTGCAAAGTCGGCTCAGCGGTAGACGAGGCCACCATCGATGAGACCCGCCTGACCAGTCATGTAGTCCGAATCGGGACCCGAGAGGTACGAGACGAACGCCGCGACATCCTCGGGCGTCTGCGCACGACCGAGAGCGATTCCGCCGACGAACTTGTCGTAGGTCTCGCCTTCCGCCGCGCCCGTAAGCTCGGCGAATCGCTTGTCGATCGTCACCCACATGTCGGTGCCGACCACCCCGGGGCAATAAGCATTGACGGTGATGCCGTGCGCCGCGTATTCCTTGGCGGCAGCCTGCGTCAATGCCCGGACGGCGAATTTGGTGGCGCTGTAGACGCCGAGCATCGCGAATCCATCGTGACCGGCGATGGACGACGCATTCACGATTTTGCCCTTCTGTCCGAGAGCCTTGAATTTCGCTGCAGCAGCTTGGATTCCCCACAGCACACCGTCGACGTTCACGGCCCAGATCTTCCGCACGTCATCCGGACGCACGTCGTCGATGGGTGCCACCTGGGCGATTCCCGCGTTGTTGATCATGACGTCGAACCCACCCAGCGCCTCGTGCGCGTGGTCGACGGCCGCGAACACCTGATCGCGATCACTGACATCGGCGACGAACGTCGTTGCCTTGCTTCCTATCTCGCGAACTTCGGCAGCGACGTCGTCGATCTTGCCGGAGTTCACATCGACGAGCGCGATGTCGTGGCCGTCGGCGGCCAACCTCAACGCGATGCCGCGGCCGATCCCCTGTCCACCACCGGTGACGAGTACGACGCTCATGCCTGCCCCTCGCTGTCGCGTCCAGCGGCAGGATCTACCAGCACCTTCATCTTCGTGCCCGCGTGGAGAGCCTCGAATCCGTCGTCGATGACCGACTCGAGGGCGATCTTGTCGACCCATCCCGTCGTGTCGTACTTGCCTTGACTCATCAGGTCGATGACGGCGTCGTAGTCGGCGGAGGTGTAGCAGAGCGATCCCTGGATGCGGGACTCGTTCATGACAATCTTCTGCAGCGGTGTCATCAAAGGCTTTTCGTAGATCGCAACGCTGATCAGCGGCTTACGCGCGCCGATGCAGCCGAGTGCAGTCTCGACTGCGGGCTGCACTCCCGCCGCATCGTAGATGGCGTCGGCGCCGCGGCCGTCGGTGGTGTCGGCGATGAAGGCAGGGACGTCGAGCGCCGTCGGATCGAGAGTTTTCGCGCCGAGCGCTTCGATCGATGCCCGACGGGTCGGCGACGGCTCGACGACATAGACGTCGTCCAGGCCCTTGCCTCGCAGCGCGAACCACAGGCCGATACCGATCGGCCCTGCGCCGAACACCATTGCGGTGTCGTCGGGTTTCGGTTCACCGAGCGTCGCAGCGTGGAAAGCAACGGACATGGGTTCGACCAGTGCGCCCAACTCCAACGACACGTTCTCGGGAAGATGATGAATCATGTTCGTCGGCACGACGGTGTATTCGGCCATCCCTCCGTCGGACATCAGTCCGTGGAAGCCGATCTGCTGACAGATGTTGTAGTTTCCGGCCCGACAAGGACCGCAGTGGCCACATCGGTAAAGCGGTTCGATGGCGACACGGTCACCGACCTTCATACCCGTCACGCCTTTTCCGATCTCGGTGATGGTGCCCGAGAACTCGTGGCCGAGCACGAGCGGCAACTGCTGGTTCGTCAGCGGGTGCGGTTCGGTGGGGATGAAAATCGGTCCGGCGTAGTACTCGTGCAGGTCGGTGCCGCAGATACCGTTGTAGCCGACCTTGACCTTGACCTCGCCCTCCCCCGGCGACGGCTCGGGCACGTCGGCGATCTCCACCTTGTTCGGTCCGTAGTACACAGCTGCGCGCATCGCGTTTCTCCTCGTTCAGTAGCCGATGCACGTATGTCTATGTGACCTGACGCACATGCAACAGGGTTGCAGGGCGTTGCATCAGAGGCAGGGCCGATCCAGACGCCTTGAACGCTTTCTGCAACCCTCCGCAACCCTGACGCAGACCTTGTGATCCAGCTCATAGTTGCGGCGACTCCACGCGTAGACACCATCTAGGAGAGCAGATCATGACCGCAACTGTTGTACCCGCACAGGACGTTTCACCAGAGGTATCGCGACGAGGCGGTTGGTTCGCCTTCGGGGTCGCCAATCTCGTCGTGGTCGTGGCGGTCTCGCTGGCGAGCTGGTACCTCCTCGCCGATCCGACGACCAGCCCGTGGAACTTCTACCCCCTCCCGTTCAACGCTGCACTCTTCTGGGCGATCCTGTTCATCGTCTTCATCGGATTCGACTGTGAATTCGCGGGATTCGACAAGCTCGGCCAACCATGGCGCGGCTTCGCGATTCTGGGATCGACGGGGGTGTTCGCCGTTGCGGTGACCTGGCTCCTCGGCAGCGGCGTCGGTTCGCTGTTTCCCGACTTCGCCGGAACCCGCGACGGTGGACTCGGATACTTCGCCGGCGCTCTGTTCGTGCTGTTCGGGTTCGCGACCTGGGTGATGGTGGTGTTGAACTGGCAGCACTGGCCGTGGACGGCACTGCTGTCACGTGGTCACTCCGCAGGCTCCGCTCCGGCGAAGCAACCGCTCATCGGCCTGTGCGAGATCGCCTTCGTTTCCGTCCCGACTCTCGCCCTGTACTTCGTCTTCGGACTGCCGTCGGTGTCGTTGAGCGCGACGAATCCGTTGATGACGGTGGACACCGTGCTCGGCTGGTTCTACTCGATGGTCGTCGCTGTGATTCTGACCGGGCAGACACTCGACAACTGGCCATGGAAGCTGTTCGGCGGGGGCGGAAAGACAGCACTGGCGGCGACGGTCGGCAACGTCCTGCTCGGTACCGCCATCTATTTCCTCATGGTCCCGCTCGCGAAGCTTCTGTTGGGTTCCGGCGCGACCGACGAGCTGGGTGGCGTCGTGAATCAGTTTCCGGCGCAGATCGGTGTGTGCTGGGCATTCTGGATGATTTTCTGGGCCAACGGTTTCGGTAACCGATGTGCGCCGGCAGTGCGCGCAGTACTGACGTTCGTGCTGGCGTTGGGAACCTTCGTTCTCTACTACCGCTTCGGCGCCGAACACATCCTGCACGAACCCGAGATTGCCACCGGTCTGAGCGGCAACGCTCTCGGTTTCGTCGACTGGCTGGTGCTGTGGACGCTGATCTACGTCGTCGGATTCCAGTCGTTGGGGTTGCGCAGGCTTCTTCAGGACGGTGTCAGCGCAGGGCACTGATGCTCGACGGGTTATCGCAGGTCGCGATCGATCACGACGATGTTCGTTCCCGTGGCCAGCAGCGCTGCGGCGGACAGCCCGAACATGGCGTGGAACGAATCGCTGAAGTGCGAGGGTGAGGCGAATCCGGCTTCGACCGACGCTCTGGTCAGATCCCTACCGTCGGCAACCGCCTCACCCACGTGCAACATCCGAGCCCACAGCCGATACCGCCTGAAGCTCGTTCCCGTTTCCGCGGAGAAGAGGTGCAGAAAGCGTGATGTCGAGAGATTCACCGCAGCGGCCAGATCCGACGCCGCGACGACTGCTCCCGGCTTGGTACGCACGATCTGCATCGCCTCGCGGATACGGTCGTCGAGCAGCCGCGGCTCGGGTCCGCTGATGAACTCCGCGAGTGCATGCGGGTCGGGATCGTCGACGTTCACGGCATCGAGAATTCGAGCCTCGGCAGTGTGCGTCAGCCCGATTCCGCCGATCCGCATCGCCATGGTGTCGAGTATTCTGTCGGCGCGTGAAGTGCCAGGATCACTGTAGGCGAACAACATTCGTTCACCCGTCGACTCGACTCGATGAACCGTACGAGGAGCCACGGCAGCGCTGCGCACAGTCCACACACCACCACGGTCGTCATGCAGCCGGAACGGTGCATCGACGCCCGCGGCGAAACAGAGCACCGAACCCGAGTGGAAGTCGAGCTCGAGCGAGGGACCCGAATACACGGCACGGCCTGCCCACAACCAGAGCGTCGCCGGACAGCACGATTTCGGAAGCGCGCGTGGCGTCATGCAAGACATGCTTGCACCAAGCCCCGCCAAGGGGAAGACCCGACAAACTCTCGAAGGTGGTTCGACACATGGATCTGGTTCCGTCATTGGGTGATTCGGCAATGGTCGACGTGACAGGCGGCAGGATCCGCGTGTACGAACGCGGCGCGGGACGACCGATCGTGTTCGTCCACGGGATGCTGGCGAACGCGGCCGTGTGGCGGAAGGTCGTGCCACTGCTGGCCGACGAGTATCGCTGTATCACCGCCGATTGGCCGTTCGGATCTCATTCGTCGCCGATGAACGACGATGCAGACCTCACCCCGACCGGCCTTGCCGATTCTGTGGCCGAGGTCATCGAGCGGCTCGATCTCCACGACGTCACACTCGTCGGCAACGACGGCGGCGGGATGCTGACCCAGTTGGTGATCACTTCTCACCCCGAGCGAATCGCCCGCGTGGTCCTCACACCCTGCGACGCCTACGAGAACTTTCCACCGAAGATGTTCGCGTATCTGTGCTGGTTGGCGAAGGTCCCGGCCGCGTTCGAGTTGCTCGGCACACTGATCCGAATTCCCTTGTTTCGACGTCTTCTGGTCCGCTCCCCCATCGGATACGGCGGTCTGAGTCATCGACGAATCGACGATGATCTCCTCGACCACTACTCCACACCCGTGCTCGACCGCGGTGTACGGCGGGATTTGGTGCGATTTCTCCAGTCGGTGGACTCTCGCTACACCCTCGATGCAGCCCGATTGTTCGGCGAGGTGAGTCAACCGGTTCTCGTGGCATGGGCGTCGGACGACAGATTTTTTCCCCTGGAGCATGCAGAACGCCTGGTCGAGGACTTCTCCGACACCCGATTGTCGGTGGTGACTGGTTCCCGCACATGGGTCTCGGAGGACAAACCCGAGGAACTCGCGTCGTTGATCGCAAACTTCGCCAGTGATGCGGGTCACGTGCAACCCACTGCAACTCTCGACCGAACGCCGTAAATGGAGTGTGCTGGGTCACAGCACACGACACGAACGACGAGGGAGCCACGCATGACTCAGACCATCGAACCGCCGGTCCACACGCAGACCCCGCAGCAACGGGTCGACGCCTGGTTGGGCGACTTCGAGGCAGCCCTGAAAGCCCGTGATCTGGACCGCGTTGCCGCGAAGTTCGCCGTTGACAGCTTCTGGCGCGACCTGGTGACCTTCACGTGGAACCTCAAGACCGTCGAGGGCAGGGACGGCATCAAGGGCATGCTGGCCGAGCGGCTGGACGACACCGATCCGTCGAACTTCCACACCACCGAAACACCCGACGAGGCCGATGGCGTCACCTCGGCGTGGATCGAGTTCGAAACCGCGACGAGCCGCGGAAAGGGGCATCTGCGTCTCAAAGGAGATGAAGCGTGGACCCTCCTGACGACGATGCAGGAACTCAAAGGGCATGAGGAGCGTCAGGGGCATTCGCGCATCAAGGGCGCGGTGCACGGATCGAATGCCGACACCAAGAACTGGGCCGAGAACAAGGAGATCGAGGAGAAGGAACTCGGCTACACAGTTCAGCCTTATGCGCTGATCGTCGGCGGCGGCCAGGGCGGCATCGCTCTCGGCGCTCGGTTCCGCCAACTCGGCGTTCCTGCCATCGTCGTCGATCGGGCCAACCGTCCGGGCGACCAGTGGCGAGGCCGCTACAAGAGTCTGTGCTTGCACGACCCCGTCTGGTACGACCATCTCCCCTACCTGCCGTTCCCCGCGAACTGGCCGGTGTTCGCGCCGAAGGACAAGATCGGCGACTGGCTCGAGATGTACACCAAGGTCATGGAGGTTCCGTATTGGAGCCGCACCACGGCCAAGTCCGCGACGTACGACGAGGCGGCGAAGGAATGGACCGTCGTCCTCGATCGCGACGGCGAGAAAGTGATCCTGCATCCGAAGCAGCTCGTCATGGCCACCGGAATGTCCGGCAAGAAGAACGTGCCGAACTTCCCCGGGATGGACGAATTCGAAGGCGAGCAGCATCATTCGAGCGAGCACCCGGGTCCCGACGCCTATGTCGGCAAGAAGGTCGTCGTCGTCGGCTCCAACAACTCCGCGCACGACATCTGCAAGGCGCTCTACGAAACCGGGGTGGACGTGACGATGCTGCAGCGTTCGTCCACACACATCGTCAAGTCCGATTCGCTGTGCGAGATCGCGCTGGGCGACTTGTATTCCGAGCGTGCAGTGGAAGCTGGGATGACGACGGGCAAAGCCGATCTGACGTTCGCGTCGTTGCCGTACCGGATCATGCACGAGTTCCAGATCCCGGTGTACCAACAGATCGCGGAGCAGGACAAGGACTTCTACGACCGACTGGAGAAGGCAGGATTCCAACACGATTTCGGTGACGACGGATCAGGCCTGTTCATGAAGTACCTGCGTCGCGGATCGGGCTACTACATCGACGTCGGTGCATCCGAACTCGTCGCGGACGGGAAGATCAAACTCGTTGCGGGACAGGTCTCTCGGATCAGCAAGAGCGGGGTGGTGCTGGAAGATGGCAGTGAACTTCCCGCCGACCTGATCGTCTACGCCACCGGCTACGGCTCGATGAACGGGTGGGTCGCCGACCTCATCGATCAGGCGACGGCCGACAAGGTCGGCAAGGTCTGGGGACTGGGCTCCGACACCACCAAGGACCCCGGCCCGTGGGAGGGCGAGCAACGCAACATGTGGAAGCCGACGCAGCAGGAGAACCTGTGGTTCCACGGCGGCAATCTTCATCAGTCCCGGCACTATTCGCTGTACCTCGCGCTGCAGATCAAGGCCCGCTACGAAGGAATCGACACCCCGGTCTACGGCCTCCAGGAGGTTCATCACCTGAGCTAGCGGCTACGCCGCCCGTGCGTGCGTAGTTACTGCGGGCCGTCACTATGCACGCACGACCCACGGCCGGGTCGTGCGTGCATAGTCACGTCGGGAGGTAATCACTCACGCACAGGGCGGCGGAGCCGTCCTACTGCCCCTGGGCCTTCGCGATCAGCGCATCCTCGGACCGCACCTGGTCGAGGTTGACCACCCGGGTCGGGAGGATCGAGTTGTAGAGCCAATCGGTCGCCACACGCACCCGGGCCCCGGCGGTCGGCAGCGCATACAGGTGATATCCCCTGGCCACGAACTTGGCGATCGGCCCCTTCAACGGTACCCCCAAAGGCTTTGCAACACCGTCGAATCCGCCGAGATCTGCTACCAACCCCAGATCCTTGTGCACATAATCCTTGGACTTCCCGACGCCCAGGCTCGCCGCCACGTTGCGAGCGACCCGTACGCCTTGACGCTGCGCGTGCTGGGCAGTCGGAGGGGTCGGTTTCGACGGGTCCGCTGCAATGTCGGGTACGGCCGCGGCGTCGCCGATGGCCCAGACATCCGGAACTCCAGGCACCGACATGTCCGCGTCGACGGTCAATCGTCCCTTTTCCGTCGGCAATCCGAGCTTTGCGATCAGCGGGCTGGGCGCGACCCCGGCGCCCCACACCAGCGTTCGGGACGGGACGACCGTTCCATCGGTCAACGTCACCGAGGTGGGCGTCGCAGATTCCACCGTCACTTCCAAGCGCACCTCGACGCCGCGCTCCTTCAACACGCCGAGCGCTTCCTTGCCGAGGTCCTCCCCCAGCTCAGGAAGTACGGCAGGTGCGAGGTCGACCAGGAGCCACCGCACATCGTTCGGATCGATGCTTGCCCACCGTGTCGCAATACCTTTGATCCAGTTCTGCATCTGCGCCACGAATTCGGTGCCGGTGTATCCCGCGCCGACAGCGACGACAGTGAGCCGTTCGATGCGCTCTTTGCGTCCAGCAGGAGTATCCGGCAACGAATCCGCCGCATCGAGCTGCGCGAGAACGTGGTTGCGGATGAACGTCGCTTCGCTGAGTGTCTTGAGTCCGTGCGCATTCTCGGCCACACCGGGAATGTCGAACTGACGCGTCACCGAACCTGGCGCGAGGATCAGCTTGTCCCATTCGATCTCCGACTCCCCGTCGCGGCCCTCGACCCGAAGTCGATGCTCCGCGAAGTCGACGCTCGCCACATGCCCGATCACCGTCCGGGTGCGCCTGAGCGTCTGTCGAATGGAGACGGCGATGTCGCGTGGATCGAGCACACCCGTCGCCACCTCGGGCAGCAGCGGACTGTAGAGCATGTAGTCGGTAGGGGCGACGAGCGTCAGCGTCGCCCGCTCTGGCTCGAGAAGCCGCTGCAATCGGCGAAGGGCGTGGAACCCACCGAACCCTCCCCCAACGACCACCACCTTGGCCGGGACATTCGGGAGCGGAGCTGACCTGCGTAAGCGCTGAATCGACGTCGCCATGCAGGCCACCTTAGTGGCGTTCCGCCCCGTGCGTGCGTAGTGACACAGAAAGGGAATTATTCACTCACGACCAGGTCACCGCTCGTGAGTGAATAATTACGTCGGGCGGTCACTACGCACGCACGGGCGGCGAAGCCGCCTAAGCCAGGCGAGTCTCCGGGGACTGGGTCTTGGCCGGGTCGGTTTCGATGGATCCAGCCAAGGCGTCGTCGATCTTCTTCAGCACATCGGCGCCCAAGGTGATCTCGGATGCCTTGATGTTCTCGGTGATCTGCTCGGGCCGCGAGGCGCCGACGAGTGCAGCCGCGACGTTGTCGTTCGCGAGCACCCAGGCGACCGCGAGCTGCGCCAAGGTCACCCCGAGCCCTTCGGCGACGGGCTTGAGTTCCTGTACCCGCCTGAGGGTTTCGTCGTTCAGGTAACGCTGAATCATCTTGTCGCCACCCTTGTCGTCGGTGGCGCGCGAACCCTCGGGAAGCGGCTGACCTGGTAGATACTTGCCGGTGAGCACGCCCTGCGCGATCGGTGACCACACAATCTGCGAGATTCCCAGCTCCTTCGACGCCGGAATCACCTCGGCTTCGATGACGCGCCACAGAGCCGAGTATTGAGGCTGGTTCGAAACGATGGAGAAACCGTTCTCCCGAGCGAGAGACTGGCCGCGCCTGAGTTGATCGGCGGTCCACTCCGACACTCCGATGTACAGAGCCTTGCCCTGGCGGACGACGTCGCCGAACGCGGCGATGGTCTCTTCCAGCGGTGTCTCGACGTCGTACCGATGTGCCTGGTAGAGGTCGACGTAGTCGGTGTTCAAGCGCTGCAACGATGCGTTGATTCCCTCGAAGATGTGCTTGCGCGACAGTCCGGTGTCGTTGGGACCCTTCGGCCCGACTGGGAAGTACACCTTGGTGAGAATTTCCAGCGATTCACGACGTCCGCCCTTCAGTGCCTCGCCCAGCACCGTCTCTGCGGCGCCATTGGCGTAGACGTCGGCGGTGTCGAACGTGGTGATGCCCGCATCGAGTGCGGCGTGCACGCTCTTGGTGGCGACGTCGTTCTCGACCTGCGAGCCGTGGGTGAGCCAGTTGCCGTACGTGATCTCCGAGACCTTGAGTCCGCTGTTTCCGAGGTATCTGTAAGCCATGAGAAAAACGCTACCCGCGAATCGAGGACCGTAGTTGTCGAAGCAGCCACGCACGTCCGCCCCTGGTAGTTAGAGTCGGGTAGAAGAGTAGATGCCAAGGAGCGCTTCGTGGTCCGTGAACAGATCGCCTTGTCCTGGCAACGCTCTGCGTCGAGCGGATTGGAACCTGCGCATTCCCTCGAACAATCGAGCCTGCGTGACGTCGACCGCCGCAGTCGCCTCCTCGCCGCCGCCAACCCGATTCTCGACCGGATGGAAAGCGTGCTCGACGGGTCCGGTTACTGCGTGATGCTGGCCGATCGCGATGCTCGTCTCGTCGACCTTCGGTTCGGTACCCGCGAACTTCGCGACAAGGTCTTCGGCGTCGGCGCGGTCGTCGGCAGGTCCTTCACCGAGGAGGCGTCGGGCACCAATTCCATTTCGACGTCCTTCGAACTCCGCGCACCGCTCGCAGTACGCGGGGACGAGCACTACATGGAGTCGATGAAGGGCTTCGGCTGCTACGGCTATCCGCTCTTCCACCCGATCACCAAGCACATCGAAGGCGTCCTGGATATCACTTTCGCTGCATCCCAGGACAATCCACTTCTCGAGCCGATGCTCGTCCACTCAGCTCAGGACATACAGAGCAGATTGCTGGAGGAGACTCGCAGCGGCGAGCAACGGCTGTTTCAGGCGTTCCAACACAGTTCTGCTCGACGCCGTGGGGCGCCGGTGATCGCGATCGGCGACGAACTCCTGCTCGAGAACACCGCTGCCGCACACCTCGTCGACAGTATCGACCATGCCGCGCTCCGCTCGCTCACCGACGATTCGATTCGTCGCAGCGGCATCATCGATTCCGTCACGCTCAATTCAGGTGTGCAGGTGACTGTTCGATGGGAGCGGCCGGTGTCGGCGACCGGCGTCGTCATCGAAGTCGACATGCGCGACGAGCCCCTTCGGCAGCGGGCGTCGACGCCGGTCTCGAAGTCTCTGTGCGTCGTCGGTGAACCAGGAACAGGGAAGTCGACGACGCTGACGCGCCTGACCGCCGCGCGCAGTCCGCGCTGGTTCGATGCTGCCGACCTGGTCACCTCGGCGCCGTCGACATGGCTGACCGACATCGCGGCTGAGGTCTCCGCCGGCCGCGACGTCGTGGTGAAGAACGTACATCTCGCCGACGCAGCCGTCGCGCATCGGTTGCACTCGATTCTGAAGACCGCCCACGGCTGGTTTGCGCTCTCCGGTTCGACTCACGACGCGCCCGCTCCCGAGCATCGCCAACTACTGTCGTTGTGTACGCAGACACTCGAGCTCGGGCCGCTGCGGTCTCGTCGCCACGAGATCCCCGACCTGGTCCGCGCCATGATGGCAGAAATCGGATCCCGCGCCCGCTTCACACCCGCCGCCATGCGGGCGCTGATCGACTACGACTGGCCGGGCAACATCGGCGAACTCCGCGACGAGGTCACGGACGCAGCTGCCCGCCGGTCCGTCGGCGACATCACCGAACGCGACCTCGTCCGTCCCAGCGGGAAAGGTGCCTCCAGTCGGCTTACGGCCCTCGACGCCGCGATGCGCGACGCTATCGTCCACGAACTCGCACGCTGTGGAGGCAACAAGGCAGCCACCGCCGAGTGCCTCGGCATCAGCCGCACCACGCTGTACAAGCGCATGAAAGAACTCGGCATCTATTAGAACGTCCAGTTTCTGAACACTTCGCGGACGTGATGCGCGTCACGATCTAGGCATGCATGCAGATGCAGCAATACGGGGTGCGGGCTGCCGGCACGTCGTATTCATCTACCGCGAGGAGATCTCCCTGTGAAGACGAAAGCAGCAGTACTGTTCGAAGCACACAAGCCTTTCGAGATCCTCGAGCTCGAACTCGACGGACCCGGACCAGGCGAAGTCCTCATCAAGTATGTGGCAGCCGGGCTGTGCCATTCGGATCTTCATTTGCTCGACGGTGATCTGCCACCTCGTTTCCCGATCGTCGGCGGGCACGAAGGCTCCGGGATCATCGAGGAAGTCGGACCAGGCGTCACCAAGGTCAAACCCGGTGATCATGTGGTCTGCTCGTTCATTCCGAACTGCGGCACCTGCCGCTACTGTTCGACGGGGCGGCAGAACCTGTGCGACATGGGCGCAACGATCCTCGAAGGATGCATGCCCGACGGTTCATTCCGTCGTCGCGACAGCAAGGGCACCGAATTCGGCGCGATGTGCATGCTCGGCACCTTCGCCGAACGAGCGACGATCTCGCAGCACTCCGTCGTCAAGATCGACGACTGGTTGCCCTTGGAGACAGCGGTTCTCGTCGGCTGCGGTGTGCCCTCAGGATGGGGCACTTCCGTCTACGCGGGCGGTGTGCGCGCGGGCGACTCGGTGATCATCTACGGCATCGGTGGCCTCGGCATCAACGCCGTCCAGGGCGCTGTGCATGCCGGAGCCAAGCATGTTCTCGTCGTCGACCCTCTCGAGTTCAAGCGCAATCAGGCGCTGAAATTCGGTGCGACACACGCTTTCGCGGACGCCGCATCGGCTCAGGAGAAGCTCACCGAGCTGACTTGGGGTCAGGGCGCAGATCAGGCGCTGATTCTTGTCGGTACCGTCGACGAAGAGGTCGTGCAGGCTGCCACCGCAGCCATCGGAAAGGGCGGCACCGTCGTCATCACCGGACTCGCCGATCCCGAGGCCCTGACGGTCCATGTGTCGGGCACCGACCTGACGCTGAACCAGAAGACCATCAAGGGAACGTTGTTCGGTTCGGCCAACCCGCAGTACGACATCGTGCGGCTCCTGCGGCTCTACGACGCCGGTCAGCTCAAGCTCGACGAACTGATCACCAGCACGTACTCACTCGAGCAGGTCAACGAGGGCTACCAGGATCTACGCGACGGAAAGAACATGCGCGGGGTGATTCACCTGTAGGCGCCGTCGGCGCATGTGAGCGGAAATACGTAGACCCCTATGCATTTTCGTTCACATGCGACGTCAGCCGTCTCACAGGTACTTCTTCAGCTCCATCCGCGCGATCGACATCTTGTGGACCTCGTCCGGTCCGTCGGCGAGCCGGAGGGTGCGGATGTGGGCGTACATCATCGCGAGTGGGAAGTCGTTGCTCACGCCGCCTCCGCCGTGTACCTGAATGGCTCGGTCGATGATCTTCAACGCCATCTCGGGTGCTGCGACCTTGATGGCCGCGATCTCCGTGCGCGCTTCCTTGTTCCCGACGGTGTCCATCAGGTAGGCGGCTTTGAGGGTCAGCAGCCGCGTCTTCTCGATCTCGATTCGCGCTTCTGCTATCCAGTCCCCGATGTTGGATCGCGTGGCGATCGGCTTGCCGAAGGTGACTCTCGATACTGCACGCCGACAAAGCAATTCGAGAGCTCGTTCGGCAACGCCGATGGTGCGCATCGCGTGGTGGATACGTCCTGGCCCGAGGCGAGCCTGGCTGATCGCGAAGCCTTCGCCCGGCCCCTTCAGCACGTCCTTCGACGGCACCCGCACATCCTCGAACAAGACCTCGGCATGACCCTCACGATCGATGTATCCGAAGACCGGCAGGTTTCGCACGATGGTGACTCCGGGCGCATCGATGGGAACGACGAGCATCGACTGTTGACGGTGACTCGCAGCGTCCGGTTCGGTCTTGCCCATGACGATGAGCACCTTGCAGTTCTTGTGCAGCGCGTTCGATGTCCACCACTTGCGCCCGTTGAGGATGTAGTCGTCACCGTCGCGTTCCATCTTCATCGCGATGTTGGTGGCGTCCGAGCTCGCAACATCCGGCTCGGTCATCGCGAACGCCGAGCGAATCGTGCCGTCCAGCAACGGCTTCAAGTACTTCTCTTTGTGCTCGTCGGTACCGAAGAGGGTGAAGACTTCCATGTTGCCGGTGTCCGGCGCGTTGCAGTTGCATGCCTCGGGCGCGAGCAGGCTTCGTCCCATGATCTCCGCGAGCGGCGCGTACTCGAGGTTGGTCAGACCGGGGCCCCACTCCGGATGTGGGTGGAAGAGGTTCCACAGACCGCGAGACCTGGCCTCCTTCTTCAGGTCCTCGATGATCTGGGGTTGCCCGTGCGGATCGCCGAGTTCGCGCATCTGTTCGTCGTACACCGACTCCGCGGGATACACATGCGAGTCCATGAACTCGAGCAGGTCGGTCTGATACTGCAGGCCGCGGTCGGTGGTTTCGAAGAACGACACGTTTCTCCTCAATTGTTTTCGCCCAGAAGGGCTTTCTGGTAGCGACGCATGCCGCGCAGCCACCTGTCGTAATCTGCACCCTTGTTGCGGTACATGTCGAGCACATTCGGATGCGGGAGGATCAAGAATTGTTCGGCGTCCATCGCGCCGAGAACGATCTCGGCGACGTCCGCGGGCTCGAGCACGTCACCGGCCGACAACACCGCCTTCGTCGCGGCGGCGCCGAGCGCACTACCGGACTCCTGCCCCTCGTACAACAATTTCGTATTGACGCCCATGGGGCACAGGCAACTGACCCTGATGCCGCGGTCCCCGTAGGTCACGTTCAACCATTCAGCGAACCCGACGGCAGCATGTTTGGTGACCGAGTATGTCGCAGAACCGATTTGCGTCAGAAGACCGGCTGCAGACGCGGTACTGACGAAGTACCCTTCGCCGCGTTCGAGCCACTTCGGGACGAGCAACTGCGCCGCCCTGATGTGCGCTCGCAGGTTGACGTCGATCGACAGATCCCAGTCCGCCTCGGAGGCCTCGAGCCCTGGGGCTCCGCCGATCCCCGCATTCGCGAAGTACAGATCGACCGGTCCGAACGTGTCCTCGGCGAGCGCGATCAGTGCAGCGATGTCCTCGGTCTTGGAGGCGTCACCGCCGAGGGACACCGCCGAACCCTGTTCGAGTCGGTCCACCACCTTCGACGCCGACACCGGGTCCAAGTCCGACACGACGACCCTCGCGCCCTCCGACACCAGACGCTCCGCAAGTGCGCCCCCGATCCCGCCGCCTCCACCGGTAACAACGGCAACCTTGCCTGTAACCTTCATCACCCAGGTATATCATTCGGCAATTTACGCAGGCATTCCGCAGGCGCAGGCAGGAATAACGTCCCTCGGCCGCCGGTTGGTGCACGAGGTGACCGACACCGCGACAAAGACACAGGAAACCGCAGGGCTCTTCACACCGATCGAGGTGAAGTCCTTGAAACTGCGCAATCGCTTTGCCATGGCTCCGATGACCCGCGCATTCTCACCTGGCGGCGTGCCGCGAGAGAACGTTGCCGAGTACTACCGCAAACGTGCGGCAGGCGGCACGAGCCTGATCATCACCGAGGGCACGCTGATCCCCGACCCCGCGGCCGGTCCCGATACCCGCGTCCCCCTCATCTACGGCGACGAGAGCCTGGACGGCTGGCGCGCAGTCGTCGACGCTGTGCATGCCGAGGGCTCGTCGATCATTCCCCAGCTCTGGCATCTGGGTGTTCAGCGCGGCGAGGAGCCTCGCCTCAACCCCGACGTCACCACCGTCAGCCCGTCGGGACTCGGTCTCGACGGCACGCCGCTCGGTCGCGCATTCACCAGCGCCGATCTCGATCAGTTGATCCAGTATTGGGTCGACGCGGCAGCCAACGCGAAAAGCGTCGGATTCGACGGCGTCGAACTGCACGGTGCGCACGGCTACTTGCTCGACGAATTCTTCTGGCAGACAACCAATGTTCGTGAAGATCGCTTCGGCGGTTCACTCGAAGCGCGTACCCGCTTTCCCGCCGAGGTCGTGGCGGCCATCCGCGCCGAAGTGGGTGACGATTTCGCCATCGTCTACCGCTACTCGCAGTGGAAGGCCGGCTTCTACGACGCCAAGATCGCGCAGACCCCGCAGGAACTCGAGCAGGTTCTGACGCCGTTGGTGAATGCAGGAGTCGACGTGTTCCACCCGTCGACCCGCCGCCACTGGGTACCGGAGTTTCCGGACCTCGCCGGATCGGACGCCGTTCGCGGACTTGCCGGTTGGACGAAGGAGATCACTGGACTCCCGACGATCACCGTCGGATCGGTCGGTCTGGACAAGGTGTTCGACGGCGCATGGGGCCCCGACGCCGCGTCGGGCACCACCGATCTGAATCCGCTTCTCGAACAATTCGCTCGCGACGAATTCGACATCGTCGCAGTAGGTCGTGCACTGCTCGCCGATCCGGAGTGGGTGAACAAGGTGCAGTCCGATCGACTCGACGAGCGCGTCGCATTTTCCCGGGATCACATCACGACGCTGAACTAGGCGACTCCGTCGCAATTTGTTGGCGTCGTCGAGATCGAGGTTGTGCACAATTCTCGCCCACATACTCGTCACAACTTCGATCTCGGCAGGTGGGCGCGGGACGCGGCGCCGGTTCTGACACAATTCCTCATCGTGATACCCCAGCCGCTACGGCGATCGATCGACGCTCTGGCGGAGCGCCTCGGACGCAGCAGCGCTGCCTTGAACGAGCAGGTCCAGAAGTTCGATTCCGAGCATCCGTGGTTTCTGAGCTCGGAGGAACGGGGAAACCCGGATACCCGGATCGAAGCGTGGACGGAAGGCAACAGGGTCACCCCGCTCGTGCACGGCAAGCCGTACTTCGCGGCCCTTGCCGCCGCTCTCGACGAGGCCGGCGAGGGCGATCTGGTCATGTTCACCGATTGGCGCGGCGATCCCGAGCAGCTCCTGACCGACGACGTGACGGTCGAGGACGCCCTTGCCGGCGTTGCAGGCCGCGGCGGAATCGTCAAGGGCATGGTCTGGCGGTCGCACATCGAGACATTGGGGTTCACCGGCCCGAAGAATCGGAAGCTGGCACTTCGACTGGAGGAAGCGGGCGGCGAGGTCATCCTCGATCAGCGGGTTCTCGTGCTTGGCAGCCACCATCAGAAGTTCGTCGTCATCCGATACCGGGACCCCGCGAAGTCCGACGTGGCGTTCGTCGGCGGTATCGACCTCGCCCGCGCCAGACGCGACGACGCCGACCATTTCGGTGACCCCGTCAGCAGACCGTTCCCGCCCGAATACGGCGAGATACCCGCCTGGCACGACATGCAGGTACAGCTCGAGGGTCCAACCGTCCGCGACATCGAGAATGTCTTCCGCGAGCGCTGGGAGGATCCGGCTGCACTGTCTCGGCTGCCGTGGCACGCGATCCCCGACATCCTTCGCGGAGTCACGCGCGAGCCGTCCGTACTCCCCGCCCAGCACGACGAGCCGGACGTTGCGGGCACGTGCGCTGTACAGCTCGTCCGCACGTACCCACGCCGTCGCCCCGCGTACCCATTCGCGACCCGCGGCGAGCGCAGCGCAGCTCGTGCGTACGCCAAGGTGCTGCGTCGTGCGCGTCGCCTGATCTACGTCGAGGACCAATATCTGTGGTCGGTGGACGTCGCCCGGGTGTTCGCGGCCGCGTTGCGTCGCTCTCCCGATCTACGGCTGGTCATCGTCGTCCCCAAGCACCTCGACGACGACAGTTCGCTGACCATTCCGTCCGCGCTGCTCGGCCACTCCGCGGCCCTGGACGTCATCCGGGACGCGGGGAGCGACCGAGTCCTCGTCCTCGATCTGGAGAACGACCGAGGAATTCCGGTGTATGTGCACTCGAAGGTGTGCATCGTCGACGACGTATGGGCAGCTGTCGGCTCCGACAACTTCAATCGGCGGTCGTGGACTCACGACTCGGAACTGACGGCAGCCATCGTCGACGAGGAGCGCGACCTGCGGGCGCCCACCGACCCCGGGGGCCTCGGTGACGGTGCGCGGGTGTTCGCCCGCGATCTTCGACTCGAACTTGCTCGTGAACACCTGGGCCGCGCGCCGGGCGACGACGAGGACCTCGTGGATCCCGGTTCGTTCTTCGACGCCGTCAGCAGCAGCGCGACGCGCCTGGACGAGTGGCACCGCGCACCGTCTACCTCGCCGAGGCCGACTGGAAGACTGCGTCGCCACGAGATCGACGTACCTCCACAGTGGCAGCAGCGGCTCGCGGCCGTGGCGTACCGACTGTTCGTCGATCCAGACGGTCGTCCAATCGGAATGCGCTTCCGACGCCGATTCTGACTCGGCGGTCCGGCTGAACTACAGGGCCGTCAGCTTGTCGAAGATGCGGTCCGGAGTGAACGGCAACGAATCGAACCGAATACCGGTCGCGTCGAGGAGTGCATTCGACACAGCAGGGGCCACCGGGTTGATCGCGCACTCACCCTGCGATTTCGCGCCCATCGGCCCGATCGTGTCGTAGGTGTCGGCGAAGAACACCTCCGTCGGAGGCAGATCCGCGAACGCCGGGATCCGATAGTTGCGAAAGTTCGGATTGATCACTGCGCCCGTCGGGCCGTGCACCATGTTCTCGGTCAACGCCCATCCGAACGCCATCCCGACCGCACCGTCGATTTGACCGCGACATTGCAGGGGATTGATGGGTCGGCCGATGTCGGCGCCGTGCACGCTCTGCAGAATCCTGATCTCACCGGTCACCTTGTGCAGTGCCAGACGGACTCCATGCACGTTCGACGCTATGGTCCGAGGCGTCAGATACGCCTTGCGAGTAGCGTGCAGCTTCCGACCGGATTCCTTTCGCGCGGTGTACAGATCGGACAGCGGAATCCGCCGGCCGCCGCACACGACGGCGTCGCCCTCCAGCTCGCAGTCCTCGCGCGGACTTCCGCTGTATTCGCTTGCGAAGCAGAGGATGTCGTCTTTCAAGGCCAGCGCCGTCAGGTGTACTGCTTTCCCTGCGACCACGGTGCCCGTGCTCGCGAACGTCCCCGTGTCGTAGAGTGTCCTGTCGGTGTCCGCGTTTACGATGTCGACGCCGGAGGCCTTGGTTCCGAGAACGCCTGCGGCAATCTGTCGGTGCGCGTTGGTGATTCCGTTGCCCATCTCCGAGGATCCCACCGCGAGGTGGTACGTGCCGGTTTCGAGAAGGGTCATCTCTGCGCCCGACCGATGCTCGGTCGGGGGCCCACACTCGAGCAAGGCGAGGGCAATTCCGGTCCCGACGAGCCAGTCGTCGCCCTCCGGGGGTTCGACGCCATTGCCCTGGGCAAGCGAGGCCTCGACGTGATCGAGACACTGATCGAGTCCGTAACTGCCGAAGCTCGCATCGCTCGGGCCGTCCCAGACCGACTCGACAAGATCCGTCGGTCCGACCATGTTCCTTCGACGCAGCGCAAGTGGGCTCATGCCGAGCAGGTGCGCAAGTTCGTCCATCGCACATTCGATGGCGAACGTGGTCTGCGAGGCACCGTATCCCCGGAAGCCACCTCCTGGAATCACATTGGTGTACACCGCAAAACCGAGTGCCTTCTTGTTGGAGCACCGGTATGCAGCGAGAGGACTACCGAGCGCAGCGGCAAGGGTTTCGCTCGCATGGTTGGCGTAGGCGCCGGTGTTGGACACCACGTACACCTCGAGCGCGGTCAGGGTTCCGTCGCGGGTGGCGCCGAGCTTGACCCTGGTCGTCATCTGATGCCGCGTCGTCGAGCCGATGAACTCTTCCTCGCGCGTCCACTCCCATTTGACCGGCCGTCCGAGCTTCATGGTCGCCCACAGCACGAGATCCTCGGAGATCATCTCCTGCTTGCCGCCGAAGCCGCCGCCGACGCGTTCGGTGAAGACATGCACGTCACGTGCTCTGAGGCCGAGCAGATAACAGAGCTTGGCCTGCACGACGAACGGTGCCTGGGTACTCGTGCGGACATGCCAACGGCCGTCGTCGCCGCGCCAGGCGATCGAGCCGTGCGTCTCGAGGTGGGCATGCTGCACGCGGGAGGTCGAGTAGGTGCGTTCGTGCACCGCATCGGCCCGTGCGAAACCGTCGGCGACACTGCCGACCTCCCCGTGAATGTCGACAAAGATGTTGCCGTTCTCCTCGAATCCCTTGTCGTGCAGCACGGGTGCGCCGGGTTCCATCGCCGAGAACGGGTCGAAGACTGCAGGGAGTTCGTCATAAGTCACGTTCAGCGCACGGCAGCCCGCCTCGGCCGCAGCCTCTGTCTCGGCGACCACGGCAGCGATACGCTGTCCGACGAACCGGATGACGTCGTCAAGGATCAGGGTGTCGTCGGGATCCACCAGGTGGTCCTCGTGCAGCGCGGTGCTGTAGAGCCGGTGCGGGACATCCTCGTGGGTGAACACCGCCACCACCCCGGGGACGGCAAGCGCGGAAGTTCTGTCGATGTTCGTGATTCGCGCATGCGCGTGCGGTGAGCGGAGCACCTTCAGGTGAAGAAGGTTCGGGACGGTGACGTCCATCGTGTACTTCGCGTGGCCGGTGACGATGTCTTCGGTGAACGGGTTGGCAAGGCTTGCCCCACAGGCTTTTCCAGCAACATCCTGCTCGACCTCGGTGAGACCGTGAACGGCGTCGGCGATGGATCTGTAGCCCGTGCAGCGACACAGATTTCCTTTCAGCGCACGCGGCAGATCTTGCTTCTGCTCGTCCGTCAGCGCTGCAGCCGTCATGATCATTCCCGCTGCGCAGAAACCACATTGAAACGACTGCGCGTCATGGAACGACTGCTGCATCGTGTGTAGCGTGTCCCCGTCCGCGAGTCCCTGCACGGTGGTCACCTTCTTGCCTTCGGCGCGGAACGCCGGAACGAGGCACGAGTGAAACGGCTTCCCGTCCAGCCACACTGTGCATGCGCCGCAGTCCCCGGAATCGCACCCCTTCTTCACCCCGTAGATCTCTCGATCGCGCAGGAAGGTCCGAAGGCATTGTCCCGGTTCCGGTTCGGCCGAGAAGAGTTTCCCGTCGACGTCGAATTCACTCATGCCAACTCCATACGGATCTGCTCGGCGAAGTAGTAAGTCAGGTGTTTCTTGTACGGCGCAGAACCGTTGACGTCCTGGAAGAAGCCGTCTGCTTCGGTCTCCTGCGCGATATCCGTTCGGAGCTGCTCGCCACTGGGAATCTTCTCGTACTGGAACTGCACCGGCCGAGGCGTCGCCGCGGTAACCGTCAGCGTGAAGTCCGAACCATCGGTTGCGCAGGTACCGATGATCAAGGCTGCGGATCGGCCCGCATGGACCAGCGACTGCTGTCGCCACGCGTAGCGCTTACGCAGCGATTCGGCAGGCAGGTGAACGGACCTGAGCAGTTCACCGGGCCCGAGGACGTTCGCATGATCACCGGTCACGAAGTCCCTCGCGGCGACAGCTCGCGCGGGGCCGACCCGGGGAATCAGCGTGTACACGCCGTCGAGGGCAGCGGTCAACGAAATCATCGCGCCCGCAGGAAGAGACATGCAGATGTTGCCGCCGACCGTCGCTGCGTTCCAGATCTTGAACGATGCCAGCAACGAGCGACAGCAATCGCCGAACAGCGCAGTCGCGGTCCAGTCCGTGGGCCCGTCGAACGCGAACAACTCGGCTATCCGGCATGTTGCGGCAATCTCGAGACCCTCGTCCGTCACGGTCAGCGCGGGCCACGCCAACCCGTCCAGATCGATCAACGTATCGCGGTCGACCTGCGGTTCGGAGAACAGCCACGTGCCGCCCGCCAACCAGGCGTACCCGTCCCGCCAATCTTCGATCTGGTCGAGCGACGTCGGCCGCTTCACCTCACCTATGGTTCCCAGGTTCATCGCTTGTCCTTCCTAGCGCTGTCAGCGGCCACCGAGTGGAAGAGCCTGACCATTTCCCGACGGGTTTCTGCCTGACGGGTTCAGCCCGCCGACCTGCAGCGGAACCAGCGTGCTCGCCGACGGGTCGGGACGGATCATGTTGAACTTTCGTACCTCGCCTCCCGCGCCGGAGACCAACAGATCTGCACCGGACGTCGTCGCCGTGGTCGCCACCGCGACGCCGCTGCCCGCGAATGGGACGAACGACGAGGTCTGGGCGAACTCCACTGCCCCACCGTGATGGTTCGGAGAGTTCAGATACATCTCCGGCCCGCCGTCGAGACGCGAGCCCGACGAGAAGGTCCTGACGGTTCCGTCTCCCCCCGTCATCCCGGCCACGATCGACTGCGCTCCACCCTCCACACCGGCGACCCATCCTGTCGCCAGGGAGACTCCCCCGGTGTACGTCTCGTCGAACGCCAAGAACTCCGAGGTGATCTGGGGTCCTTCGTCGTGGGTGTGCCCCTCGGACGCAGCAGTCGGTTCGAACAGGTCGTATCGGAACGTCTTCACCAACGGCGCATCCCCAGGCCCTGGCGCGGTGACGATGGTCTTTCGCCCGGAGGAGGCGTCGACCATTCCGGTGGCGAGCGTGACGCCGCTGTCGGACCCGGGGTACGGGGTGAAGGCGTCGAAGATCTCCGGGGCGGCGGAATTTTCGGTCGGCAGGGTCGACGAGTACACCGTCACCTGCGACTCCATACCGGGGCCGGATCCGACGATGATGTTGTCACGCAACGCATTACCATCGATATTGGCCGCTGCGACGACGACACCACCGTCGAAGGCGTCGGGCAGTGGGGCGAAACGTGCGAGTTCGGCAGCGAACGGAGTAGTGCCGACAGCACTGTAGGCGACCACTTCTGGCGCTGTACCGGGACCGGTCCCGGCGATCAGGTCGAGCACCATGTCGCCGTTGACATCGCCCATGGCGACCGACGGTGTGCCCTCGAACCCCGGGAACGGAGTCACGGACGCAAGCGGGCGATCGCCTGCGGCGTCGTACACCTGGACTCGCGCGTCCACTCCTGGCGATCCGGGGATTCCCACCGCGTAGCTCGACACTTCGGGAATCACGCTCACCAACGCCATCAATCCGTTGTCCTCGTGGTTGAGTCGATGGCAGTGAATGACGAACGTGCCGGTGTACTCGGTGAACTTCGTCCGCAGGGTGACCGACGCCGGTTCCAGCGCGTTCTCCTGATCGTCGGTGACGGGCGCCGGAACGTTGACGTTGTCCTGACCCCACGGCTGCACTCCGGTGACCGTGCCCGCAACCGGATCGACGATCTCGGTGACCTGAAAGTCGTTGACGTGTATGTGCATCGGGTGTTCGTCGTTGTTGAGATTGGTGATCTTCCATTCCTCGACGGAGTTCAGTCTTGGTTGGATCAGTGGGATGTTAGGAAAGGTGTTGGCCGCGAACTCGTACGTGAACGCCTTCGGATCGCTGGTGCTTGCCTTGTCGTTGGAGAAGCCTCCGGATACGACGAGTTCGCGCGTCACGTCCACCGGCATCGACGCCGTATCGACGAACGAGGTGTACGCGTCGAGCTTCTGCCCGGGTTCGAACGGCACGGTGACCCCATCGCCCTCCTCGGGCGTCACCTGCAAGAGCTTTTGGGTGGGGAACGTGAAGAAGCCGTCGGCGTAACTGATGATCGACGGGTCGACCGTCACCTTCCCGAGCGTCGCAGGCGGATTGTCGGTTCCGTTGTTCGTATAGAGGATTCCATCGTTGACCACAGGTTTCGCACCCTCGAGTGGTGGCATCTCGAGAATGAGCTCGCCTTGCTCCGGCATCGTGACCGCGATCGAATAGCGTGAACCCGGCGGTATGACCAGGCGGGTGCCGTCGCCGTCGACGGGACGCTGCACTTCTCCGAACGGGTTGCCGTCCTGGCCGACAAGGGAGAATACCGGGTGATTGCCCGTGGCCGTTTCGGTGAGTTGCAAAGGCATGTAGGCGAAATCGCTGACGTTGGCCAGCACCCAGATCTCGGTCTGCCCCGGCTTCACCTTCAGCTCGGGCTGAAATCCGCCGTTGACGGTGAACTGGACGTCGCGTTGGTTGTCCGGCAGCGACGGGTCCGCGGGGACATTCTCGGTATCGCTCGTGAAGCTCTGGAGATTGCCCGGTATGAACTGGTTCTGGCCGCGATGGTTGTCCGGCGACAGCGGGCCCGTGTACCAATTGGTCATGTATTGCGCGCCCTCGGTCGTCTCGGCAAAATTGACGGGCGCGAGGATGGGGCGGTAGGTACCGTCGGCGAGTTGTTCCCCGGTAGGCGACTCGAGCGTGCTGACGTATTGCGGCCAGTTGGGATCGTTCAGCTGGGCTCCCTGACCCTTCCTGTCGAACACGAAGTTGTATTGCAACGCCATGTCCCTGATCGGGATGTCGTTCTCGGTGACGATGGGCAGGTCACCGTCGGGGCGGCCGATTTCGAGCAGACCGGCGAGACCGAAGTAGGTCTGTTGAGCAGTGAGTGTGTGCAAATGACTGTGATACCAGTACATTCCGTTCGGCATGTCGTCGGGAATCGCGTAGTCGTATCGGTTGCCCATGCCGGCTGGGATGTCGAGGAGAACGTTGTCGGCATTGCCGTCCGGGCTCACATGCAGCCCGTGGGTATGCAGGTTGAGTGGGGCTTGTTCCAGCGCGGGCGGGACGATCGGAACCTCAGCACCGGCCGGTGTGAACGCCGGATCGTAGAAGTCCTCGATGGTCAGGCCCTGCAGATCGTTGTCGTAATGGACGACGAGCTGCTCCCCCGGGTCGACCCTTAGCGTCGGCGCCGGATAGATGTCGCGCCCGCTGGTCGAGCCATCCGACGCGGTTCCCTGGATGATCTCGTAGCCGTAGAGAAGAAAGTTATCCACCAGCGCGGATGCAGTGTCGAGCGCGACCGTGCCCTGATGTGCGGACAGTCGGACTTCGAGTACGCCGTTCTCGCTGGATAGCTTCACCGGCTCGGTGTATGGGGCCGGCGCACCGTCGTCTGCGTAATTCGCCCCCGCAGTCGTGTCCGCATCTTGCGCGCACGACGCGACCAGCAGCACCACGGCTGCAAGCACGGCGCATCTGTGGGCAGAGAACATCGAGGCTCCCCTCGGGCCGTAAAGGAACTCGTTTCCTCCGAGCCTAAGAGGGCCGGGGCGTCGGCGATGGGCGTTGAGGGTGAGAAAAGGGGATGAGATGCTTTGCGGCTCCGCCGCCCGTGCGCGGGTAATTACCGCCGAACGTAACTACGCGCTCACGACCGGCGACCTCACCCGTGCGTGCGTAATTACCGCCGAACGTAACTACGCACGCACGGGTGGCGGAGCCACCGTCCCCCGCCGGACGAGCTTCGGGGCCAGCACCACGCCGACAGGTTCGCCGCCGCCGATGCGCCCGAGCACACTGTCCACCGCCGCGTCCGCGAGACCCTCGACATCCTGCGACACCGATGTCAAGTTGATGTGGGCGATGCGCGCCAGCCGCGAGTCGTCGTAGCCCACCACCGAGATCTCACCGGGAACATCGATACCTCGGCGCAGCAGAAGGTCGAGCACACCCGTCGCCGAATTATCGTTGAAAGCGACCACCGCCGTCGGTACCACCTCGGATCCCAGAAGTGTCCGCATACCCTCCGCACCTTCGGTTTCCGTGATTCCTCCGTCGACGATCACCGGCTCCAATCCGTGCCGCCACATAGCGGCGGAGAAACCGTGCCGCCTGTCGTCCGCTCCTGGTGCGCGGCGTCCGTCGATGTGCGCAATCTGCTTGTGTCCCAATTTGATCAGATGTTCGACGGCCAATTCGGTACCGGCGACGTCGTCACTGCGGACCGAGGAGATGCCGTCGGTGGACTTCAACAACTCCACCACAGGCGCTCGTCCGTCGATATCTTTCAGATCCGTTGCGCTCAAGTGCGATCCGAGCAGAACCACTGCTTCGCATCGCTCGCGCAACAACGCCTGAACGGCGCGGCTTTCGTCACGCGTCGGCGCCACAGCACTGAGCGTGACGTCGTATCCATGACGCTCCGATGCCGAATAGATGTGCTCGACGAGGTCGCTGTGGAACGGTTGTTCGAGGTCGAACGTCACGCCGATCAACCGCGAACTCGCCTGCCGCAACTTCTGCGCGCGGCGGTCCGGGACGTACCCGATGTCGTCGGCGATCGCCTTGATGCGCGCGCGGGTATCCACGCTTGCACCCTCGACGCCGCGCATGACGATCGAGACGAGCGCAGGCGAAACCCCGGCGATCCTGGCCACGTCGGCCATCGTCGGGCGCGTGCTGTCGGCCACGTGGCTCCCTTCCTCTCACGGAAACGGTAGTTGACCAATCCTTCGAAGCCCTCTAGCGTTCTCCGTACTAGAACGTACTAGTCCGCTCTGAGCAGGACATTCACTACTGGAGAATCACATGACATCCTCTGCCGCCGCGGTTCGCGTGGCCCTGATCGGTGCAGGCCGAATCGGAAAGAACCACGCCGAAATCGTTGCTCGACGCGTACCCGGTGCCGTCCTCGAGGCCGTCGTCGATCCCGTCGACGGTGCCGCTCGCGCACTCGCCGACAGCTTGGACGTCACCAAGGCCTACACGAGCGTCGACGACGCCCTGGGCGACGCCGACATCGACGCCGTCGTCATCTCCGCACCCGCTCGCAGTCACGCAGACCTCGTCGTAGCATCCGCCGGTGCAGGCAAGCACGTCTTCGTCGAGAAGCCGATGGCCGTGACGCTCGAGGATGCGGACCGTGCAATCACCGCCGCCGAGACCGCAGGCGTCGTGCTGCAGGTCGGGTTCAATCGCCGCTTCGCTCCCGCCTTTGCTGCAGCGCGCAAGGCAATCGACGACGGAAAGATCGGCACCCCACAGCTTCTGCGGTCGTTGACACGCGATCCGGGTCCGTTCGGCGGCGACCCGTCGCGCATCCCGCCGTGGACGATCTTCTTCGAGACCCTCATCCACGACTTCGATACGTTGCTCTTCCTCAACCCAGGCGCCAAGGCCGTGCGCGTCACTGCTGTCGCCGACGCGCTCGTCCGTCCGGACGCGAAGGGCAGTGGCCACCTCGATACCGCCGTTGTCACAGTGCAATTCGACAACGGTGCCATCGCGACGGCCGAGGCGAATTTCAGTGCGTTGTACGGCTACGACGTCCGAGGCGAGGTTTTCGGATCAGAAGGAATGGTCACTGCAGGCGACGGACGCAGCACGAACATGACGCTGTACGGGGCGGCAGGGCTCCACGTCGATACCGCGCGGAGTGACACAGAACTTCTGCGCTCGGCCTACATCGGCGAATTCACAGCCTTCGTCGACGCCATCAGGTTCGGGACTGGGTCCGTCGTGACCGGTCAGGACGCTCGCGCCGCACTGGAGATCGCACTCGCCTGCATCCGCAGCGTCGAGACCGGCGCCGCAGTGGCACTGGAGGCATGACATGATTCTCGCCGCCAGCGCTGAAATGCTCTATCTGGAACTCCCTTTCGTCGATCGGGTCAAGCGAATTTCGGAACGTGGATTCCAGGTCGAGATCTGGAACTGGGCCACCAAAGATATCGACGCCCTCGCCTCCAGCGGAGCAACGTTCTCGTCCATGACGGGCTACCTGGAAGGCAATCTCACCGAGCCCGACGGCATCGAGCAGTTGCTCTCGACCGCCGCAGAGTCGCTTGTAGTCGCCGACAAGCTGGACTGCCCTCGGCTGAACCTCCACGGCACCGGTCTCGACGGCGACGGCTTACCGGTGCGTCCGGTCGACGTGGTGACGCCGACGATGTGGCTGACCGCGGTCGAAACCCTCCGTTCGATCGCCGCACTAGGCGAAAAGGCCGGTCGCGTCTTCACACTCGAGAACCTGAACCTCGCCGTCGACCACCCTCGGACGCCGTTCGCTGCGGCGTCGGACACACTTGCACTCGTTCGTGCCGTCGACAGTCCGAATCTGAAGATGAACCTCGACCTCTATCACGCACAGATCGGCGAAGGGAATCTCATTGCCCTCCTGGAAGAGGCGCTCCCGTACGTCGGCGAGATCCAGGTAGCCGACGTGCCAGGCCGATGCGAGCCGGGGACCGGGGAGATCAACTATCCGGCGATTGCGCGGGCGCTGCGCCGGATCGGTTACGACGGTGTCGTCGGGCTGGAGGGTTGGGCGTCGGGTGATCCCGAGACCGCGCTCGATGCATTCGAGGCTGCGTTCGCCTGATTCGAACATATGCACTAACAGGCTGTGGATAGATCTGGGGATAACTCGAGGACCAATGATCCGTGCCTGTGGATGGGCTGTGGATAGCCGCCGGCCGTAGCTCAGTTTTCCCAGCTCGGTGGCTGTTTGGATGAATTACATGCCTGTGAGTAGTTTTGCGTTTCGGATGTGCATGACGCGTCGCTAAGCTCGTATGCATGGGGAAATCAGTCATTGTCTGCACTTCGGTAGCGCACGGAAACACCAGAAAGATCGCCGACGCCTTGGCCGGAGTCCTCGACGCCGACATCGTGTCGCCGGCCGACGCAGACCTGGAGGGTGCCGAACTCGTCGGGTTCGGATCCGGGATCTACCTCGGCAAGTTCCACGCCGATCTGCTCGACTTCATCGACTCCTTGCCCCAGCAGAACGGGCGCAGAGCATTCGTCTTCGCGACCAGCGGGTTGCCCGAGTCTCGGCTCTTCCGATACTCCTCCCGGATCGTCGACGCACTCGAGAGCAAGGGTTTCGAGGTCGTCGCCGGCTTCTCGTCGCGCGGCTTCGACACCTACGGTCCGTTCAAGCTCGTCGGTGGCATCCGCAAAGGCCGTCCGAACGCCGAGGACCTCGCCTCGGCACGGGCATTCGCCGAACATCTCCAAGATTGATGTGGAGTGAACCTCAGCGTTCGATGGTGACATTCGGCCACGGCGGCCGCCTCAGCACCGCTGCGCATCCCAACGTCGCTGCAACGAATCCCGTGAGCACGCCGATCAGATTGACGCGGCCCATATCGACCGCTGGAGTCCATGTGGCCGTGCCGTCCGTGACGGTGAACAGTCCCACAGCGGTTTCTCGGCCACGAGCCGAACGACGCGAAACCGGAAGGATTGTCGTGCGGTCGTCCACCCTCACGGGCTCGCCGTACTCGGTGGCGGACGGGCTGAACACGTCGGGCAAGCGTGAGGTCATGTGCACTCCCGGAGTCGACCGATGGACGTCGCGGTCAGACTACTACCAATACACAGCAGGCCCTCTGTAGACAGAGGGCCTGCTGGTGGAGCCGCCTAAGAGAATCGAACTCTTGACCTTTTCATTACGAGTGAAATGCTCTACCGACTGAGCTAAGGCGGCGTGCCTTTCGGCGTTGGTGAGTCTAACGGAGCATCCGCTCGAAACTGAAATCAGGCCCCAGCAGTGATGGACAGCCCTTCGACCGGACCGGCGAGAATGGACTTGAAGTACCTGCTCACGTCGTCGGCAAGGACTTCGGTCTCACCCTTCTCGACGGCGTCGGCGATGGCCTTCGCCACATCCCGCGGATCGTTCTTGGGGACGTCGAGGTCAGCGATCATGTCGGTGTCGGTGTACCCCAGATGCACGCCGGTCACGAGGGTCCCCTGCGGCGCAAGCTCGAGCCTGAGGGAATTGGTCGCCGACCACAGCGCCGCCTTCGACGCCCCGTACGCGCCTGCACCGCTCACCCACGACAGCGCCGAATGAATGTCGACGAGCGCTCCCCCGCCGTTGCTCTGCAGCGTCGGAGCAAAGGACTGCGCAACGAGCAGTGCTCCGAAGAAGTTGGTTTCGAACACCGTACGGACCGCATCGAGCGACGTCGCCACAAGCGGCTCGGACCCCGTCGTACCTGCATTGTTGACGACGATCGTGACGTCGGTGAGCTTCTCGGCCAGCGCCCCGACGGAGTGCGGGTCCGTGACGTCGAGCTGCTCGGAAACTATTCGCGCGTCGTCCGACGGCTTGGGCGACCGAGCCGTCGCGTACACCTTCGCTGCCCCACGCGCCACGAACTCGTCGACGATCGACTTGCCCAGGCCGCGCTGCCCACCGGTCACCAACACGACCGCACCTTCGATTGCAACCATCCGACTCACCTCTCCGACATAACTGAACTGCTTTTGACTATGTCAGTCATACTTGCTTCCGTTGACATAGTCAAATAGCATTCGGCTATGTCACCAACGTCGCGCTTTCACCTCGCGCCCGCTCCCGACGGTCTGGGTCGCGTCCAGGATCTCCTCAACACACGGGCGATCGGCGTGTACGACTTTCCGGATTTGCTCGCGGACGGGGCCACGGCTTCCAAAGCACTCCACGTTGAATTGAGCGACGCCGATGCGGGGCAGCTACGGGATCTCCGTCACGTCGTGGAGGAACTCATCGCCGGAATTGCACCCTCGCCAGTGTCGGTCGCGGCATCACTGGAGCCGGACGACGCCGGTGTCGTGCAACTTCGGCCGTCGGGACGAGGATGGAAATATGTTGCCTCGGAAATCTGGTCGGAAATCCTTCTGGCACAACGTGCCGACACCTGGCGGCGACTGAAGCGGTGCAAGAACGAGCTGTGCGGATCCGCATTTTACGACCGCTCCCGCAACAACAGCGGCGTCTGGCACGACGTCAAAACCTGCGGCAACCAAGCGAACCTCCGAGCGTCCCGGGCTCGGCGGAAGTCCGAATAGCCCTGCGCTCCTGCTTGAATGGTCCACCCACGCTATCCGGTCGTATGAATGGACGATTCAAGCGGAACGTCGGAATCGCGCTGATCGCTTGAATGGTCCACCCACGCCATCTGATCGTATGAAAGGACCATTCAAGCGATCAGGGCGCGCGCAACCAAAGTCGAACGGATGCAGCTCAGCGCAGCGCAGCGCCCAGCTGAGCGACCATGGCGTAGACGGCAAACTTGGGTTTCGCGTTCAGCGCCAATGCTTCTCGGCATTCGAGAATGGCTTCGATACTCTTCAGTAGCGCCTCCGGCGACGCGCCGCGGGCCATGCGCTCGATCTGCTCGGACATGTCGGGGTGGTTGAGCACAGCCGTGGACCCGTAGGAACGCGCCAGTGCATCGCGATACAGTCCGGCGAGGTCGATGAGAGCCCGGTCGAACGAATCACGCAGATTTCGGGTGCGACGCGACTTCTGCCGAGCTTCCAACTCCTTGATGACGCCCGCCGATCCGCGCAGTGCGCCCGCGGCGCCCTTGCCCGTTCCACCTGCACCGAGCGCGGTTCGCAACTCTTCCATCTCGACGCCGTCGAGCGCGGCGCTGATCTCGGCCGCCTCGGTTTCGGCCGCCTTCACCATCTCCTCGGCCGCGAGGTATGCCTGGTTGGGCCTCGCCGCCGCAGATGCGAGACCGAGCGCGCGGGTGCGTCGGGAACGAGCGTCCTCGTCTTTGGCGAGCCTGCGAGCACGACCGACGTGTCCGCCGCTGATCGACGCAGCCCACTCCGCGGTTTTTTCATCGAGCTTGTCTCGCGTCTGCAACACGTGCGCAATGGCAGCCGCTGTCGGGGTGACGAGATGCACGTGTCGACAACGGGATCGAAGCGTCACAGACATGTCTTCTGGATCGGTCGACGGCGCGCACAGCAGCATGACGGTTCGAGCAGGCGGCTCTTCGACGACCTTCAACAACGCGTTGGCCGCGGCTTCGCTGAGGCGGTCCGCGTCCTCGATCACGACGATCTGCCACTTGCCGGTGCTCGGCCGTCGTGCCGCGATTTGCACGATCTCTCGCATTTCTTTGACGCTGATGCTCAGGCCCTGCGGGATGATGCGTCGAACATCGCCGTGGGTTCCTGCCATCGTCGTCGTACATGCGTGGCATTCACCGCACCCCGGAACTCCTTCGGTGGTGCACTGCAGCGCAGCGGCGAAGCAGAGCGCGGCGATCGATCGACCCGAACCCGGAGGCCCGGTGAACAACCAAGAGTGCGTCATGGCCGAACCGGTGTCACCGTTCCTGGCGCCGACGGCAGCACCCGTCAGTTCAGCCTCGACATCCTCTTGGCCGATCAGTCGACCGAATACTCCCGCCATGGAAGGCAGCCTAGTCGGCGGGTAGGACAGAACCGAGCGTCGGTGTCACAGCTCCGGCAGCAGCAGCCGGAGTACGACTCGAAAGTTGAAACAGGACGGATCGAACCGGGCTTCGATCAGCATGAACTGCGCAAGTCCTTCATCGATCTCGGTCAACGCCATGCACATCTTGTCGTCGAAAACGAACACACGCGCAGTTCGGCCTGCCGATTCGAGCTCGGCCAGCTCGTCTACATTCGGGTCCGCTGCAAGCACGTCCACGTCCTCGTCCCGGAGGGCAGCGGCCGTGAAGGCGAGTCCCTCACCTCGCCACTGGCATCCCCCTGGCAGTTCGACCTTCGTCGATGGATCCACCTCGACGTAGTATTCGAGAACCGAGTCGTCGTATGCGCACGGATCGAAAGACGAGGGGCGGTTCGACGCGCCAGAGTGAGGTGCGCCAGAGTGAGGTGCGGTCGTGGTCGGTTTCGAGGACACGACGCCCTGTCCACGCCACACGTCCTCCACCGTTGCTTTCCCTTTCACGGTCTCCGAACAACCGGACAGGGCCAAGAAGCAGAGGAGAACGAGCAGTTTCTTCTTCACATCATGTTCGACGCACTGGAGTCGTCACTGGTTCCGCACGGGCCCGAAGTCATTCCGGCGCAGGAAAGTACGGCAATACGGTCCTGAAGGTGTCGACGAGCGAATCGCGTTCGGACTCCATCGAATCGCTGCCCGCCACCGTTGCATTGAGAACTACGGCACCGTCTCGCGTCATGGTCTGAGTCGTGTAGGTGTCCTCGTCGAGAACGAATAGATGTGTCACGTAGCCCCCGTCCGACAACGTCTCGAGTCGGGACACCACAGGACTGCTCGACGGGTCGGGAAGCATCGTGGTGTCCTCGACCAGAAGAACACCGAGTGCGAATCGGTCGTTGCCCCAGATGCAGCCGCTAGGGCCTGCGCTGGTCGGCACCACCCCGGATAGATTCAGGTCCTCCAGCAACTCTGTCGGTAGGTCACACGGATCGAATCCGGCCGCCTCGGCCGGCACCATCTCGGTGATCGACGACGCCCCTGCAGCCTCGACGGACGTCGTGGCGTTGCCGGCCACATCGGTCGAGCATCCTTGCGCACAACTTGCCAGCACGAGTGCAGACAACATGATCGCGAATTCGTTCCTCACACGTACTTGGACGCACGGGGTGCGCTGCCGGTTCCGTCGACCCGCCGACCGCATCGCTTGAATGGTCCATCCATACGATCTGATAGCTACGAGGGCTCATTCAAGCGAAGCGCGCCGACAGTCGCCATCGCTTGAATGGTCCATCCATACGATCTGATAGCTACGAGGACTCATTCAAGCGGAGCGCGCCGACTATCGCCATCGATCGGATGGTCCATTCATGCTGACAGACAGCATGAATGGACCATTCAAGCGATAAACCCACTCGACCCGCGGAACCACAGGCCCCGCGGAACCC
Source organism: Rhodococcus sp. P1Y (assembly GCF_003641205.1). NCBI lineage: Bacteria > Bacillati > Actinomycetota > Actinomycetes > Mycobacteriales > Nocardiaceae > Rhodococcus > Rhodococcus sp. P1Y. The sequence goes on from NZ_CP032762.1 coordinate 118,017, forward strand.
GCACGCCCCGCGGACCCACACGACCCGCGGAACCAACTCGGCCCGCGGGCCTACTCGGCCGGCGGAGCCTTCTTCGCCGCAGCAGTTTTGGAAGCCGCAGTCTTCGATGCAGCCTTCTTCGCCGGAGCCTTCTTGGCGGGCGTTTTCTTTGCAGCAGTTGTCTTCGCTGCGGCCTTCTTCGCCGGAGCTTTCTTGGTCGCCGTCTTGGTGGCGGTTGCCTTCTTCGTCGCCTTCTTGGTGGCCTTCTTTTTCACCGGACCGCGAGCACGCCGGTCCGCCAACAGTTCCGACGCACGATCGTCGGTGATGGTGGCGACGTCGTCGTCCTTGCGCAGGCTGGCGTTGGTCTCGCCGTCGGTGACGTAGGGACCGAAGCGGCCGTCCTTGATCACCATCGGCGCTTCGCTGATCGGGTCGACTCCGAGTTCGCGCAGCGGCGGCTTGGCCTCGCCCTGACGCCCGCGACGCTTGGGTTCGGCGTAGATCTTGAGCGCCTCTTCGAGCGTGACGGTGAAGAGTTGTTCCTCGTCCGTCAGCGAACGAGAATCAGTGCCCTTCTTCAGGTATGGGCCGTAGCGACCGTTCTGCGCGGTGATGAGGTCCTTGGACTCCGGATCGAGTCCGACCACACGCGGCAACGACAGCAGCTTAAGCGCATCCTCGAGCGTGATGGTGGCCAGGTCCATCGACTTGAGCAGCGAACCGGTGCGCGGCTTGGGGCCGGTGGCCTTCTTCGCAGCCTTCTTGGCCGGCGCTTTCTTCGCAGCCGTCTTGGTCGCAGTCTTCGTACCGCCGCCACCTTCGTCCGAGGGAATCGGCACGATGTCCGGCTCGGGGGGCGTCGGCTCCGGTTCCGGCTCGGGCAGAATCTCGGTTACATACGGACCGAAACGCCCTTCCTTGGCGACGATTTCGTTGCCCGTCAGCGGATCGGCTCCGAGCTTGCGGCCTGCCTGAGGGGTCGCGAACAGCTTCTCGGCGAATTCGAGGGTCAACTCGTCCGGCGGCAGATCATCGGGAAGGTTGGCGCGCTGCGAAATCGGATCACCGTCGGGATCGTCGTCATTCTTGACCATCCGCTCGAGATACGGGCCGTAGCGGCCGACGCGAACGTGAATCTCGCGGCCCTGGTCGTCGTCGAACAGTCTGATCGAGTTGATGACGCGCGCGTCGATGTCCTCGAGATTGGTCCCGACCATCTTCTTCAAGCCGCCGGATCGGGCGACCGAGCCTTCGGCGCCGGTGTCGCCGCCGAAGTAGAAGTTGGTGAGCCAGTTGCCACGACGCTCGCGACCACCGGCGATGGCGTCGAGATCGTCTTCCATGCCCGCGGTGAAGTCGAAGTCGACCAGTCTTCCGAAGTGTGCTTCGAGAAGCGCGATCACCGAGAACGCAACCCACGACGGCACGAGCGCGCTGCCACGTTTGTAGACGTATCCACGATCGAGAATGGTCTTGATGATCGACGCGTAGGTCGACGGGCGGCCGATACCCAGCTCTTCGAGGGTCTTGATGAGCGAAGCCTCGGTGTAGCGCGCCGGCGGGTTGGTCGTGTGGCCGTCGGGATCGAGCTTGGTGGCCACCACCGCGGCGCCTGCCTTCAACGCAGGTAGACGCGACTCGGCATCGTCGGACTGGCCGCCTGCCTCGTCGTCGACGCTCTCGACATACGCCTTGAGGAAGCCCGCGAACGTAATGGTGCGGCCCGAAGCGGAGAACGTGCAGTCTTCCCCGGTCGCCGCGGTGCCGGTGATACGCAGTGTGAGCGTCGTGCCGCGGAGATCGGCCATCTGGGACGCGACGGTGCGCTGCCAGATGAGCTCGTACAACCGGAACTCGTCGGTTTGAAGAGCGGAATGCAGCTGGCCCGGGGTTTGGAAGACGTCACCTGCAGGCCTGATGGCCTCGTGCGCCTCCTGCGCGTTCTTCACCTTGCGCGTGTATTGCCTCGGAGTCGGATGCACGTACTCCGGTCCGTACAGCTCCGTTGCCTGCGAACGCGCTGCCGCGATGGCCGACTCCGACAGCGTGGTCGAGTCGGTACGCATGTACGTGATGTAGCCGTTCTCGTACAAGCGCTGCGCAACACGCATGGTGCGTTCGGAGGAGAACCGCAACTTGCGGCCCGCTTCCTGCTGCAGCGTCGACGTCATGAACGGCGGGTAGGGCTTACGCGTGTACGGCTTGTCCTCGGCCGACGCGACGGTGAGGTCGACGCCTTCCAGCGCCTCGGCGAGGCGTCGGGCACGCGGTTCGTCGATGACGGTGACGCCCTCGGACTTCAGCTTGCCGTCGGCCCCGAAGTCGCGACCTGCGGCGATCCGCGAGCCGTCGACGTTGACCAGACGAGCACCGAAACTGCGCGGCGACGCGTCGGCGCCTGCATCGAGGGTGGCGGAGATGTCCCAGTACTCCGCGCTACGGAACGCCATCCGGTCGCGTTCGCGCTGGACGATGATTCGGGTGGCGACGGATTGGACGCGGCCAGCCGACAGCTTCGGCATGACCTTCTTCCACAGCACCGGACTGACCTCGTACCCGTAGAGGCGGTCGAGAATGCGGCGGGTTTCCTGCGCGTCGACGAGGTCCTGGTCGAGCTCACGGGTGTCGGCGGCAGCGGCGAGGATGGCCGGCTTGGTGATCTCGTGGAAGACCATCCGTCGAACAGGGATTTTGGGGTTCAGGGTCTCGAGGAGGTGCCATGCGATGGCCTCGCCCTCGCGGTCGGGGTCGGTGGCGAGGAAGAGTTCGTCGGCGTCCTTGAGCAAACTCTTGAGCTCGGCGACCTTGCCCTTCTTCTCGGGCGATACGACATAGAGGGCTTCGAAGTCATGGTCGACGTCGACACCGAGGCGCGCCCACGGCTCGCCCTTGTACTTGGCCGGCACATCGGCAGCGCCACGCGGAAGGTCGCGAATGTGCCCTACGGATGCCTCGACGACGTAGTTCTTGCCCAGGTAGGGGGCAATCTTCTTGGCTTTCGTCGGGGACTCGACGATGACAAGGCGGCGTGGCTCGACAGATCCGCCGGTGGTGGTGTCCCCCGTGCCGTTCTTTCGTGTTGCCACCTTGCTGCCGAACCTTCCCTCGTTGCGTTCTCAGATCACTCTGCGGGTACTTACTACCCGTCGAATCCGACATATTGCCGGTCCGCCTGGTAACAGAGTGGCATACGACGCCAAAATACTCGCAGATCAGTCGCCAATCCCCTTACTCGGCGGTCGGCCAACTGGTACAGGCGTCCGCGTTTTCGGGAGCTCGTCCGACGTTCTCGACCAACCGCAGCATCCTTCGGCGACCGGTGATGCGCAACCCGGGCATCGAGCCCCTCGTACCGATGAGAGTGGGTGCGATTCCCGCTCTCATCAGCGCCTGAGCAAGTGGTGCGTGGGTTTCCGGCGCGTGCGGATCCAGGCCGAGAACATACCGTTCGCCCTCTGCTTCCGGCCGGCCGGCCGCCAAGACCCACGCGCGAAGCTCACGCGATCCGGGCACCCATCCAGGCGGCATCGCCTTGACTGCGCCTTTCGTCCACTGCGATGCCAAGGCCGACAGTTCCGGCACCGACGCGGTGCGAACCAGCGGGCGATCCTCTTCCGATCTTCCGACCTCGGAGACCAAACCGCACTCGGCGATGAGATCGGCGATCGCCTCGGCTCGCCAGTATGCGTCGACGACGACCGAGATGCGAGCGCCCGCGGCCGACAGAACGACCTGCCCTGTCGACGCCAGCAGTCCACTCAAGTCGGTCACCGAAGGCGGCAACGACTCTGCAGAGAAGAAGGACAGCTGGTTCACAATGTGGACAGTAGGACATCCCGACGAAAACGGACCAGTTCTGAGCATGTGTCCGCGAGGCGAGTCCTACAAACGACTCATCCCCCTCCGCGATCGGGTGAACCCGAGCACGAGAGGGGGATGATGTGTCGATTTCGCCCGAGAGCGAAGTGTCGATCAGACCGCGCGAACTCCGGTTGCCTGGGGTCCCTTGGTTCCCTGGCCGACCTCGAACTCGACGCGCTGGTTCTCCTCGAGGGTGCGGAAACCGCTGCCCTGAATCTCGGAGTAGTGAACGAAAACGTCCGCGGAGCCGTCTTCTGGTGCGATGAATCCAAAGCCTTTTTCGGCGTTGAACCACTTCACAGTTCCCTGTGCCATGCTTTTCCTTCTCTTTCTAACACCGGATGCGGTGGGCAGCGCTTACAGTCCACCGGGCCGGTTCCGACCGTTGTACTTCCTGAATTCCCCCTCAGGCGGAACCCCTGTCCGACAGATACTGCCGAGACGAGACCCCTTCAGGAAACGCTCCAAAAGCACACCGCTCGCAACATTAGATCCTGCGAGCGCGAAAACGAACACAGAAGCTGCGACCAGCTCAAGTGAACCATGACTTGGTCGTTTCCAACAGTCGAAAAAAACAAGTTTTCGCGCATTTTGTTGATCTTGTGCTTTCCGACCCGGTGTATTGAATCGTTCAATCATTCCCACCAGCGGTGATGCCCTGCCGCCTCGGCCATCGAACACGGGGACCGATACCATGAAAAGCGCAGGTCGCGGCCAACGGCCATCACGACCCGCAACTCAGGACGAAACATGGAGACAAGCAGTGACCCAACCGGATCCGTCGAATCAGGGTCCATCGAGCAGTTACGGTCGATCGCTCCTCGATCGAGTACTCGCCGGCACCCCGCAGGGCGAACACCCGCTCACCCACGTCGCGGAGCTACCTGGACGCGTCGCCCAATTCGCGGACTGGCCAACGTGGTTGAAGCCCGAAGTGCGGGCGGTACTGCAATCGCGCGGCATACCGAGCCCCTGGACACATCAGGCCGCAGCCGCCACCCTGGCCAACGACGGTCATCACGTTGTCCTGTCAACCGGCACCGCATCGGGAAAGTCACTGGCGTACCAGATGCCGATCCTGTCCACCCTTCTCGGCGACGCACGCGCGACCGCGCTATATCTCGCTCCCACCAAAGCACTCGGCGCCGACCAACTGCGCAACACCGTCGCGATCACCGACGAGTTACGCGGCGATGCACCGGAACTGGCCGAGGTCTTCGCAAGCGCGTACGACGGTGACACTCCGATAGAGATCCGGCAGTGGGCACGGGCGAATGCGCGGTGGATCTTCACCAATCCAGACATGATCCACATCGGCATCCTGGGCGCTCACGAACGCTGGGCGCGGTTCCTCCGGAACCTGAGATTCGTCGTCGTCGACGAGTGCCACTACTACCGCGGCGTCTTCGGCTCCAATGTGGCACTGATACTTCGACGGCTTCGTCGCATCTGTGCCCGCTACGGGGCGTCACCGACGTTCGTCCTTGCAAGCGCCACCACGTCGAACCCAGGCCTTGCCGCGTCCAGACTCGTCGGCGCTCCGTGCGAGGAGGTCACCGAGGACGGTTCGCCGCACGGCCCCCGCACCGTCGCGCTGTGGGAGCCACCGCTGCTGAAGGAGATCACCGGCGAAAACGGTGCTCCGGTCCGGAGATCCGCCGGAGCCGAATCGTCGCGCATCATGGCCGACCTGATGATCGAAGGTGCGCGGACGCTGACGTTCGTCCGGTCCAGGCGAGGCGCCGAGGTGACGGCCCTGGGCACCCAGCGACTCCTGGCCGATGTCGACCGAGACCTTCCGAATCGTGTCGCCGCCTACCGCGCCGGGTACCTGGCCGAGGACCGCCGAACACTGGAGTCGAACCTTTCCGACGGCACCCTCCTCGGAGTCGCGACCACCAACGCGCTGGAACTGGGCGTCGACATCGCCGGTCTCGACGCCGTGGTCGTGGCCGGGTTCCCCGGGACGGTCTCGTCGTTCTGGCAGCAGGCGGGCCGCTCGGGCAGGCGCGGTGAGGGTTCGCTCGTGACACTCGTCGCCCGCGACGACCCACTCGACACCTATCTCGTCCACCACCCGGCCGCACTGTTGGACAAGCCGATCGAGGCGACCGTCACCGATCCCGCCAACCCGTACCTACTCGGACCCCAGATGCTGTGCGCAGCAGCCGAATTACCGATCACAACCGAGGAAGCGCGCGAGTTTCAAGCCGGCGCCGTCCTCGACCGACTCGCCTCGGACGGGCTCGTCCGAAAGCGGCCGCACGGCTGGTTCATCACCCCGGAAGGGCAGAAGTACGCACCGCACGCATCGGTGAACATCCGAGGCGGCACCGGAACCCAGGTGGCGATCGTCGACGGTGGATCGGGGCGCATGCTGGGGACCGTCGACTCCGGAAAGGCTCCCGGCACAGTACATCCCGGCGCTGTTCACATCCACCAGGGCGAGTCGTTCGTCGTCGACGAGCTCGATCTGGAGGACGGACTCGCGCTCGTCCACGCCGAGCAACCGGATTGGCACACGTCGGCGCGCGAGACCACCGACATCGCCGTCACCGCAGTGCATTCCCAGCGCATCCTGGGCGAGGTGACCGTCGCGCTCGTCCAGGTGAACGTCACCCATCAGGTCGTGGGGTACCTACGCAGGCTGCATTCCGGTGAGATTCTCGATTCGATCGAACTCGACATGCCCGAACAGACCCTCGACACCCGGGCCGTCATGTACACGATCACTCCAGAACTACTCATCGACAAAGGTATTCCAGCCGAGCGCTTTCCTGGCTCGCTACACGCGGCCGAGCACGCGGCAATCGGACTACTACCGCTCGTCGCCACCTGCGACCGCTGGGACATCGGCGGGGTCTCCACCGCGCTGCATCCGGACACAGGACTGCCGACGGTCTTCGTCTACGACGGCTACGACGGCGGCGCCGGCTTCGCAGACCGAGGTCACCGAGCCATTGTCGAGTGGCTGGAGGCGACACGCGACGCCATCACCGCGTGTGAATGTCCCACCGGCTGTCCCTCGTGCGTGCAGTCGCCCAAATGCGGAAACGGGAACGATCCACTCGACAAGGCCGGTGCGGTGATCGTGTTGCAGGCAGTCCTGGACGCGGCACACTCGTGACCGGGCACACCACGCTGGGCGGGCATTTGTAAGTTGTCTAAGACTTGCCCGATCCACTCAGCACATCGGCTCTGCGGCTGGTGGACTTGGCATCGACGACGAACAGGGGTGGACTATGTCGACGATTGCCTTGACCGAATTCGAACTCCCGACGCCACGGACCATTTGGGACATGGTGGGCAAACACCACATCGCGGCAAGCGCCTACGAGATCGGCCGCGAGAAGATCAGAGAATTCGCGCGATCGGTCCACGACGACCACCCCGCCCACACCGACGACGAAGCAGCCAGGAAATTGGGTCACGGCGGAATCATCGCGCCGGTCACGTTCGTCAGCATCATCGGAACCGCCGTACTGCCCGAACTGTTCGCCAACTTGCTCATCGGCTACGGGCTCGGCGACATTCTCCATTCCGATCAGCAGATGGTTCTTCACCGGCCGATCCGAGTCGGCGACATTCTCACCAGCGATCTCTGCCTCGAGGCCTTCCGGCAGGCAGGCGGCAGCGACATCATGGTCACCGCGAACGACATAACGGACGAGTTCGGCGAACCAGTGGCAACGACGAAGACCACCTTCGTCGCCCGTACGGGTGGACGTGGGGACGACGGCGGATTCGGCGACCTTCTCGACGGCATCATGCGCCGAGGCGGATAGGCTAGCCCGAGCCCCCCAGTCGCCCGCTGCCGAGGTGCCATCACGGCCCCGCCCGCGCCGAGGCAACGGCGTCGCGAACACCGAAGCGGCCCAACGGGACCGAGATGGATACCTCGACCACGACGTCCCACCCGTCGATCACGCAGTCGGACAACGTTCCTTCCATGCGCGCAGCAAGTTCTTCGGCTGTGGAACACGCATCGGCCGCGCCCCGGTCCAGCGCACTCGCGGCAGCCAGCGCAGACAGATCAGCTGCGGACTGCGCTCGGTGTCGCGCACTCACCGCAGAACCGACGTGCACGACAGCAATCACCACAACCAGAAGCGCAGTCAACGCAAATGCAGCCAGAACGGTCACGCCGCCTTCGTCTTTCGCCCTCATTCGGGGCGTTCTTCAGCCACCGCGACCGCCTCGGCGCTCACCGTCAATCCTGGTAGAGCGGTGTCCGCTTCGACCCTCACCGTGATGAAACCATCCTGCTCGGACACGGTCATGGCCGCACCTTCCGGCAACAGCTGCTCCGACGCAGCGTCACCCCGCGCCACCAGCCGAGCCGACTCCCTGGCCGCATCGACGCACCGAACATGCAGTGACACAGCCAAGATCGCACCGATGCACGTCACGACGACGGTGACGATGGACGCCAATGCGATCGCGGCCTCCACCGTCGCCGACCCGTTGTCCGCTACACAGCGGTGTTGAGCGCGCGCTCGATGATTCCCGTCAGCGCGCCCACGATCGAACCTCCCGTGACCACGGTGTACAGAATCGCTCCGAACGCAGCAGCGGCGATGGTGCCGATCGCGTATTCGGCCGTCGACATTCCGTCGTCCTCGACCACTGCCAACAGCAGCCGAGTCTTGACCTGAGACAGTACGTTGTTCATGCTGATTCCCCTCCTGGTTCTCCGAAACGGCGGCCCCGCTTCGGAAGTCTTGGTTGCTCACAGCAGTCCGCCGCCCAGTACGTTTCTTGCCAGACCCACGACCACGGGAACGATTCCGAGGCACACGAACGCGGGGAGAAAGCACAGTCCGAGCGGTCCACTGATGAGCACTCCTGCTCGCTCGGCCGCGGCTGCGGCTGCATCTTCTGCTCTGATCCGTTCTGCGAGAGCTAGTTCGGATACGGCGTCGGCGAAGGAAGCACCCGATCTCGCGGACCGCCGGGCCATCCGTGCGAGTGCTTCGATACGTGGTTCTGCCGCCACCGGCGCCCACGCGAGATCTGGGTCTGCGCCGAGCTTCAGCAGATCCGCCGTGGTCCGCAGGGCGACGGACGCTGCGCCCGGCGCGATCGCTGCCACCGCGTGGGCGGCCGCTCCGGCAGGTAGTCCGCCCCGTAGGCAGGCTGCCATCATGTCGAAAGTAGTTGCCGTGGCGTGCGGGTCGGCCGAATCGGTTTTAGCCTCCGCTCCGTGCGGCGCATCCGCTCGACTCAACCTCCCGAGCGGGCCGAAACCGATAGGCACGAACACCAACGCCGCAGCCCAACACAGCAATGCCGCGCCGGTCATCGGCACACCCTGTCGGCGATGGCATCGGTCCACAGCAACCCCGCACACACCAGGGCCGACCCGATTGCGAGGAGAACACCGCCGAGACCACCACCAAGCAGCACTCCGATCGGCGAGGCATCCATGGCCTGCCCTAGCCCGACGCCTACGACCGGGAGACACGCCAGCACCGTTCCCGTCGCACGCGCACCAGCCAACGACGCATGAGTTCGATCTCGAAACCTACTGCGTGCCATCATGTCAGCCCGCGCAGCGGTGAGGAGACCGACCAGACCGAGTCCGTGGTCGTCGGAGATCTGCCATGCTGCCGCGACAATCGCCAGTTCGTCCGACACCGGCGAATCGTTCACGCGCAGTCCGTCGTGGGCCGTTCCGCCGAGGCGTGCTCGTCCGGACGCTCGGCCGAATGCCGCTGCAGCCGTTCCCGAGCATTCGGACGCGGCCACGCTCGCCGCAGTGGCCGGGTGCGCCCCTACTCCGAGTTCACCGACGATCGTGTCGAGACCCGCCACCAAGGACTCCACCTCGGCCCTGTGTGTACGACGCCTAACTGCGGCGCGCCGCCTCGTCCACAAGGTTGCTGCCACGATCGCGGCAGCCAGCGCCACCGACACTCCACAGCTGAACGCAAGGACAACGGCGGCGCCGATCACCGAAACGACCAGTACAGCAGCGCGGTGACGAATTCCGAGACCGATACCGAGCGCCGGCCGTCCCAGTATCTGCAGCCGCACTTTGGGATTGGGGGCAGCGAACAGCGCTGCCGCGCCCAGCAGAAGCGCGACCCCGCTCACGTTCGCTCCGAACGGCTGTCGAGTAGAGCGTCGAGTATCGCTCGGCCGGAATGAGCATCGCCGGACACCGTCCAGGCGGGCACAACTGCGACCCGCCCCGATTCGTCCGCCGCGACAACCGCGATTTCACGAAGCCGTCGTCGTCCGTCGGCCGCACGCTGCACGTGCAGGACAACTTGCACAGCGGCGCCGAGTTGGCTGTGCAGGGCCGAACGACTCATCCCGCCCAGTGCCGCAAGCGCTTCCAGGCGCGCGGGGACCTCCGCAGGTGAATTGGCATGAATGGTTCCGGCACCACCGTCGTGACCGGTGTTGAGGGCGGTCAGCAGGTCCACCACCTCGGCTCCGCGTACCTCACCGACGACCAGTCTGTCGGGGCGCATTCGCAATGCCTGGCGGACGAGTTGTCGAACGGTCACTTCGCCGACCCCCTCCACGTTTGCGGCTCGGGCAACCATGCGGACCACGTGGGGGTGCGAGGGTGCGAGCTCGGCGGCGTCCTCGACGCACACGATGCGCTCGGTGGGTGGGACCTCCCCCAGCAGAGCGGCGAGCAACGTGGTTTTGCCCGCGCCGGTTCCCCCGACCACCAGAAAGGCAAGTCTCGCTGCGATTATTCTGCGCAACAGGACGAGCGCCCCGGCTTCGATTGCGCCGCGGCGGGCGAGCGCATCGAGACCTTGGGTGGTGGGTCGCAGTACCCGAAGAGAAAGGCAGGTTCCACCGCGCGCCACCGGAGCGAGAACGGCGTGGAGTCGAACCCCGAACGTGCCGTCGCCGACGCCGGGAAGTTGACCGTCGACCCAGGGTTGGGCGTCGTCCAGACGCCTGCCTGCCGACAAGGCGAGTCGCTGGCACAACCGACGTACGGAGGACTCGTCGGCGAAACTGATTGCGGTGCGTTCGAGTCCGGCGCCCCGGTCGACCCAGACCTCGTCGGGTGCGGTGACGAGAACATCGGCGACGGAAGGGTCGTTCAGGAGCGGCTCCAGAGGACCTGCGCCGGTCAGTTCGGTCTGCAGTACCCGCAGCGCTGCAAGCAGATCGGTGTCGCTGAGTACGCCCCCGGCCTCGATCCGGATCGCAGCGGCGACGGTCGTCGGGGTCGGGTCGTCGACCGAGCCCGCGAGACGGTCACGAACACGGTCGAGCAGTTCACCGGTGACCACAGCACTCATGCCGCCCACCTCCCGGATGCCGGCTTGCGAGCGAACGTGGCGAGAATTCTCGCCGCAGTGGCCCCGAGCGGTGAACGCTTCGCGAGACGAACCCCCGCTGTCTCGACGCGTCGCGCGAGTCCTGGCTCGGGCCGCATGCTGGCGAGCAACGGAAGTTGCAAAGCGTCGGCAATGTCCGTAGCTCGTAATCCGCCGGGCGCAGGCCCCCGCACGACGAGTCCGATGTTGGAATTTCGCGTTGCCAGAAAATCCGTCATGTTCTCGGCGGCCGCCACCGACCCGATGTCTGCGGGAACCACCAGCACGACGAGGTCCGCTGCGTCGTGGAACACCTCGGTGTCCGGCCCCGGAATTCTGGGCACGTCGCATACCACCAGGTCTCCGGTGCGACGACCTGCATCGATGACGGCCGCACTCGACACGGCCCCGGAACCGCCCACCGATCCGGCAATCACACGTCCGGCCGACAGCACCGACAGACATCCCCGTGTCGGCAACGCGCCGTGCAGAGACTCCCCTGATATTCGTCCCGATTCCACCACGAGACCTGGCCATCGCAAACCCGGAATGTCTTCCCACCCGAGTAGGAGATCGATGCCGCCGCCGTAGCGGTCACCGTCGACCAGCAGAGTTCGTTCCCCTGCGGCCGACGCCGACAGTGCCAATGCGGCGGCGAGCGTCGATCCCCCTGCCCCGCCCCTGGCGCCGACCACCGAGATGACGCCGCCTCCCGAGGTCATCTCGTCGCGGTCGGCGCCGAGGAGAAGAATCAGTCCTTCCTCGTCACCCGGGAGTTCCAGCACGCGGCTCGCGCCGACCGCAGCCGCTGATCGCCAGTGCTCGACCGTTGCCTCGGCCGAGGCCAGAACGACGACACCGTCACGACGCGGCATTCGAAGGGCGTTCGCGCAGTGCGCGCTCGCGGCGTCGAGCAGAACTACTCCCGCATCCTCCCATTCCAAGCGCAGCGACGACGCTGGCCGCGTGCTATTACCGACTGGTAGGTCCCGTTCCAGCACAACACAATCCGTTGCGGCTGCGATTCGCAGAACCTCTGCATTCAGTGCGGGGTCCCCGGTCATCAGCAGACACGGGCGACCTGCACGGGGTGTGGTTCCGTCGAATTCCATAGGTCCAAGCCTCGCTGCGAAACAACCACATTCGCGGATCGATCTGCGAATTGTGGATGAAACGAGGGGATGTGGATGAATTCCTGGACGTACGTACCAAAAAATTTGGTGAGAAAAGAGGACGACCCTCGCCAGGGGGGGAGGAGGCGAGGGTCGTCGGGTTCAGCCCCGGGGGGTCGGGCTGAACACGTCCGAACGAATCGGACTGCACCGATACTACACCCGGCGCGCACACCGTTTGCAAGTTCAACATTCGCCGTTTTGCGTGTCGATCGGCGGCCGCGACACCAGCGAGACACCTGCGGCATCTATCGTAGGGAGCGTGACCACCAGCGCCAGTATCGACGACGCCGAATCCTTGCGTCCCGTCGGAAGAATTGCCGCGTTCTTCGACTTGGACAAGACAATTATCGCCAAGTCGAGCACGCTCGCTTTCAGCAAGCCGTTCTTCGATCAGGGTCTGATAAACCGACGAGCCGTACTGAAGAGTAGCTACGCCCAGTTTCTTTTCCTGCTCTCCGGTGCCGATCACGATCAGATGGAGCGGATGCGGGCGCATATTGCCAACATGTGCGCTGGATGGGACGTCGAACAGGTCCGATCGATCGTTGCAGAAACGTTGCACGACATAGTGGATCCGCTCGTCTTCGCCGAAGCCGCCGATCTCATCGCCGATCACAAGTTGCGCGGTCACGACATCGTCGTGGTGTCGGCGTCGGGCGAGGAAATCGTCGGACCCATCGCCGAAGCACTCGGCGCCGACGTCAGTACCGCCACCAGGATGGAGGTCGAGGACGGTCGGTACAACGGAACGGTCGAGTTCTACTGCTACGGCGACGGAAAAGTCGAGGCGATGAACGTACTTGCCGAATCTCGAAACTACGACCTGTCACAGTGTTTCGCATACTCCGATTCCATCACCGATCTCCCGATGCTGAACGCGGTCGGGCACCCGACTGCCGTCAACCCCGACCGTGCCCTGCGCAAGGAGGCCGCGTCCGTCGGGTGGCCGATTCTGACGTTCTCCAACCCGGTCTCGCTCCGAGCGCGTTTCCAGACTCCATCCGGAACGACCGTAGCTGCAAGTGCCGCAGTCGGATTCAGCGCCTTGGTCGCCGGCGCGGTGACGTATGGGCTACTCCGAAAGAAACGTTGACGCAACCCCTTGATGTGAGCGGCGTCACGGGGTACAAATGACGTACGGAAGAACGGAAGGCCAAGTTCGAACCGGAAGAGAAGGTTCGTTTCTCCCGACCAGGATTCCCAGCACGGATATCAGGCACCCACGCGGAGCGCGCCGCTGAAATGGCAGAAGCGCTGTGGGCCTGCGAGTTTCGGGAAGTAGCAGCAAGAACCCTGCACCGGTTGCAGGGATGACCTCCTCCTTCACCGGATCTACGCCGAGGCCTCGCGATCATTGATCGCCGCAGCCCACCTTTGCACGCTTGGTAACCAGATAATCCGTGCTAACGGGCGGCGAAGTCGACTCAGGTCGGCGGCGCCGCCCTTTTACGTTCGCCCTTATACGTTTGCCTACTGCACGTCCGCCTACTGCGCGTCAGCTATCGACGTCGCCTCCGCGGCCCCAGCTTCGATTGCGCCGCAGCAATAGATGATCCAACTGCCGACACCGGCCGGCTCTCCCGACGCGAATCCCTCGGCGCCGCTGCGATAGATCTGCGAACGGCGCATCCAACCGACCTCGGGAACGCCGAGATTGTGCGGATCCATGCCCGACGAAGTAGACACCAACCGCGATGCTGCACGCGCAACTATGCCGTCGGCCGAACCGAACGGTTTCAGCGTCAAGATTTCACCGTGTACGACGGCTGCTACGACGGGCGCAGGTGCCGAGGTTCCACCCGTGACGAGCTGTGCCAGTAAATCGAGCCGATTGCCGACGCCGTCTCGCGGCCTGCCGAGCTGAGAATCGTCGTCGACCAAGTCCGCTGCGGCGAGCAGATGAAGACGAGCGAGCGCCTGCAGCGGCGCACGCTTCCAGACGGGGAGAATGTTCGTCAATGCGTCACCGTCGAGCGCCGACGCCACGCGAAGCGAACCCGCGAGTATCGGATCGCCGACCTCGCCTTCACGCGGAAAGTCCATCGAACCGCCCTCGAGCACCGAAGACGATCGCGCCGCACGCACAGCAGCCTCGGCTGCAGTGGCGGGCCACCCGCGTCGGTTCGCCTTGTGACGATGGACGGCGCCGAGTGCGTCACGCGCGCGCTCGGCTGCATCTACGACGCCGGGTAGTTCGAGCAGCGGTGCGAGAGGATCGGTCACGCCTGACGACGCTACCGTGAGCTCTCCTCACAACACCACCGCGCGTCTACAACCGAAATATCGGATGCAAACGCACGGTGGTGTTGTAGGAATCCCCGAGCTGAATCCCCTGGCTCAGGCCCCACGCTCAGGCCCCACGCTCAGGCCCCGAGCGAGATGGACCCTCCGGGGATGGCCGAGAGCAGGCGCTGCGTGTACTCCTGCTTCGGATTGTCGAAGACCTCGTCAGTCTTGGCGGACTCGACGATTTCACCGGTGCGCATGACGAGGACGTCGTCGGCGATCTGACGAACGACGGCCAAGTCGTGGGTGATGAACAGGTACGTCAGTCCCAGTTCGGCCTGCAGATCGTTCAGCAGTGCAAGGATCTGCGCCTGGACGAGTACGTCGAGCGCGGACACCGCCTCGTCGCAGATGACTACTTCCGGCTGCAACGCGAGCGCACGTGCGATGGCCACACGCTGACGCTGCCCACCGGACAGCTCGTTCGGGAATCGGCGCATGACCGAGGTCGGCAGAGACACCTTGTCGAGCAGGTCACGCACGCGTGCCTCGCGTTCGGCTTTGGTACCGACACCGTGAGTCCGCAACGGCTCCTCGATGGTCCGGAAGATCGAGTACATCGGATCGAGCGAACCGTACGGGTTCTGGAAGATCGGCTGTACCCGACGGCGGAACGCGAACGCTTCCTTGCTGCTGAGACCGGCAACGTCGCGGCCGTCGAACTGCACCGAACCCTCGGTGGGCTCGAGCAGTCCCAGAACCATTTGCGCGACCGTCGATTTGCCGGATCCCGACTCGCCGACGATGGCCGTCGTCGTGCCGCATTCGACCTGAAACGACACATCCTTGACGGCGGTGAACAGTGTCGACTTGAAAGGACTGCTGCCGCGCAGTTTGAACTGCTTGGTCAACTTGTCGACGACGAGCACCGTGTCTTTGGTGGGCTCGAATGCGGTCCCGGTCTCTTCTGCGGCGACCTCCTCGGCCACCTCTTTGGCATGCTCGACGATCTCCTTGCGGACCACCGAAGACTTCAGCCTCTGCGACGCGAGCGACGGAGCTGCCGACACCAACTTCTTGGTGTACGGATGCTGGGGATCCTGCAGGATCTCCAGTGCCGGTCCGGATTCCACGATCCGACCCTTGCTCATGACGACCAGGTGCTCGGCACGTTCGGCCGCGAGGCCCAGGTCGTGTGTGATGAGCAGAACAGCGGTTCCCAGATCCTTCGTCAAGCCCTCGAGGTGGTCGAGGATCTGACGCTGGACCGTGACGTCGAGAGCCGAGGTCGGCTCGTCCGCAATCAGCAGTTTCGGGCGCGCCGCAAGTCCGATCGCGATGAGGGCACGCTGGCGCATACCACCCGAGAATTCGTGCGGATACTGGTTGACGCGCTTCTCGGAGTCCGTCAGGCCTGCCTCGTCGAGCAGCTCGATGGCACGAGCCTTGGCCGCCTTACCCTTGGCAATACCGTTGGCGTCCAATGCTTCTTCGATCTGATGACCGATCTTCCACACCGGATTCAGGTTCGACATCGGGTCCTGTGGAACGAGACCGATCTGACTGCCTCGGATCTCGACGAAGTCCTTTTCCTTGGCCTGTGCGAGATCCTGGCCGTCGAACCAGATCTCGCCTGCCGTCACCGTTCCGGTGCCGGGCAGCAAGTTGATGATGGCGTGAGCCGTCGTCGACTTACCGGAACCCGATTCTCCGACGATCGCGACGGTCTGCCCCGGATACACGGTCAGACTGACGCCTCGAACCGCCGGTACCGGACCGGAGTTGGACTTGAACGAGACCTCCAGGTTCTTGATGTCGAGCAGAGGCTGTTCCGCTTTGTCGAGGTTGGAGGTCATCGCTTCCTCGCCTTGGGGTCGAGGGCGTCGCGGAGAGCGTCACCCATCATGATGAATCCCAACACCGTGATTGCCAGTGCTGCAGCGGGATAGAACAATATGGTCGATCCCTGACGCAGGGTGACCTGCGCTGCGCTGATGTCGCCGCCCCACGAGACCTCGGTGGGCGGCAAGCCGATGCCGAGGAACGACAGCGTCGCCTCGACGACGATGAACGTGCCGAGCGAGATGGTCGTCACGACGATGATCGGAGCCATCGAGTTCGGCAGCACATGCCGAATCAGCGTGCGCACCTTCGATACGCCGAGTGCGCGTGAGGCCATGACGTAGTCGTTGTTTTTCGCCGACAACACTGCGCCGCGCGAGATTCGAGCCATCTGCGGCCAGCCGAACAGCGCAAGCACGAGGATGACCGTGAAGATGGTGCGGTCGGTGAACAGCTGCATCAGCACGATAGCCGCGAGGATCAGCGGAACACCGAAGAAGATGTCCGTCAGGCGCGAGAGCAACGAATCCGCCCATCCACCGTAGAACCCGGCGAACGCGCCGAAGAGCACGCCGATGACGAGAACCAGGAAGGTGGTTCCGACGCCGGTGACCACGGATGCGCGAGCTCCGTAGATGGTACGGGCGTAGATGTCGCAGCCCTGACGGTCGAAGCCGAAGATGTGTCCGGACTGCGGGCCCTGCATGCTGAAATCCAGGTTGCAATAACGAGGATCGGCGCTGGTGAACAAGCTCGGTACTGCCGCGACGACGATCACCGCGAGAATGATGAGTGCCGAGACGATGAATATCGGACGCTTGCGCAGGCTGTGCCAGGCGTCCTTCCAGATGCTGGCGGGGGCCTCGTCGATGTTGACAGCGTCGGTCTGGCTGACGTCGATCACTTCGTCCTGCTCGACGAAACGGGCTTGCCTCACGGCGCGGCCGTTCGGGGTGGTTGGCTCAGGCATAGCGGATCCTTGGGTCGAGCGCTGCGTAGAGGAGATCGACGACGAGGTTCGCGACCAGATAGACCACGATCAAGACCGTCACGAAGGAGACGACGGTCGGCGCTTCACCTCGGATGACGGCCTGGTAGATGGTGCCGCCGACGCCGTTGATGTTGAAGATTCCCTCGGTGATGATCGCGCCGGCCATCAGACCTGCCAGATCGGTACCGAGGAACGTCACGACCGGAATCAACGAGTTCCGAAGTACGTGAGTGTTGACCACGCGCCGCCGTGAAAGACCTTTGGCGGTAGCGGTTCTGACGAAGTCGGCGCTCAAGTTCTCGGCCACCGAAGTACGGGTGAGCCGAACGATGTAGGCGAACGACGTCGAGGCGAGAACGAACGCGGGGAGCAGAAGGTTCGTGAAGCTCGTGTTGCCACCGACCGTAGGCGGCACCCACCCCCACTTGATACCGATGAAGAACTGCGCAAGGAAGCCGATGACGAAGATCGGTACGGCGATCAGAACGAGGCTGAACACGAGGACCGTGCTGTCGAAGAACTTGCCCTTGCGCAGGCCTGCGATGAGGCCGAACCCGATGCCGAGAATCGCTTCGATGACCAGGGCCATGCCGGCAAGTTTGATCGTGATCGGAAATGCCTGTGCGAGAACTTCACTGACCGGTCTGCCGGAGAACGACATGCCGAAGTCGAAGGTGAAGATGCCCTTCATGTACAGCAGATACTGCACGATGAACGGCTGGTCGAGGTTGTAGCGGGCCCGAAGCTGATCGGCGACGGCCGGGCTGATGGCTTTGTCTCCCGCGAGCGCGGCAATGGGATCGCCGGGTAGTAGGAAGACCATGGCGTAGATCAAGAATGTTGCCCCGATGAAGACGGGGATCATCTGAAGTATTCGGCGTCCGATGTACCAGAGCATCGGATCACCTCCTTTGGAGGAAGGTGGACGTCACAGAGCCTGAGCCGGGGCGTCGAAAGATAGTGAGGGACAAGCACACGAGCAGGGCGGTAGGTGAAAGACCTACCGCCCTGCTCGGTCTCGTGAAGATGGGAAAGCGAAGATCAGTTCTTCTCGATCTCGTTGTAGATCGGGATTCCGTCCCAGCCGATCTTCACGTTGGTGACGTTCTCGGACCAACCGCTTGCTGCGTTGCGGTACCAGTTCGGTACTGCCGGAAGGTCGTTGAGAAGGATCGCCTGAGCCTGGTTGACCAGCTCCTGCGCTTTGTCCTTGTCGGTCTCACTCGCGGATTCGCGGAGCAGTCGGTCGAACTCGGGGTTGGAGTAGTCACCGTCGTTGGAGCTGCCGCCGGTCTGGTAGTTCTGCGCCAGGAAGCCATACTGCTGCGGGTAGTCACCCTGCCAGCCCGAACGGAACGCCGTCGGGATGGTGCGGTTGGTGGCCTCGGTACGCAGCTGCGCGAACGTCGGGTACGGAGCGCCCTGCGCCTCGATGCCGAGCGTATTGCGAATGCTGTTGGTGACTGCGTCGACCCATTCCTGGTGTCCGCCATCGGAGTTGTAGGCGATGGCGAACGTGCCCGTCCACGGTGCGATGGCGTCTGCCTGAGCCCAGAGGGCCTTTGCGGCATCGGGGTCGTACTCGACGTTGGTCTCGTTCTCGAGCGAGTCCGTCCAGCCTTCGATAGCGGGGCTGGTGTAGTCCTTGGCCGGGGTACGAGTGTTGTTGAAGATCTGCTCGGTGATCTGGTCGCGGTTGATCGCCTTGGAGATCGCCTGACGACGCAGCACGCCTTCTTCGCCGCCGAAGTGCGCGAGGCGCGACGGGATGGTGAAGGTCTCGATGCTGGCAGACGGCTGGTTGACCGTGCGTCCGGGCAGATCGGTCTCGAAGGTGGTCACGGCCGAGGACGGAACGTTGTCGAGAACGTCGACGTTGTTCGACAGCAGATCCGTGTACGCGGTGTCGAGGTTGCTGTAGAGGATGAAGCTGATACCACCGTTGGCCGGCTTACGGTTTCCGTCGTAATCCGGGTTGGTGACCAGATCGATCTTCACGTTGTGCTGCCAAGCGCCCTCCTGGGCGAACTTGTACGGGCCGTTGCCGATCGGGTTCTCGCCGAATGCAGCGATATCGGTGTAGGCGACCTCGGGCAGCGGGTAGTACGCGGCGAAGCCGAGACGATCGGGGAACGCTGCCTCGGGCTGCTTGAGCTCGATGGTGAACGTCTTGTCGTCGACCACCTTCAGACCGGACATCGTCTGAACCGTCGGGTTCTCGGCTGCAACCTCGTCGTAGCCGGCAATCGGATCGAAGAACGAACCCTGCAGCTGCGCGTTGGTCGAGAGAGCGCCGTAGTTCCAGGCGTCGACGAACGAGTTGGACGTGACGGGGGTGCCGTCGGTGAACGTCCAGCCGTCCTTCAGGGTGACGGTGTAGTTCTGGCCGTCGGTGGTGTCGATGGACTCGGCGACCTCGTTCTCGACACCGCCCTCCGGGGTGTACGAGACCAAGCCTGCGAAGATCGAGTCGACGACTCGTCCACCGGTGTTCTCGCTGGTGTTCGTCGGAACGAGCGGATTCTGGGGCTCGCCGCTCCAGGCGTTGATGATGGCGGAGCCGTCTCCGGATCCACCTCCGCTGGACGAGTCACTCGATGAGCACGCCGTGACCAGCGCCGCTCCTACGACAACTGCTATCGCAGCTGTCGCAATGCGTGTTCTACGCAAGACAAATCCTCTCTATCGGTTGATCACGGGTTCGCCGTGATCGTTCCCCACGGGCGTCACGCCCACGGGGTTCTGTGGGGCGACCGCCGGCCACCCCACGCATGGCGGGTGGCAACGATCTCAATAACGAGGACTTTAGACACACGTTGAAACGATCATGTGAACTCCCCCGCATTTAGCTGACCGGCGAGTAGGCACGAAACATGTCCGAAACGTTTCGGCAAGTCATTTCCCGAGATCTGTCGGCCCCTCCGCCGAGACCTGCCCATTCGAACAGTGCCCGGTACCGCCCACCGCGCCAAACCAACCGATCACCGCAGATCAGAGGGTTGCACCCCGCTGCAACGATGCGACAGCGCTCACATGTGACTACCCTCACTAAGGCTGCAAGAGCGTTGTAATGGACGGACGAAAGCGAGCAATTCGAAGATGACGACCAGTACCTCCGGAGCCCACGAGAGCGTTGCGGATTCCTACCCGCCCTCCGCGGAGTTCACGGCGCAGGCCAACGCGACCGCCGGTCTCTACGACGAAGCCGAACAGGACCGCCTGGCGTTCTGGGCAGAGCAGGCTCGCAGGCTGCACTGGCACACCCCGTTCACCGAGGTCCTCGACTGGTCGGACGCACCCGT
The DNA here is from genome assembly GCF_003641205.1 of Rhodococcus sp. P1Y. Lineage (NCBI taxonomy): Bacteria > Bacillati > Actinomycetota > Actinomycetes > Mycobacteriales > Nocardiaceae > Rhodococcus > Rhodococcus sp. P1Y. The sequence continues at coordinate 138,688 of NZ_CP032762.1, forward strand.
CGCCAAGTGGTTCGGCGACGGAGAACTCAACGTCGCCTACAACTGCGTGGATCGCCATGTCGTCGACGGTCACGGTGATCAGGTCGCCATCCATTGGGAAGGCGAACCCGGCGACAGCCGCGACGTCACCTACTCCGACCTGCTCGCCGAAGTCAGCCAGGCCGCCAACACCCTCACCGAACTTGGCCTCGTCTCCGGCGACCGCGTAGCGATCTACATGCCGATGATCCCCGAGGCCATCGTCTCGATCCTGGCCTGCGCACGCCTGGGACTGACCCACTCCGTCGTCTTCGCAGGCTTCTCCGCCACCGCACTGCGCTCACGCATCGACGACGCCGAAGCCAAACTCGTCATCACCACCGACGGCCAGTGGCGACGCGGCAAGCCTGCTCCCATCAAGGCCACCGTCGACGAAGCTGTCGACGGGGCAGCCTCCATCGAACACGTTCTGGTGGTCAAGCGCACCGATTCCGAGGTCACGTGGACCGAAGGCCGCGACCTGTGGTGGCACGAGACCGTCGCCCAGGCGTCGAAAGAGCATGAAGCGCAGCCGTTCCCGGCCGAGCATCCTCTGTTCATCCTCTACACATCCGGTACGACGGGTAAGCCCAAGGGCATCATCCACACCTCGGGCGGCTATCTGACCCAGACGTCGTACACCCATCACAACGTCTTCGACCACAAGCCGGGCAAGGACGTCTACTGGTGCACCGCCGACATCGGCTGGGTGACAGGGCATTCCTATATCGTCTACGGACCGCTGTCGAACCGCGCGACTCAGGTGGTCTACGAGGGAACCCCGAATTCTCCTGACGAGCACCGCCATTGGAACGTCATCGAGAAGTACAAGGTATCGATCTACTACACCTCCCCCACCCTGGTTCGTACGTTCATGAAGTGGGGCAAGGAGATTCCCGAGGCACACGACCTGTCCTCGATCCGTCTGCTCGGCTCGGTCGGTGAGCCGATCAACCCCGAGGCGTGGCGCTGGTTCCGCGACGTCGTCGGCGGCGGCACGGCACCGATAGTCGACACGTGGTGGCAGACCGAAACCGGCGCGATCATGATCTCCCCGCTCCCCGGCGTCACCGCCACCAAGCCCGGCTCGGCCATGACCCCGCTACCAGGCATCTCGGCGAAGATCGTCGACGACGACGCCAAGCCGCTCGGAAACGGCGGAAACGGCTACCTCGTCCTCGACCAGCCGTGGCCGTCGATGCTCCGCGGCATCTGGGGTGACATGGAGCGATACAAGGACACCTACTGGTCCCGGTACGCCGAAGAGGGCTGGTACTTCGCCGGTGACGGCGCCAAGTACGACGACGACGGCGCCCTGTGGGTACTCGGACGCGTCGACGACGTCATGAACATCTCCGGCCACCGCATCTCCACGAGCGAGGTCGAATCCGCACTGGTGAGCCACCACGGCGTCGCCGAAGCAGCGGTCGTGGGCGCCGCGGACGAGACCACCGGGCAGGGCATCGTCGCGTTCGTCATCCTGCGCGCGGGAGTGGAGAACACTGGCGACGCACTGATCAAGGAACTCAAAGATCAAGTGTCGAAGGAGATCTCACCGATCGCCAAGCCACGAGAAATCTCCATCGTCCCCGAACTCCCGAAGACCCGCTCCGGCAAGATCATGCGTCGCCTACTGCGCGACGTAGCCGAGGGCCGCGAACTCGGTGACGTCTCCACCCTCGTCGACCCGAAGGTGTTCGAGTCGATCAAGAAGGGCCGCTAGTTCCTGCTGGCTCGTCGGGTCGCTCCGCTGGCTCCGCTCCTGCCCGCAAATACCCCCGCTTTGTGCGCCCAGGACTCCTGGATCCGCACAACGCGGGGGTATTTTTCACTCGGCGTCAGACGTTCTCGAGCTGCTGATCCCTGGTTTCCTTCATGACGATCAACGCTGCGAGCGTCAGCGCGGCGACGATGGCGAGGTATACGCCCACCCAGCCGACGCCGTAGCTCGACACGAGCCAGGTGGCGATGAACGGCGCCACAGCGGCACCGAGGATCGAGCTGGTGTTGTACGAGATTCCCGAACCCGTGTAGCGCACGTTGGTCGGGAACAGCTCCGGCAGAACGGCGCTCATCGGTCCGAATGTCAGACCCATCAGCCCTAGACCGACGCACATGAAGACCAGCATGCGTCCGGCCGATGCGCTCTCGGGCGCTGCGAACCAGTTGAACGACAACCCGAACACGACGATCGCGCTGGTGATGACGATGAGCGTCGGGCGCCGCCCGTACTTGTCGGCGAGCCGTCCTGCGACCGGAATCAGCGCGGCAAAGAAGAGCACCGCGATGAGCTGCAGTTCGAGGAACTCCGTGTACGCGATGGTGATCTTCGGGCCGTTCACGTCCGAGACCTTGCCGGTGCCGTAGCTGACCACCCACGTCGTCATGATGTAGAAGAGCGTGTAGGTCGCGAGCATGACGAACGTGCCGATGATCAGCTGACGCCAGCTGGTCCTGAAGACCTCCGCGAGCGGTGTCTTGACCTTCTGACCGCGTTCGACGGCGAGTTTGAACACCGGGGTCTCTTCGAGCTTGAGACGGACGTACAGACCGATGATGACCATGACCGCGCTCAGCAGGAACGGGATGCGCCAACCCCAGCTGAGGAACGCATGATCGGTGCCGGAGTTGGCGGCGTCGTAACCGGTGATCGTGACGATCAGCAGGAAGATGCCGTTGGCGAAGAAGAAGCCGATGGGGGCGCCGAGCTGCGGATACATCGCCGCCCACGCACGCTTTCCTGGCTTCGCGGTTTCGGTGGCCAGCAATGCTGCTCCACTCCACTCACCGCCGAGACCGACGCCCTGGGTGAAGCGCATGACCGCCAACAGTGCAGGCGCCAGCAGTCCCACCGAGTCGTACGTGGGCAACAGGCCGATCAAGAAGGTTGCGACGCCCATCGTCAGCAACGAGCCCACGAGTGTCGCCTTGCGTCCGATTCGGTCGCCGAAATGGCCGAACAGAATCGATCCGATGGGACGCGCGATGAACGCGAGACCGAACGTCGCGAACGACGCCAGCAGCGCCGTCGTGTCGTTGCCTGCCGGAAAGAACAGCTTCGGGAAGACGAGAACCGCGGCCGTCGCGTAGATGTAGAAGTCGAAGAATTCGATCGACGTGCCGACCATGGAAGCGACGACGATGCGAGACCGTGGTACCTCCGGCGCCGGTGCAGTTGAGCCGTCTCCTGGGACGGCCGAGGTAGTACTCACGGTTGTGCTCCTGCGATTGCGGTCGAGAGAATGGGGTATGGGAACGTCAGGTGAAGTTACCTGATGAGAACCTGAGAATTTATCTTCATACTCGATTCCGGTTCGAGTTCACGTAGCCACGAAGCAAGGTCGCCGGGATCGGCACTAGTGTTACGGCGAAGACCGACGAGAAACGATGAGCACCAGCAAGTGGAGGGGTCGAGAAGTTGAGCGAGACCAATCGCGGCAGTAGCGCGGGCTACCGAGACGGAGTACCGAACACAATTTCGTCCATCCCGCTGTCGGATGTCGACTACCGCGCGCCAGGCACCGGGACTATCGGCAACCTCGTCAAGGACGCGACGACGCAGGTCTCCACCCTGGTACGCGCCGAGGTCGAACTCGCCAAGGCCGAGGTCACCGGTGAGATCAAGAAGGGCTTGCAGGGCAGCCTGTTCTTTCTTCTCGCACTCGCCGTTCTGATCTTCAGCGCTTTCTTCTTCTTCTTCTTCGCAGCCGAGACCCTCGACATCTGGCTGCCCCGATGGGCGTCGTTCCTGATCGTTTTCGTGGTGATGCTGTTGACCGCTGCGATCTTCGGCCTTCTCGGTTATCTCCGGGTCAAGAAGCTGCGCAAGCCCGAGAAGACGATCGATTCGCTCAAGCAGGCGTCGACCGTACTGCCGAACCAGCACGAGTCCACCCCCGGCATCCCCGGTTACAAGAAGTAGCGCCTCGCTCACATCATGATCCAGCCAGACCCGTCGACCGTCCGCTTCGCGGGTCCGTGGACGCACCGCGACATCCACGCGAATGGAATCCGCTTCCACGTCGTGGAGACGGCCACCGCTCCGCCCGACGCGCCGCTGGTGGTGTTGCTCCACGGTTTCGCTGATTTCTGGTGGTCGTGGCGCCACCAGCTGACCGCACTGTCGGCCGCGGGCTATCGCGCGGTGGCCGTCGACCTTCGCGGATACGGGGACACCGACAAACCACCACGCGGATACGACGGCTGGACGCTCGCCGGTGACGTCGTCGGTCTCATTCGCGCACTCGGTTACGGACAGGCCACGCTCGTCGGGCATGCCGACGGCGGACTCGTGTGCTGGGCGACGGCTGCGCTTCATCCCCGGATGGTCACGTCCATCGGGTTGGTCGGCTCGCCTCATCCAATCGCGTTACGCAGGGCTGTCCTGAAGAACAAGGCTCAACGACGGGCCCTGCTGCCGTTCTTCCTGCGCTACCAAGTACCGCTCGTTCCGGAGCGGACGCTGACGAAGGCCGGGGGCGACGCGGTCGAACAGCTCTTCAGGTCGCGCACGAGCCCGTCTTGGCAGGGCACCGAAGAATTCGCCGATGCGTCGACGCACATGCGGTCCGCAATTCGGATCGCCGGTGCCGCACATTGTGCGCTGGAGTATCAGCGCTGGGCGTTCAGAAGCCAGTTCCGCTCGGACGGCCGACGCTTCATGCAGGCAATGGACGAGGAATTGAAGATCCCTGTTCTGCAGATCCGCGGCGAGCTCGATCCGTACGTCCTGGCCCGTACGGTCGAGGGCGATGCCCGGTGGGCACCTCGACGCAGGCTCCACACCGTCCTCGGTGCCGGGCACTACGCGCACCAGGAAGCACCGGACGAGGTCACCGAGCAGCTGAAGGAATTGCTCTAGGCGCTACGCGCCTACAGAATGCAGGCTCCCGTTCCGACGGGGACCGGACTCGACAGACTCTGCTGCAGTTCGTCGGCGATTTCGTCGGCTGTGAGGACGAAGCCGGTGTCGGGATCGTCGACGGCTGCACCGAAAACGAGGCCGAGAATCTGTCCGTTCTCCGAGACGAGTGGTCCGCCGGAGTTGCCCTGCCGAACGGTTCCGCGGACGGTGTAGACCTGCCGTTCGACGGTGCCGGTGCGGTAGATGTCGGGTCCGCTGAGGTTCAGTACTTCACGAACTCGTGCGGGGCTCGCCGTGTACGGGCCTCCGCCTGGGTAGCCGAGCACGATTGCGCTCTCCCCAGATGTTGCTGGGTTGTCGACGAAGTTCAGCACCGGCGCTTGCAGACCCGGCACACGCAGAATCGCGACGTCCTCCTCCGGATCGAAGAGCACGACCTCGGCATCGAGAACAGTTCCGAGCGAGTCGACAGTGATGCCGTCGGTGCCCGCGACGACGTGGGCGTTGGTCATCACCATCTCGGGTGCGACGACGAAACCGGAACCTTCGAGCGCCTTCTGGCAGCTCGGTGCGACGCCGCTGATCTTGAGAACGCTCTCGTGAAGCTGTTGGACAACCGGACTCGCCTGCAGAGCGGGGTCGGGCGGCTCGACGTTCGCGACCGGGGTGCGTCCGAACGGTCCGATGACGTCGGGAAGACCCGAGGTGTCGAGCAACGCCGAGAATTCCTTCGGAACTTCCCGAAGCCATTGCGGCGCAGCCTCGTCGACCTTCCCCAACACCTTCGAACCACGCACGGCGCTTGCGACATCCGGCTGAGACGACGACGTCAGCGGAATCGCCAGCAGCCACGCGGCCGCGAGGACCGCTACGGCCTGCAGGCCGGCTCCGACGACGCTGTCGACCGATCGCGCTCCGCGGGAATGCATTCCGCTGCGCAGCGCACGCCCGAGCACCATGCCGGACACTTCGCCGACGATCACGAGGACCACGATCAATCCGATGCCGACGAACACTCGCAACCTGGACCCGTCGACGTGTTCGAGCACGTGCGGTGCGATCAGAATTCCCGCGACGGCACCGAGCACGACACCCAGAAACGCCATCGCCGACGCCACCGCGCCCTGTCGCCACCCCGAGGACGCCGCCAGCAACGCTACCCCGACAACGACGACGTCGACCCACGTGGAGCCCGTCACACTGAACCGCCTACCGCTGCCAAGCTCGCCTCCAGATCGCGAATGTCACTCGTGTCCCATTCGGTTTCCCATCCGGAAACCGCGAGCAGGCCTGCCAGGATACCGCCGGTGAAGCCCCACACCAGCATTCCGTCGACGGCGAACGCCGGCCCCTGGTAGCCGGCCGGGTGCCTGACCTGAAAACGATTGTCCGGATCGAGGAGCGATCGGATCGGCACGCGCACCACCCGCGCGGCCTCGGCCGTGTCGACGACGCCCACAGCACTCGGTGCGCGCCAGTACGCCAACACGGGAACCACGTCGAACTGCGAAGGCGGAACATAGATGCCGGGCATCGTCGCCAGCGGTTGCACACCGGTAGGGTCCAGGCCCGTCTCCTCCTCGGCTTCACGCAGAGCCGTCGCGACGGGAGAATCGTCGCCCGGATCGGTGGCCCCGCCGGGGAACGCAACCTGACCGCTGTGTTGACGTAGCGTCGCGGCCCGCTGGGTCAGCAGAACATCTGCATCGGCAGGCAATCCGCCGCGAGCGGTCGCGTCGGCGTCTTCGGATCCTCCGAACAGGACCAATACTGCTGCCTGACGCGTGGTCGCGCCGTCGGGGGACACGCGTTCGAGGACCGGGTTGGTGCCGGTCGAATCGACGAGCCCGTGTTCACCGGCGGCCGCATCGACGACCTGTCCGAGCCACTGCGGCGTGGTCATAGGGCAATGCCCAAGTTCGTGGACACGGCCTCGTCTATTTCGTCGACACTGTCGAACGGTTGCGGCAACACCTTTGCGACAGTGCCATCCGCGCCGACGAGAATCGAGACCGGGAGCACGCTCGGCGCGCCGAGCGCTGCTGCTATACGACCGGTTCCGTCCTGAACTCCTGGCAGCGTGACACCGTAGTCGGCCAGCTTCGTCAGACCGTTCGACTCGTTTCGATCCTGATGGACCGTGAGCACGGTTATGCGGCCGTCCATTCGGTCGCCGTATTCCTGCAGATGCGGTAACTCCTGCGCACACGGCCCGCACCAGTACGCCCACAGGTTGATCAGCGCCGGCGTACCCGCCAATGCCTGGCCGAGATCGACGCGCGAGCCGTCGCCGATGCACTCGAGCACGATCCCGGTCAGTGGACCGCTGGAGGTGGCCGCTGGAGGTGGCGTCGGGCATCCGTCGAGCGCGGCCCGCTCCCGAAGCGGTGCGAGCGCTTCTGCCGTGTCCACCGAGCGGCGCTCCTCGGAAATCGGAGCACCCTGACCCGGCGCGGCCGTATCAGCCGGCAAGTCCTCCCCACGCGGCCAGATTGCGAAAACGAGGGCCGCGACGACCAGCAGGGCCGCCAACGACCAGCGAGCCGAAGATCCAGTCATGACTCGATGCCGGCAAGCGCGAGCAGATGCTCGGTTTCGGGACCCTTCACCAGGGCAGCTGCGGCAACCTTGTCTGTCGGACCGAGCCCGTAGGACGGGCAGTCCTTCGCGAGGATGCACACTCCGCAGGCCGGTTTGCGGGCGTGGCAGACCCGGCGGCCGTGAAAGATCACCCGGTGCGAGAGCAGAGTCCACTCCTTGCGCTCGATCAGCGCTCCGACCGCGTGCTCGACCTTGACCGGGTCTTCTTCCTCGGTCCACTGCCACCGACGAACGAGCCTTCCGAAATGAGTGTCGACGGTGATGCCCGGAACATCGAACGCGTTTCCCAGCACGACGTTGGCGGTCTTGCGACCGATTCCCGGCAGCGTGACGAGGTCCTTCAGATTCGCGGGAACCTCGCCGTCGAACTTCTCGAGCAACGTTGAGCCGAGGCCGATGAGCGAGTTGGCCTTGTTCCGGTAGAAGCCGGTGGTGCGAATGTATTCCTCGAGCTCGGTGCGATCGGCCTCCGCATAGTCCCGCGCAGTGCGATATCTCACGAAGAGCGCGGGCGTGACGAGATTGACGCGCTTGTCGGTGCATTGCGCGGACAGGATCGTTGCCACGGCGAGTTCGAGCGGATTGGTGAAGTCGAGTTCGCAGTACACATGCGGAAACGCCCGCGCCAACTCGCGATTCATGCGTCGCGCTCGACGCGTGAGCCCCAACTTCGTCTCTTCGCGTTTACGCACGTCGAGCGCAGAGGGCGCTGTCGATTTCACTCCACAACTGTACGGACAAGAATCTGCAACGAATCAGCCCTGTGTTCTTATCGAGACCTTTCCGGTGTTTACTGCTCGGTATGCAAGGACTCGCCGTTGTGCTCTTTCCTGTGCTCCTGATGCTGTTCGCGCTCGCCATGGAGCGCGTGGAGTTCCGCCTGAGCAAGCTGGGTGTTCGCGAACAAGAGGTGCAGGAATTCCTCGACCACGCCAGTAAATCCGAGGTCGCCACACTCGCCAACGAGGGCATGCCGCACGCGCTCGCCCGTTTCAACAGTCGAAAGCGTCGTACGCCGATCGCCGAGGAGATGGCAGACCAGCGGGCGAGCTGATAGCCCGAAATGTCGTATTCGAAGGTGAATTCGCGGTGAACGAACGCTTTCGTGCGAATCCTTCACGACGTTCCGGTGGCGCCGATCACTCGGTTTGGATCTCGGCGAAGTAGACTTCACCGAGATAATTGTCATGTTTGATTACTGGCACGGATTCGAGTTGTTGTGAGACGCACGAATCCGGGCCGCGAGAAACGCCTTCGTCGACGCGGGTGACCACGCCGACGACATCCCAAAAGGAGCGCAAGTGGACGACGTCCTGGCACGGGCCGGCATCTTCCAAGGAGTCGAACCCTCCGCGGTAGCGGCGCTGACCAAGCAGCTGCAGCCTGTCGATTTCCCTCGTGGACACGTGGTGTTCAACGAGGGCGAGCCAGGTGACCGGCTGTACATCATCGTCTCCGGCAAGATCAAGCTCGGTCGCCGCTCTCCGGACGGGCGTGAAAACCTGCTGACGATCATGGGCCCGTCGGACATGTTCGGTGAGCTCTCGATCTTCGACCCCGGCCCCCGCACGTCGACGGCCACCACGGTCACCGAGGTTCGGGCGGTCAGCATGGATCGCGACGCGCTCAAGGCATGGATCGACCAGCGCCCCGAGATCGCCGAGCAACTGCTGCGCGTGTTGGCACGTCGTCTTCGTCGTACCAACAACAACCTCGCAGACCTCATCTTCACCGACGTTCCCGGACGCGTCGCGAAGGCTCTGCTTCAGCTTGCGCAGCGCTTCGGCACGCAGGAAGCCGGATCTCTTCGTGTCACGCACGACCTCACGCAGGAAGAGATCGCCCAGCTCGTCGGCGCATCCCGCGAGACGGTCAACAAGGCCCTCGCCGACTTCGCTCACCGCGGATGGCTGCGCCTCGAAGGCAAGAGCGTGCTGATCTCGGATTCCGAGCGTCTCGCGCGCAGGGCCCGCTAGTTCTCTCGGAGGTAGGTCAGCTGCGCCTTGACCGACATGCGCGCAGCTGGCCACAACTTCTTGTCCACGTCCGAGTAGACACGCTTGACCACCTGCATGGGCTTGGCATTCGGTCCGATCTTTTCGACGGCTGCCCTGATCTGGTCCAGCCGCTCCAACCGGTGTGTTCGGTAGAAGCGCGCGATCTCGGCGGTATCGGCCACTTCGGCCCCGTGGCCCGGTAGCGTCACTTTCCCGCTCCCGACGGCTTCGAGCCGATCCAGCGAAGCAAGGTAATCGGCAAGGGTGCCGTCTTTCGGATCGAGCACGGTAGTTCCTCGTCCGAGGATCGTGTCACCCGTCAGAACAGCGTCATCGAGCACGAAGCTCAGCGAATCCGCCGTATGCCCGGGCGTCGCAAGCACCGTGATCTTCAGGCCCGCCACGTCGATTACCTCTCCGTCCTTCAGCGGCGTGCTGTCGCGGACGAAGTGCTCCGACGACGCACGGATCGGCGCACCGGTCTTCTTGTAGAACTTCTTCAGCCCACCCGTGTGGTCCTTGTGGCGGTGGGTCACCAAGACCAGCACGACATTTCCGGTCGCGGCCACGGCGTCGAGATGTCCGGAGTCCTTGGGACCTGGATCGACCACCACGACATCGTCGCTTCCCTGCGCCCGCAGAATCCACGTGTTCGTACCGTCGAGCGTCATCTTGCCCGGGTTGTCGGCGAGTAGAACCGACGCTGACGAGGTGACCTGTCGAAGCTGACCATAAGCCGGATGCGAGGAAGTCATAGTCGTACCTTAGGAGCATGAGAATCGGTTTGGTCGGCGCGGGTCCATGGGCCCGCGCCACACATGCACCGTCCCTTGCCGCGCATCCGGGCGTCGACTTCGCCGGCGTGTGGGCTCGGCGACCCGAGGCGGCCGCGGACCTGGGCGCACCGGTCTTCGAGAGCTACGACGCTCTCCTTGCCGACGTCGAGGCCGTGGCGTTCGCGGTACCCCCGCAAGTACAAGCTGGGATGGCAACGGCGGCGGCCCAGGCAGGCAAGCACGTGGTCCTCGACAAACCCATTGCCGCGACACTCGATGATGCAACGCGCCTGGCCGAGGCCGTGGGGCATGCAGGCGTCCGATCGATCGTTGCGTTGACACGTCGATTCGCACCCGAAACACGAGCGTTTCTCGACGAGACCCTGGGCAGGAAATGGAGCGCGGGCGCGGCGACGTGGTTGTCCGGTGCCGTGTTGGGCGGTGAGTACTCGAACTCGCCGTGGAGGCATCACGACGGCGCGCTGTTCGACGTCGGCCCGCACGTGTTCGATCTGCTCGACGTGACGCTCGGCTCGATCGTCGACGTCGCGCTGTGTCGTCGGGGCGAGTCTTCGGACGCCTGGACCGTGGTGCTCGAACACGACGGCGGCGCGGTGAGCAGTTCGCAGCTGTCGCTGGCGACCCCGGTCCAGCCGTCGGTGTTCAGGGTCGAGCTAAGTGGCAGCGACGGGGTGGTGTCACTGGCGGACCGGTCGACGTCTGCCGTCGACTGTTTCGAACTGCTGCTCGACGAGTTCCTGGCATCCCTGGAGGCGGGCACGGAGCATTCCTGCTCCGTCCAACGCGGCCTTCACCTGCAGAAAGTACTCGAGGGCGCGTTGGCCCAATGGCACGGTTAAGGCCCCTCTGGGGCACTTGACCGTGCCACTGGTCGCGTCAGACCTCGACGATCAGCTCGACCTCGACGGGAGCATTCAGCGGCAGTTCGGCGACTCCGACGGCCGAGCGCGCATGCTTGCCCGCATCGCCGAAGATTTCCCCGATGACGTCCGATGCGCCGTTGACAACGCCGGGCTGCCCGGTGAATCCCGGGGCCGACGCGACGAAGCCGACGGCTTTGACCACGCGCTTGATCGAGTCGACTCCGACCAGCGAGTTGATTGCCGCGAGGGCGTTCAGCGCACAGATCCGCGCCGCAGCGGTCGCTTCCTCGGCCGTGACCTCGGCCCCGACCTTGCCGGTCGAGGTCAGCTCACCGGATACAAGAGGTAGCTGGCCCGAGGTGTAGACGAGCGAACCCGTCTGTACAGCGGGAACGTACGCGGCCAGCGGAGGGACTACGGGCGGAAGTTCGATTCCGAGCTCGGCGAGGCGCTCACTCCACGTCACGACTAGACCTTCGGACGCTTGAAGTAGGCCACGAGCGTGTCGCCGCCGTTCGGCCCGGACATGATGGTCACGAGCTCCCATCCCTCGGCGCCGTAGTTGTCGAGAATCTGCTTGGTCGCGTGAATCAGGACCGGCGCAGTGAAGTACTCCCAGGTGATCTTTTCGCTCATGGAAGGTGAGCCTAGTCGGCGGATGGTTGGTTCCTCGGAGGTCGTGCTCGATTCGTCTATATGGTCGTGGTGTGGGCACATCGAGTTCAGAAGGTTGGCCGGACAAGGCCGACACCGCGCGGCTGCATTTCGTGTCGGGCAAGGGTGGAACCGGCAAGTCGACGGTTGCTGCCGCGTTGGCTCTTGCACTGGCCGCCGACGGTAGACGAGTTCTGCTGGTCGAGGTCGAAGGACGTCAGGGCATCGCGCAGCTCTTCGACGTCCCGCCGCTGCCGCCGGTGGAGACACGGGTCGCGACCGCGGACGGCGGCGGCGAGGTCTACGCGCTGGCCATCGACATCGAAACCGCATTCCTCGAGTACCTCGACATGTTCTACAACCTCGGTTTCGCTGGGCGTGCGATGCGCAAGATCGGTGCCATCGAGTTCGCGACCACCATCGCACCGGGTCTGCGTGACGTCCTGTTGACCGGCAAGGTCAAAGAGTGCGTCGTTCGGACCGACAAGACCGGAAAACGCCTGTACGACGAGGTCGTCGTCGATTCGCCTCCGACGGGGAGAATCGGCAACTTTCTCGACGTGACCAAAGCCATGGCAGACCTCGCCAAGGGCGGGCCGGTCCGCAGCCAGAGCGAAGGCGTCGTCCGTCTGTTGCATTCGGCGGAGACCGTCGTCCATCTGGTGACGCTCCTCGAGGCACTTCCTGTCCAGGAGACCGCCGACGCCGTCCGCGAACTGGAAGCAGCCGACCTGCGTCTGGGAACCGTCATCGTCAACCGCACCGAACCGACATATCTGGCGTCGGACTCGCTCGAGAACGCCGCCCAGGGAACCGTCGACGTGGACGCCTTGAAGGCAGGTCTGAGCAAAGTCGGAATCGCGCTGTCGGACAGTGATTTCGCCGGGCTGCTCACCGAGACGATCGAACACGCCTCGACATTGGCAGCGCAGGTCGAGAGCGGATCTCAACTTCACGAACTCGACACGGCGCGGCTTCACCTTCCGATGCTCGCCGATGGCGTGGACCTCGGCGGCCTGTACGAACTCGCCGCGGTACTCAAGGAACAGGGTGTGAAATGACACGTCCCAGCAGCCCGAAAGCCGCCCCGGTGCTCGACATCGAGAGGATTCTGCTCGATGCGTCGTCACGCATAGTCGTGGTGTGCGGGGCAGGTGGCGTCGGGAAGACGACGACGGCGGCCGCCATGGCGATGCGAGCTGCCGAGCAGGGCCGAAAGGTCGTGGTGCTCACCATCGATCCGGCGAAGCGCCTCGCTCAGGCGCTCGGCGTCGGTGAGCTCGACAACTCTCCCCAGCCGGTGAAACTGCCCGCAGGTGCGACGGGTGAACTCCACGCGATGATGCTCAACATGCGCCGAACGTTCGACGAGATGGTGATCGAGCATTCGACGCCGGAGAAGGCCGAGCAGGTTCTCGCCAACCCGTTCTATCAGACTGTGGCGTCGTCGTTTTCGGGCACGCAGGAGTACATGGCGATGGAGAAGCTCGGGCAGTTGGCGTCGGATTCGACGTGGGATCTGATCGTCGTCGATACTCCCCCGTCGCGTAACGCCCTCGATTTTCTCGATGCCCCGCAGCGGCTCGGTTCGTTCCTCGACGGCCGGTTCATTCGGTTGCTGATGGCGCCCGGCCGCGGCCTTACCAGGATGGTCACCAGTGCCATGGGGTTGGCACTCCGAGGCGTCTCGACGGTTATCGGTAGCCAGATGCTCACCGATGCCTCGTCGTTCGTCCAGTCTTTGGATTCGATGTTCGGCGGATTCCGGGAGCGCGCGACACGGACGTACCAACTGCTCCGGGAGAACGGCACGAGTTTCATCGTGGTCGCTGCGGCCGAGCCCGATGCGCTGCGCGAAGCTGCGTTCTTCGTCGACCGCCTCAGCGGGGAAGGAATGCCGCTGGCGGGCCTCGTACTCAACCGGACCCACCCGACCCTGGCGTCACTCCCTGCCGAACATGCGGCAACAGCCGCCGATCAATTGGACGACTCCGAAGATGCGGGTGCGGCCCTGACGGCCGCAGTCCTGAGGATTCACGCCGCGCGCGCGGTCACCGCCGCCCGAGAGCTCCGGCTGCTGCGGCGCTTCACTTCGGCGCATCCACGAGTCCCGATCGTCGGAGTGCCGTCGCTGCCGTTCGAGGTGTCGGATCTACACGCTCTGCGGGCCGTGGCCGACCAGTTGACCCGATCGGCCTAGCCGAGCGGGCTAGATCGCAGCTTGCTGCTGACGCTGGGACTCGAAGAATTCCGACCAGGAGTCGACCTCGGGATGCTGCTTGAGAAGTGCGCGTCGTTGACGCTCGGTCATTCCGCCCCAGACACCGAACTCGACACGGTTGTCGAGTGCGTCTGCCCCACACTGCATGAGTACCGGGCAGTGCCGACAGATTGTCGCTGCCTTTCGCTGCGCCGCACCCCGGACGAACAGCTGATCCGGGTCAGTCCCCTTGCACCGCGCCTGCGCAACCCACGCAATACGTGCTTCTGCTTCTTCCACATCTAGCCGCGTAGGCGCTGCTGTCATGTGCATTGCGGATCCCCTTTGCAGTTCGAACGTCCTCGTTGAACGCTCCACAAGCTCCCGGACCCTGATTTCCACTGCTCGAAGCACATGGATCTAGGAGCTGCCCCACATTCATATACAAGTGTTATGTGAATCACACCGTGCTCATAATTTAGGTAAAACCGGCGGCGAACGCAAGACGGGCAGCCCAACTTTCTGGTACGGCCGTCCCGACCTGCGGTTCAGTGCGTCAGCACCCGAGACATGTGGGGGTAGAGCGCGCGTCCACGTACGCTGTGCTTCGTGTCCGTTGGAAAAACCGTGGCGAAGCTCGCCGGATGTTCCGCACTCGCAGGTGCGCTGTTGGCCGGAGTGATGTTCCCGTTGGCAGGTGGGTTCGGCTACGCCTCGAACCGGGCCGCCGACACCGTCGACAATGTTTCGGCCGAACTGGTCGAGGGCGCTGTTCCTGCTGTCTCCACGATGGTCGACGCGGCAGGCAATCCGATCGCGTGGCTCTACGAGCAGCGCCGTTTCGAGGTGCCGAGCGACAAGATCTCCAACGAGATGAAGCTGGCCATCGTCTCCATCGAGGACAAGCGCTTCGCAGAGCATCAAGGCGTCGACTGGCAGGGCACGTTGCGTGCGTTCCTGACGAACACGACCAGCGGCCAGGTGGAGCAGGGCGCGTCCACGCTCGATCAGCAGTACGTGAAGAACTATCAGCTGCTCGTTGTCGCGAAGACCGACGCCGAACGCCGCGCAGCCATCGAGACGACGCCCGCTCGCAAGATCCGCGAGATCCGTATGGCGCTCACGCTCGACAAAGAACTGACCAAGGACGAGATCCTCACCCGCTACCTCAACCTGGTTCCGTTCGGTAACTCGTCGTTCGGCATCCAGGATGCGGCTCAGACCTACTTCGGCATCGACGCAAGCCAGTTGGACGCGAAGCAGGCCGCAATGCTCGCCGGCATGGTCCAGTCCAGCTCCGCGCTCAATCCGTACACCAACGAACAGGGCGTCACCGAGCGGCGCAACATCGTGCTGGACACGATGATTCAGAACATTCCCGAGCGCGCCGACGAGTTCCGACAGGCCAAGACCGAGCCTCTCGGGGTCCTCCCAGTGCCGCAGACACTCCCCCGTGGGTGCATCGCAGCCGGTGACCGAGGATTCTTCTGCGACTACGCGCTCCAATACCTTGCCAACGCGGGCATCAGCCGCGAGCAGATCGACAAGGGTGGCTACCTCATCCGCACCACGCTCGATCCTGCGGTTCAGAATTCCACCAAGGCGTCTCTCTCAGCCAACACCGACCCCGATCTCAACGGTGTAGCCACCGTCATGAACGTCATCGCGCCTGGTCAGGATTCACACCGCATCCTTGCGATGGGTAGCAGTCGAACCTATGGGCTCGATGCCGACGCCGACGAAACCGTTCAGCCTCAGCCCTATTCGCTCGTCGGACACGGTGCCGGGTCGATCTTCAAGGTGTTCACCACCGCCGCGGCCATGGAACGAGGACTCGGTACGAGCGCAACCCTGCAGGTTCCGCGCCGCGCCGAGGTCAAAGGCCTGGGCGACGGTGGAGCTCGTGGTTGCCCCGCCAACACGTACTGCGTCGAGAACGCAGGAAACTATCCGGCGTCGCTGTCGATCACCGACGCCCTCGCGCAGTCTCCGAACACCGCGTTCGTCAAGTTGATCGAATCGGTTGGAGTCACCCCGACGGTCGACATGTCGGTGCGGCTCGGCCTGCGCTCGTACGCGGACCCGAACACCTCTGGATTCGACGAGCAGAGCATGGCCGACTTCCAGAAGAGCCAGAACCTCGGTTCGTACACACTCGGACCCACATGGGTCAATCCCCTCGAGCTGTCCAATGTCGCTGCCACGTTGGCGTCGAGCGGCAAGTGGTGCCCGCCGACGCCCATCGACTCGGTCTTCGACCGGGAGGGCAAGCAGGTTCCCGTGACGCAGCAGGCGTGTGAGCAGGTTGTGGAGCCCGGTCTGGCCAACACCCTCGCGAACGCGATGAGCAAGGACGACCAGGCCGGCGGCACGTCGGCCTCGGCTGCAGGTTCGGTCGGGTGGACGCTTCCGATGTCGGGCAAGACCGGTACCACCGAGTCGCACATGTCGTCCGGGTTCCTCGGGTTCACCAACCGTTACGCAGCGGCGGTGTACACCTACGGTGACTCTCCGACGCCCGGCGAGATCTGCTCGTTCCCACTCCGCCCGTGTGGATCGGGCAACCTGTACGGCGGTAACGAACCTGCTCGTACCTGGTACAACGCGATCGATCCCGTAGCGAACAACTTCGGTTCCGTCGAGCTTCCGCCGGTGGACCAGAAGTACGTACGCGGGTCCGCCAACGGTCAGGTTCCCGACGTGACCGGTCAGAGCCAGAGCTCGGCGACTTCGACCCTGCAAGGCGCCGGATTCCAGGTCTCCGTCGCGACGACGGCAGCGTCGGCGTCGCGCGGAACCGTCACCGGTGTGTCGCCGTCGGGCTCCGCGATCCCCGGCTCGACCATCACGATCTACGTGAGCGACGGGTCGGTGCGCGAAGCTCCTCCGGCGCCCGCCATCCCGGGTCTGCCGCCCGGCATCGAGATCCCGGCGATCCCACCGAACATCCAGATTCCGGCGATTCCGGGACTGACGGTTCCGCGGTAGGCCGCTTCCCCTCAGTGGCGTGGTTGAGTGCCCGGAAGGGCACTCAACCACGCCACTGATGGTTACAGGCGATCTTTCACTGCCTTCGAGATTCGCGTCCCGTCGGCCTTGCCTGCTGCGAGGGCGGAGGCGATCTTCATGACTTGGCCCATCTGCCTGACCGACGGGCGCTCACCGAGCTCCTCGGCCACCTGTGCGATCGCGGTGTCCGCGACGTCGGCGAGTTCGGCGTCCGTCAGCGGAGTCGGTAGGTATTCGTCGATGATCTGAGCTTCGGCGCGCTCGTTAGCGGCCAGTTCGCCTCGGCCGTTCTCGGTGTAGATCTCGGCCGACTCGCCGCGCTTCTTCGACTCCTTGGCGAGCACCTTCAGTACTTGCTCGTCGGTCAGATCGTGGGCCTCCTTCCCGGAGACTTCTTCGGTCTGAATGGCAGCGAGAAGCATGCGGATGGTGGCTGTGCGCAGCTTGTCCCTGGCTTTCATGGACGTGGTGAGGTCGGATCGGAGCTGGGACTTGAGTTCGGACATGGTAGGAAACGCTACGCGGACCACGGAAGAGTCCGCACGTCGATTCCTCCGCCTGCCGTATCGTGGACCATGTGTCAGTGAAAAAAGCAGCATCTCGCCTGGCCGCTTCGCAGGCTCCGCTCCTGCACGCAGGTCTCAGCGCGGCAGCGTCGCGTGCGCGTCGCGGTGCCGCAGAGGCCCCCGTCCGAACCACGGCGATCGCTACCGCAGGTGCGGCAGCGCTCGGACTCGGCTACGCCACGCTGATCGAACGCAACGCCTTCACCCTCCGTGAGGCGTCCATGGCCGTGTTGGAACCGGGATCGGCTTCGCTGCGTGTGCTCCACATCAGCGACCTCCACATGATGCCGAACCAGCGCCTCAAGCAGAACTGGCTCCGAGAGCTGGACCGGTTGGAGCCCGATCTCGTCGTCAACACCGGCGACAACCTGTCGCATCAGAAGTCAGTCCCTGCCGTCGTGCAATCCCTCGGACCACTTCTGTCGCGGCCGGGTCTGTTCGTCTTCGGCAGCAACGACTACTTCGCGCCCAAGCCGAAGAACCCGCTGAAGTACTTCAAGAAGAACCACGAGCGTGTTCTCGGTGAATCACTTCCCTGGAGAGATCTGCGCGCTGCGTTCACCGAGCGCGGCTGGCTCGACGTGACTCACGTGCGTCGTGAACTCGAGGTTGCGGGCGTCAGGATCGCGTCGGCTGGCGTCGACGATCCCCATTTGAAGCGCGACCGCTACGACACGATCGCCGGACAGCCCAACCCACTCGCGGATCTACGTTTGGGCATCACGCACTCCCCCGAGCCTCGGGTGCTCGACAAGTTCGCCGACGACGGCTACGACCTGGTCCTCGCGGGCCACACGCACGGCGGCCAATTGTGCCTGCCGTTCTACGGCGCACTGGTCACCAACTGCGAGATCGACCGCTCCCGCGTCAAGGGTCCGTCGAAGTGGGGCGCGCACACGCAACTCCACGTCTCTGCAGGCATCGGGACGTCGCCGTACGCGCCCGCTCGCTTCTGCTGCAGGCCCGAAGCCACGCTCCTCACGCTCACTCCCGCACCGCGCAAGGGCGACAAAGAAGGGTCGGACGAGGACGTTTCGCGTTCGGAGGCGGTCGTAAGCTAGACTTCTGCTCGCGGTACACGGGGTGTGGCGCAGCTTGGTAGCGCGCTTCGTTCGGGACGAAGAGGTCGTGGGTTCGAATCCCGCCACCCCGACAACATGTGAAAGACCCGCCTGATCACTCAGGCGGGTCTTTCACATTTGGCGGAGTCGATCAGCTCGACGCAGCGCGCAATTTCTCCAGCAACGGTCCAGCGGCTTCGGCGAGGAAGCGTTCCTGCGTCTCGCCGCCGACCTGAACGAGTGCGATGTCGGTGAACCCGGCCTCCCAGTACGGCTTGACGGCCTCGACGATGGCATCGAGATCGGGGCCACATGGAATCGTCTGTGCCACATCTTCTTTGCGGACGAACTGGGTCGCACCCGCGAAGCCGGCGGTCGTAGGCAGGTCGGCGTTGACGGCCCAGCCGCCGGCAAACCAGCGGAACCGGTCATGGGCACGATCGATCGCCGCGTCCTTGTCCGGATCCCAGGAGATAGGGATCTGACCGATGGTCCGAGACGGACCGTCGTGATGCTGAGCCCACTGCTGCACCAGATCGCCGTTGGGTTCGACGGCGATGAGATGATCACCGTGAGCTGCGAATTTCTGGATCGACTTCTCGCCCGACACCGCGATACCGATCGGCACCCCGCCTTCGGGTAGGTCCCAGATTCGCGCGGAGTCGACGCGGAAGTGCTTGCCCTCGTAGGTCACGAGCCCTCCAGCGTGCAGCTGCTTGATGATCTCGAGCGCCTCGACGAACATGTCCTGACGCTTGTCGATGGACGGCCAGCCTTCGCCGACGACATGCTCGTTCAGGTTCTCGCCGCTACCGAGACCGAGGGTGAATCGTCCGTCAGCGAGGATCTGCATGGTCGCAGCCTTCTGCGCGACGACGGCGGGGTGGTACCGAATGATCGGGCACGTCACGTACGTCATCAGCTCGACGCGCTCAGTTGCCTGTGCGACGGCTCCCAGCGTGGTCCACGCGTAGGGCGCGTGGCCCATCGAGGACAGCCAGGGCGAATAGTGGTCACTCGCTACCTCGAAATCGAAGCCGACGTTCTCGGCGCCGACCGCGTAGTTCACGAGTTCCTTGGGACCGCTCTGCTCGGTCATCAGTGTGTATCCGAAGTTGGTCATGGTTCTCCTCAAATCGTTGCTACGGAACCGGAATCGACCCGGTAGTTGGATCCGTTGACGAAGCTTGCTCGATCGGAACACAGGAAGGTGATGACGGACGCCACCTCTTCGGGTTCACCTCGCCGTCCGAGTTCCATGTAAGGACGTTCTTCGACCAGGAAGCTCTCGATCGCCCCGTCCCGATCTGTTCCCTTCTCGTCCGCGCGCTTGTCCATCATGGCGTCGGTCATGGGCGTGTGGATGAAGGCGGGGGAGACTGCGTTGACCAGCAGACCTTCGGATGCGTAGCTGCGGGACAATCCCTTGGCGAGCGCCAGCACGCCGGCCTTGGCGGAGCAGTAGGGCAGTTCGTCGTCGTAGGGCTGAACCGCGTCCTCGGAGGTCAGGAGCACGATCCGTCCCCAACCCCCACGCCTCAGCGCGGGTAGAAAGGCCCGGAGCAGTCGAACGGGACCCATGAGGTCGACGTCGAGCGTGCTACGCCAACCCTCCTCGTCGATCTCGTGAAAGAGACCCTGGGCACCGGTCACTCCGGAGGACTGAACGAGGATGTCGATGTCGCCCAACACATTCTGGGCTTGCGCGGCCAAATTCTCCACGCTGGCGGTGTCGGTGACATCGGCGGCGATGGCGTGCAACCGATCGGGGTCGGCGTCGAGTGCGCGTGCGGCCTCGTCGAGGGACTCCTGGTCCTTGTCACTGATGAGCACTTCGACGCCTTCGGCCAGAAGCAATCGCGCTGTCTCCCAGCCTATTCCGGAATCGGCACCCGTCACGAGCGCCTTCTTGCCTCGTATACCGAGATCCATTGTTACCTACCTCTTTCACCGACTGTTCGTGGCGTCGTGCGCGTGAGCGATGGTCAATGCTGCGTTGACCAAGGCCAAATGACTCAAGCCCTGCGGGAAGTTACCCAGAAACGATCCGTCCGAAGCATCGATCATTTCACTGTAGAGACCGACGTCGTTCGACATCTCGACCAACTGGTCCATGAGTTCGGACGCCTCGTCGTCACGACCGACGCACGACAATGCCGTCACCCGCCAGAACGCGCACGCGACGAAGGTCGCTTCCTCCTTGTCGACGCCGGTGTAGCGGTACAGCAGCGGACCCGATCCGAGTTCGGCGCCGAGCGCATCGATGGTCGACGACATTCGTTCGCCGCGATCGAAGTTCATCTCTGCGGCGAGCAGAACCGATGCGTCGAGACCTGTCGCGCCCGGATACGCCAGGTACGCCTGGCGTTCCGCCGACCAGCAGTTCTCCTCTACATACCGCCTGATGCGTTCACGCTCGGCGCGCCACCTGTCTGCGACGCCGGGAATCTGGCCCGCGTCGGCGAGGTGGACCGCGCAGTCCAACGCCTGCCAACATCCCAGTTTCGAACTCGTGTAGTGCTGTTCGTCCTCGAGCTCCCAGATGCCCGCGTCGCGCCGTTGCCAGGAATCGCACGCTTCGTCGGCGATGGCGGCGAGCAGCCTGCCGGTTTCCGCATCGAGAATGTTGCCGGCTTCGACGTACAGTCGGACGATCGCGAACAGGTCACCGAAAATCCCCAGTTGCAGCTGGTTCGCGGCGGCGTTTCCGTTCACGACAGGCCCGATTCCGCGCCATCCAGGAACATCGGGTTGCTCGGTGCCACCCGGTAGCTCACCACCGAGGGTGTAGAACACGTTGACCAGCGGATCATTCGCTCGAATGACCTTCAACAACCACGCAACCGCGGCGTGCACTTCCTCTCGCACACCGAACCTGCTGAGTGCCCTGATGGTGTACGCGGTGTCGCGCACCCAGGCGTACCGGTAGTCCCAGTTCTTGCCACCCACACGATTCTCCGGCAACGATGTCGTCGCCGCGGCAGCAATCGCCCCGGAAGGACTGTGCAACAGCAGTTTCAACGCCAGAGCACTCCTGGCCACATGCTCGTTCCACGGCCCGTCGTAGTGAAATTCGTTCGACCACACCCGCCAGTTGTCGACTGTGCGGTCGATTCCCTCGTCCACCTTCACCGGGTCCGGTAGGTGCAAGGGTTCGTTCTCCGTACCAACCAGCCCGACGAGGTGTCTCGACCCCTCACTCGTGACGAACGTGCCGTGTATCTCCTGATCCCCGACGGTGACGTCGTCGGCGCGCAGTGTTCGCACTGCCATCGTCAAGCCATCGGCGCGAAGGACGGTGCCATGTTCGGTACCGTACGCCCACGGCGACGCTTTGCCGAGCATCGAACCCGGCGCAACTTGCCACGCCATTTCGACCGCACCGTCGATGCCCTCGACGCGACGTCCGAGTTCGACCCACGGAAGCCTGCCCGCCACACCGGTATTGAGCGAATCCGTCACACGCACGGTCCCGGAGTCGGTGCGATATGTCGAGGTCAATACGTTCGTGCCGTCGACGAACGAGCGATCGACGGAGAAGGAACCCGTCGGTGCGAGTGCGAACGTCCCGCCGGCTTCGGCGTCGAGCAAAGCTGCGAAGGGAGGAGGCGAATCGAGATTGGGGATCGGCAACCAGTCGATACGGCCATCGAGCGCAATCAGCGCCACAGTGCGACCGTCGCCGATCGCGGCATAGTCTTCGATTGCCGCATAACCATTTTCACGACTCATGCGACGCTGAGCCGCGCGATCGGGCTGTCCGCGAAGTGCTCCAGCAGATCCGCCGGGTCCTCGTACACTGCCTCGGCCCCCGCTGCACGCAGATCGGCTTCGGGGACGCCTCCGCATCGAACCGCGATGGCAGCGACTCCTACGCGCGCGGACGCCTTCATGTCCCAGACGCTGTCGCCGATCATGACGGCGTCGCCTGCATTTACACCCGCGCGTTCCAACGCGACTTCGACGATCTCGGGGCTCGGCTTGGCTACATCGGCGTCCTCACCCGACGTCACGACCGACACGACATCCTCAACATCCAGGAGATCCCGCAAATAGGCAAGTTCCTTCTCGGGTGCCGATGTGGCCAGTACGACGGTCAAGCCTTGGTCGTTCAAGCGTTGCAGCAACTCTCGCGCTCCCGGGAGGATCTGCAACCGGTCTGTGGCCTCTTCGTAGTAGCTCGTGTGCAAGTCCTTCGCCTCCAGCGCGACCGCGCTGTCCGACGAGCCGACGAGGGTCTCCAACAGCTTGTCGCCGTCCATTCCGATGCACCGGTGGATTCGCCACGACGGGACGGTCACTCCGGCGTCGGCGAATGCCCGTGACCAGGTGTCGACGTGGATATAGTTCGAGTCCACCAGGGTGCCGTCGATATCGAAGAGAACTGCGCCAGGAGTCGAAGTCATGCCGGTCGGCTACCCGCCCTACCAGCGCGTGAAACACAAGGTGCTCGACACGAAAAGGGTCACCTCCCAGCTGGGAGGTGACCCTTTTCACGTGCAGATGGTTCAGTCGATCTGAGCCTGCCACATCCAGTGCAGCTGCTCGAGACGCGCGGTGATGGCGATCAGGAGATCCTGTGTCACCGGATCGGCAGCCTCAGTGTCCGCGATACGAGCGCGCAGACGGTCGACGACGGCAGCGATATTGTCGACGATGGCGGCAGTGACCTGCTCATCCTTCGTCCATCCGTCGCCGAATCCCTTCGTGCTCGCCGTTGCGGAGACGGTTGCAGCCCGACCATCCGGGCTCACACCGATGGCCGTGGCTCGCTCGGCGGCCTGATCGGTGAACTCTCGTGCGGCGGTGACCAGTTCGTCGAGAGCCAGGTGGACCGATCGGAAATTTCTTCCGATGACGTTCCAGTGCGCCTGCTTCGCGATCAACGAGAGATCGATCAGGTCGACCACAGTGCCCTGCAGGGCATCTCCGGCGATCTTCTGTTGCCCTGCATCGAGCGTGCTGGTGATGGGGTTGGTCATGTCTCGTACCTCCTTCGGCTGTGCTTCGAAAGATTCAACGACACACCCGGCCGCAGTGTTCCGTGCGGCCGGGTGATGTGCCTCGCGTCAGACCTCTTCGGCTTCGTCACCGGGAGTGGTCGGAGACTGACTCGTCGTGGGAGCGGTGTTGCCCTGCCCTGCCCTGACGCCTTCTTCGACCTTCTTGCCGAGGTCGGCGTCGACATTGGTCCAGTACTCGAAGACCCGCTGCAGCACCGGCTCGGTGACACCGTTCAGTGCATGCCCGACGATGTTGCCTACCAGGCGCTCTCGCTGATCGTCGTCCATGACCTCCCGGACGAGGATCCCTGCCTGGACGAAATCGCCGTCCTCGGGGTGCTCGATGTATCCGGTGCGCACGAAGCGAGGCTCGAAGTCCCAAGACCCGTCGTCACCGTATTTCGCGGTGTCCGCATGCGGGCCGCCGTAGGAGTTGGGTGCATACACCGGCGTGCTCGGCGAGTTGTACGCGTATCGCATCGAACCGTCTTTGGAGTACGAGTTGACCTGAGCCTTGGGCGCATTGACCGGAAGCTGTGCGTAGTTGGCACCGATCCGGTAGCGATGTGCGTCCGCGTACGAGAAGATGCGGCCGAGCAGCATCTTGTCGGGGCTCGCACCGATTCCGGGCACGAGGTTCGACGGCTCGAACGAGCTCTGCTCGATCTGGGCGTGGAAGTTCTCGGGATTGCGGTTCAGGGTCAGCTTTCCGACCTTGATCTTGGGGTAATCCGTCTGAGACCAGACCTTGGTGAGATCGAACGGGTTGTACCTGTAGTTCTCTGCCTCGTCGTACGGCATGACCTGGATGTAGAAGTCCCAGCTCGGGAAGTCGCCCTCGGAAATCGACCCGAACAGATCCTGGCGATGATGATCGGGCGAGGTGCCCGCGAGCTCGTCGGCTTTCTGCTGCGTCAGGAAATCGATGCCCTGGTTAGTCTTGAAGTGGAACTTGACCCAGGACCGCTCGCCTGCGTCGTTGATGAATTGGTATGTGTGCGAGCCGAATCCGTCCATGTGACGGTAGCTCTTCGGGATCCCTCGATCGCCCATCAGCCACGTCACCTGGTGTGCGGATTCGGGGGAGAGAGTCCAGAAGTCCCACTGCATGTTGTGGTCGCGCAAGCCGGAGTCGGGCATGCGCTTCTGACTGCGGATGAAGTCCTGGAACTTGATGGGGTCCTTGACGAAGAAGATCGGCGTGTTGTTGCCGACCAGATCCCAGTTTCCTTCGGTCGTGTAGAACTTCAGCGAGAACCCGCGCGGGTCGCGCCAGGTGTCCGGGCTTCCCTGCTCGCCTGCGACGGTCGAGAAGCGCGCAAGAGCTTCGGTCTTGACGCCCTTCTGCAGAGCAGCAGCCTTCGTGTACTTGGAGATGTCCTCGGTGATCTCGAGGACGCCGAATGCACCTGCACCCTTGGCGTGCACAACACGCTCCGGGACACGCTCACGGTTGAACTGCGCCATCTTCTCGATGAGGTAATGGTCGTGGAGCAGGATCGGGCCTTGAGTTCCCGCGGTCAGCGACTGATCGTCACTGGGTACGGGGATTCCGGAGTTACTGGTGGTGGCGGGCTCGGTCATGTGCAAAGCCTCCTGAATTTTATGTGGTCGCCTTCCGAGGGGCTGACTCGGAAGACGTGTCTCTTGGTAGATGCTCAGTGGGCAGATATAGCCGGAACCGGCGCGGCTGAACCGTCCTGCGTAGCGCAGTCGGGGCAGACACCCCAGAACACGACCTCGGCTTCCTCGACGATGAATCCTCTGGACTCCGACGGGTCGAGGCACGGCGACGCGCCGACGACACAATCGACGTCGACCACTGTGCTGCATCGACGGCACACCAGGTGATGGTGATTGTCGCCGATCCGGGTTTCGTACAGTGCGGGTGAACCAGCAGGTTCGATGCGGCGCAGCAGACCAGCGCCTACGCACGCGCGTAGAACGTCGTACACGGCCTGCGTGGATACGGACCCGACATCGGCTCTGACCGCCGCTGCCACGTCGTCGGCATCCGAATGAGGCCGGGCTGCGACCGCATTCAGTACCGCGACGCGCGGACTCGTGACGCGCAGACCTACCGAGCGCAAGAGCGCTACCGGGTCTGTCGTCAGGTCGTCTGCGGGCATGAATTCGAGTATGCCCCTTTTCTGGAGTAAGTCAAGAAAAGGAACCCTAATTACACCTCGACATCACTGACCAGCACCGCAGGCCCGGTTGCCATCTTCCCGGAGACGATTTGCAGGCCGAAATGCGTACCCGGACGAAGCCACGACGTCAGCGACGGGCCGTGCGCGTCGACCTTCACACGGGCAAGCCGCGCCTTGCCCGTCAGTTTCGCGCCGGCCAGAGCCAGTTCCTCGTCGACCGGTTGAGCGAACCCGAGAGCGCCCTTGATCGGAAACGCAGGACCGATCCCCTTCGCGTCGGCGTGCACCGCCCATCCGTCTCCCGATGCCGACGACGATCCGAGCACGTCTCCGCCGAAATCGGCGAGCACCTTCGGTAGGTTCCAATGCGTCCTGCCGCCGTGAACGGAGACATCGGAGTCGACGGCGATGAACGGGACCGACATCCTCGGCAGCGCACCTAGCCCGTTGCCGGGCCGACGCAGAACCGGGCTGGCCAGGATCTCGCGGTACGGACCGACCGGTGAGCTCAGATAGTCGACGACCATCACCAGCGTCACGGGCACACTCTTCTGAGGGAGAAGGGCGCGTCCCTCGGACGTTGCGCGATGCCACCAGATCGTGGCTCGCACATCCGCCGGCCACGGCGGCGGAGGGCTCTCCGGCCAGTCGGTGCGCTCGGACTCCGATTCACTCACGCTCCACATGCGTCAGGCTCCCTTCACGGTGAGGGGCAGCCGCAAGGCTCCGGGCGCTGCCGCGGGAACCACTGGCCGACGGGGTTGCGTCGGCATGATCTCGCGATAGTTCTCACCCAGAGTCGCGCGCTTGTCCTGCTCCCCCTTGTTCGGCCACAGCGCCAATGCGCGCTCGGCCTGAGCGGTGATGGTCAACGACGGATTGACGCCGAGGTTGGCGCTCACCGCAGAGCCGTCGACGACGTGCAGACCTTCGTGACCGTAGACCCGGTGATACGCGTCGACGACGCCCGACTCGGGGGAATCCCCGATGGCGCATCCGCCCAGAAAATGGGCCGTCATCGGGATGTTGACGATCTCCGCCATGGAACCGCCCGGGTCACCGCCGATCTTGTCGGCCAGCAACCGGATTGCTTCGTGCCCCTGCGGGATCCACTGAGGTGGTGGGTCGCCCTGTCCGGGACGGCTCGTCAGCCGCCGCCCGAAGAAGCCCTTCTTCGAGCCGAGTTCGAGCGAATTGTCGTCGGTCTGCATGACGAGAGCGATGACAGTCCGCTCGGACCATCTACGCACCGACAAACTACGCACGGCGGCTCCTGGATGCCGAAGCGCGACGCCGAGCGTCTTGAGAATTCGAGGCGTCTTACCGCCGCCGTCGCTCAAGACTGTCTGCAGCAGCCCTATCGCGTTGCTGCCCTTGCCGTATCGAACCGGCTCGATGTGGGTGTGATCGTCGGGATGGAACGACGAAGTGATCGCGACGCCTTCGGTGTAGTCGATCTCGCGTCCGCGGGCGGTGGCAGCGAGCACCGCCTCGGAGTTGGTGCGGACGAGGCTCCCGATTCGGTTCGACAGTCCCGGTAGTCGACCTGTCTCCTTCATCGCAAGAAGCAACTTCTGCGTGCCGTAGGTTCCGGCGGCGAAGACCACCTGATCGGCCGTCAGGACGGACTCGGTTCGCCTGAGTTTGCCGCCCGTCCGCCGAGTCACCACCTCGTAACCGCCACCTGATCGCGGCCTGACCTCGGTGACTGTGGTGAGCGGAAGAACCTCTGCCCCAGCTTGTTCGGCGAGGTACAGGTAGTTCTTGACGAGTGTGTTCTTGGCACCGACACGACATCCTGTCATGCATGATCCACATTCGGTGCAGCCGGTACGCTCCGGGCCGACTCCTCCGAAGAACGGGTCGGCCGATTGCTTGCCAGGGGTCCCGAAGAACACTCCGACCGGTGTGCTCGTGAAGGTGTCGCCGACGCCCATGTCCTCGGCGACTTCCTTCATGACCTTGTCCGACGGGGTGATCGTCGGATTGGTCTCGACGCCCAGCATGCGCTTCGCCTGGTCGTAGTACGGTCCAAGCTCCCGATGCCAGTCGGTGATGTGGCCCCATTGCGGGTCCTCGAAGAACCGCTTCGGGGGTTGGTAGAGCGTGTTCGCGTAGTTGAGCGATCCACCGCCCACGCCTGCGCCCGCCATCACGAGGACGTCGGGAAGCAGGTGGATGCGTTGCACGCCATAGCATCCGATGGCCGGGGCCCAGAGGTACTTGCGGAGCCGCCAACTCGTCTTCGGAAGCTCGTCGTCGGCGAAGCGTCGCCCGGATTCGAGAACGCCGACGCGGTAGCCCTTCTCGGTCGCTCGAAGCGCAGCCACGCTTCCGCCGAAGCCTGATCCGATGACGAGAACGTCGTAGTCGCTCATACCTGCTGACCTTCCTTGGCCGGTACACCCGTGTACTGAGACATGTCGAATGTGCGGGTCGAATTGCGGAACCGGAACGTGTACGTCGGCCACATCACCGGGTTCTTTCCTTCCGAGTCCAGATACCAGCTGGAACATCCGCCGGTGTTCCAGACCGTTCCGTCGAGTGAGTCGTGAATCCATGAGTTGTACTGTCGCTGCGCATGTTCGGTCACCTCGACGGACGCCAACCTGCGCTCCTCCAACTGTGCGAGCGCGGAGACGACATAGTTGGCCTGGGATTCGAGCATGTACACGATGGAACTGTGTCCGAGGTTGGTATTGGGTCCGTACATCAGGAACAGATTCGGGAATCCGTGCACCGTCGTGCCTTTGAATGCGTTCGGGCTTCCCGCCCAGTGCTCGGCAAGCGTCCTACCGTCGGTACCGACGAGCGCATGCGAGACCGGCGGCTCGGTCGGAGTGAACCCCGTTGCGAAGATGATGGTGTCCACCTGGTGAGCGTTTCCGTCGGCGTCGATCACCGAGTTCTCGGTGATCTCCGTGAGTCCGCTTGCCACGAGGTCGACATCGTCGCGGTCGAGCGTCTTCAGCCAGTCGTTGGACAGCAGCATGCGCTTGCATCCGAGCATGAAGTCCGGCATGAGAGCGGCGCGCTTGGCCGGATTCTTCACCTGTCGCCGCAGATGAACCTTGGCGACGTTGGTCACGAGCGGTAGGACCTTCGGGTGGTGAGCCAGCGCAGTCACATAGGCCTCGCGGTAACCGTAGATGACTCCTCGAACGGCCTTCTGACTGGCGGGGAATCGTCGGTACAACGCTTTCTCGATGCGTCCGAGGGTTCGGTCCAGCCGCGGCACCACCCACGCCGGGGTGCGTTGGAACACCGTGAGCCGAGCGGTGCGGTCTGCAATTTCGGGGACGAACTGCACCGCCGAGGCACCGGTGCCGATGACCGCGACTCGCTCGCCGGTGAGGTCGTGGTCGTGGTTCCAGGTGGCCGAGTGGAACATGGTCCCGGCGAACTTCTCCACCCCCGGAACCTGCGGGAACTTGGGCGTCGACAACGCACCCGTGGCGGCGACGACCACGTCGGCCGTCACGCTGCCCTTCGAAGTCTCGACGTTCCAGACCGACCTCACCCCGTCCCAGGTGGCACCGGTCAATTCGCAGTCGGTGACGATGCGGTCACGCAGGCCGCTCTTGTCGACCACGCCCCGCAGGTATCGGTAGATCTCCGGTTGCCGCGCGAACGTGTGCGTCCAGTCGGGGCTTGGTGCGAACGAGAACGAATACAGGGACGTCGGCACGTCACAGGCGCAGCCGGGGTACGTGTTGTCGCGCCAGGTTCCGCCGACGTCGCCGGCTCGTTCGATGATGACCACGTCGGCGCCGGGGTCCTCGTCGAGAATTCTCGATGCCGCCGCGATTCCGGCGAACCCTGCGCCGACGACGAGCACTCGGACGGACTCCGGGAGGTTCACCATTCCAACACCTTCGCTTCCCATGCCGGCAACAGCCGGTTTCGTAGTTCGACGTCTGCTTCCGGCGTTCTGAACAACGCGGACACTGCGAGTCCGCGTGCGAGTTCGACGGATAGTTCGATGGATTCGGCGGACATCCGACTGCCCATGATGGCCGTGGCTCCGCCCATGATTGCCTCGGATATGCGTCGTTCGAGAGGGACCATCGCCTCGTGCAACGCCGGGTCCGTTCGGGCGGCCACCCATAGTTCGAGCGCCGCGTAGAACAGTGGCCCCGAGAATCCCTCGATGAGTACCTCGACCCCTCGTTCAGGATCGGGGTTGGTAGCCAGAATCTCTTCGAGGCGCCGGTCCACCAGGTGCGCGACAGCCGCAGTCACCAGAGCTTCCTTCGTCGGAAAGTGGTGGAGCTGAGCGCCGCGCGACACCCCGGCACGGCGAGCGATCTCCTGGGTACTCGTTTTGGCGAAACCGAGCTCGACCAGGCATTCGATCGCCGCATTCAGCAGTTTGGCCTGCGTACCTGCCGTTCGTTCGGCTTGCGTACGCCGCTCGGGGGCATCAGTGCTCTGGGTCACAGAAGCGAGACTATCGCGAATTCAACAAACAGTCCAGACTGCTTGTAAATGCGCTCCATCGCCCGTGCGTGCGTAGTTACCGCCCGACGTAACTACGCGCGCACGGGTGGGGAAGCCACCTCAGATGCACGCCTCCGCACCATCCATGACTCCGTGCCTGAAGGCCTCGACGCGCACGAACCCACTCCCCTGGCGCTCCTCGTCGCCTCCACCGCGGAAGAGCAGCAGAGCCGCAATGGCCTCGTCGAGGTCGCCGGGCGACAGCGTGTAGCCGCTTGTCGGACGGTTCTGCAGCAACACGCTCGCTGTCCACCCACCCGCCATGCAGTCACCCTGAAGCGACGCGTCCTGGTCGTCGGCGTTTATTCCGAGGTGCGACAGACCGGCGAGGCCGTACTGCGTCGCGATCAACGCCGCGACCGCGAAGTCGCCGCCCTGCGCATAGAACTGCGGCATCGCGTTCACCGCGTCGAAACCGACGTAATCGTCCGGCACGCAGTAGAACAGCGAGTACTCCGCGACTGAGGATCCACCGCAGTCAGGAGCATCCGCCGGGTCGAACGCGGCGAACGGCTTCAGCGGTGTCCACGGCTCACCGGTCAGTTCGGGATATAGCGCACTCCAGTAGTCCTCCAGGTCTTTGGGGACGCCCTCGACGATCTGCTCGAGCGGTGCGTCTCCCCCGCGGGATGCGTCGGCAGCGGAGGAGAACGGGAGCTCGAAGACCTGCGGCGAACCGTCCTCGTAACCCTTGCACGACTCCACACCCTCTTGGAATCCGGTCTGGAACGACCCGACTCGATCGAATCCGCTGCCGTGTGCACTGGGATCGTCTGCTGCACTGCCGGGTTCGTCACGCAGGTACAGGAAACCTGCGAGCGCCGAATCCAATTCGGCGGGGGTCGGGTCGAACTGCGACGCCTCGTCCACCGCGTGCGACGCCCATGCCCCGGCGAAGCAGTCTGCTTGTATTTCGCGGGTGACGGTCATGCCCTCGAACTGCGCCCTGGCCTGAATTGCGTGCCCCCACTCGTGGGCCATGACGACCGGAATAACGAAGTCTCCGAAGCGTTCTCGCAGATCAGGCAGCAGGCCCTCGCTGTCCCACGCAACGACGTCCTCACCGGGGCAGTAGAACGCGTTTCCTGCGATGTCCTCTGGCGTGGACGCACACGGCGGCAGTTCGCCCGAGGACGGCTCGACGGCGTAGAACCCACCGCTCACCGGTTGATATTCGGAGCCGTACAGCGTCGGATACGTCTGCGCCCAGTAGCTCTGCAGGTCGTCGATCGCGGCAGCCACTATCTGGTTGACGGGTTCCGAGGCGTCACCGACCATGTCCGAGCCCGATGTGGCCTTCTGCATGCCTGCAACCGACGACGGCGCCGCCTCACCGGACTCCGAAGACCCACCACACCCGGCGACGACGAGCACCGGGACCAGAACTGCCAGAACAGATGTACGACGCCTCATGCCCGCTCCTCGTCTCGCCTTCGGTTCTCGACCGTAGTGAGCGGCGATTGGATTTCGATTGGATCTCTCGTGCTCCAATCGAATTCCAACACTGCCGCTCTAGGCTCTGCCATCGATCGAGGTCGGGTCGGGTCGGACCGTATTGCCCGCACGTCAAAATTTCTCGCACGTCAAGAACTTCCCGCAGTTAAAAATTTCATGGAAACGAGGACACATGAACCGTTCGACCATAGGTGCACGCGTTGCCGCGGCGACTGCGGCTCTGACCGTGGTGGTAGGGCTGGCAGCTTCCTGCAGCAGCGATTCCGGAGGGTCCGCGTCGAGCGAATCCACCTCGGCCGCCGCTGCGAGCACCACCACCGAGTCGGCTTCCACCACGAGCAGCAAGAACAAGCTCGCCCCTGCAACCACCACCGCTCCGGCGGCGGGACCGAATTACACCATCGCCGACTACATCGCCGACGAAGGGATCGTGGAGACACCGATATACCCCGGGGACCCCGGCGCACCGCAGATCGTGTTGCCGTTCCCGGACGGTTGGGAGGACGCCGGGGATCAGACGCCGGAGTGGGCATACGGTGCCATCATCTACACCGGGCCCGAAAGTGCCGACTACACACCGTCGATGATCGCTATCGTGTCCAAACTCGAAGGCAACGTAGATCCGCAGAAGCTCATCGACTATTCCGCGGGCGAAGTGCAGAACCTGCCCGGATACGCACCGGTGGGCGAAGGCACGACATCCACACTCGCAGGGTTCCCCGCATATCAAATCTCGGGAACCTACACCGGCGAGGACGGCATGGAACTGGTGTCGGCGCAGAAGACGGCGGTCATTCCCGGCTCCGACGGTCTCTACATCCTGCAGATCAACGTCGACGGCACGTCGGATCAGCTCGATCTTCTCGCCAGTGCAACCGAGACGGTGGACAACGACACGACGATCACGCCCTAGCAGCTCACCCGGTGGTCAGCTGCTGCTGCCACCGATCCGGCGACGTCGATGCCACCCGCACCAGACGGGTGGCATCGAGTCGGGCCGCATCGACGCGTTCGGTGCGTGAACTGTGCTCTGCTATCGCATCACGTACGAGCGGGCATACGAAGGCGAAGCCCCCGGAATCGGCCGAATACACGACAAGCCCCGCTGCAATCGCCGATTCGACATCCTTTCCCCGCAGCAGGATCACGTTGTCGGTACGCACAGCGGCCGTGCGCAACTCACGACTCGTGGTCTTGGGCAATCTCGAAACGCAGTCACGGATGGATGCCGACACCGACTCGGGTACCTTCTCTCGCATCCCGGGGTCGGCGATCAGGCTACGGATGACTTCGGTTGCGTAGTAGGGGTTTCCAGCCGTGCGGTGGTGCACGTACCCGGCCAGTTCATCGCCGGCACCGGCCACGCCTTCCCGCTCCAGCATCCGGCCGATCGCTTCGACCGTGAGTGGACCGAGCCGAAGCACCGTCGAATCACCTGTGTTGGTGAGGCGACCGAGCGAGCTTCGCCCCGGCCCTCGACCGGCGCCGTGCGCGCTCCAACTCGCAACGACAACCAGCGGGAGCTGACGCAGATTCCCGACCACGAGTTGGAGCACCTCGCGGCTGGCCCTGTCTGCGCGGTCGAGGTCGTCGAGCACCACCAAGGTCGGGTGGCCCTCCACCAGACGATGGAGTGCGAGGACCACGCTGTCGAGTACGAGGAAATCGGCACGCGAGTCCGACCTGGCCGTCGACGGAACCGGCCACCCAGGCAGCATCTCCAGCAACCCAGGTTCGATCACCTCGGCGGCACGCGCCAGTTGCCCGCGCCCGACGTTGTCGCCTAGGACGCGCAGCACCTGCACCCACGACCACAACGACGGTTGCCTCATCCCGTCCGGTGGGCACGACCATGCCGTCGTGAACCCGGCAGATTCGGCGTTCGCTACCGCCTCGCCCGCTATCGACGTCTTACCGCTGCCTGAGTCGCCGACGAGTACGACAACGCGGCCCACTCCGCCGCGAGCAGCGGCGAGGGCGTCCTCGACCCGGCGCAATTCCGCCTCTCGGCCGAACAGTGGCGGTCTTTCGGCGCGGGGCGCATCGCGCGCACCGGGCTCCTCCTGCCAGCTCAACGCAGTCGACTCACGCCTGATCTCAGTGTCCAGCGATTTGAGGGCCGGGCCTGGTTCGATGCCGAGCTCGTCGTGCAACAGCCGCGTCGCTCGCCCGAATGCCCGCAGAGCATCCACCCGCCGATTCGCGCGATACAGCGCGAGCATCAATTGCCACCACAGTCGTTCGCGCAACGGGGACAACACGATCTGGTGTTCGAGTGGGCCCACGATGTCGACGTGGTGACCGAGAGTCAGTCTGCAGTCGAAGTAGGTTTCGACGATGTCCGCGCGCAGTTCGTGCAGCCTGTCGGTCTCGTGTGCCGCGACATCCAGATCGCGGAGGTCCTCGAGAGGAGAACCTGTCCACACTCCCAGCGATTCGCTCAACAATTCGCAGGCCCGCGAGTGATGTCCGGCCCGGGTTTCGCTGCGCCCCTCAGATGCCAGAGCTTCGAACCGATCCACGTCGAGCTCACTCGGACCCAGTTCGAGACGGTATCCGTACGACGTGGTGATCAACGCGTCCTGTCCGAGCACACGACGCAGGTTCGCAACGTACGCGCGCACCGAGCTGATTGCTTTGACCGGGGGCACGCCGTTCCACACTGCGTCGATCATTGCCTCGAATTCGACGACACGGCCATGAGACAACAGAAGTACGGCCAGCACGGCACGCTGCTTCGGGCCCCCGAGTGGGAGCGACTCACCGTCCCGGAGCACACGCGTCGGTCCGAGTAGCTTGTACTCCACGCAGACCTCCATAGTGGGTGGGGTGCCCCGACAGCCGAGAGAAAACAATTGAGCCACACCGAGTGCATTCGCGCACGGCCGACGATCCAATCGAATTCCAACCGTTATCGCTTATCGTTCGTATTCGTTTGTATTATGGCAAAGGAATGGCGATGACCAGCACAGATGGACGGCGGGGCTTGGGTTTCAGCGCTGACGAACCCTACTCGGAACCACGTAGGTACTTTCGCAAAATAAATTTAGCCAGAATTGTTTCCCAGGCAAACGGATATCCAATAATAGTAAAGCAACTAATGCAATTGCTTTTACTAGTTCTTTACCCATTCTGGGTTTTCTACGTTGCAGTGTGCGCAGTGTGCTTTTTTCTTGCCTGGGTGCTGTTCTGGCCTATGCGGCGGTACCAGGACAAACACCATCCCGAGGAGGCGGCTCAGGCGAGAGCCCGACGGCTGGCCTGAGCGCGTCAGCGCACCACCCGATACCTCAGCATCATTTCGTGGTCTTCGTGGTCGAGCATGTGGCAGTGCCACATGTAGCCTTGCAGCTCCGCACTCATCCCATGATGGCTCGATGCCGCGGAAAATGTTGCGTCGGGGTCGAATCCGAGTTCGTCCGCCGTCGGGAACCGGACGAGGATGCGCGTCACGGTGCCCGGGTACGTGTTGACGGTGTCCTTCGCCCCGGCTTCCCACGGCGCCGGCGGCCCAGTCGGTCCGGTGACGTAGCGCTCCACATCGGGCGCCCACTTCACCCCGACATCGGGTCGCGGGTTGTCGCGGTTGTACGCGACGAGGTCCACGGGGGCCCGGCCGATCGTCCGAAAGTGCACCAGATGCAGGTGAATCGGATGCGGCTCCAACGTCGTGTTGACGATGTTCCACTGTTCGACGGCCCCCTGAGCGGGCATCTCGATGTCGGGGTCGCTGTAGCGCAGGTTGTTGAGCGTCATCATCGGCGGCGCCAGCGACAAGCCGGCCGACGGCTGATTGACCGTGACAGTCCGCTGCGCCTGCACCGGCGGCAGAGCAGGCAGCAACGCCGGCTGTCCCTTGCCACCCCGGTACATCGTCATGACGTCTCCAGCGAAACCACGCCCCGACGCCACCCTGAACTGGCAGAACAGCGGCATCGGCACCGCACCCAGCGACGCGGCCTGCGCCGGCGGTGGCTCGTCGTTGCGCAGTTCGACCAGTTCACCGGGCTGCAGAGCGCCGAAATCGACCAGTACGTCCACGCGCTCAGCAGGCGCCAACCGAATGCTGTCGGTCAGTACGGGTGCGTCGAGCAGACCTCCGTCGTTCCCGATGACCCAGAACTTCTGCCGGTTGGAGAGGAACAGATTCCACACACTGTACGAGCCTGCATTGACGATGCGGAAGCGGTAGAGACCACGCGCTACTTCCATCGTCGGCCATATCTTGCCGTTGACGACACCGACGTCGCCGGTTCCGCCACCCTCCCACTTCCCCTGCGGGACAGTGATATTGGATCGGATGCTCATACTCCCGTCGGGATTCATGATCTTTTCCTGCAGCACCAGCGGTACTTCGAATTCTCCCGACGGTAGTCCGAGCGAATTGTCGGGCAGTCCCGAGTCGAATTGATCCCGAACGAGATTGACACCGACGAGCCCCGCATAGACGTTGATGCGCGTCATTGACATCGCGTGGTCGTGGTACCACAACCCGGCGGCGTCGTTCAGGCCCGAAAAGCTGTGCGTGAGTGACTCGCCCGGTCGAACCAACATCTCGGAGTGCCCGTCGCTGTCGGGCCGGGTGATCGCCCCGTGCAGGTGCAACGACGTCGGCGTCAGATGACGGTCGTGCTCACTCATGCCGTGCAGCGACGTATCGACGTCTGCGGCGAGCGGGTTCGAATCGGTGGTGTTGGTGTAGCGCAGCGTCCACGGCTGGCCCTGAACGCTTTCGATGGTCGGGCCGAGATAGTCGAGATCGCCGTATCCGAAGGTTGGGGCGGGCGCGAGATCGGCGTGAAAGGCGTGGGTAGCGCTGCGCGCGCTCAATTCCAACGAAGTTCCCGTGAGAGAAGGCAACCTCGGCAACTCGTCACGAAACGGCTGTAGCGGGGGCGAGTGAAACAAAAGCGGGCTGTTGCCGCCGAAGATGTCGTCGGCGAACGCGCGGCGAGCGGCACTTCCTGCGGGGATAACCGCGGCTCCAGCGAGGGCCGCGAGACCGGCGGCACGGAACATCGACCGTCGTGACAGTCCCTCCACCCTCTACCTCCCTTGATGTGATGGTGGACATACTATGTTGAGCCGTCGGCACCCGTCGACACCCCACTCGGATCGTCCGGCACGTTCCTGCCGGTGGAGGGATCTACTTCGTCATGGCTTCGATCACATTCGAACGCGCCACCAGGCTTTTTCCCGGCTCCGACTCCCCCGCGGTCGACGCTTTGAACCTCGAGATCGCCGACGGTGAATTTCTCGTACTCGTCGGACCATCGGGCTGCGGGAAGTCGACATCCCTGCGCATGCTCGCCGGACTGGAGGAGGTCGACAGCGGCCGCATTCTCATCGGCGGCAAGGACGTCACCAACTCCGAACCCAAGGATCGCGACATTGCGATGGTGTTCCAGAACTACGCGCTCTACCCACACATGAGCGTCGCCGAGAACATGGGGTTCGCGCTCAAACTCGCGAAGGCGAACAAGGAAGAGATTCGCACGCGCGTCCTCGAGGCAGCGAAACTGCTCGATTTGGAGGAGTATCTCGACCGCAAGCCCAAGGCGCTCTCGGGAGGGCAGCGTCAGCGAGTTGCCATGGGACGAGCCATCGTTCGTCAACCGCAGGTGTTCCTCATGGACGAACCGCTGTCCAACCTCGACGCCAAGCTACGTGTCCAGACTCGTACGCAAATCGCTCAACTGCAGCGCAGACTCGCCACGACGACCGTGTACGTCACGCACGACCAGGTCGAGGCCATGACCATGGGTGACCGGGTCGCAGTCCTCAAAGGCGGCGTCCTGCAGCAGTGCGCGTCGCCGCGAGAGCTCTACCGGACGCCGACCAACGTCTTCGTGGCCGGGTTCATGGGGTCACCGTCGATGAACCTCTTCCGCGTGCCCGTCACCGACGGTGGCGTGCGGATCGGTGACCAGGTCGTTCCGGTGTCGCGCGGCACCCTTTCCGGGTCCACCGGGAGCGAGGTCGTCTTCGGAATTCGTCCCGAGCACGTGGAGATCGTGTCCTCGGGCGTGAAGCTCGAGATCGACGTCGTCGAGGAACTCGGTTCGGAAGCCTTCGTGTTCGGGCGCGCGGACATCAACGGCACCACGCAGACCATCGTCGCGCGCGCGGACTGGCGTGACCCGCCGCAGAAGGGAGACGTGGTCAGCATCCGTTTCGACGAAGCCCATGCCCACGTCTTCGACGGCTCCGGCGAGGGCGTCAGGCTCAGCTGAACACCTAGTGGCGTGAAATAAGTGCCGTGGAGGGCACTTATTCACGCCACTGGCTCTACACCAGCAGTTCGGCGATCTGGATGGTGTTCAGTGCAGCACCTTTACGCAGGTTGTCACCCGAGACGAAGAGCGCCAGCCCACGGCCCTCGGGAGCGCCGGGGTCCTGACGGATGCGGCCGACCAGCGACACGTCCTTGCCTGCGGCATTCAGCGGGGTCGGAACGTCCACCAACTCCACGCCGGGAGCCGTTGCGAGGATCTCGCGAGCCCGCTCCGCCGACAGCGGGTTCGCGAACTCGGCGTTGATCGACAGGGAGTGCCCGGTGAAGACCGGCACTCGCACGCACGTGCCGCTGACGAGCAGGTCGGGCAGTCCGAGGATCTTGCGGGACTCGTTCCGGAGCTTCTGGTCCTCGTCGGTCTCGCCCGATCCGTCGTCGACCAGCGCGCCTGCCAGCGGCAGGACGTTGAACGCGATGGGCGCGACGTACTTGTTCGGCGCCGGGAAGTCGACCGCCGAGCCGTCGTGCACGAGCTTTTCCACGTCGTCGATGACGGCACGTGCCTGGGTGGCCAATTCCTCGACGCCGGCGAGGCCGCTGCCCGAGACCGCCTGGTAGCTGGAGACGATGAGACGTTGCAGACCGGCCTCGTCGTGCAGCACCTTCAGGACCGGCATCGCGGCCATCGTGGTGCAGTTCGGGTTCGCGATGATGCCCTTGGGCGGGTTCTTGGCCTCGTCCGGGTTCACTTCGCTGACGACGAGGGGAACCTCGGGGTCCTTGCGGAATGCCGAGGAGTTGTCGATGACGACAGCGCCCGCTGCAGCGAAGCGCGGTGCCTGCTCACGAGAGAGCGTTGCGCCGGCCGAGAACAACGCGATGTCGATGCCGGCGAGGTCCGCGGTGGATGCGTCCTCGACGATGATCTCTTCACCGCGGAACGGCAACTTCTTGCCTGCCGAACGTGCGGATGCAAAGAATCGAACGGTGTCGGCCGGGAAGTTTCGCTCCTCCAACAAGGTTCGCATGACGGCGCCGACCTGCCCGGTGGCGCCTACGACTGCAACTACGGTCATGGTTATCGTCCTGTCCCTGCGTGTACGACAGCTTCTTCCTCGCCGCCGAGATCGAACGCCTCGTGCAGAACCCGCACGGCGTCGTCGAGCTGAGTGTCGCTGACCAGCACCGAAATTCGGATCTCCGAGGT
This sequence comes from Rhodococcus sp. P1Y, assembly GCF_003641205.1. Taxonomy (NCBI): domain Bacteria; kingdom Bacillati; phylum Actinomycetota; class Actinomycetes; order Mycobacteriales; family Nocardiaceae; genus Rhodococcus; species Rhodococcus sp. P1Y. The sequence continues at coordinate 177,868 of NZ_CP032762.1, forward strand.
GCTGATGAGGTCGATGTTGATGGCTGCGTCGGCAAGTGCCTCACAGAACGTAGCGGTGACGCCCGGGTGGCTCTTCATTCCTGCACCGACGAGGCTGACCTTGCCGATGTGATCGTCGTAGAGCACCTGCGCGAAACCGATCTTGGCCTGCAGCGCGGTGAGCTTCTCCACTGCCGTCGGGCCGTCGGCCTTGGGGCATGTAAAGGTGATGTCGGTCTTGCCGGTGTCGATCTTCGACACACCCTGGAGCACCATGTCGATGTTGATCTCTGCGTCGGCAACTGCGCGGAAGACCTGGGCGGCATAACCGGGAGAGTCGGGAATCCCGACGACGGTAACCTTCGCTTCGCTGCGATCATGCGCGACGCCGGTGAGAATGGCTTCTTCCACTGGGATGTCCTCCATAGATCCGGAGACGATGGTTCCGGGTTTCGTGGTGTACGACGACCGAACGTGTACGGGAACGTTGTAGCGACGCGCGTACTCGACGCAGCGCAGCATAAGCACCTTGGCGCCGCACGCTGCCATCTCCAGCATCTCTTCGAAGGAAACGGTGTCGAGATGGCGCGCGTTGGGGACGATGCGCGGATCGGCGGTGAAGATGCCGTCGACGTCGGTGTAGATTTCGCAGACATCGGCGTTCAGAGCCGCTGCAAGCGCGACGGCAGTGGTGTCCGAGCCACCGCGGCCGAGCGTCGTGACGTCCTTGCTGTCCTGGCTGACGCCCTGAAACCCTGCGACGAGCACGATGGAACCTTCGTCGAGCGCACTGCGTACGCGGCCTGGCGTGACGTCGATGATCTTGGCGTTGCCGTGCACGCTGGTGGTGACGACGCCTGCCTGCGAGCCGGTGAACGAGCGCGCCTCGGCGCCGAGCGAATGAATGGCCATCGCGACGAGCGCATTGGAGATGCGTTCACCCGAGGTGAGCAGCATGTCCATCTCGCGAGCCGGAGGGGCCGGGCATACCTGCTGGGCCAGGTCGAGGAGCTCGTCGGTGGTGTCACCCATGGCAGAGACGACTACTACTACGTCGTTGCCCGCCTTCTTGGTCTCGACGATTCGTTCAGCAACGCGTCGGATGCGTTCGGCGGTGCCCACCGACGATCCACCGTACTTCTGGACGATGAGAGCCACGCGTGTGTACCTCCACTGCAAATTGGGTGATCGGGCCTGTCCACCTTACGTCAGACGCAGGCCCGTGACGTGCTGCGGGTACTTCGGCATGGCCTCTCACCTGCGGTGATCGACGCTACGGCGGCCGATCGGCGCGGAGGCTCTGCAGGATCGCGCCAGTGAGTATCGCCGTCGCCGCCCGCATCGACTTCACGGCGGCCCACATCACGTTCTCTTGCTTGTTTTTCAGCGGTTAAACCGGCGTCGATCTCGGACCGATCGAGCAAAAACCGATAGCCCTACGGAGATGGCGCCTGCTACATACCGATCAGTTCGAATGCTTCCGTAAGGTGCCCGAAATCGCAAGGAAGGGAATACTATTGGCCCGTCCATCGCATCTCACGTGCGATTTTTCGTCAGGAAAGGGTCGTGTATGACCACGTTGCCCTTGTCTGCGCCCTCGGTACCGCCCGCACCTCTACTGCGCAGTCGCATTCCCACCCTCAACGGCGCGACGATTCGTCGACACCGCCTCCTCGACGAGCTCGACCGCGCGTGGAATTCCGGCTCCGTCACACTTCTGACCGCACCAGCGGGTTCCGGCAAGACGATGCTGCTTGTCGACTGGATCGATGCGCGGGGCCTCGATCTCGGATCCGTCGCGTGGCTCACTGTCGACGAGTCCGACAACGACGTCGCGGGACTGCGTACACGTGTCGCCTTCACTTTCGCTCACGCCGGGTCGGCCGCGCTGACCGATGCCATCGCTTCACTCCCGTCCGAGAACGATCCGGGTTACGAGCACTTCAGCGGCCTTCTCGTCGAGGCCCTCGAGTCGGTCGACGAGCAGATCACGTTGGTTCTGGACGACAGCCACCTACTGCACCACCGAGAGGTTCTCGGGCTGATCGGAGCCTTCCTCCGGTGGCCACCGCGCAACGTACGCATCGTTGTCGCCGGACGATTCGAGCCGCCGCTCGCGTTGCAGAAATTGCGGTTGGACGGGCTGGTTCACGACATCTCGTCGTCCACCATCGCCTTCACACCCGACGAGGCCACCGAGATGCTTGCGAGATCGGGACTCGTTCTGCAACAGGACAATCTGTCGAAGTTGATGAATCGCACCGAGGGTTGGGCTGCCGGGCTACGCCTCGCCGGGATGATGCTGACGGGCTCCGCACAGCCCTCCGACGTACTCGACGCCTTCACTGGGACACAGCACACCGTCGCCGACTACCTGGTGGGCGAAGTACTGTCGCACCTACCGAAGGATGTACGAACCTTTCTCGTCGAGACATCCGTACCCGATTGGTTCACAACCGATCTCGCCGAGAGGCTGACCGGCGAGAACCACGCACAAGACATCATCGATGGTCTCCTCGCGCAGAATTTTCTCATCGAGAGAGTGCCTGGGCCGGAGCCCGTCTATCGATATCATCCGCTCATGCGCGGATATCTTCGTGCCGAGATCGCCCGTCTCGGAGTCGAGCAGATCCGCAACCTCGAACGCGTCGCCGCGTCGTGGTTCAACGCCTATCGCCAACCGCTGCAGGCACTCCAGCACAGCGTTCACGCAGGCGATTCCGCGACGATCATCGACACCCTCCGCGATTCCGGCCTCGGCATGGTTCTGCGCGGCGACGGCTCTCAGGTATTGACCGCCATGAGCCGGAGCCCCCACGAGGTCCGAAGGCACCCGATCTCTCAATTGATCAGCGCAGCAGCCTTTCTGACGGAGGGGACCGTTGCGCCCGCGGTGTCGATTCTGTCCACGCTGCGACGGTCGGCCACCACACCCGTCACCGACCGCACTACGCGAGTCGATCTCGACGCCGAAATGCTCCGGCGCGCACTGGAAGTCCACGCGTCGATCCATACGGGGAAGATCGCCGGCGCCCTCGCTCGCATGATGCAACTCGACATCGGTGAGTCCGGTTCACCCGAACTCGATTCGTACACCCTGATGGTCACCGGCCTCGCCGAACTTCACCTCGGGCGCACTGCAGGCGCCTTGCATCATCTCGCCGACGCGACCGCAAACGCACGCGCCGGCAACCTCCATCTCACCGCGCTCGGCTGCATGGCCACGGTCGCGGGAACCCAGTTTCTCGCAGCTCACTTCGACGACGCTCTCGCCACGGCACAGGAAGCGCGTGACTACTCGAGGCTGCACAGCCTGACCGAATCACCGCTCTCCTCCGTCGTGCAGTCGCTCGAACTCCTCATCGACACACTGCACGTCGCCCCTATGTCGACTCAGATCCCCCACGACGTGTGGATCGACATCGCACGATCGCACGACCCGGCGGTGGCGGACTACGGGCGCAGGGCAAGTTGGGCGCTGAACGCCACCACAGCCCGGCTCGGCCACGACGACCGGGAGTGGCTCGAGTTCGATCGCCCTGCACTGGCTGGATTCGAAGCCCTGTTCGCGCCGATGATCCAGCGTCGATACCTCGCCCTCGGCGAAATCCATCGTGCGACCGAGCTCGTCGAGGTCACCGCCCGACGTCTCGGCCGTACCGGGGACGTCGCACTCCTCGTCGCCGAGATCCATCGTGCACACGGGCGAGTCGAGAACGCGGAGAACGAGCTGTCGACGATCGTCGACGGCACGAAGCAGTGCATCAGTCCGGTGAATACGGTGCGGGCTCTCCTCGCGGCCGCGTCCATCGCGGCGGCAAGGAAGCATCCCATCCGCGCCTTCGACATGGTCGTTCGCGCGCTGACCCTGGCAGAACCGGAATCGATTCTGCTCCCGTTCGTGGAAGCGGGCAGCCGCGTCCGGGACATCCTGACGCACAACCACGGACGATTCGGACTCCTGGAAGCGTTCGCCGACCGCGCGCGGGCCTGCGTTCCTCACCAGAACACGTCCGCCGACCGGCCCACCACCGGGACCCTCACGCGCCGCGAACTCGAACTGCTCCGCGAACTGCCGTCGTGGCGGACCGCGGAGCAGATCGCCGCCGACCATTTCGTATCGGTGAACACGATCAAAACCCATCTGCGGGGTATCTACCGCAAGCTGGAAGTGCGGTCGAGGCGCGATGCCATTGCCGCCGCACACGAACTCGGTCTGCTCTGAGAGCGCATTCATCATGTTCGGGTGATGCCTGAGCCGTCGGCGTAACGGACGCTGTACTTACGGCATCGGCACGCAAGGTCCATCGATGGAGCTCGCGGAGGTTGCTCGGTACGAGAAGAGTGCAGGAGCGATCGACATGGCTCACCCCTCCGGGCAGTATGCGCACGGAATCCGCTACGAGTTCGTCGTCGACGGCGACCTGTCCGAGCGCGCAAAGGCGGCTTTCCCCGATCTCGCTGTCGCCCCGATTCCAGCGACCTTCACTCGTCTGTTCGGGCCGATCGACGATGACACGGCTCTGCGCGGAATGCTCGCCCGATTCGATGCGCTCGGCCTCACCGTCATCGAATTGCGGAGACTGCCGGACTGACCTGTCGAACCCGGACGTGGAGTGCCCATGGTCGGTAGTACACTCGCATTCATGCAGCGCGCGCTTCTCCTTGATCGCCGCGACGGGGTCTGATCGAGACTGGCTTCCCGTCGCGGGGTTTCATCGCGCCGGTCGATATCCATATTGCAGCGACGTAACCCCGGAGATCAAAGCCATGTCACCAGCCGACGCATTCACCTCAGGCTCACGCACCATCACGCCCCCTTCTCGTCCCGCACCGAGCGACCAGCCCGTGTGGAACACGCAGAAGAACTCCTCGATGCCGACGTACAGGTATCGCCCGTTCGCCGAAGAGGTCGAACCGATCACCCTGCCGGACCGCACGTGGCCGGACAAGATCATCGATCGCACACCCCAGTGGTGCGCGGTCGACCTGCGTGACGGCAATCAGGCACTCATCGACCCGATGAGCCCCGCGCGTAAGCGTCGTATGTTCGATCTGCTGGTCCGCATGGGCTACAAACAGATCGAGGTCGGATTTCCGTCGGCCAGCCAGACCGACTTCGATTTCGTCCGCGAGATCATCGAGGACGGCGCAATTCCCGACGACGTCACCATTCAGGTCCTCACGCAGTGCCGCCCGGAACTGATCGAGCGCACTTACCTCGCCTGCGAGGGTGCCCGTAGCGTCATCGTGCACTTCTACAACTCCACCTCGATCCTCCAACGCCGCGTGGTGTTCAAAGCCGACCGCGACGTGATCAAGAAGATCGCGACGGACGGTGCGCGCAAATGCCTCGAAGTCGCGGCGAACTACCCCGACACGGACTGGCGCTACGAGTACTCCCCCGAGTCCTACACGGGAACCGAGCTGGAATACGCAAAAGAGGTGTGCGACGCCGTCGTCGACATCATCGATCCGACTCCGGCCAAGCCAGTCATCCTGAATCTGCCTGCCACAGTGGAGATGGCGACGCCGAACGTCTACGCCGACTCCATCGAATGGATGAGCCGAAATCTGAACCGGCGTGACAGCATCATCCTGTCGCTGCACCCGCACAACGACCGCGGAACCGGCGTCGCCGCAGCCGAACTCGGCTACCAGGCGGGCGCGGACCGTATCGAAGGATGCCTGTTCGGCAACGGTGAGCGTACCGGCAACGTCTGCCTGGTGACGCTGGGACTCAACCTGTTCACTCGCGGCGTCGACCCGCAGATCGACTTCTCCAATATCGACGAAGTACGCCGCACCGTCGAGTACTGCAACCAGTTGCCGGTTCACGAGCGCCACCCGTACGGCGGCGACCTGGTCTACACAGCCTTCTCCGGCAGCCACCAGGACGCCATCAACAAGGGCCTCGACGCGATGAAGGTCTCGGCAGACGAACAGGGTTCGGACATCGGCGAGATCACGTGGCAGGTGCCGTATCTGCCGATCGATCCGAAAGACGTCGGCCGCACCTACGAGGCGGTCATCCGCGTCAACTCGCAGTCCGGCAAGGGCGGCGTCGCGTACATCATGAAGTCCGATCACGGTCTGGCGCTGCCGCGTCGGCTGCAGATCGAGTTCTCGCAAGCCGTGCAGCGCATCACCGACGGTGAGGGCGGCGAGGTGTCGCCGAAGGCGATGTGGGATGTCTTCGCCGAGGAGTACCTGAGCCCGATCCGCCCACTCGAGCGAATCAAGCAACGCGTCACTGCGGCCGAAACCGACGGCGGCACCGACCATATCGTCGCGACGGTGAAGCTGGACGGCGTCGAGCAGGACATCGCAGGCGAAGGAAACGGGCCGCTCGCCGCGTTCGTCGATGCGTTGTCCACCGTCGGATACGACGTCAGCGTCCTGGACTACTCGGAGCACGCCATGTCGGCGGGCGACGACGCACAGGCCGCAGCGTACGTCGAGGCGTCCGTCACCGGACCCGAAGGAACGGCAGTCACGGTGTGGGGCGCGGGAATCGCGACCTCGATCACCACAGCATCACTGCGCGCCGTCGTATCGGCAGTCAACCGCGCACTGAAATAGACCGTGACCCACTCGGGCCCCTCGTCGCATGCTTTCGACGAGGGGCCCGTGTGGTTCCACCGCCCCGGGGGACCTGTCGATCCACGGTGCGCCCGACCGACCCTGGGCCACATCACCCCGTGCGGGTGAATTCACCTGTTTCGGATGATGATCTTGCTTCCCACGCAGTGCGAGCATGTACCCGAAGGTCATGCAACTGCCGAAATGGAGCACTGAATCGTGGACTCGTTCTGGGACTTCCTCTGGTTGATCATCGTGAGTTTCGCGTTCGTCGCCTACCTCATGGTGCTGTTCTCGATAATCGGTGACCTCTTCCGGGACCACAAGACCTCCGGTTGGGTCAAAGCGATCTGGGTCTTCTTCCTCATCGTCGCCCCGTTCCTCACCGCATTGGTCTATATCATCGCCAAGGGCGGAGACATGACCAAGCGCCAGGTCCGCGCTGTGCAGCACGCGAAAGACGAGCAGGAGCAGTACATCAAGCAGGTCGCCGGTCGGACGTCCGCCGAGGAAATCGCGCACGCAAAAGCGCTTCTCGATGCTGGAACCATCACCGACGAGGAGTTCTCGCAGTTGAAGGAAAAGGCGCTTCGCTAGGCGGCTGCGCCTAGTGGCGCGATTAAGTGCCTGCCACGGCACCTAACCGCGCCACTGGGCGCTGAGCACCGATTTCACGTGTTTTCACTCACCCGAGCAGCTTCGGCGACGAACGCATCGATCACGGCCGCTACCGCTGGAAGAGCATGTGCGCCAACTCGTGTCGCCAGTTCGTACACTCGCCCGGCGCGCACGCCGGACAGCGGCAACCTGACCAGACCGGGATGCACGACGGCATAACGCGGCATCAGAGCCACACCGTGCCCGCGTGCGATCAGCACCTCGGTGACGCGAAAGTCGTTGATTCGCTGCACCACTCGCGGCCGAACACCGGTGACGGCGGCCACCGACAGCAGTACGTCGTCGACCGGGAATCCGCCGCGCACACTGATCCACTGCTCGTCGGAGAGCTGTCGCAAGTCCACCGAGTCCTGACCGGCTAGAGCGTGATCAGGCGGGAGGACCAGGTCGATCGGTTCGCGCATGAGGCCACGAACCTCGATCCGAGGTCCCGCCGTCACCGCGGCCCGATCGTCGCGATGAGTCAGCACGACGTCGTAGTCGGCCAGCAGGGCGGGAACAGACGAAGCAGGAAGATCTTCGTCGCTCGCGTCGATGTGCGTGCCACTGTGTCGTAGACGATCGAGCACTCCGGGCAGTAACAAGGCCGCCCCCGAGGGGAACAGCGCGACGCGGACCCGACCTCTCGGTGACGCACCGTACGACGCCATTTCGGCGGCGGCTCGGTCCAGCGCCCCGAGGACCTCGTCGGCTCGAAGCACCAGCGCGGCGCCGGCGTCGGTGAGGCGTAGGCGTCGACCGTCCGGCTCGAGCAGCCGAACCCCGGCTTCTTTCCCCAGTACTTTGAGCTGTTGTGACACCGCGGACGGCGTCAGTGACAGGGCCGCAGCCACCGCTCCGACAGTGCCCCGGTCGGCCAGTTCCCGCAGGATCCTGAGCCGCTCGACATTCATGTAGAAAACATTAACTGTTGATGCGAAAATATTCGATTGTGTTGATGCTTCGACACGGAGACGATTGACCGCGTGAACACCAGAGATCGCCTCATCGGACTGACCGTCGCCGTGTTGTGGGGACTGAACTTTCTGGCCATCCGCGTCGGACTCGACCACTTCCCCCCGTTCTTCTTCGCGGGCTTCCGATTTCTCGTCATTGCCGTGCCGGTCGTCCTGTTCGTCCGCCGCCCGAATGTGCCTCTCAAATGGCTATTGCTGTACGGCTTCGGCTTCGGATTCCTGCAGTTCGCGTTTCTCTTCGCCGCGATGAACGCAGGAATGCCGACCGGGCTCGCCTCACTCGTTCTGCAATCCTCGGCACCGTTCACCATCGTTCTCGGCGCGCTGCTCCTTCGCGAGAACGTGACGAGGCGTCAGATTCTCGGAATCACCGTTGCGATCGCAGGCATGGCGCTCATCGGATACGACCGGTCCCAGGCTGCCTCGTTGATTCCCGTCGTACTGACTCTGCTGGCGGGTCTCGGCTGGGCTTTCGGCAATCTCGGCAACCGACTTGCCAAGTCGACGGAACCGATGCGGCTCATGCTGTGGATGTGCGTCGTTCCGCCGATTCCGATGCTGATTCTGTCCGCTGCAGCGGAGGGCCCCATGACCGGATGGCATGCCTTGGGCTCGTCGTTCAGCGCCGACGGATGGCCCGGTTTGGTCGGTCTCGGCTACATCGTGCTGCTGGGCACGATCGCGGGGTCGGGTCTGTGGACGATCCTGATCAGCCGGCATCCCGCAGGCATCGTCGCCCCGTTCTCACTGCTGGTGCCTGTCGTCGGCATCGCCGGCGCGTGGATCTTCCTCGACGAGAACCCGAGTGCACTGTCGCTGATCGGGGCGGCCGTCGTCATCGCGGGGTGTCTGGGAGGGATGGCTACTCGCCGCACTCCGGCCCCGCTCGCCGAACCGCTCCGCGTCTAGTGGCACGACCGAGTGCCGCGTGGGGCACGTAACCGCGCCACTACGAAACCTGCCTCAGATCCCCCGGTGACCAGTAGGCGCGCATCGATGTGATCCTGCCCTCGTCGTCGAACTCCATCACGTCGATGGGCGAGACTTCGAACGTGTTCTCGCCGAACGTCGTGGTGAGGCGAAACTGGAAGGCCGCACTGTTCGCTGCGATCCTCAACGTGACGAGTTCAGCGCTCTGGTCGAGCGGTTCCAGCACTGCATAGAACTCCCTGATCGACGCCTCGGTGGCCCTGACCTCGGATCCCACAGGATCCTCTACCGTCGCGCCTTCGGCGTAGAGGGCGAGGATGTCGTCGACGGTTCCGTGCGCGACACTACGAACATATGCGTCGACGGTCTTCTCGATGGCCTCGGGCGTTGGCGTCATCCGACGCTCCTTTCTGTAACACGTTTCAGTCGAACTTAGCTGGCTGTCCGTCCTTCCGAGGAGAGTTGCCGCAATAGTGTGTGCCAGACTCGGCGCATGGTTCGAGCGGGTGAGCGCAGGGCAGCAATCGGGGCGCGCGGCCGGCTGGCACTACGGGCGGCCGAGGCTGCCACGTGGGCGTCACGCAAGGCAGGCCGAGGCAAAGGATCGATGATCGGCGGCCTCGTCGCTCTGAAGATCGATCCGGACATACTCACCGGGCTCGGATCGGGTCGCCGCACGGTGGTCGTGACCGGGACGAACGGAAAATCGACGACGACTCGTATGACCGCTGCCGCGCTCTCCACGCTCGGCGAGGTGGCCACGCAGGCCGACGGCGCCAACATGGACGCGGGCATCGTCGCCGCGCTGCACGCTCACTTCGATGCACCATTGGCGGCGCTCGAAGTCGACGAGCTGCATGTGCCGCACGTATGCGACGCGGTATCCCCCGCCGCTGTCGTGCTGCTCAATCTCAGCCGCGACCAGCTCGACCGTGTCGGCGAGATCAACATGATCGAGCGCAAGCTCCGCGCCGGGCTCGCGAGGCATCCCGACACCGTCGTTGTCGCCAACTGTGACGACGTACTCGTCACCTCGGCTGCGTTCGACGCCCCGAACGTCGTGTGGGTGGCGGCCGGCGGCGGCTGGGCAGGCGACTCCGTCAGCTGTCCGCGCACCGGTGAACCGATCCTCCACGACGGCGACCACTGGTACTCGACCGGAAGCGACTTCGCCAGACCCACCCCGGACTGGTGGCTCGACGAGACGAACCTCTACGGTCCCCATGGTTTGAAAATACCGATGTCTTTGGCGCTACCGGGTAAAGCCAACCGCGGCAATGCAGCCCAGGCCGTTGCGGCGGCCGTGACGCTCGGGGCCACCCCGGCAGATGCCGTCGCTGCAGCCTCCGGTGTCGACGAGGTTGCCGGCCGATATTCGACAGTGCAGTACGGATCCCATTCCGTCCGAATGCTTCTCGCGAAAAACCCCGCCGGCTGGCAGGAAGCGCTGTCGATGATCGACCCTACCGCCGACGGTCTCGTCATCGCCGTCAACGGGCAGGTGCCCGACGGCGAGGACCTCTCTTGGCTGTGGGACGTACGGTTCGAGCATTTCGAGAACGTGGCCGTCGTCGCATCGGGAGAGCGCGCCACCGACCTGGGTGTGCGCCTGCTCTACGCCGGTTCGTCGCACACCACCGTCGCAGATCCGTTGAAGGCCATCGCATCCTGCCCGCCCGGGCGGATCGAAGTGCTCGCCAACTACACCGCGTTCCGTGATCTCGGGCGCGCGCTGGCTCGTGAGGTGAACGATGTCTGAGTCCACCGTCCGCATCGGCCTCGTACTGCCCGACGTCATGGGTACTTACGGCGACAACGGCAATGCACTGATCCTGCGGCAGCGACTACGCATGCGTGACATCGACGCCGAGGTCGTGCACATCACGCTCAGTGACCCGGTTCCGGAATCCCTCGACGTCTACACCCTCGGCGGCGCCGAGGATTCCGCTCAACGATTGGCCACCCGGCACCTGACTCAGCATCCGGGCCTGCAGAAGGCCGCCGCACGCGGCGTTCCGGTTCTGGCGATCTGCGCCGCCATCCAGGTCCTGGGACATTGGTACGAGACGTCGTCCGGCGAAAAGGTCGACGGCATATCCCTGTTCGACGTGACGACGTCGCCGCAGGAGACCCGTTCGATCGGCGAAGTGGTCACCGAGCCGACACTGGCCGGGCTGACCCAGAAGCTGTCCGGTTTCGAGAACCATCGCGGCGGAACGACCCTCGGACCCGACGCCTCCGCGTTGGCCAAGGTCACCCACGGCGTCGGAAACGGCGTCGGCGACGGCCGAGAAGGCGTCGTACAGGGGTCGGTGATCGGTACGTACATGCACGGTCCCGTCCTCGCCAGGAACCCCGAGCTCGCGGATTACCTGTTGGAGCAGGCGGTGGGGACGCCGTTGCCGCCCCTGGAACTCCCGGAGGTCACGCAGCTGAGGCGGGAGCGGCTTCGTCGCTAGTGGCGCGTTCAAGCGCCCTCCTGGGCACCTAATCGTGCCACTGAGCATCGATCGCACGGAAAAGACGAGTCCGACCAACCTTCGCGGATGAGGACGTCGCGGACTTCGCGGTATACGCCGCACGGGTCGTGAGCGACCTCGTCCCAGCCATACGAAAGCCTGGCCCGACCGTCGACCTCCGCAGCGTTGTCTCGAGCACGATCTCGAAACCGAACCTGCCTGGCCGAGTGGAACTGTTGACCGTCGAGTCGAATGGTCAGCCGCCCAGCGCCGTACTCGACATCCTCGAACAACGTTCGTCCGCCGACGTGCACGGGCGCCTGGCGAGTACCCCTGGGCAGTCCGTGCGCACTCTCCACATCCATGGCGTAGCGATACTCCAACACCGACTGGATTCCGTCCGCGAGCACGACCAAGGCGTCGAGCAGTGCCCGCCGGTAGCGCCTCGGGCGCCTGAGCTCGATCTTCTTGCGCATAGTGCTCACGGAGACCCCGCCGGCCGACAGAGCATCCACGAAGAGCACCGTCGCCTCTTTCGCGGTCTCGGCGGCTACAGCGAGATCCATCGCGGTATCGGGTTTGCTCGTTCGCGGCGGATCGAAATCGACGCCGATGTGCTCGATGGCAAGGGATCGATGCATGGAAACCCCCGGATGAATCTCCAGGTTGTGCACGGACGTGGGCCTGGCCTGGTTGGCGCGCAGTACCGCGGGTTGGTTGATCGCGGAGCATCCGCGCGGAACCGTCACATGGATCGGTCCGTCCGACTTTCGAGACATGCCCCATTCGAACGCGGCGGTGTCATGACTGATCAGTGCACCGCGGCCACCGTAGAGAAGCGCAGCGCGTAGCTTCATTTCCCACGTCAGAGGTCCGTTGGTCACTGCAATGACGTTCCTGAACACGCGTAGCCATGCGCCCGACTCGACCTGATGACGAATGGCCTTGGGCGAGACGCCACCCGCTCGGAGTTGGACCGTGGTCAAGATGCCGTGCTGTGGGTCCAAGATATCGGGATCGAACCGGTGACCGTTCATGACTCGACATCGTGCCGGACGCGTGTCTTCGGAACGCCGAAAAAAACCGAGTTATCCACAGGCTGTGGATAACTTTAGTGGCATGGTTAAGGCCCCGGTAGGGAACTTAACCGTGCCACTGGAAGTAGCGGCCTACAGCGGCCGACGACCCGTAAGCGCACGTCCCAGCGTGAGCTCGTCCGCGAACTCGAGATCCCCACCCATCGGGAGGCCGGAGGCAAGCCGGGTGACCGACAACCCTGGGAAATCGCGCATCATTCGGACGAGGTAAGTCGCGGTCGCTTCACCCTCGGTATTCGGATCGGTTGCAACGATGACCTCGGCGACATCGACGCCGTCGTCCTGATTTCCGACGCGCATCAGTAACTCGCGGATCCGGAGTTGGTCGGGCCCCACGCCGTTGAGCGGATCAAGGGCTCCACCGAGAACGTGGTACCTGCCCTTGAATTCACGGGTGCGCTCGACGGCTTGCACGTCCTTGGGCTCCTCCACTACGCAGATGATGCTGCGATCACGGCGAGGATCTGCGCAGATTCTGCACAGCTCTTTGTCCGACACAGTGCCGCACATCGTGCAGAACTGAACTCCGTCGCGAACTCGCTGGAGTGCCTTGATCAGCCTTTCCACTTCGGGCGGTTCGACGCCGAGGAGATGAAAAGCTATGCGCTGTGCGCTTTTCGGGCCGACGCCTGGCATCTTGCCCAGCTCGTCGATCAGATCCTGAACAGGACCTTCGTACACGTCAGAAGCCGGGGAGGCCGAGCGATCCGCCGCCGAGCCCGCCTGCAAGGGGTCCGAGCTTTTCCGCCGCTACGGCTGAAGCGGACTTCGACGCGTCGGCGATCGCTCCGATGACGAGGTCCTGCAAAGTCTCGACGTCTTCGGGGTCGACGACCTTCGGATCGATCACGAGGGACACCAGTTCGCCGGTGCCCTTGACCGTCGCGGTGACGAGTCCCCCACCTGCCTGACCCGATACCTCGGCTTCGGCGATTTCCGCCTGCGCAGCCATCAACTGCTGCTGCATCTGCTGGGCTTGCTGCATGATCGAAGCGATATCGGGCTGTTCACCGGGTTGCACGGGCTTCGTCCTCTCGGTTGGATGTCCACTCCAGCCTACGGCGACGGATCACACCGGTTTCATTCACGCCTGCTGGCGGCAGTGCAGCTCGGCCGACCAGTACCCGAAAACCCGTATGTCGTTGGGGGGAAGGCCTGCGGCCACGCAGGTGGCTCGAATTGCATCCATTCGAGAGCGTTCACCCGCAGCCCAGACAGTGGTGCTCGAATCGAGTTCGACGCGGCGAGCGGCAGTGATCAGCGGGTCGAAACCCATCTCCACGTGGAAGCTGACGACAGTGACACCGTCGGCTGCAGGTAGTTCTGCAATGTCGAGCGGTTGAGCCGTGTCGATCCACAGGGTGCCCTGCGCGGACGGCGGCCAGTTCTCGAGGAGTGCCGCCGCTGCAGGCACCGATGCCTCGTCCACGAACATCAGTACCCGCTTCCCGCCGACGAAGTTCGGGAAACTGTCGGAATCCTGCCCGGCGATCCGCGTCCGCGTTCCTACCTCGACAGAGTCAAGCCACAATCGCATGATGGACTTTTCTCCAGTAGGGGTGAAGTCGACGTCGAGGATTCCGCGCTCGGCATCGAATCTGCGGACTTCGAAGTCGCGAGTCGGCACACCCGGGAACCGCAAATGTGCGGCAATCGCCCGTTCGTCCCAGCCAGGTCTGTAGCAGTCGGAGGACAGCAAGGACGTCATCCGAACCACACCGGGTCTCGGTCGGGCGACCGCCAGTGTCTGCATCGTGTGTGGCTCCGGCACCAGGCCAGGTTCAGGTAGCTGCACGACAACTCCCTTTCCGCGCCGATCCTGCCGAACTTGAGTAAGGCTAAACTTTGCCAGAAAGTAGCCACCCAGGGGGTCGGTACCGCTTTTGAATTGTGACGTCGTCCGCTCGTAAGCTGAGTTCGTGCACGATCTGGAGCGTCCGATCTCGCCTCGCCGCAAGCGGGTGACCGAGGCGAACCTCATCGAGGCGGGAATCGCGCTGACCTTGCAGAAATTGACCGTCAAAGCAGTGGCGGAGCAACTCGGAGTCAGCATCGTAGCGGTCTACAACAACATCGAGGATCTGCATTCACTCAAGACGGCTGTAGCGGAGGAGATTCTCCGACGGTGGGACTTTCCGATGCCCACAGATGCCGACACGTTCGAAGAAGCGCTGATGAACTTGAGCCTCGGCCTCAGATCTCTGGTTCATCGCAACCCGGGCATTGCGCACTATCTGGTCAACATCGGACCGGAGTCTCCGATGGCTATCGGTCGGATAGACGGAGTTCAGCAGCGATACTCGACGCTCTTCGAGCTCTCCCCGATGCAGGCGCGCTGGGCAGTGACCACCGTGGCTGAGCACGCGGTGGCCCTCGCCGAACTGGTACACGTCGCAGACCCAGCGCCCGACGACGACGCGGCCATGTTGGCACGAACCGATCTGACGCTGATTCCGCTGACGGTGGACGGCAAGGTCCGCAGCGCGGCTACGAACTTCGAGTGGTCGATGCGCGCCGTCATCATGGGCGCAACGACGATCATCGACCACCCGCGGTTCGGTCTGTACTAGTGAACTTCCTTTTCCAGGTTTGCAAGAGTCGCAGCCTGGATCTTCTTCAATCCCAGAGGCGCGAACGTCTTCTCGAAGAACCCGCCGATCCCGCCCGCGCCCTTCCACTCGGTCGTCGTCGTAACTTCGCTGCCTGAACCAGCAGGTGCGACGGTCCAGGTCGTGACGAGCGACGAGTTGGCGTCACGTTCGACGATCTTCGATCCCTCCACGGTGACCGTGGCCTTGACGTTGCGCGAGCGCTTGGAGGTTGCCTGCAGCGTCCACGCCGCGACGGTTCCGTTTCCTTGGCCGCCCGAGATGACGGTGTAGTCGAGGTACTGCTCGGGAAGGATGCGCGGGCGCACGGTCTCGTAGTCGACCAATGCCGTCAACACCTGATCCGGCGCCTTGGCGATGGTGATCGAGCTGCTGGCGCTTACCTGTGCCACTTGTAGCCTCCTGAAGTTCGTGTGCCGAATTGTTCGACGCCTCCCCTCCCATCCTGCCCCCACCCGCGGCGGCCCCGAGAAGGTGCGAGCTCCAGTTGTGACTGGGTTCACCCGGAAAATATGTAGCTGCGCAAATGAGATGCGTGGTGCATACATTTGTCCGAATTGCCTCGTTCGACGGCAACATTTACGTGAAGTTTCGTACCCGGGGCGGCATTCTCGGTAGCTCTCGGCGAGTCGTGGAGATAGCGTCTTCCTGTGGCATCAGCGATAGCGCTTCCGAGACGACGGCCCGCACCTCGAGAGAGCGGATTCGCCGCTCATCGTGTCGGCGTGGACCTGCTGCTCGCGAGCTATCGCGCCATCCCGGATTCTGCGACTGTTCGCCTGGCGAAGAAGACCTCGAACTTGTTTCGCGCCCGCGCCGCGCGCACCGCTCCCGGACTGGACGTGTCGGGCCTCACGGGCGTCATCTCGGTCAACCCGCTGGACAAAACCGCCGATGTCGCCGGTATGTGCACGTACGAAGACCTGGTCGACGCGACCCTCCCGTACGGGCTCGCTCCCCTCGTCGTCCCCCAACTCAAGACGATCACCCTCGGCGGCGCCGTCACCGGTCTCGGAATCGAAAGCACGTCGTTCCGCAGCGGCCTCCCCCACGAATCCGTTCTCGAGATCGACGTACTCACCGGCAGCGGTGACATAGTCACGGCAACCCCCGACGGTCCGGACGCCGACCTCTATTGGGGGTTCCCCAACTCGTACGGAACACTCGGATACGCGACACGCCTGAAGATTCAGCTCGAACCCGTTCTGCCGTACGTCGCTCTGCGCCACATCAGGTTCCACGACCTGGATTCGATGCAGCACAGCATGGACGAGATCGTCCGCGACCGTTCGTACGACGGAATCGAAGTCCAGTACCTCGACGGGGTCGTCTTCTCCGACGACGAGAGTTACCTGACGCTCGGGGTTCAGACGGCGGAGCCCGGACCGGTCAGCGACTACCACAGCGGATCGGACATCTTCTATCGCTCGATTCAACAGAAGAGCACCGACCGTCTGTCCATCCACGATTACCTCTGGCGCTGGGACACCGACTGGTTCTGGTGCTCACGTGCGTTCGGGACACAGAACCCGAAGATTCGTCGCTTCTGGCCGAAGAAGTACCGACGGTCCAGCTTCTACTGGAAGCTCATCGCGCTCGACCGCAAGTACGACATCGCCGACCGGCTTGAAGCTCGTAAGGGAAACCCGCCGCGCGAACGCGTCGTGCAGGATGTCGAAGTACCCATCGAGAACACCGCGTCGTTCCTGCGATGGTTCCTGAGCGAGGTACCTATCGAGCCATTGTGGTTGTGTCCGTTGCGTCTTCGCGAACCCGCACCTGCCGGAGCCGACGCTGCACGACCATGGCCGCTGTACCCGCTCGAACCGAAGAAGACCTACGTCAACATCGGTTTCTGGTCCTCCGTTCCCATCGTCGCCGGTGAACCCGAAGGTGCGACCAACCGCGCCATCGAGCACAAGGTCACCGAATTCGACGGCCACAAGTCGCTCTACTCGGACGCCTACTACACCGAGTCGGAGTTTGCTGCGCTCTACGGCGGCGAAAAGTTCCACGAATTGAAGAAGCGTTACGACCCTCAATCACGGTTGTTGGACATGTATTCGAAGGCGGTGCAAGGAAAATGACGACGTTCAAGGATCCCGGATCGCGGGAGCTGAACCGCACTCACAAGCTGACCATCTCGGAGATCCTCGAGATCCTCTCCGACGGCAACATCCCGCTTCGCTTCACCGCGTACGACGGGAGCGCCGCAGGTCCGGAAGATGCCAAGATCGGGCTCGATCTCAAGAGCCCGCGCGGAGCCACCTACCTCGCCACTGCTCCAGGCGATCTCGGCATGGCGCGTGCGTACGTATCGGGCGATCTCGAAGCCGTCGGCGTCCATCCGGGCGACCCGTACGATCTGCTTCGAATCATGGGCGACGAACTGCACTTTCGACGCCCCAGCGCGCTGACACTCGCCACCATCACCAGATCTCTCGGATGGGACCTGCTGCGTCCCATCGCACCTCCGCCGCAGGAAGTGGTTCCGCGGTGGCGTCGGGTCGCCGAGGGCTTTCGCCATTCGAAGACACGCGACGCCGACTCCATCTCGCACCACTACGACGTCTCGAATACGTTCTACGAACACGTACTCGGCTCGTCGATGACATACACCTGCGCGGCGTACACCTCCGAGGACGACACGCTGGAGGCAGCGCAGGACAACAAGTACCGCCTCGTGTTCGACAAACTCGGCCTGAAGGAAGGCGACCGCCTTCTCGACATCGGCTGTGGCTGGGGCGGAATGGTGCGTTATGCCGCTCGGCGCGGCGTCAGGACAATCGGTGCGACGCTGTCGCGAGAGCAGGCTGCGTGGGCGCAGAAGGCAATCGCCGACGAGGGTTTGTCGGATCTTGCCGAGGTTCGTTTCTCCGACTATCGCGACATAGCCGAGTCCGAGTTCGATGCGGTGTCCTCGATCGGACTGACCGAACATATCGGTGTTCACAACTACCCGTCCTACTTCGACGCGATCAAGTCGAAACTCCGCGTAGGTGGGCGCGTACTGAACCACTCGATCACCCGTCCGGACAACAGATCTCATGCGAAGGCGGGGTCGTTCATCGACCGTTACGTCTTCCCGGACGGCGAGCTGACAGGATCCGGACGCATCATCACCGAGATGCAGGACGTCGGCCTCGAAGTTCGCCACGAGGAGAACCTGCGTGAGCACTATGCACTGACTCTCAAGGCCTGGTGCAAGAATCTGGTCGACAATTGGGATGCTTGCGTCGCCGAGGCCGGTGAAGGTACCGCACGAGTGTGGGGCCTGTACATGGCCGGGTCGCGACTGGGTTTCGAGCGCAACGTGGTTCAGCTGCATCAGGTTCTAGGCGTCAAGCTCGGCCCCAAAGGCGAGGCCCATGTCCCACTCCGCCCCTGGTGGGAGGGCTGATCTCCTAGTGGCGTGATTAAGTGCCCTCCGGGGCACTCAATCGCGCCGCTAGCGCGTAGCGCTCAGAATCAGATCCACCGTCTTCTCGGGCTGATCCCAGTGCGGGAAGTGGCCGCACTTGTCGAACCAGTGCAGTTCGGCATCAGGAAAGCGCTCCACTGCGACTTTCGCCTCGCTTGCAGGCGTGACCAGGTCCTGACGACCCCATCCGATGACCACCTTGCACAGCAGACTCCCCGGCGCCGCACCTTCTTGGCGCGGCCCGTGGATCAGCGCTTTACGCGCATCCGACAGCGACGGGGACGTTTCATCGGAGAAACCTCTGAGCTCACGCAAAACGAGATCCTGCGGCAGCTTCCACGGTGCGGCCGAGAACTGAGCGAGCGCAAGGGTTCTCGTCACGGGATTGCCCGTCACGAACGGAAGCAACCCCTGAATGCGGCTGACAAGGGCCACCGACGCCGTGATCGTCGTACCGAAGACCTTGACCTGGCGGTCGTTCCAGAAGCCACCCGGATCCAACGCGACGACTGTTCCTTTGTGACCCCGACGCGCAAGTTCGAGGACCATGCGCGCGCCCATGGAACTTCCGACGATGTCTGCGTCGGAAAGCCCTTCGGCGTCGAGAAACTCACGCAGCGCGTCGGTGAGCGAGGCTATAGTCACGGTCTTCAGCGGCGGTGTCTGCCCGAAGCCCGGCAAGTCGACGGCCACGACCTCCCGTTCAGCGCTCAGCGCGCCCACGATGGGGTCCCAGTTTCGGTAGCTCGAACCGAGGCCGTGAACCAACACGACGGGTCTTCCGGAGCCTGATCTCACGTGATGCATGCACGCAGCAGTACCCGTGAGCCTGCCGAGCTACACCTTGGGGCTGTAGTGCCCCGGATCCTCGCGAGATTCCACCGGCGGAAGATTGCGCGCCGGGGTCTGCGGCAACGCCGAGTCCGAAGGTAGACGCCCTAGAGCCCTGTCCCATCCCGCCCGGCCCCTGGGGTGCATGCGATACCGACGCGGGACGAGCCTGAAAGCGACATTGACCCCTGCGCCGACCACCTCGAACAGCCTTCGATCGCGCGGAGACCATTTGTATCCCAAAAGCTCTCGAACCGGCTCGTCGTACATACCGACCGTCAGCCAGACGAAGCCACGCGCGATCGGCACCCGCAGAATCGCCCACAGGGCGTCGGGAATCCAGGTTGCGTAGGGCGGCGGGCCGAGGCCCGACAGATCCAACACGTCCCGCGTTGCCTTGTTGTCCTCCAACACTTCACAGCACATGCGCTTCCAGTACAGCTGAAAGTCTTCCCAAGTCTCCGGTACCGGTTTCATACTCATGCCGTACAACCGATACCACTGAATGTGCTCGGTGAACAGTTGACGCTTCTGCGCCTCGGTGACGCCGCCCATGAAGTGATCCGCGGTGAGGATCGTGCCCATGAAGAACGTCGCGTGGGCCCAGTAGAACGTCTCGGGATCCAGCGCGTGATAGCGGCGGCCCCGAGAGTCGACACCCTTGATGTTCTGGTGATACCCCCGCACCTGCAGCGCCGTCTGTTCCGCGCGGTCACCGTCGAAGACCACCCCGCCGATGGGATAGAGGGATCGATAGAGACGCTGCCAACGCTCGTCGAAGAAGATCGAGTGCTCTTCGACGCCTGCGCCGAGCCCGGGGTGCATGTTCTGCATCGAACCGGCCCAGACGCCTTGCAGCATCCCCCGCCAGTCGCCGAAGTACCTCCACGTCAGCGAATCCGGCCCCAATGGGACAGGCCGCTCGTCGCCCGACTGACTACGCATGTTGTCAGACTAGAATCTGACAACGCATGTAGTCAATGGGCGGGAGAACTTGTGTGACCATCGAGGAACGACGCACAAGCAGGTACGACGCTTTACTCGCCGCAGGCATCGGTTTGCTCGGCGCGGCCGAAGGGCCTGCGGTGAGCGTGCGAGCTGCATGCCGGGCAGCCGGACTGACCGAGCGCTACTTCTACGAAAGCTTCACCGACCGCGACAGCTACGTGCGAGCTGTGTACGCACACGTCGGCGAGCAGGCACGAACAGCGATTGCAGGGGCAGCCCATGCACCCGACCGGGTGGAGGCTCCCGTCCGCGCATTCGTCGAACTGGTCTTGGACAACCCGTGCGTCGGGCGAGTCCTTCTGCTGGCACCGCTGACCGAACCGGCCATCGGCGGCAGCGGCGTCGCCCTCGTTCCCAGCTTCGTCGAGCTGGTCCGCGCGCAACTGTCGGCCCTCGAACCCGAGGACCAACAGCTCGTCGCAGTCGGAGTCGTCGGAGCTCTCACCGCGCTGTTCATGGCTTACCTGGACGGAACCGTAGCGGTGACCCGCACCAAGTTCCTGGCTCACTGTGTTCGAGTCGTCTCCAGCGCAGCCGAACGTGCCATGATCGAGAGGACCGACCACCACACAGCCTGAGGGGAATCGCACATGTCCGATCTCGACCAGTCCTTCCAGCAAGCCCAGATCGACGTCAAGACGCTGACTTCGAAGCCGAGCAACGACGACCTGCTGAGCTTGTACTCGCTTTTCAAGCAGGGTTCGAAGGGCGACGCCGAGGGTAAGCGTCCGGGAAGGCTGGATATGGTGAACCGCGCCAAGTACGACGCCTGGGCAAAACTCGAAGGCACCAGCCAGGATTCGGCGAAGCAGTCCTACGTCGACCTGGTCGCAAAACTGCTCGGGTAGCGCTCACCGAGCTATGAAGGGGACCGCGTGAGCGATTACGACGAAGCCGACCTGAAGATCGAAAAGCCCAAGACCCACGCGGCAGGACCGGTAGCCGTCGCGGTCTCGATGAAACGGGCACTCGGACACATGGGTCCGATTCGCACCGCCAAGACTCTCCTCGACCTCAACCAGGCCGAGGGCTTCGATTGCATGAGTTGCGCGTGGCCGGACCCCGATCCCGGCCACCGCCATGCGGCCGAGTTCTGTGAGAACGGCGCCAAGGCGGTCGCCGAAGAAGCGACGACGACCCGCGCCACACCCGAGTTCTTCGCCCAGCACAGCATCGCGGAACTGGATGCGCGCAGCGAACATTGGCTCGGACAACAGGGCCGCATCACGCACCCGATGGTCAAGCTTCCCGGAGGAAAGTACTACGAACCCATCGAATGGGACGACGCTTTCCGTCTCATCGGCGACGAGTTGAAGTCCCTGGCCGATCCGAACGAGGCATTGTTCTATACCTCGGGCCGCGCGTCGAACGAGTCGGCGTTCACCTACCAACTCTTCGCCCGCGCGTTCGGCACCAACAATTTGCCCGACTGCTCCAACATGTGTCACGAGTCGACGTCGATCGCGCTGCAGGAAACGATCGGCATCGGCAAGGCCAGTGTCACCCTCGACGATGTCTACAACGCCGAACTGATCATCCTGGCCGGACAGAATCCGGGCACCAATCATCCACGGATGCTCTCCGCGCTCGAGAAGGCCAAGCAGAACGGCGCGAAGATCCTCTCGATCAATCCGCTGCGTGAAGCCGGTCTGGTGAATTTCAAGAACCCCCAGACTCCGCGCGGGATGGTCGGTCCGGGAACCGATCTCTCCGACTGTCACCTTCCGATCCGGGTGAACGGCGATCTCGCGTTGTTCCAGGCCATCGGATCACTGTTGGTGGAGTGGGACGCCATCGATCACGAGTTCATCGACGAATACACGAAAGGTTTCGAGTCCTGGCGCGCGAATGTCGCTGCTGTGGATTGGGATGTCGTACTCGCCGCCACTGGCCTCACCCGCGATCAGATCACTGATGCGGCGAAGATGCTGCGCGACTCCAAAGCCACGGTGTTCTGCTGGGCGATGGGGCTGACGCAGCATCGCAATGCCGTCGCCACCATCAAAGAAGTCACCAATATTGCTTTCGTACAGGGCAATATCGGTAAGTCAGGTGCCGGGTTGCTTCCGGTTCGCGGTCATTCGAACGTCCAGGGCGACCGGACGATGGGCATCTGGGAGAGAGTGCCCGAGCACTTTCTCGATGCCATCGAAAAGGAGTTCGGCTTCGAACCACCACGCGAGCACGGGCTCGACACCGTCGATTCGATCCGAGCGATGCGCGACGGCAAGGCGAGCTTCTTCCTCGGACTCGGCGGCAACTTCGTGCAGGCGACGCCGGACTCGGACGTGACGTTCGCAGCGATGCGGAAACTGTCCATGACGGTGCACATCTCCACGAAGATCAACCGATCGCACCTGGTGACCGGAGACACCGCCCTGATCCTGCCCACACTGGGTCGAACCGAGAAGGATGTTCAAGCGTCTGGGCCGCAATGGATTTCGGTCGAGGACTCCACATGCTCGGTTCATTCGTCCAAGGGACCACTGAAGCCGGCGAGCGATCAGTTGCGATCCGAGGTCGCCATCCTGACGGGTATCGCCGAGGCGGCCATCGGAGATCGCTACGGGATCGACTGGAAAGGCATGCGCGAGGACTACCGCAACATCCGCACGCACATCTCTCGCGTCGTGCACGGGTGCGAGGGGTACGAGGTGAACGTGCGACGCCCGGGCGGTTTCGTACTTCCGCATCCGCCGCGCGACTCACGAACCTTCGACACGAAGTCGGGCAAAGGTGAGTTCACGACGTCGCCCATCGACGTACTGCACGTTCCCGAGGGCCACCTGCTACTGCAGACGCTTCGAAGCCACGACCAGTTCAACACGACGATCTACGGGCTCAGCGACCGATACCGCGGCATCGAGGGCGGCCGGCGCGTCGTGTTCGTCCATCGAGAGGACATCGCTGCACTCGGGTTCGACGACGGTGACTTCGTCGACCTGGTCACCAGGTGGGACGACGACGACGTCGAGCGCGTCGCGTCGGACTTCCGCATCGTCGAGTACGACACCCCGCGTGGGTGTGCAGCTGCGTACTACCCGGAGACCAACCCTCTGGTTCCACTCGATTCGACGGCAACCGACAGCAACTGCCCGACATCGAAATCCGTTGTGATTCAGCTGGTTCGCGCCGGGTCGTCGACGTCGAACGTCGAATCCGGGCACCAGGACGAAGTCGGATCCGACGAGGTTCACAAGGACCACCCGCAGCCGCATCATCTGAGTTAGGCGCTAACCATGTGAACGGAAATACGTAGTCCCCTATGTATTTTCGTTCACATGGAGCGGAACGCGACCAAACGCTCGGCCCCGTCGACGAACTGTCGACGCATGAGCTCCCCGACCGACTCGATGTCACCCCACGTGAACGCCGCGATCAACGCGTCGTGACTGCGTACGGATTCTTCTCCCCACGCCGGATCCGATGCGTAGAGCCTTGCGGGCGTGTAGCGGATTGCTCCGAACAGGAACCACGCCAGCTTCTTTCCGCCCGCAACCTTGTTGATGAACCGGTGGAATTCGAATTCGCAGGCCTCGACAGCCTCGACGTCGGCCCTCGACACAGAATCACGCAGTAACGCGTTGAGTGCGCTCAGCTGCTCGATCTGAGCGGGTGTGATGATCCGGGCTGCACGCCGAGCGAGTTTGCTGGCGATGGTGCCCTGCAACCAGAAGATGTCCTCGATGTCTTCGCGACAGAGCCCGCCTACGCGGTAGCCACGATTGGGCACCTGTTCGACGAGCCCTTCCCCGCGAAGGGTCACCAGCGCCTCACGCACTGGAGTGGCACTGACGCCCAGTTCGGCCGCTGTCTCTTCGAGGCGGACGAACGAGCCCGCGGCCAGCACCCCGGACATGATCTGACCGCGCAAGTGAGTCGCGACGTCCTCCGACAGCTGTGGTCGCCGTGTCAGCCCCGTCGCGGTCACAGCCCGTAGGTCTTGCCGATGATGTCGCGTTGAATCTCGTTGGTACCGCCGTAGATCGACGACACGAGTGTGGTGCGTACGTGCTTTTCCATGTCGAATTCGGTGGCGTAACCGTAGCCGCCCATCATCTGCATTCCTTCGAGTGCGACCTTCTTGGCGGTTTCGGTCAGCTTCAACTTCGCCATCGACGCTTCGCGGGGAAACAGCATCCCCGGGTTCTCGTCGACGAGCCTGGCGACGTGGTAAACCAGCAGACGGCCACATTCGATCTCGGTCGCAAGATCAGCCACGCGGTGGCGCAACGCCTGGAACGTACCGACGGGGCGTCCGAACTGCTTACGCTGGGTGATGAATGCCAACGTGTCGTCGAACGCTCTCTGCGCGGTGCCGAGCATCATCGCCGCGAGGATCAGCCGCTCGATGTTCAGGCCCGTCATCAGCTGTGACCAGCCCTGACCTTCGACGCCGATCACCGCGTCCTCGGGAAGATGACAATCGGTGAAGTAAAGGTCGTTGACCTCTTTGCCGCCCATGGTGTCGATCCCGACGATGGACAGACCCTCGATATCGGCGGGCACATCGAACATCGTCAGGCCCTCATGCTTACCTTCGCCGCGGTCTTGTCGGGTCACTCCGCCGGCTGCGCTCCTGCCCGTCCTCGCGACGAGCAGGATCCGATCCGCGAAATGCGCGTTCGAGCACCAGGTCTTCTGCCCGTTGATCAGCCAACCCCCGTCCATCTTCTCCGCCTTGCAGCTCAGATTGCCGACGTCCGAGCCTGCCTCGGGCTCGGACATCGAGATCGAGTAGCACTTGCCCTCGACGATTCCGCCCAGTACGGCGCGCTTCTGCGATTCGGTGCCGAACTTGTCGTACGCCGCGCCAGTGATCAGGGTCGGTCCGATTCCGCCGATCGGCGCCATCCCCTTGGCTGCTTGCTCGAGCAGGATGCACAGGTCCACGGTGCTGCCGCCTGCACCGCCGAACTCCTCGTCTACCGTGGCGCCGATCCAGCCGGAACCGGCCATCTTCTCGTAGAGGGCCTGGTTGTGGCTGTGTTTTCCGTGATCGGTCAGTGCATCACGCTGCTCGCGGGTGCCCGCCTCGCGAGCACAGAACGCCTCGACGGCCTTCGCGAACGACGCTTGCTCCGGGGTGAAGTCCGTACTCATGATGTGCTCCAGACGGTAGGGGCCCGGACGGCAACCGAGGGGTTGTCTTCGGTGGGATGCGGCGCATAGTGTGAGCTCCACGACAGTAAATCACATCAAATATATGTGATGCGATTTAAGACCAAGAGGAAGAAGTTCATGACGGACCAGGTCGTACAGACGAAAGCCCGCACCTTCGACAGCCTCGATCCACGGACGGGCGCCGTTCTCGCGAGCTACCCCATCACGGGCGAGACCGAGGTACACGCTGCCGTCGACCGAGCCCGGTCCGCGGCCCGCTGGTGGGACATTCAGGGCTTCACCGGACGTAAACGGTGGCTTCTCGAGTTCAAGAGTGCCATCGCCCGTGACGCGAAGAGTCTTGCCACCGTCATCGCAGCCGAAAGCGGCAAGCCCGACGAAGACGCCCTGCTCGAGGTCATGCTGGGGGTCGAACATATCGACTGGGCCGCACGGAATGCCGAGAAGATCCTCAAGCAGCGCAAGGTTTCCTCGGGACTGATCAGCCCCAACCAGGCTGCCTACGTCGGCTACCGGCCGTTCGGAGTAGTCGGCGTCATCGGACCGTGGAACTACCCGCTCTACACACCGATGGGATCGATCGCATACTCACTCGCCGCCGGAAACACAGTGGTGTTCAAGCCCAGTGAGCTCACCCCGGGAGTAGGCGTCTGGCTGGCCGAGAAGTGGGAATCACTCGCCGCCCCCCATCCGGTGTTCCAGACGGTCACCGGCGACGGTTCCACCGGCACTGCCCTGTGCACATCAGGCGTCGACAAGATCGCCTTCACCGGATCCACCGCAACAGCCAAGAAGGTCATGGCGACGTGCGCGCAATCCCTCACTCCCCTCGTCGCCGAATGCGGTGGCAAGGACGCGATGATCGTCGGCGCCGACGCGAACATCGATGCAGCCGTCGAGTTCGCGACGTTCGGAGCGATGGGCAATGCGGGACAGACCTGCGCGGGCGTCGAGCGGATCTACGTCGCCGCCCCGGTGTACGACGCCTTCATCGGAAAGCTGACGACGTCGGTCAAGGCTCTGAAGCCCGGCGGCGCAGGCACGTCGTCGTACGGCCCCATGACGCTCGGCAAACAGAGCGACATCGTGCGCTCGCAGATCGAGGACGCGCTGGCGAAGGGTGGCCGAGCGGTACTCGGCGGGCTGGAATCGCTGCACGGCCCGTACATCGATCCCGTCATTCTCACCGACGTACCCGAAACCTCCACCGCCATAACGGAAGAGACGTTCGGCCCGACAGTCGTCGTCAACAAGGTACGCGACCTCGACGAGGGCATCGAGCGGGCCAACGCGTCGTCCTACGGTCTCGGCGCTTCGGTGTTCACCAAGGACAACGCCGCCGGGCGCCGAGCAGCCGAGAAGCTCGACTGCGGCGTCGTCACCGTGAACTCGGTTCTCGGGTTCGCAGGAATTCCAGCTCTGCCGTTCGGCGGCACCGGCGACTCGGGCTTCGGACGCATTCACGGCGCCGACGGCCTGCGCGAGTTCAGCACCGTCAAATCGCTTGCCGTGCAGAGGTTTGCTGCGCCGCTGAATCTCCTGACGATGACGCGCAAGGCTCGTGACCTGAAGATTTCTGCGCTCGTCCTCAAGCTTCGCCACGGGAGAGGCTGAGAATGGAGCTCACGCCGAAGCGCGGCCGCTACGGCTGGCTTCGCCGAATCGAGGAACTGGACCCGGTATCGGACTGTCATGCCATTCACCGCATCACCGCCGGGTACGAGTTCCCCTGGGACTACCAACGGGCGCTCGAATTCGCGCTGTTCCGAACGTATTGCGTACCGACCATCTCGGCGTTGCTCGAGAAGACCGGCGAATTCGGGAATCGTCCACAGAAGCGGTACGACGACACTTCACTGCTGATGGCCGAGATACTCGAGCACGGGTACGACTCCGAGCGAGGGCGTGAGTCACTCCGGACCGTCAACCGGATGCACGGCAAGTACTCGATCAGTGGCGACGACATGCTGTACGTGCTGACGACGTTCATCTACGAGCCGATCGAATGGATCGACACCTACGGGTGGCGCAGGTTGCATCCCAAGGAACGGCTCGCGACGTTCCACTTCTACCGCCAGGTCGGAATCCGGATGGGCATCAAGAACATTCCGGAGTCCTACACCGAGTTCGCTCAGTTCAAGCTCGACTACGAAGAACGCACGTTCAGGTACACCGAAGACAACCACAAGGTCGGCACGTACACCCTCGACCTGTTCTGCTCATGGTTTCCGAAGGCCCTGCAGCCCGCGGTCCAGCAGGGCGTATATGCCCTGATGGACGATCGGATGGCAGGGGCGTTCGGGTTCCCCGCGGGCTCCCCGACGCTGCGAAAAGCGGCGGTGGCCGGCTTACGACTCAAAGCGCGCGGTGAACGTTTCATGCCGAAACGCCTTTCGTCACGCACCACCGATGACCCCGGGAATCACACCTACCCGGGCTACCCAGTGGGCTATCGACCCGAAGACCTAGGCGTCGCGACATGCCCTTTCTCGTCAGCTGAAAGCGCTGTCCGCCCACGCATCGAGCACACCGCGGAACTCTGACGACTGCGGCAGCGGAACGTAGATGTCGAATTGGGTCGCAGGCAGCGGACCGAGCTCCGACAGCAAGTGGGAACTGTTTGCGAACTTGGCGTAGTCGACATCGGTCCCGTCCAGCGCGTCGTACAACCCATCGATCTGGTCGCAAGAAACATTGAGGTCCTTCTCCGAACAGGTCAACAGGACCTTCGTCGACGACGGCAGCGTGGCTGCAATCTCACGAGCATCCACGGCGTCGACTTCGGTGAGGTATTTGGCGTTGATCTCTCGAATGCCGAGCGCGGACAGAGACGGATCATCCGGATACGGCAGCGGCCGATCGTTGCGGAGAGCGTCGACCGTCTCGGCCAGACGAGCACGTTCAGCGTCGGCAGCCTCCGGCGTCAGCTGACCAGCCGCAACTCCGTGGCGGAGGTTCGAGTCGATCTGAACCGTCAGCAGATCGAGGAAGCGCAACGCCGCGGGTTCGAGCAACCCGATCGGTCCGAAATCGGCACCTCGCTCCTTCAACGACAGTGCCGTCAACGTTCCCTCGCTGTGCCCGAGGACGGCAAGATCGTCGCCTGTGAACCCGGTTCGCTGACTCAACACCTCCAATGCCGCCTCGGCAGCGTCGATTCCGTCGACGAACCCGGGCGGGTCGCTCGGGTCGATGCCCGTCGCTCCTGTTCGGCCGCTGCCGACCTTGTCGAAGCGAAGTGTCGCGATGCCGCGCTCGGCCAAAGCGTCGGCGATGTACGCGAGCGTGTTGGGCGTGACACCGCCTGCCTGGTTTCCGTTGCGATCGGTGGGGCCGCTTCCGGGGATGAGCAAAGCGGCACCGCGGGGTTCACCGATCGGAGTACGCACACTGCCGTACAGCGTCGAACCGTTCGAGACGAACTCCACCTCGGAATCGAGGGAGCCGTCCGGTGACCACGGAACGTTGATCGGCGCGGCGGTCGCCGTCGCGCCACTCGCCAATACCAGTAGTGAGGCGGACAGTCCTGCTAGGAGATTTCTGGTCGGGGTCACGTGAGGAATGCTAACAATCATTCTTGACCAAAGCATTACCTAAGCAGGCGGTATCGTTCTACCGAACGCTGTGATCGATCAAGAGGAGGCCAGCAATGGCAGGTGGACTTGTTGCCCTGTTGGACGACGTCGCTGCGCTCGCGCGCCTGGCGGCCGCCTCGATCGACGACGTGGGCGCCGCGACAGGCAAGGCGACGGCCAAGGCAGCAGGCGTAGTGATCGACGACGCTGCCGTGACGCCTCAGTACGTGCGCGGCCTCGCTGCCGAGCGCGAGTTACCGATCATCAAGCGAATCGCGATCGGCTCGCTACGCAACAAGCTCCTCATCATCCTGCCGATAGCGCTGCTGCTCAGCCAGTTCCTGCCATGGCTTCTGACGCCGATCCTGATGCTCGGCGGTTGCTACCTCGCGTACGAGGCGGCCCACAAGATCTGGGGCGCGTTGTTCGGTCACGGTGACCACCACGCCGAGGCCGCAGACGAGCCGAGGGACGAAGACTCCGTCGTCTCCGGGGCCGTTCGGACCGACCTCATCCTGTCCGCCGAGATCATGGTCATCGCACTGGACACCATTGCCTCCGAGGGCTTCTGGAGTCGACTCATCATTCTCGCCGTCGTCGCCGTCGTCATCACCATCGTCGTCTACGGCGTCGTCGGCCTCATCGTCAAGATGGACGACATCGGTCTGAAACTCACCGAGACGTCGTCGGGCTTCGCCAAGAAGTTCGGACGCGGAATGGTCAACGCGATGCCGAAGGTGATGTCTTTCCTCAGCGTCGTCGGTACCGCAGCGATGCTGTGGGTCGGCGGCCATATCCTTCTGGTCGGCATCGACGAACTCGGCTTCCACCCGCTGTACGAGCTCGTCCACCACGGTGAAGAAGCAGTGCGCGGTGTCGCCGGGATCGGCCCGGTCCTCGCATGGATCGTCAACACCGTGGCGTCGGCCATTCTCGGTGCAATCGTCGGCGTGATTGTGGTCCTGGGTCAGCTCGGTGTCAGCAAGGTCCTGCACAAGCGAAAGGCCGCAGCCCACTAACCGAGGAGGGTGGTCAGCATCAGCCGGCGCACTCGTCCCGCAGGGCCGGGCGCGAGATCGAAGTGCACGAGTCTGCCCATGTCGAACACCAGTCCGAGCGCAGCGTGAACCAGAAACCTCGCCTGTACCGCAGGAACATCCGGGCGGGCCTCACACACCAGGTGGGCCCACTTCTCGATGTTGAGACGCTGGACATTGCGCAGCGACGAACGCTGCTCGGCCGGTAGATTTCCGATCTCAGCGAAGTACACTGCCATCAATTCGCTTTGCTCGAAGGACAATTCGACGTACAAGTACACCAGCGTCTCAATGGCTTCTTCGGGCGTCTTCGACTGAGCAAGCGCCTCGTCGAGAGCGACGGTCAACCTGTCGCTCGCACGACCGAACGCGGCGGCGAGCAGGTCGGCCTTACTGGCGAAGTGACGGTAGACGCTGGAGGCATTGATACCAGCGGCCGCACCGATGTCCTCGATGCTCACACTGTGGTACCCGTGCCGATAGAACAGCAGGATCGCCTCGTGGAGCAGCGTTTCCCGCTTCGAGTTGTGTGCGATCTCCGCCTTGCCCGGCGGCGGGGCGTCGACGCCCTCGGGCAGATCGGTCGCCAACACCTTCCGCGCAGTCGACAGCAGTAGGCTCTCGATCTGCTTGGCCGACAACACCGATCTGTGCGCCGTGATGCTCGCGACGACACTGATAGCCGCGGCAGCGATGGTGGACGCGTCTGCCTCGGACAGCTCGGGCCGCAGCTGCATCAGGGGCGCACGGACCCTCCCGTTCAAGATCGTGACCGACTGTCGCAGAGTGATTCGGTCGCCGGGAAGCAGATACCGACCCTCCCACCGATACAGCCCGCCGGTGCGTCGATTGTCGATGGTGGTGTCGATGACAGCCGTCATGACCGCATCGAGCTTGTCCCGTGGATCGGGACTATCGTCCAGATCGGTTGCGGCGAGCAATGTTCCGGACAACCGCATGACGGTGTGAACGAACAGGGCGTACTTCGTCGGAAAGTGCCGGTACAGAGCAGGCCCGGAGATGCCGAGTGTCGCGGCGATATCGTCGATCCCCACTGCGTGATAGCCGCGCTCACTGAACGCCTCGGCTGCAGCCGTCAGGATCTGCGCCTTTCGATCCTTCGGCCGTCGCCGCGGAGTGACCGGTAGCGCCCCGGCCCCGGTGCTGCGGCGTGCGTTCGTCATCGTTCACCTCCCCCTACCCACCTGCGCGTGATCGCTCCGACAGTCCAGATTACTCGCCGCGGCGCACCGCGCTGCCGGCGTTGGCGTCGAGCCAGGTGAATCTACCCCCAGGCAACCCGACCATGTCGTGGATTCCTTGACATTCCAGATGATTCGAGTGCTAAGTTAGCCGCAATTCGCATTCTGCTCGTGTTCGCTCCACCGAAGAAACTTCGACCGAACGGCTTCCGTCATGACAGCTCCAGGGCTTCGAACCGATTTGTCCGACGGCATACTGCGCGTCACCATCGATCGACCGGCACGACTCAACGCACTCGACGACGCCACCTGCTCCGCGATCATCGACACACTGCTCACCGGTACCGCCGATGCGCGGGTGGTTGTGCTCACCGGCAGCGGCAGCTCGTTCAGCGCCGGCGCCGACATCGTCGACATGGCAACCGATACACCCGTCGACGAGCGCGCGGCAACCGAAGCAGCAGAGCACACGATGCGCCGCGCGGGCGCGTTGGTTTCCTCGATCATTTCGTGCCCACTACCGGTGATCGCGCAGGTGAACGGCCCTGCAGTCGGGATCGGAGCGTCGATCGCATTGGCGTCGGATCTCATCTACGCGAGCGAGGACGCCTACTTCCTGTTCGCCTTCGCGGGGATCGGACTGATGCCCGACGGAGCGAGCAG
Organism: Rhodococcus sp. P1Y; assembly: GCF_003641205.1. NCBI lineage: Bacteria > Bacillati > Actinomycetota > Actinomycetes > Mycobacteriales > Nocardiaceae > Rhodococcus > Rhodococcus sp. P1Y. Next base: position 210,019 of record NZ_CP032762.1, read on the forward strand.
CCTCCTTGTTCCCGCCGCCATCGGACGCGCACGAGCGAGCGCGCTGATGCTCCTGGCCGAGCGGATGCCCGCCTCGGAGGCACTCGCGGTGGGACTGATCAACGACGTAGTGCCCGCGTCCGAGCTGAGTGACCGCGTCGAGAAAGTGGCGAAGAAACTGCTCAGAAGTCCGCGGCGTGCACTCGAGCTCACCAAGAAGTCCCTCACCGGTTCGACCCTGTCGTTGCTCGACGACGCTTTGCGCCGCGAAACCGAGGGGCAGATCGAATTGCTGACATCCCCCGAATTCGTCTCGCGCATAACCGCATTCGCATCGATGCAGAAGAGGACATAGACAATGCTCGACGAACCACAGCGCTCCCGCGCCAACAACTGGAACAACCAGGTTCGACGCCATGCGCTGATGCAACCCGACGCCGTCGCGCTGCGATTTCAGGGCGTGTCGATCTCGTGGGCGCAACTGGCCGATCGTGTGAGTCGGTTCGCGGGTGTCCTGAGCCGACGAGGGATCGGCTCGGGAGACCGCGTACTGATTCTGATGCTCAACCGGCCCGAGTATCTCGAAGCCGTACTCGCCGTCAATGCACTCGGCGCGCTGGCCGTCCCGGTCAACTTCCGCATGACACCGCCGGAAGTGGCGTTCCTCGCGCGCAACAGCGGCTCACGCATCGTGGTCACCGACGACACCCTGTCACCCTCGCGGATGCGGTTGCAGCACAGGTCGATTCGCTGGAGGCAGCCATCGTCGTCGGCGAGAAGTACGAAGCCCTCCTCGCCGAGTCGGAGCCGGCCGACGCCGTCGACGTGCCCGACGACGCACCCGCGCTCATCATGTACACCTCGGGCACCACGGGCAGGCCCAAGGGCGCGGTATTGACCCACGCGAACATGCAGGCGCAGGCACTGACCTGTATTCGAGCACTGCAAATGCACGGCGCCTCAGAGGTCGGATTCTGCGCATCACCGATGTTCCACATAGCAGCACTCGGCTCTCTCGCGCCGAGTCTTCAACTGGGCATACCGACCGTGATCTACCCGGTCGGCGCATTCGACCCGGCCACGCTTCTCGACGTGCTCGCCGCCGAGGGTGTGACCACGCTGTTCCTCGTTCCCGTGCAATGGCAGGCCATGTGCGCCGAGCAGTCGCGACGGCCCAGGGACCTCAGCCTTCGCGTCATCTCCTGGGGCGCGGCACCGGCGTCGGACACGATCTTGAAAGCCGTGGCCGCAACGTTTCCCGCGGCGCTCAATGTCGCCGTGTTCGGCCAAACCGAGATGTCGCCCATCACGTGCGTTCTCGACGGCGAGGACGCGGTGCGCAAACTCGGGTCCGTCGGACGCGTCATACCCACCATTTCCGCGCGCGTGGTCGACGACGAGATGAACGACGTCGCCCTGGGTGAGATCGGCGAAATCGTCTACCGCGGGCCGACTCTCATGCAGGAGTACTGGGAGAATCCCGACGCCACCGCCGATGCCTTCCACGGGGGTTGGTTCCACTCGGGCGATCTCGTTCGACAGGACGACGAAGGTTTCGTGTTCGTCGTCGACCGCAAGAAAGACATGATTATTTCCGGCGGCGAGAACATCTACTGCGCCGAGGTGGAGAACGTGCTGTTCGAGCATCCTCGGATCCTCGAGGCCGCGGTCATCGGCCGAGCCGACGACAAGTGGGGCGAGGTTCCCGTCGCCGTCGTCGCTCTGCACGACAGTGCGGACAGCCCAGACCTGACGCTCGACGAACTGCTCGTGTGGCTCGGCGACCACCTTGCCCGGTTCAAACACCCCAAGGAACTCGTCGTCGTCGACGCGCTCCCCCGCAATGCCAGCGGAAAAGTCGTGAAAGTTGCACTACGCAAGTCCCATGGCGGTCGGTCCTAGGCCGCCCTCCTTGGGCCCAACTGCTGGTCGGGGCACACCCGGATTCGCAAAGCACGTAGCCTGACGGGGAAGGAACGGTGGCTCTCATCGAATGACACGCGTGTTGGTTCGATAGATTGTCGGAGCCACCAGGCACGATGCAAGAGGGTCGAAGACCACGTCAACAAAGCGACGGGGTCACCACAATCGAGGAGAACAGGCCATGGCTTTACCAGTATTGACTCCGGAACAGCGCACCGCGGCTCTCGCCAAGGCTGCCGAGGCACGCACTGCCCGGTCGAAGCTGCTGGCCGCCGTCAAGTCCGGCGAGCTCAGCGTCGCTGACGTTCTCGCGAAGGCCGAGAACGACGAAATCGTCAAGAAGACCAAGGTGTCCGCCCTGATCAAGGCACTTCCGGGTGTCGGTTCGGTGCGCGCCGCTCAGCTGCTCGAGCAGCTGTCCATCGCAGATACCCGCCGCATCGGTGGCCTCGGCGCAAACCAGCGTGAGGCACTGCTGGCGGCTGTCGCGTCCTGATATAGGACTTCTACGACTTGCAGGGTTTCTACACACTCGTCGGGGTTAGCATTCCCCCATGAACGTCGAAGTGACCCTGCTGCCCGGGATCGGGGTGCGGAAGGATTTCGCCCTCGCATCCGGGCGTCGCATCGGAGTCATCACTCGGAAAGACGGCGCGAACGAGCTCATCGTCTCGCGCAAAGATGACCCCGACGCAACACAGGCGTCCATCACCCTGAGCAATGAGGAAGCGGCGGCGCTGGGCAATCTGCTCGGCACGCCGCAACTCATTGCTCAGCTCGGGGAAGAACATCGCGATCTCCCCGGAATCAACACTCGCCAGCTCCCCATCAGGCAAAGCTCGCGATTCGACGGCCGAACTCTCGGCGACACCGCCATGCGCACCAAGACCGGCGTGTCCATCGTCGCCGTCATGCGCGCCGGCCAGGTGCAACCGTCGCCCACTCCCGACTTCACACTTTCAGCCGGCGATCTGCTGGTCGCTGTTGGTACAGCAGACGGACTCGACGCAGCAACCAAATTGCTCGGCAATCACTGACGATGGCGGAAAGCGCGCTCGCTCTCACCGAGCTCGGCGCCGTGTTCTTCGCACTGGGGTTACTCGCGCGCCTCGCGGGCAAGATCGGCGTATCCCCCATTCCGTTCTACCTGCTCGGTGGCCTTGCTTTCGGCAACGGAGGCTTCGTCACGCTCGGCGGTATCGACGAGTTCAGCGAAATCGCCAGCGAGATCGGCGTCATCCTTCTGCTGTTGCTGCTCGGGCTCGAGTACACCGCGACCGAGCTCGTAACCGGCCTACGCAGGTCGTGGTTGGCGGGCATCGTCGACATCGTCCTCAACTTCGCACCGGGGGCCGTTGTCGCGCTCCTGCTCGGATGGGGCGGCGTCGGAGCACTCGTACTCGGCGGCGTCACATACATCTCGTCGTCGGGAATCATCGCGAAAGTTCTCACCGACCTCGGCCGGCTGGGTAACCGCGAGACGCCCGTCGTGTTGTCGATTCTGGTGTTCGAGGACCTCGCGATGGCGATCTACTTGCCGATCTTGACAGCCGTCCTCAGCGGCGTCAGCTTCCTCGGTGGTCTCGAAGCGCTCGGAATCTCGCTGTTCGTCATCACGTTCGTACTGGTGGTAGCCCTGCGGTACGGCAGGTTCGTCTCGGCGATCGTCGACAGCCCCGACCGCGAGGTCGTCCTGCTCAAGGTCCTCGGATCGGCCCTACTGGTCGCCGGAATTGCGTCGGAACTGCAGGTGTCCGCAGCTGTCGGTGCCTTCCTGCTCGGTATCGCGATCTCGGGGTCGACGGCCGACAACGCAACCAGGGTGCTCGAACCTCTTCGGGATTTGTTCGCGGCGATGTTCTTCGTAGTGTTCGGGCTTGCTACCGATCCCGCGACCATTCCCCCGGTCCTCGGCTGGGCCGTCGTGTTGGCCGTCGTCACCACCATCACCAAGGTGATGACGGGGGCCTGGGCTGCGAAACGTCAGGGCATCGGCAGACCGGGACGATTACGAGCAGGCGCCGCGCTCGTCGCGCGAGGAGAGTTCTCGATCGTCATCGCGGGGCTCGCAGTCGCAGCCGGGGCGGTGGAAGGCGAGCTCGCCGCCCTCGCCACCGCGTACGTGCTGCTCATGGCGGTACTCGGGCCGGTGGCCGCGCGGGTGGTCGAGCCGTTGGGCCGCTTCACCACCCGTGCGTGAAGAGACACCGCCGGACGTAACTACGCGCGCACGGGCGGCGTCGCCGCATAAGCTGATCGAATGGCTCAGAGGCGTCGACCGGTATCGAACAGTGCACCGACACTGCGCCGACGCCCCCAGTTGTCGGAGGACGTCGCCAACCACGTCCGTCACATCGTCATGTCCGGCGAAGTTCGGCCAGGGGACTTCATCAGGCTCGACGAGACGGCCGCGGAACTGGGAGTCAGTGTGACGCCAGTCCGGGAGGCATTGCTGACACTTCGCGGCGAGGGAATGGTCGAGCTCGTTCCGCATCGTGGGTACGTCGTCTCTCCGCTGACGCCGGACGACATCGTCGACATCTTCTGGCTTCAAGGCCAGATCGCAGTCGAGCTGGTGCGGCGGGCGGCGCCGAAGATCACCGAGGACGTGATCGCTGAGCTCGAGAAGTTCAACGCATCGTTGGCCACGGCGGTGGAGAAGAATCAGGCCGAGGAAGTCGAACTCAGCGAATTCGAGTTCCACCGCGTCCTCAACCGACTGACCGGTGCGAACAAGCTCGCCTGGTTTCTCAACAATGCGACCCGCTACACCCCAACCCGGCTCTACGCCTCGGATCCGGACTGGGGCCGCGCCGCGGTCCGCAATCACACGGACCTGATCGACGCCCTTCGCGTCGGTGACGTCGAGCTGGCGTGTTCTCTCACGCGCCAGCAGTTCACCGACGGGGCCGAACGCTTGATAGAGCATCGGGGCGCTTGACCCCGGCGGCTCTCATGCCAGTGGCGTGGTGAAGTGCCCCAGAGGGCACTCGACCACGCCACTGGGCAGTGTTGCTAGCGCAGAGAATCAGGCGCGGTGAAACGCTCGCCGTACTTCGCAGCCAGGTCGTCGGCACGCTTCACGAAGCCCGCCTGCCCACCGGGGTAACCGACGATGTACTGGTGGACGCCACCGGTCCAGGCCGGGTAACCGATGCCGAAGATCGAGCCGATGTTGGCATCAGCGGTGGTGTTCAGGACACCCTCGTCGAAGCATTTCTGGGTCTCGATGGCCTCGATGAACAGCATGCGCTCGATCAGATCCTCGAACGGGATCTCGGCCGAGCCCGACTTGAAGGCATCACGCAGACCCGGCCACAGACCGGTGCGCTTGCCGTCGGCGTACTCGTAGAAGCCCGCACCCTTCGCCTTCGACGGACGCTCGAACTCGTCGACCATCTTGTCGATGACGGCGCCTGCCGGATCCTCGGGAGGAGTTCCGCCTGCCGCCTTGATTGCGTCGTAGGTTTCCTTGCGGATCTTCTGCATCAGGTTGAGCGTCAGCTCGTCGGACAGCTGCAGAGGTGCTGCTGGGTAGCCGGCCTGCAGACCTGCTTGCTCGATTGTCGACGGCTCGACGCCCTCGCCCAGCATCGAGATGGCCTCGTTGATGAACGTCCCGATAACGCGAGAGGTAAAGAATCCGCGGCTGTCGTTGACGACGATCGGAGTCTTCTTGATGATCTGCACCAGGTCGAAGGCCTTGGCCAACGCAGCGTCCGACGTGTTGTCGCCGCGGATGATCTCCACGAGCGGCATCTTGTCGACGGGTGAGAAGAAGTGGATTCCGATGAAGTCTTCCTGACGCTTCACGCCCTTCGCGAGGCTCGTGATAGGAAGCGTGGAGGTGTTGGAACCGAGCAGCGCCGTCGGGTCGACGAGGTCCTCGATCTCCTGGAAGACCTTCTGCTTGAGCTCCTCGGACTCGAAGACTGCCTCGATGACGAGGTCTGCGCCCTCGACGTCCTTGGCGTCCGCGGTCGGATGGATACGTGCCAGCAGCGCGTCGGACTTCTCCTGCGTCGTCTTGCCACGCGAGAGTGCCTTGGCCTCGATGGCCTCGGAGTACGCCTTGCCCTTCTGCGCGGACTCGAGCGCGACATCCTTGAGCACGACGTCGATTCCGGCCTTGGCACAGACGTACGCGATACCGGCGCCCATCATGCCTGCACCGAGAACGGCCACCTTCGTGAACGTCGTCTTCTCGATGCCGTCCGGACGCGACTTGCCCGCGTTGATCGCCTGCAGGTCGAAGAAGAACGCCTGGATCATGTTCTTCGAGACCTGGCCGGTGACGAGCTCGGTGAAGTACCGCGACTCGATGGTCGACGCGTTGTCGAAGTCGACCTGAGCGCCTTCCACCGCGGCCGCGAGAATCGCACGCGGCGCCGGCATCGGCGCACCCTTGATCTGCTTGCGCAGGTTCGACGGGAACGCAGGCAGAACCGCAGCCAACTTCGGGTTCGACGGGGTGCCGCCGGGGATCTTGTAACCCTTGACGTCCCACGGTGCGACGCCACCCTCGGGGTTGGCCTTGATCCATGCCTTGGCTGCGGGCACGAGTGCGTCGACGCTGTCGACGAGTTCGTGCACGAGGCCGATTTCGAGTGCCTTCTCGGGACGGAATCGGGTGCCTTGCGCAAGCACCGTCATGAACCCGTTCTGGATACCGAGCAGACGCGTGATGCGGGTGACTCCGCCGCCGCCGGGCAGCAGACCGAGGGAGACCTCGGGCAGTCCGAGCTGGACGCCGGAAACGTTCGCCGCGATGCGGTGATGCGTAGCGAGCGCGATTTCCAAGCCGCCGCCGAGCGCAGCGCCGTTGATCGCGGCCACGACGGGCCTGCCCAGCTTCTCGATGCGTCGCAGCTGAGCTTTGACTTCCTGAACCTCGTCGAACACGCGCTGCGCGTCCTCGGGCTGCGCGGTGATGAGGCTGTTGAGGTCACCGCCTGCGAAGAACGTCTTCTTCGCGGACGTGATGACGACGCCGTTGACGGTGTCGATTTCGGCTTCGAGCCGGTCGACGGTCGCGCCCATCGAGTCCTTGTAGATCTGGTTCATCGTGTTGGCGCTGGAGTTCGGGTCATCGAGCGTCAGTACGACGATGCCGTCGGAATCCTGGTCCCACTTGATCATGTTTGTGGCGGTTTCAGTGTTTGTCATGTCTCAGCCTCAGACTCGCTCGATGATGGTGGCAACGCCCATGCCGCCGCCGATGCACAGGGTGATGAGGGCGTACCGGCCGCCGCGCCGCTCGAGCTCGTCGAGCACGGTTCCGGTGATCATGGCGCCGGTGGCACCGAGTGGGTGGCCCATCGCGATGGCGCCGCCGTTGACGTTGAGCTTCTCGTTCGGGATCTGAAGATCCTTCTGGAAGCGGAGGACGACGGATGCGAACGCCTCGTTGAGCTCGAAGAGATCGATGTCGTCGACGGTCAATCCTGCGGTCGCGAGGACCTTCTTCGACGCGGGTGTCGGGCCCGTCAGCATGATCGTCGTGTCGGCGCCGGAGGTGGCGGTCGCGACGATGCGTGCACGCGGAACCAGGTTCAGGTCCTTGCCTGCCTGCTCACTACCGACGAGCACGAGGGCTGCGCCGTCGACGATGCCCGAGCTGTTGCCGCCGGTGTGGACGTGATCGATCTTCTCGATCCAGTGGTACTTCTGGAGAGCGACGTCGTCGAATCCGCCCATCGCGGCAATGCCGGTGAAGGCCGGGTTGAGCTTGCCGAGCGATTCGACGGTAGTGCCCGGACGCATGTGCTCGTCCTGGTCGAGGATGAGCAGGCCGTTCTGATCGGTGACGGGTACGACCGACTTGGCGAAGTAGCCACCCGACCATGCTGCGGCGGCGCGCTCCTGCGACTGCACGGCGTAGGCGTCGACATCTTCGCGGCTGAACCCCTCGATCGTCGCGATGAGATCGGCACCGATGCCCTGCGGAGCGAAGTAGGTGTCGTAGTTGGTGGCCGGGTCCATTGCCCAAGCTCCGCCGTCGCTGCCCATGGGAACGCGGGACATCGACTCGACGCCGCCTGCGATCACGAGTTCGTCCCACCCGGAACGCACCTTCTGCGCAGCCAGGTTGACGGCTTCGAGGCCCGAGGCGCAGAAGCGATTGAGCTGGAATCCACCGACGGTGTCCGGCATCTTCGCCGCGAGTACCGCAGTACGCGCGATGTCGGCGCCCTGGTCACCCACGGGAGACACGACGCCGAGAATCAAGTCGGAGATGCGGTTCTCGTCCAGGTCGGGAAATCTACGACGGAGTTCGTCGATCAAACCGGTGACCAGAGAAATCGGCTTCACCGAATGCAGCGAGCCGTTCTTCCCCTTGCCACGCGGGGTCCTGATGGCTTCGTAAATGAACGCTTCTGTAGTCACAGCGCGGTCGTCCTTCCACGTACTTCAAGGTTCGGCGGCACCACCCGGCGCCGCAGGACGCGAGGAATACACCTCGGCTTCCCTCAGATTAGAACGCGTTGCATTGACTTGTAAGGACCGAAACGAGCGCGGTCCGTGACCGGTTCGTTCGTTTGGGTTCGACCGGAGCGGGGTAGAACTATCCTCGCCACTGGGGGGGCATGGAGTGGAGCCTGGAGATGTACTCGGGCTTGGCAGCAACGGAGATGATGACCATGGACACCCACAAGCCGTTTGCGGTCGGCGCTACCGTCAAGGTGCGCTACAGCTCCGACCAATCGATTCCTCGCGATCAATGGTCCAAGGAATTGGGCGTGATCAAGGAAGACTTCGGCGAGCAGATGGCGGACGTGTCCGGGCGGACCTGGGCTCTGGCCCACCGCTACGCCGTCGCGTTGGACGACGGTCGTCTGGTCTTCGTCGACCCGGACGACATCGAAGCGTCCTGACGCCGATCTTTTCGGGGGAGCTAGCACCCCTGTTGCCGAGCTGACACACCTTCTACGACGCGAACAGGTGTGCCAGGTCCGCAAAAAGGGTGTCAGGTCGACAACGGGTGTGTCAGGTCTGGGGCCAGCGACTCATTCCTTGAGGGGCGTCGCACCCAACTGTGTTTGAAGTAGCTCCATCGCCACAGTCTCCGGATCACGCCTGATCGACGGATCGGCCGGCTCGGCTGCAGCCTTCATCAGCTCTTCTTCGTCCTCGGGTGTCTCCGGCGGCGGCGGTCCGGCCGGCTCGGGGTCATCCGGGTAGTCGGGAGCCTCGGGCGGAGGAATGTCGTCGTACGACGAGCCGTCGCCTGCCGAGCCGAACGCATCGTCCGTCGTCCGGGCAGGTTTGTTGCTCTGGCTCGGACGGGAGAACTTGGTCGGCGGAGTTTTCGGGGCCTCTGGTGCCCCTTTCGTCACCGGTGCTTCTCCCGCCGGTGCAGCTGCTCCGACGACACACGTCACTGCCCAATCGACTCCGAAGACATCCTTGAGCGCGTCCCTGATGACGTCGGCGTTCCGAGCCTCCTGAAGCCGCTTGGCCAGTGGCGCCGAATCGTGGCCCAGAGTGATGGAATCTGCGTCCACCGCTCGTACCGACGCGCCCGACAACATCACCTCGACAGTCCTACTCCGCTCGCGCACCTTGCCGCGCACCTCGGACCAGACCGCTCGTACCGCAGCAGCATCAGGCTGGTTCGACGCCGCAACGGGCTCGGGCTGGGGTTCCGGTTCGGGTTGGGGTTCCGGAACCAACGATGGCGCCGGCTCTGGCTCCGGTGCAGGTGCAGGCTCAGGTGTCGAGACGGGCTGAGGCTCGGGCTCCGCGACAGACTCCGACGTCGGTTCAGCCTCGGGTGTCGGTTCAGGCTCCGGTGCCGGGACAGGTTCAGGCGTAGGTGCAGGCTCCGGCGTAGGCGCAGGCTCCGGCGTAGGCGTAGGCGCAGGCTCCGGCGTAGGCGCAGGCTCCGGCGTTGGGACGGGCCGAGGTGCAGGCTCCGGCTCCGGCTCGGGGACGGACGCGGGTGGTGGCGTCGGGACAGTTGCGGCAGGAGGCGTCGGGACAGTTGCGGCAGGAGGCGCAGCGGGAGGCGGCGACGGTTCCTCGGCGGCCCGCTGAGAGGGACGCACGAATTTGACCGGGGTGTCGTCGACGGGAGCCGCAGCAGTGGGTTCGGCCCGCCGCGGCGACGCGATCTGATCGACGGCAGCCTGCTCACCGGCGGGGAGCGTGACGTCGAGACGTCGCTCCAAGCGCTCCAGCCGTTGCAGCACAGCCGATTCGGCGTCCGACGCGGACGGCAGAAGCATGCGCGCACACATGACCTCGAGCAACAGGCGCGGCGCCGTCGCCCCGCGCATCTCACCGAGACCCGCGTGGATGATTTCGGCATAGCGAGCCAGCGTGGCGGACCCGATACGTTCGGACTCGTCGCGCAGGCGCTCGAGGACGTCACCGGGTACGTCGACGAGACCTCGCTCCCCTGCGTCGGGAACCGCCCGCATGAGAATCAGGTCGCGGAGCCGTTCGAGGAGGTCCGTCGCGAACCGCCTGGGGTCGTGACCTGCGTCGACAACCTTGTCGACGGTACCGAACAGGGAGCCACCGTCACCGGCTGCCAGAGCGTCGACGGCTTCGTCGATGAGCGCGACGTCGGTGACTCCGAGCAGCGACAACGCACGCGGGTACGTGACGCCTTCTGGGCCGGCACCGGCGAGGAGTTGATCGAGGACGCTGAGCGAGTCGCGCGGCGAGCCACCCCCGGCTCGGATCACCAACGGATAGACCGGATCCTCGACGGCAACGCTCTCCTGAGCGGTGATTTTTTCCAACAAGCCGCGCATGGTCGAGGGCGGCAGCAAGCGGAACGGATAGTGGTGCGTCCTGGACCTGATGGTCGGCAACACCTTTTCGGGCTCGGTCGTCGCGAAGATGAAGACCAGATGCTCCGGCGGTTCCTCGACAACCTTCAGCAGCGCATTGAAGCCTGCCGTCGTGACCATGTGGGCCTCGTCGATGATGAAAATGACGTAGCGCGATTCGGCGGGCGCGTAGACCGCTTTGTCTCGCAGATCCCTGGCGTCGTCGACGCCGCCGTGGCTTGCCGCGTCCATCTCGACGACGTCGAGGTTTCCTGGGCCTCCCGGCGCGAGGGCTACACACGAGTTGCAGACACCGCACGGAGTCGACGTCGGCCCTTCGGCGCAGTTGAGCGAGCGCGCGAGGATGCGCGCCGACGAGGTCTTTCCGCAACCGCGAGGCCCGGAGAAGAGGTACGCGTGATTGATCCGGTTGGAGTTGAGCGCAACACTCAACGGCTCGGTGACGTGCTCCTGTCCGACGACCTCAGCGAACGTCGCAGGACGGTACTTCCGGTAGAGAGCCACGGAAGGAGGGTACCGGCGCGCACCGACACCGGCATCAATGCCCCGTGGATCTTCTCGGCGAGAACGGCGGGGCGATCACTTGTTCTTCGCAGCCGCCTTCGCGGCCTTCTTGAACTCGCGAACTTCGAGGAGAGATTTCTCGTCGACGACGTCGGCGATCGAGCGTCGTGACCCGTCGTCGCCGTATGCGCCTGCAGCCTTGCGCCACCCGTCGGGTGTTACGCCCATCTGCTTTCCGAGCAGCGCCAGGAAGATCCGAGCTTTCTGGTCTCCGTACCCGGGCAATGCTTTCAAGCGCTTCAGTACCTCGGCGCCGTCGGGATCCTCGCGTCGCCAGATCTGGTCGGGTTTGCCGTCGTAGTTTTCGACGATGAACTCGGCGAGACCCTGAATCCGTTTGGCCATCGATCCTGGGAACCGATGCACGGCAGGCGTTGTCGCGCACACGGCGGCGAATTCCTCCGGGTCGGCTCGGGCGATGGTGTCGACCTTCAGGTCGCCGAGCCGGTCGACCAGCTTCTTCGGCCCGGCGAACGCCGACTCCATCGGAACCTGCTGATCCAACAGCATCCCGATGAGCAGTGCGAACGGGTCCTCGGCCAACAGTGCGTCGGCTTCTGCGTCACCGGTCAAGTGCAGTGTGGGAGACATGGCACCGATCATGCCACCGCCTCGATCTCGAGCCACCTAGGTGATGGACACCAACTGCGTGATGTCGTCGAACGGGAGCGGTCCGTCGACGACTGCGCCGACGATCGCGCTGTTCAACGTGATCGAGCCACCGTGGTTGTCGAGGAATGCGGTGTCCGCAGCGTCACGACCGGTCGCGATACGCACGAGTGTCGACCGAGGTGCGAGGCAGGTGGCGTCGACGACCCGCCATTGACCCTCGACGAAAGCCTCGGCGACCGCGTGGAAATCCATCGGATCGCAGCCGGGCGCGTAGACCGCAACGAGCCGCGCCGGAACGTTGACTGCCCGCAACAACGCCACGACGAGATGCGTGTAGTCCCGGCAGACTCCGGCGCCGGCAAGAAGGGTGTCGACTGCACCGTCGATCGGATCACTGCTGCCAGGGACGTAGCTGAGCCTGGCGCCGACCCAGGACGACACCTCCGCGAGCAGCTTCTCCGACGGCGCGTAGGACCCGAATTCCGTGGCCGCGAAGCCGAAGAACTTGTCCGCCTCCGCGTACCGGCTCGGCCGCAGGTAGAGCGACAGATCGTAGTCCGATACAGGTGCGGGGTCGGTGTTGCCGTAGATCGTCGCCGAGTAGGAGACCTCCAGCTTGCCGACGCCTGCGTGCAGCTTGTGGATACGGGTGCCGTGCGCACCGCTGATCTCCTGGACTTCCACCGGCTGCCCGTCGAGTGTGAACGACAGCGCTTCCCATACGTCGGTGCCGGGGTGCGGTGCCACGGCAATCTGGAATTCGAGAGTGCTTGCCTCGGTGACATCCACGTCGAGGTAGGCCGAGACGTCTCGTTTCATCGTGCTGATCCTGCCATCAGTCGGAGCTTTGTGCTGATCAAGCTGATTCGGATCGAAATTCTCCCGTGACGAGAAAGATGACGCGCTTGGCGACCTCGACGGTGTGATCGGAATAGCGCTCGTAGAAGCGGCCGAGCAGAGTGGTGTCCACCGCTGCGGGGACACCGTGGGGCCAGTCGTCGGATGCCGTGAGCGCGAACAAGCTTCGATGCAGCTCGTCCATTTCCTCGTCGGCGGTCTTCAGTTCTGCCGCCAAGCCGGTGTCGCGGGTCAGCAAGACTTCTCTCGTCGCTTCGGCCTGTTCGACTGCGACGCGGCCCATCTCGGCGAAGACCGCTTCGACCTCGGGCGGCAGCACGTGTGCCGGATGGCGCCGACGGGCTAGCTCGGCAATATGAATGGCCAGACCACCCATTCGCTGCAGATCCGCAACTATGTGAATACCGCTCACCATGATGCGAAGATCGAGAGCGACCGGAGCCTGAAGCGCCAGGAGCGAAAATGCCTTGTGTTCCCAGTCCAACGCCAGTGCGTCGATGTCCTCGCGGCTGGTGATGGTCTGCTCGGCCAGCGCGAGGTCGGCGTTCAACAGCGCAGCGGATGCAGACGCCATAGCCTGCTCGGCGAGTTTGCACATCTCGGCCAGATCCGACCGCACCGAGTCGAGCTTGTCGTTGTAGTTCTCACGCACGACGGAACCTTCTGTTCGGTCGCACTCGACACAGCCGAGCCGAAGCCGCGCGCTGTCCTCCCGCATTCACCATGTGAACCAAGTTCCTCACCGTCGCCCGCCCGACCGTCATTACCCCGGGTTGCATCTTTCTACACTCGACGGCACTACGTGGGATCGTTGCACACCATGACGGTACTGAAGTCGATCATGCTGTTCGGAGTTGCGGCGGTCTTCGAGATCGGCGGCGCGTGGTTGGTATGGCAGGGCATCCGTGAACACCGCGGGTGGATCTGGGTCGGGTCAGGCGTCATCGCGCTCGGTCTGTACGGATTCGTCGCGACGCTTCAGCCCGACGCCAACTTCGGCCGCATCCTCGCTGCCTACGGCGGCGTGTTCGTCGCGGGCTCACTGGTGTGGGCCATGGTCGCCGACGGTTTCCGCCCCGACAGGTGGGACATCGTCGGCGCGACGGTCTGTCTCGTCGGCGTCGGAGTGATCATGTACGGCCCGCGCTGAGAACACGGGCCGTTCTCGGTCAGCAGTTGGTCGGTGCCGGCACTCCGTAGAAACGGTCTTTCATCCAGTTCTGGGCCTCACCGAGTCCAAGGATGTCCGGGATGAGGTGCCCTGCACCAGAACCCGGGACGATGGCCGGCACCTGAGCTGCGCTCAGTTGGACTGTTGCACCTTTGTCGCACCAATCGGCAGCTAGCCCTACGGCCTGACCGTGCGGAACGATGTCGTCGGAGGTACCCGACTGAATCAGCACAGGTGCGGTGGGCGTGCGTTCACCGATCTTGTTCTTGGCCAGTATCTCCTGAGCCTTCGGCAACCGGTCCAGCACGATCGACATCGGCTCACCCGTATTGGTGTACTCCCGTGTGTTGTGCAGACCGACGGTCAGAATCGTCTCGCCGACACACTGATTCGCGACCTGATTCAACATCGCCCGTCCAGCGTCGTTGATGTTCTCGTCGAGGAGTTGCTGAAGATCCGGATCGGAGTTGAGCAGACCGTTCAGCGTGTACCCGACGACTCCGGTGAGGATTGTGCCGTCGACCTGATCGAGGGTCTGTTTCAGGTCGGCAGGCGGCGCGCCTGCGTACGTGCCCACGAGGTCCAGTTCGGGGGCGTACTCACCCGCCAACTCAGCTGCCGCAGCGGTGGCGCCGCCGCCCTGGGAGTAACCGTAGGTTCCGACGGGTCCGTCGGCGGTGATCTTCGTGCCCTGCAGACGCTGGGCGGCGCGAGCCGCGTCGAGCACTGCATGGGCTTCGGAGGCGCGGTTGACGTAGGTGTGGGCGCCCGGCGTTCCGAGGCCCTCGTAGTCGGTGATCACGACGCCATAGCCTTGCGACAGTAGCGAATACGCGGCCAGGACCTCGTACTCGACCATCGCGCCGAGCGGTGGCGTGTAGGTGATGAGACGGTTGAGCATTCTCGACGGCGCGCACTGGTCACCCTGGCCCTGAGTTCCCGGCGCCAGTACGACGAGAGGGCGCGGGCCTGGGCCTGTCCACTCGGCTGCGGGATCGATGTACGTTCCGGTGACGGCATTGGGCGCATCGTTGGAGTCGGTGCTGCGGTACATGATTCGAGTCGCCACGCCGGGGAGCTGCCCTCCGATACCGGGTACGGAGAGCGCGAGGGGCGACGGTTCGGTTCGGATGACGTCACCCGGCGAACCCGCAGGCAGCGGACTGGGCGGATTGTAGAAATCCGATTCGCCAGTGGAACCCGTCGACGATCCGGATGGCGGCTGCGCCGACGCCAACGGCGTCATCACCGTCGCTGCCACCAACGCGGCACCGATCGCAGTTCCCAATACCCGTGACACTCGCATGCTGTAGACCCCCGGAAGTTCTCACTGTGACCGCGTCGTACTCGGCGGTAATAACACTCGTGAAGGAACATACGTGATCAGGGCCACATCACGGAAGCGCGGGTGTCGACAGTCGTCGGCGCGAACACCCCAGCCCGCGACGGGCGGTCGCCTGATCGAGCAGAAACCGCGCGTGCCGATCAGCGTCGGCGGCGATGCATTTCTGCCTTGGCGGTTACGATCTCGTCCGTGGTCAGCGCCCGACCGGGGAGCACATCGACGGAGTTGGGCTGAACACGTAAGCCGTCGAGCACGATCGCGAAGTAACGCTTCCAGTTCGACGGTTCGACTGCACTCATGAAGTCGGCGGCAGCTCCGACCATGCCGATCAGCGGGAAGAAGTCGTTCACTTCGACATCAGGCCTCAGCTGGCCGGATTCGCGTGCGCGCAGCACGATCTTGGCGACGAACGGGTCGATTCGTTCCCGCATCTGTGCGATCCCGTTGCACCCCTCGTCGGTGCCGAGAACGACCTCGCCCAGGCCTTTGTCAGCGGAGATCCCCTCGAAGACACTCGTCATGAACATCACGAACCCGTCCCACGGATCCTCGACTTCCAACGCCTCTTCGGCGTTGGCGAGCACGTCCTGCATTCGCTGCTCGAACACGCCGTCGATGAGCTCTTCCTTGCACGAGAACCGCCGGTAGACGGTGCCTACGCCAACCTTGGCGTGGGCGGCGACGTCGTCGAGCGTGATGTCGATTCCGCGCGACGCGAACAGCTCTCGAGCAGCATCGACGATGCGTCGGCGATTGCGTTCGGCATCTGCGCGCAGAGGTTTACCAGGGCCGCAATTGCTGGACTTCTGCGCCGCTGTGTCGGCTCTCACACTCATTCGATGTCCGTTTCACCCGATAAGCGGAGGACATACCTCCACTTAGCTGCTACCTTCGTTCTATAACCGGAGGATACACCTCCGGATACCGATCAGAGGACGAACATGACCGCACTGTCTCCGGATGACGTCGAGACATCGACGTCACTGGCCTCGGAGGAAACCGCCGAGGCCAAGTCGCACCGCACCCGTTGGCTGATTCTCGCAACGCTCGGATTGGCCCAGCTGATGGTCGTGCTCGATGCGACCATCGTCAACATCGCTCTGCCCGCAGCTCAGCTCGATCTCGGCTTCGACAACAGCAACCGATCCTGGATCGTCACCGCGTACGCACTCGCCTTCGGTAGCCTCCTGCTGCTCGGCGGCAGGCTCAGCGATCTGTTCGGACGTCGCAACACGTTCCTCATCGGGCTCGTCGGCTTCGCGGTGATGTCCGCCGTCGGCGGCGCGGCCATCAACTTCGGCATGCTCGTCGCAGCTCGCGCCGGCCAGGGCGTCTTCGGAGCTCTACTGGCGCCTGCAGCTCTGTCGCTGCTCGCCACCACGTTCACCGATCCGAAGGAACGTGCCAAGGCATTCGGCATCTTCGGTGCCATCGCAGGCGGCGGCGGCGCACTCGGCTTGCTTCTCGGCGGCGTTCTCACCGAGTGGGCCACGTGGCGTTGGGCCCTCTACGTCAACCTGATCTTCGCAGGCATCGCCTTCGTCGCCGGGTTCATCCTCCTCGCCAAGCACAATGTCACCACACGGCCGAAGCTCGACATCCCGGGAACGGTCACCGTGTCGGCTGCGCTGTTCTCGATCGTCTACGGATTCGCCCACGCAGAATCCGATGGCTGGGCCAACACCGTGACCCTGGCGTTCCTGATCGTCGGCGCCGCCTTGTTGGGCGTTTTCGTTGCCCTGCAGAAGCGCGTCGCACATCCGTTGCTGCCGCTGCGCATCATTCTCGATCGCACCCGCGCAGGGTCCTTCATCGCAGTGTTCATCACGGGCGCAGGCATGTTCGCCGTGTTCCTGTTCCTGACCTACTACCTACAGAGCACACTGGGCTACACCCCGATCACCACCGGCTTCGCGTTCATGCCGATGATCGCGGGTCTCATCCTCACCGCCACCGTCTCGACGGCAGTCATTCTGCCTCGCTTCGGGCCTCGCGTGCTGATGACAACCGGGCTGATCGTCGCCGCCATCGGCATGGGCCTCCTGACGCAGATCACAGCAGACAGCACCTACGCACTGCACATCCTGCCGGGACTCGTCGTCATGGGCCTCGGACTCGGCGCCACCATGGCCCCGGCAATGCAGGGCGCAATCTCGGGAGTCGATCCTGATGATTCCGGTGTCGCCTCGGCCACGGTCAACACCATGCAGCAAGTCGGTGGATCCATCGGAACGGCGCTCCTCAGCACCGTCGCGGCCAGCGCGGCGACGTCGTACGTCACCGACAACATGGCCACCGCGTCGAGCGCGGCTGTCCTGCAGGTCAACGCCGAAATCGCCAGCTACACGACGACCTTCTGGTGGGCGACGGGCATCTTCGCTCTCGGCGCAGTCATCTCGGCCTTCCTCATGCGACCGGGTCTACTGCCCGAGGCTCCCGAAGGTGCAGTAGTCGTCGGCCACTAGGCCAGACACGCCAGTGGCGTGTTAAGCGCGACGCGCCAGTGGCGTGGTTGAGTGCCTCCCCGGGCACCCAACCACGCCACTGGTGATTGCTAGCGTTCGAGCAGTTTTTCGGTCGCGGCCAGGAGCACACAGGTCGCGACGCCGTCCATGGACTTCTCGAGCTCGCCGAGCGACGGGAAGCTCGGGGCCAACCGGATGTTGCGGTCCTCGGGGTCGTTCTTGTACGGGAAGGCCGAACCTGCGGCCGTCAAAGCGATTCCCGCGTCCTTGGCCAGCGCGATAGACCTGGCGGCAGTGCCCTCCAGCACGTCGAGCGAGATGAAGTATCCGCCCTTCGGCTCGGTCCACGATGCGATCTTCGAAGCACCGAGTCGGTCGTCGAGGATCTGCTGAACCAGCGCGAACTTGGGTGCCAGGAGCTCACGATGCTTGGCCATGTGAGCTCTGACGCCGTCGGCATCGCCGAAGAACCGCAGGTGGCGAAGCTGATTGAGCTTGTCGGGCCCGATGCTCTTCTTGCCGAGGTGCTTTTGATACCAGGCGAGGTTGTCGTCCGAGCTCCCGAAGAAGCTGACGCCCGCTCCCGCAAAGGTGATCTTCGACGTCGACGCGAACACGAACGGCCGGTTGGCGTTGCCTGCCTCCGCAGCCCAACCCAACACGTCGTACGACGGGGCGAACTCGTCGGTCAGCGGATGCACCGCATAGGCGTTGTCCCAGAAGAGGCGGAAGTCAGGTGCAGCGGTCGGCATGGACGCCAATGCGCGAACGATCTCCTCCGAATACACAGCGCCAGTCGGGTTTGCGTAGTTCGGGACTACCCACATGCCTTTGATCTGCGGGTCCGCGGCCACCAACCGAGTGATCTCGTTGATGTCCGGGCCGTCGGGCAGCATGGGAATCGAGACCATGTCGATCCCGAAGCTCTCCGTGATCGCGAAATGACGGTCGTATCCGGGGGCCGGGCACAGGAATCGAATGTTCGGCTCTGCGGACCACGTGCGGGGCGAGTCGGGCAGGCCGTGCAGTAGGGCCCACACGACGAGATCCTGCATGATCTCGAGGCTGGCGTTGTTGCCGGCGAGCAAGTTCTTCACCGGGATGTTCAGAATTTCGCCGAAAATTGCGCGCAGCTCCGGCAGACCCGCAAGCCCACCGTAGTTGCGGCAGTCGGTGCCGTTGCCGTCGCGGAAATCCTCGCCGGGCAGCGTCAGCAGGTCGGCAGCAAGATCGAGCTGCTCGGGCGACGGCTTGCCACGGGTGAGGTCGAGGGTGAGCTTCTCGGCTTTCAGCTGCTCGTACTTGGCGCTCTGGCGCTCGTGCTCTGAGGCGAGCTCCTCATGGTTCATCAACCCCAACTGGGTTTGCGCTGGCATGTGGAGCGGCCTCTCGGTGACTGTAGTTTCCCCTGAAAGTAAAGGGGACCCCGCGCACCCGGCAGAGCCCGTTGACCCTTGCTGCCTTCCGGCCCTGGGGGAGTTCACAGGATGCGCGCCGCGCGGGATCCATTGGAGAGTGTAGCCGTACCGACGGCTGCGATGCGCGAGCGGCCCCGAGCCGTGCCCCGTTTGGGAGATGGAGGGGGTAACCCGGTATGCTTCCCCACGGAGGATTCGCCTAGTGGCCTATGGCGCTCGCCTGGAACGCGGGTTGGGTTAACGCCCTCAGGGGTTCAAATCCCCTATCCTCCGCCACGAAGCCCCTGTGACTCGTTCACAGGGGCTTTGTTAGTTTTCGGGCAGGGCGACGTCTCGCCGTCGACGAGTCCGAAATATTCGATCCCCTTCAGGACGCCGGTACTGCAGAATTTGCGTCCATGACCAACTCCGAAACAACCGCTGATCGTTACCGCAGGCTTGCATCCGGTCTCACCACGCGTATCGACGCGGTGCCGTCCGAGAAATGGGATATTCCATCGACATGTGACGGCTGGAGCGTCCGCGACGTCGTGCGCCACATCATCGACACCGAGAAGGGCGCGTTGAAGCCGGTTGGACTGTCGATTCCCGACGGGCCGACCGTCGACGACGATCCCGCCGCTGCGTGGGCGCACACACGCGATGCGATGCAGGAGATTCTCGACGACCCGGCTCGCGCGAACCTGGAGTACGACGGGCATTTCGGACGAACCGATCTGGCGTCGTCGATCGGGTCGTTCTACAGCCTGGACCTGATCGTTCATGCCTGGGACGTCGCCCATCCGGCCGGGGTCGACAGCGTCATCGACGGCCAGGACCTCGATTTCGTCGAAGCCTTCATCGCGCAGATGGGCGACAACATCCGAATGGAGGGCGTGTGCGGCCCGGCCGTCGAGGTCCCGGAGGATTCCGATCGGCAGACGAAGGTGTTGGCGCAGTTGGGCCGGGATGCGGCTTCGCCGCCCGTGCGTGCGTAATTACCGCCCGCAGTACTTATTCACTCACGATCCTTGACCAGCTCGTGCGTGCGTAGTGACATCGCAGTGTCACTACGCACGCACGGGCCGGGGCGCACTCACCGCGCCGACCAACCACCGTCCATCGTGTACGACGCGCCCGTGACCATGCCTGCATCCGCCGACGCCAGCCACCCGACGAGCGAGCCGACTTCGGCCGGCTCGACCAGCCGCTTGATGGCACTCTCGGTCAGCATGACCTGCTCGAGAACCTGGTCTTCGTCGATCCCGTGTGCGGCGGCCTGATCTTTGATCTGCTTCTCCACCAACGGTGTTCGGACGTAGCCCGGATTGACGCAGTTGCTGGTGACGCCGTGGGCACCACTTTCCAGGGCTGTCACCTTGGACAGGCCTTCGAGGGCATGCTTGGCGGTCACGTAGGCCACCTTGTACTCGGAGGCACGCAGTCCGTGCACCGACGAGATATTCAGAATCCTGCCGAATCCGCGAGCGTACATACCAGGCAACGCTGCTCGGATCAGAAGAAAGGGCGCTTCGACCATCAGCGTCTGAATACGACGGAACGCCGCCGGGTCGAAATCCACAATCGCCGAAACAGTTTGAATCCCAGCGTTGTTGACAAGGATGTCGGTATCGAGGTCCAACCTCTCCAACCCCGCCACGTCCAGGAGATCGACTGCCCACGCCTCACCGTGCAGTTCGGACGCCAATTCTTTGGCGGCCACCTCGTCGACGTCGGCGATGGTGACCTTCGCTCCGCGCGAGGCCAGTTCACGAGCGCATGCGGCCCCGATCCCCGAAGCTCCGCCGGTGACCAGCGCGGACCGTCCGGACAGATCGGTCATCGCTTCACATCCTGATCGAGCAGGCCTGCCTTCAACAACTCTGCCTCGGTAGCGAGGTTCTTCGCGTCGGCGATGTCGATGGATTCCAATGCCAGGCCCTTGGTTTCACGAGCGGCGATGACGGCAACCAATGTGATCGCGCACGACGCAGCCAGGTACCACGCGATCGGGATCGCCGAATCGAAGCGGTTCAGCAGCCAGACCGCGATGATCGGCGCCAGCGAACCCGCAACGATCGACGTGACCTGATACCCGAGGGACACACCGGAGTAGCGCATACGCGTCGGGAACATCTCGGCCATGATCGCCGGCTGCGTCGCATACATGAACGCGTGGAACACCAGACCGATGATGATGGCGAGCATGATCACAGCGTTGTGTCCGCTGTTGAACATCGGGTACGCGAAGAATCCCCACGTACCTGCCGTCACGGCACCGAAGAAGTAGACCGGACGTCGGCCGACCCGATCGGCGAGCTTGCCCACCAGTGGAATCACGCAGAAGTGCACGGCGTGCGCCACAAGCATCCACCACAGGATGGTCGAGGTGTCGGTACCGACCTCGACCTTGAGGTAGGTGATGGTGAACGTGACGACGAGGTAGTACATGACGTTCTCACCGAAACGCAGGCCCATAGCTGTGAAAACGCCACGGGGATAACGCTTGACGACCTCGAAGACGCCGTACGACGCCGCCTTGATGACCTCGGCTTGCTTGTGCGCCTCGAGGAAGATCGGAGCATCGGACACCTTGGTGCGGATGTAGTAACCGACGAAGACGATGACCGCGGAGAGCCAGAAGGCGACGCGCCAGCCCCAGCTGAGGAAAGCCTCGTCGGACAGGGTGGTGGTGAGAACGAGCAGCGCGACGGTAGCCAGGAGGTTTCCGGCGGGCACACCGGCCTGCGGCCAGCTGGCCCAGAATCCGCGGCTCTTGTTCGGACTATGTTCTGCGACAAGGAGAACCGCGCCTCCCCATTCGCCACCGACCGCGAAGCCCTGGATGAATCGGAGGGCAACAAGCAGAGCGGGCGCCCAATACCCGATCTGGTCGAACGTCGGCAGACAGCCCATCAGGAAAGTCGCGCCGCCGACGAGGACGAGGCTGAACTGCAGCAACTTCTTTCGGCCGTACTTGTCGCCGTAGTGCCCGAACACGATGCCGCCGAGCGGCCGCGCGACGAAGCCGACCGCGTAGGTCACGAACGCGGCGAGGATGGCGTCGAGTTCGCTGGTTCCCGCAGCGAAGAAGATCTTGGAGAACACCAGCGTGGCTGCGGTCCCGTAGAGGAAGAACTCGTACCACTCGACGATGGTGCCTGCCATCGACGCACCGACGACCTTCTTCAATCCGGTCGGAGTCGCGTCCGGGTCCGGACCTCCCGGCTGTGTGCGTTCGTCCACGCTCATAATGCTCCTCATGTGATCGGGCAGACGGAGAGTCCCGCTTGTGACGAGAACCACACCATCTTGGTATCGCTGAGTATCGATGCAGATCGCCCGCGCCCGCAATGCCCAACAACGCATGTGCAATCTGCAAGAATGCAGATGTGCCCCTCGGTCATCCCGATCACGGACGGTTGCCCAGCGCCGACGATCTCCTGATCCTCCTCGCGGTCGGCCGCACCGGCAGGTACAACACCGCTGCCGACGACTTGGGCGTCAACCACACCACGATTTCGAGGCGTATCGCCGCGTTGGAAGCAAGCCTCGGCGGTCGCGTGCTGGCGAAGTCGGGCACCGGGTGGGAACTGACCTCACGCGGCAAGGACGCGCTGGCCGCAGCCGAGAGCATCGACGCCGCAGTCCGCTCGCTCATCGGGCCGAGCGACCAGGCCGAAGGTGTCGTCCGCGTCTCGGCGACCGACGGATTCAGTGCGTACGTCGTCGCACCCGCCGTCGCCCAGGTCAGGCGTCGACATCCGGGTATTTCGGTGGAGATAGTCGCAACGACCAGGCGCGCATCACAGCAGAGATCGGGCATGGACGTCGAGATCGTCGTCGGCGAGCCACAGGTGCACAGGGCCGAGGCCATCAAACTCGGCGACTACCACCTGGGTCTCTATGCCTCGCGCGAGTATCTACGCGCCAATGGCCGGCCTGCAGATATCGAGGATCTGCAGAACTATCCGTTGATCTACTTCATCGATTCGATGCTTCAGGTCGACGATCTCGACATCGCGCCAGGGTTCGCGCCATCCATGCGCGAGTCGGTAACGTCCACCAACGTGTTCGTGCACGTCGAAGCCACTCGCGCAGCCGCAGGAGTGGGACTGCTCCCCTGCTTCATGGCTGATCGTCACGACGACCTCGTCCGGGTGCTGCCCGACGAGGTCTCCGTCCGTCTGGACTACTGGCTGGTCTCACGGGCGGAGACGCTGCGACGCCCGGAGGTGGCGCATGTCGTCGACGCCATCCGAACGTCCGCGACAGATCAGCGCGAAGCCCTGCTCGGCCATGTAGGTCACCGCCCCGTGAACGAAAATACATAGCCCACTATGGATTTTCGTACACGTGGGGCCGGCAGATTCGCCCCGAGCCCATCCGGCGACCTCCACCTCGGAAATCTGCGGACTGCCCTGCTCGCCTGGCTGTTCGCCCGATCGACCGGCCGACAATTCCTGATGCGCGTGGAAGACCTCGACCGGGTTCGAGCGGGCGCGGAGGCCAGGCAGCTTGCCGACCTGAGTGCCATCGGCCTCGACTGGGACGGCCCCGTCGTCCGCCAGTCCGAGCGAACAGCACTGTACGACGACGCCATCGCCCGCCTCACCGCAGCGTCACTGACCTACGAGTGCTTCTGCACGCGTCGGGAAATTCTGGAGGCCGCGTCTGCGCCACACGCCCCTGACGGCGCTTACCCCGGCACCTGCCGGAACCTGACGGCCGCCGAACGCGCTGGAAAAGCACGACCTCCCGCGCTGAGGCTGCGCGCCGAAGTGACCGAATTCTCGATCGACGACGACGTACTCGGCAGATTTCACGGCCAGGTCGACGATTTCGTCCTCCGGCGGGTCGACGGCGTGCCCGCCTACAACCTCGCGGTGGTCGTCGACGACGGTGCGCAGGGCATAGATCAGGTCGTGCGTGGCGACGACCTGCTCACCTCGTCCCCACGTCAGGCATATCTCGCGTCGTTGCTCGAATTACCAACGCCCACCTACGCACACGTGCCCCTCGCGCTCAACTCCCAAGGCAAAAGATTGGCCAAACGCGACGGGGCTGTGACGCTGGAAGACCAGGCTGCCATGGGTCTCGGGCCTCTCGACGTGCTCGGGATACTCGCGCGATCGTTGGAGCTGGCACGAGAAGGCGAACCTGTCACTCCTGACGACCTGCTCGCGCGCTGGGACCCCATTTCATTACCGCGCACACCCTGGGTCTTCGAGACATAACGGACACCAGCGCCGCGTTCCTTGCAGGACCGATTCGGACCTGGGGATTCCCCGTGTTTGGATAAACCACGTGACAGCTCAGAATGACGACGAAAAACCCGGTGCCGTGGCGCAGTTCGCGCACGTCAGCCGTGGCTACTATCCCACCATCGTGGCCCTGTTCGCGGCGACGCTGATCATCTCCAACGTGACCGCCAGTAAGGGCGTTGCGTTCTTCGGTGACAGCGACCTGTTCCTCGGCCCGTTCCAGGTCTTGCCGATCAACACCGACGGCGCATTCTTCCTCTTCCCCCTTGCCTACATCCTCGGCGACGTCCTGAGCGAGGTGTACGGCTTCAAGGCGACGCGACGCGCGATCTATCTCGGCTTCGGCTCGATCATCCTCGCGGCAGTGTGCTTCTGGATCACCATCGAACTGCCATCGGCCAGCTTCTACGAGAACCAGGAATCTCTCGAGACCGTCGTCGGGGTTGTTCCGCGCCTGGTTATTGCTGGTCTCGCTGGGTACTTCGTCGGGCAGATGCTCAACTCGCTCGTGTTGGTCGCCATCAAGGAGCGAACCAAGGAGAAGCACCTCTGGGCGCGACTGATCGGCTCGACCATCGTCGGTGAATTCTTCGACACGCTGATCTTCTGCTCCATCGCCGCCGGAGTCATCGGCATATCGACGTGGGAAGACTTCATCAACTACGTCATCGTCGGGTTCATCTGGAAGACGCTGGTCGAAATCCTCGTCATGCCCATCACCTACCGAGTCATCTCGTACATCAAGAAGCGTGAGCCCAGCTATCAGGAGTCCGTCGGGGTGTAATTCGCACGTCGGCCTGGGGTGACCGAATGACTCATTCGGTCACCCCAGGCCCGCTACCGCACACCCTCCAGCGCAACGCGCGCGTTGCAACCTGTGCGGATGTCTGGAACCGGTGCGACACGGGCAGGACTACGGTGTAGGCGAGAGAAGTCGTGCCGGCGGAAGGAATGTACGGGTGGAGTATCGGATCGACGATCTTGCCCATGCCGCCGGTACGACCACCCGCAATGTTCGCGCTTACCGTGAGCGGGGTCTGCTTCCCCCTCCGCACAAGCGGGGACGCGTCGGGATCTACGACGACAAACACCTGGCGCGTCTGAGATTGATCGACATACTTCTCCAGCGCGGATTCACGACGTCGCACATCAGCGATTTCATCGTCGGCTGGGAGAACGGCAAAGACCTCGCCGAGGTACTCGGGTTGCAGAATGCGGTCACCGAGCAATGGTCACGCGACGATTCGGTCGAGATTCCACTGACACTGGTCGACGAATACCTCGGCGACAGTGATCAATTGACGCGCCTGCAGGCCCTAGGCCTTGCTCGTATCGAGGGCGAGTCCTGTGTCTTCACCGATCCTGAACTGCTCCGCGGCTTTTCGTCGTTGACCGAGTACGGCTTCACCATCGGCCAGCTCATCGACGTGCACGAACGCATTCACGCCGCTGTCGACGGCATCGCCAAGGACATGATCGGGACCGCGAAGAAGCACATCGTCGACGAGCACGGTGACGGGTGGTTGCCCGGCGAGGACGAGGTCGGCGTCACCGCGGACATGCTCATGAAGATGCGTTCGCTGGCAGTACATTCCGTCGCTGCGACCCTCGCCCGCACCCTGGACGACAATCTTCAGCGAGAACTCGGGGACTACCTTACCGCTGCTTTGCAGAATAGAACCGACCCAGAAACTCGTCCTTGAACTCGTGAAATCTGTTCTGCTGGATCGAGGCTCGAATGTCGTCGACGAGCTTGACGGTGAAGCGCTCGTTGTGGATGGTGCACAGCGTCGAGGCCAACATCTCCTTGGCTTTGAACAGGTGATGGATGTACGCCCTCGAGTAGTTCGCGCAGGTGTAGCAGTCACAGTTCTCGTCGATCGGGGTGAAGTCGCGACGATGCTTGGCGGTGTTGATGTTGAACCGGCCCGTCGGAACGTAGATCGCTGCGTTTCGCGCCACGCGTGACGGATTGACACAGTCGAACGTGTCGGCTCCGTTCTCGATGGCCGTGAAGAAATCGTCGGGCTCGCTGATACCGAGCATGTGACGCGGTTTGTGTTCGGGCAGTTCCTCGTTCACCCAACGCGTGATCGTGCCGAGGTTCTGCTTCTCGAGTGCCCCGCCGATGCCGTAGCCGTCGAATCCACGGCCGGTCTCACCGGTGATCGTCTCCAGATCGTGTGCAGCCTTGCGTCGAAGGTCCTCGTACTGCGCCCCCTGCACCACACCGAACAACGCCTGATACGGCTTCCCGACGCGTTCTGCCGTCAGCCGCTCGTGCTCGAGGACGCAACGCTGAGCCCACGCCTGCGTTCGGTCGACCGACGATTCCTGGTAGCCGCGGGTGTTCATCAGCGTCGTCAGCTCGTCGAACGCGAACATGATGTCCGCGCCGAGTTGATGCTGGATCTGCATCGACACCTCGGGCGTGAATCGGTGCTTCGAACCGTCGAGGTGAGATTTGAAGGTGACGCCGTCGTCGTCGACGTGCGCAAGACGCTCTTTGCCCGCGGCGATGACGTCGTCCGACTCGACGCGGGTGACGTCCATCGAAATGACCTTCTTGAAACCCACTCCAAGCGACATGACCTGGAAGCCGCCGCTGTCGGTGAACGTCGGGCCGTCCCAGTTCATGAACGCACCCAGTCCGCCCGCCTCGTCGACGATGTCCGGGCCGGGCTGCAGATACAGGTGATACGCATTCGCGAGGACAGCCTGGGCGCCGAGTTCCTTCATCGCCTCGGGCAGAACAGCCTTGACCGTCGCCTTGGTTCCGACGGCAATGAACGCGGGAGTCGCGATGTCGCCGTGCGGGGTATGAATCGTCCCGGTTCGGCCGAGCCGATCCTCGAGCCTGGTGTCGATGCTGAAGAAGGGGTCGTTCGGAGCGCTCACCGGCCCAACCTTAGGCGCTTCGCTCCAGTGGCACGAAAAGGTGCCCTTTGGGGCACTTAAGCGTGCCACTGGGGCTAGCTGAACTGCGACGAATACAGCCGGTGATACGCACCGCCCGCGCCGACGAGGGAGTCGTGATCCCCCTGCTCGACGATGTGGCCGTCCTCCATGACGACGATGAGGTCGGCGTCGCGGATGGTGGAGAGCCTGTGGGCGATGACGAAACTGGTTCGATCGCTGCGCAGAGCAGCCGTTGCCTTCTGCACGAGCAGCTCGGTGCGAGTGTCGACGGAGCTGGTGGCCTCGTCGAGGATCAGGATCAGCGGCTTGGACAAGAACGCACGCGCGATCGTGATGAGCTGCTTCTCACCGGCGCTGACGTTGTTGCCCTCTTCGTCGATGATCGTGTCGTAACCGTCGGGCAGCGAATGGACGAACTTGTCGACGTAGCTGACCCGTGCGGCTTCGAGAATCTCTTCCTCGGAAGCGTTCGGGTCCCCGTATGCGATGTTGTCGCGGATGGTTCCGCCGAACAGCCAGGTGTCCTGCAGAACCATGCCGGTCCGCTCGCGGAGCTCGTCGCGCGTCATATCCCGCGTCTCCACACCGTCGACGGTGATGCGTCCGGAGTCGATGTCGTAGAACCGCATGATCAGGTTGACCAGGGTGGTCTTGCCGGCACCGGTCGGACCGACGATGGCGACGAGATGGCCTGGTTCTGCGACCAGCGAAAGGTCCTCGATCAGCGGCTGGTCCTCGCGGTACCGGAACGACACGTTCTCGAACGCGACGCGGCCGTGGTTCGTCGCTGGGATTGCAGGCTTGACCGGATCTGCGTCCTCGTCGTCGGCGTCGAGCAGGGCGAAGATGCGCTCGGCCGATGCGACGCCGGATTGCACGAGGTTGACCATCGACCCCACCTGGGTCAGCGGCTGCGTGAACTGACGCGAGTACTGGATGAACGCCTGCACTTCTCCGAGACTGAGCGTGCCGGATGCAACTCGCAGCCCGCCGACAACGGCGATGATCACGTAGTTGACGTTGCCGAGAAACATGATGGCGGGCATGATCATTCCGGAAATGAATTGCGCGCGGAAGCTGGATTCGAAGAGCTTGTCGTTGCGCTCGCCGAATTCTCGTTCCACTTCCCGCTGACGCCCGAATGCCTTGACGAGTTCGTGGCCGGTGTAGGTCTCTTCGATCTGACCGTTGAGCTTTCCGGTGTACTTCCACTGGTTGACGAAGTGCGGTTGCGAACGCTTTGCGATCACGGCTGTCACCGCGAACGATGCCGGAACCGTCAGCACTGCAACGAGAGCGAGCAACGGCGAAATCCAGATCATCATGCCGAGAATGCCCACCACCGTCAGCACGGCGGTGATCAACTGGCTCAAAGTCTGCTGCAGACTCGTCGAGACGTTGTCGACGTCGTTGGTCACTCGGCTGAGCAACTCGCCGCGGGTGTGGGAGTCGAAGTACTTCAGTGGAAGCCGGTGAACCTTGCGTTCCACGCTCGCGCGGAGGTTACGAACGGTCCGCTGCAACGCGATGTTCAGGATGTATCCCTGTGCCCATGCAAGCGCCGCGGAGACGAGGTAGAGCGCCAGCACGAACAGCAGGACGTTTCCGACGGCCGTGAAATCGATTCCGACGCCCGGCGTGACGTCCATGCCGTTCACCAGATCCGCGAACGTGCCCTGCCCTCCGGCCCGAAGCTGCTCGACGGCCTCCTGCTTCGACTGTCCCGGCTCCAACTGCTTTCCGATGACACCGTTGAAGATGAGGTTGGTGGCGTGTCCCAGGATGTTCGGTGCCGCGACGGAGAGCACGACGCTGGCGAGCGCGAACACCAGCATCGTTCCCAGCAGTGCCCTTTCGGGCCGCAACAGTCCGAGAAGCCTCTTCAACGACGGCTTGAAGTTCTGCGCCTTCGTGCCCGGAACTCCCGCGGCCGGCGCGGCACCTGGCCCTGGACGCGTCATGACGCCGCTACTGCGTGCTGGGAGTCGACGATTTCCGCGTACGTCGGGCAGGTCGCGAGCAATTCGCTGTGTGTGCCGAGCCCGACCGGCTTGCCGTCGTCGAGTACGAGAATCTGGTCGGCGTCGATGATGGTCGAGACGCGTTGGGCTACAACGATCATGCAGGCGTCCTTCATGACCGGCTTCAGCGCGGCACGGAGATTCGAGTCGGTGGTCAGATCGAGGGCGGAGAACGAGTCGTCGAACAGGTAGATGCTCGGTCGACGCACGAGCGCCCGCGCGATCGCGAGCCTCTGCCGTTGACCACCCGAGACCGTGGTGCCGCCTTGCGAGACCTCGGTCTCGAGGCCCTCGGGCATCTTGCGGACGAACTCCGCGCCCTGCGCGATCTCGAGTGCGTCCCACAGTTCTTCGTCCGTGGCATCGGACTTGCCGTACCGGAGATTGGAACCGATGGTCCCCGAGAACAGATACGGCTTTTGCGGGATGAGCCCGATCTCCTGTCGCAGTGCGTCGATGTCGAGCTCGCGAATATCGGTGCCTCCGACGAGAATCTGGCCGGCGGTGACGTCGATCAATCGCGGAATCAAATTGATCAGCGTCGACTTTCCGGAGCCGGTTCCACCGATGATCGCAGTTACCTTGCCTGGCTCGGCTCGGAAGTTCACACCACACAGGACCGGGAACTCGGCTCCTGGATAGGAAAATTCGGCATTCCTGAGTTCGACGATGCCAGGATCGGCCCGGAAGGGCTGCGGCTCGATCGGGAGTACTACCGAAGATTCCGTTGCGAGCACCTCACTGATCCGATCGGCGCACACCGACGCGCGCGGAACCATCATCGCGATGAACGACGCCATCATCACGGACATCAGAATGAGCATGATGTAGCTGAGAAGTGCCGTCAGCGCACCGATTTCCATCGTGCCGTTGTTGATCGCGTGGCCGCCGAACCAGATGACTGCAACGCTGGTGACGTTGGAGATCATCATGACCGTCGGGAACATCAAGGCCATCAAGCGGCCGACGCGCAGCGCTGCCTCGGTGAGCGAATCGTTCGCGACGCCGAATCGATCGATCTCGTTGCGCTCGCGGACGAATGCGCGAACGACGCGAATGCCGGTGATCTGCTCGCGCAGAACCCGATTGACCGCGTCGATTCGGACCTGCATGGACCTGAATCCGGGCACCATTCTCGCAACGATGAGCCCCATCGAGATGGCCAGGCCCGGTACCGCGATCAACAGGATCCAGGACAGTCCGATGTCCTCGCGCAGGGCCATCACGACACCGCCGATACACATGATCGGCGCCATGACGACAATGGTGAATCCCATGACGATCAGAAGCTGAACTTGTTGAACGTCGTTGGTATTGCGGGTGATCAGCGATGGCGCGCCGAATTGCCCGACTTCACGTGCCGAGAACGTTCCGACCCGATGCAGAATGGCTTTGCGTAGGTCGCGTCCGGCGCCCATCGCGGCTTTCGCGCCGATGAGTACGGCCGCCACCGAGCACACGATCTGCACCAGCGACACCAGCAGCATCCAACCGCCGGTGGTGAGGATGTAGTTCGTGTCGCCGCGCGTCACACCGTTGTCGATGATGTCGGCGTTGAGACTCGGCAGGTACAGCGACGCTGCGGTCGCCACGAGCTGCAGAGCGATCAGTACTGCGATCGGCCGTTTGTACGGGGCCAGGTACGTCCTGAGAAGCGGGATCAGCATGATGGCCGAAGATTACTCGTACACATGGGTAACAGTCTCCACAATTTGTTGTAGGCACGAGAATCTTCGGCCATCGACGCTGATCAGGCTGCGTCGACCTTGGGGGTGGCTGTCTTCAGCTTGGCACCCTCGATGTCGACGTTCGGCAAGATCTTGTCCAGCCACTTCGGCAACCACCAGGCCTTGTCACCGAGCAGCGCCATCACCGACGGGATGATGACCATGCGGACGACGAAGGCGTCGAAGAACACGGCGGCGGCCAGGGCGAAACCGATGGACTTGATGAACGAGTCCGGTTCGGCCATGAACGCTGCGAACACCGAGATCATGATGACCGCAGCACTCGTGACAACGCGCGCCCCGTACTTGAAACCGTTCACGACGGCATCCTTGGCTGCCGCGCCGTGCACGTACTCCTCGCGCATTCGCGATACCAGGAAGACCTGGTAGTCCATCGCAAGACCGAACACGACACCGATCAGGAAGATCGGCATGAAGCTGACGATCGGCTGCGGGTTACTGATCAGCCCGAGTCCGCCTTCTTGGAAGATGAACACCGTCGCGCCGAAGGTTGCGAGCACGCTGAGCAGGAAGCCCACCGTCGCCGTCAGCGGCACGAGAATCGACCGGAACACCAGCATCAACAGGATGAACGCGAGTCCGACGACCACGGCCAGATACGGCACGAGTGCGTCCTGCAGGCGTTCGGACACGTCCAGCTCGAGCGCAGTCTGACCGGTCACGCCGTAGGAAACCCCGTCGCTCTCGGCGAAGCCAGGTTCTGCGGCGCGCAGGTTCGACACGAGGTTCTTCGTCGCGTCGCTGTTCGGGGTACTCGACGGTGTCACCAGAATCTGTGCGGTGTCACCGGCCTCGTTGACGGCGATGATCTGCGCGTTGGTGACGTCGTCCTCTTCGTAGATCGAGTCGACGACCTTGCCGAATCCTGCTGCGCGATCGGCCTCGGGCGCGGCACTGGCGTCGGCGATGACCAGGAGCGGTCCGTTGCGACCCGGACCGAATCCTTCGTCGATCAGGTCGTAGGCCTTGCGAGCCGAGGTTGCCGGGTCGGACGTCGCGATGCTGGGAAGTGCGAGAGACAAGCCGGTGGTGGGTCCGGCGATTACGCCGAGCAGAACGATGCCGCCGATGAGGCCGATGGCAGGCCGCTTGACCAGTGCACGGGCCCAGCGCAGACCGTTGGTCGGCGTTGCATTGGGGTCCTCGGGGTCGGTCGTGTTGACGAACTTGAGCTTGCCCGCAAATGCCTTGCCCTTGTAGAGCCCGAGCATCGCAGGCAAGAAGGTCAGGGCGATCAAGACTGCGATCAGCACAGCGAAACCGGCGGCAAGGCCCATCTGCGACAGGAACGGAATTCCGACGACGCGCAACGCAACCAGGGCGATCAACACCGTCGCGCCGGCGAAGACGACGGCCGAGCCTGCCGTTCCGACCGATCGTCCGACGGCTTCCTCCCGGTCGTCGGTGAGCGTCAGTTCGTGTCGGTAGCGCGCGAGAATGAACAACGAGTAGTCGATCGCGACAGCCAGGCCGATCATGATCGCGAGGATGGGCGTGAACGTCGAGAGATCGGCGAAGCCCGACGCCGTGGTGATGGCAAGCGAGCTAATTCCGATACCGACGATGGCGGTGATCAGGGGGAGGCTGGCCGCGGCGGCCGATCCGAACATGATCAGTAGTACGACGGCTGCAACGGCGAGACCGACGATCTCGGAGGTACCACCCGGAGGCGACGCACTCTGGGCGACGGTGCCGCCGAGTTCGACGGTCAGCCCGGCGTCCCGAGCTGGCTGAGCAGCTTCGTCGAGCTGGGTGCGGAGATCGTCTGTGACGTCCGCCAGCTCCACGGAGATGGGCACCTCGATCGTGCCGACGTTGCCCTCCGGATTCAGCGGCGACAGTGCGGCCGCGTTCGCAGCGGCAACGTCAGGCGCAGTTCCGTCTTCCTGGGCGAGCTTGTTGTACTGCTCGACGATGGCTGTATTGCCTGCAACAGGGTCGGCCAACGGCTTCTGCCCGCCCGGCTTAGCGGACGCATCGACCTGTTCGATCTTGTCGATGTCTGCGATCGTCGCGCCGATGGCTGCGGTGTAGGCCGGGGTGTCGAGAGTCTGACCGTCGGGTGCTTTGAACACGTACTGCGCCGAGACGGCACTCAGTGGATCCTCGGCCTGGCCGAAACGCTCACTCTGCAGGTCGAGCGCGGACTGCGCCGGTGTGCCCGGGATGGAGAACGAGTTGGCTGTCGGGCCGGACAGGGTTGCCGCTCCGACGCCCGCGAGGACGAGAATCGCAAGCCACAAGGGAAGGACTATGCCTTTTCGCCGGAAGGCGAACTTTCCGATTCGGTATAGATAGGTGGCCATTGGCGAAGCTCCTCAGTTGGTGTTCTGTTCGCGCGGGTCCGGGAGTCCGGCCTGCAGTTGGTCGAATGCGTCCTCGACAAGCTGTTTCGGCGAGAGGGCTCCTTCTGAGTCGTTTGTCCAGATGTTCAGAGCGGCAGTGACGGCGTTACCGACCGCGGACTGGAGGAGGTTGGGGTACAGGTCTCGGTCGATATCGGTGCCGGTGCGCTCGGCGATCGCCTCACCCAGGACCCGAACCAGCGAGTGGTGCACCTCGAGCTTTTTCGCGACGACGCTCGGAGTGGACTCGATCAACTGTGCGGCGGCAAATGCTTCGGTGAGGTCGCGGTCGGGATCGGACACGATCGACACCGCAACATGGCGTAACGACGCCCAGATGGGCTCGCCGGCAGGGCGCGTGCGGAGCATGTCGAACCATTCGAGCGCCGACACCTCGATGTGGTGCAGGACTGCTTCCTCTTTGTTGGCGAAGTAATTGTGGAAGGTCCTGGTGGAAACGCCTGCCTCGGCCGCTATGGCGTCGGCGGTGACGGCATCGAGTCCGCGAGATTTGGCCAGCGTGACTGCCGCCACGCCGAGGGCGTCGCGTGTAGCGGCCTTCTTCTGATCGCGAAGGCCGGGAGTAGGTGCGGTCACACACTCCAAGCTACGGAATGTGCAGAGTTCTGCAATGTTGCAGAGATGTGCAGTTTTGTCGACTTGGTCACACCGGTACGGCAACCACGTGTCAGGTCACAATCAGCGACGAGCCCACGCCGCCGGATCAGCCGTCAATTCGGCAATGAACTCCGGAACCTCATCGGAGACGATGTCCGCCAGGGACACTTCCTCGAGAACCGCACGCATGTTGGCACGCACCGCGAGCCAGACCAGCTGAAGCGGCTTGGCCGGGCCCGGGTAGTCGACATCCTCGGGCCGTTGCCCCCTGACCGACGCCAGCGGCCCTTCTACTGCCCGAATCACATCGGCGACGGAAATTTCCGCGGCAGGTCGTGCCAGCCAATAACCCCCGTCAGGCCCTCTCCGGCTGCGAACCAGATCCGCCCGGCGCAAATCCGACAGCACCGATTCCAAGAATTTGTGAGGGATATTCTGCGCACCTGCCAGGGCCTCGGCCTTGCCTGGCGCACCACCTGCGGCAGCCAACTCGAGCAGAGTTCGCACGGCATAGTCCGCCTTGGCAGTAATGTGCACGGCGATTCCCCCTTGTCAGTTGTAGACCTTTAATTCCTACCATTTTAATAGGAAATAGGCGAATCTCCGTACTCAGGGGTGACCGAACGAGCCTTTCCGTCACCTCCCCGCACCGAATGTCCCATTCAGTCACTCAGAGTGCGCGAACGAGCCTTTCGGTCACCTCACCGGAGCGAACGAGCCTTTCGGTCACTCAGAGTGCGCGAACGAGCCTTTCGGTCACTCAGAGTGTGCGAATGTCCCTTTCGGTCACCTTCGAGCACCCAACTATGGCCCCGCACACAATTTGGCGTTACACTTCGATCCAAAGTGTCACGCAGGAAGGCGTCGAGATGATCGGTTCGGCCTGGAACGCGCTGCCCGAACCCTTGCGCGATCCGGTTGCCCTGGCGATTCCGGCGTTCGCACTTCTACTTGCCATCGAGTGGTTCGCAGCGGTCAAGCTCGAAGACGGAACTAGGGGCAGCTACAAGGGTTCCGACGCGCGCGCCAGCCTCGGGATGGGCGTGGTGTCGATTGCCACGACCACTGCATGGAAGACGCTCGCGCTGGTCGGCTATACCGCCCTGTACGTGTACGTCGCGCCGTGGCATCTACCCGCAGATGCCTGGTACACGTGGGTGATCCTGATTCTCGGCGTCGACATTCTGTTCTACGCGTACCACCGGATCGCGCACCGAACGCGCGTCATCTGGGCGACGCATCAAGCTCACCACTCGAGCGAGTACTTCAACTTCAGCACCGCACTGCGCCAGAAATGGAACAACAGCGGCGAAATCGTGATGTGGCTTCCATTGCCGCTGTTGGGGGTTCCGCCGTGGATGGTGTTCGTCGGATTCTCGATCAATCTTGTGTACCAGTTCTGGGTCCACACCGAGCGGATCGACAAGCTACCCCGACCGATCGAGTTCGTGTTCAACACTCCGTCGCACCACCGGGTTCACCACGGCAACGATCCGCAGTACCTCGACAAGAACTACGGAGGCATCTTCATCGTCTGGGATCGGCTGTTCGGCAGCTACGCCGACGAGATCGACAGACCACACTACGGTCTGACCAAGCCGGTGAACACGTACAACATCTGGACCCTCCAGACACACGAATACCGCTCCATCGCAAGGGATGTAGCGGCATCGCGGTCATGGCGTGAACGCGTCGGATTCGTTCTGGGCCCACCGGGGTGGACGCCGAGCAGAACCGGAACGAAGGAAACTAGTTCGAGCTCAAGTTGATCAGGAAGTCGACCGAACCTGCGCCCTCGACGGTGACAAATCCCAACGACGGAGGCTCGATTCCGAAGTCGGTCCATGTCGTCGGGATACTCCCCGACGCAATCAACGTGTCACCCGACTGCAAGATCTCGATGTCGACGGACACCGGACGCGACTGATCCTTGAGCGTCAACGTGCCCTCGGCCGTCACGGTCGTCGTCGTCCCGTCCTTGGGGAGTGCCGACAGATCTACGGGCGAGTCGAAGGTGAACGTCGCTGTCGGGTAGGTAGCGGTGTCGAAGATGTTGCCGCGGAACTGGCCGTCGCGACGGTCACTGTCGGTGGTGATCGAGTTGGTCTGGACGGTTACCTCACCCGCAGTGAGGGAATCCCCGCTGATCGTGACATCACCACTGACCTCGGTGGTCGACCCGACGACGGTCACATCGGATCCGTTCAGGACCTCGTCGACGGTGTAGCCCGCCGCAGTCGTGTTGGACGCGTCGCCCGGGACGATGGTCCACGTGCCGTTGAGGTCGTCCGTTGTGGCAGCTTGCGCGCCCGACGTCGAGACCGTCGCCGCTGGGGCGTCGTCACCCTGGAAGGACGCATAGATCTTGGGGCCGAAGAACGCACCCAGAGCAATCACCACGACGACTACCGCGCCGACGATCCACCATTTCTTGGTCATGCCCGACAATGGTAGTTGCACCTTCAACAGAAAAGGAGTCCCAGCTCCTGTCAACTTGCTGAGAATTTTGTCCGTTTCGCAGGCTCCACTCCTGACACCCGGGTCATTCCGCAGGCTCCACTCCTGACACCCGGGTCATTCCGCAGGGCCGTGCGGTCGGCGTCGTCGTCATGGGCGCTCGTGCGGACGTGCAACCGAGCACCGGGTTGATCGAACCGCACCCCATTACTGGACAATAGCGACATGGACCCGATCGAAGCCCTCCGCGAGATCGCCTACTGGCTCGAGCGCTCCCGCGCGGACACCCACCGAGTCAAGGCGTACCGACGGGCGGCCGATGTGGTCGAAAACCTAAGCGAGACAGCATTTTCCGAACGTAAACGTACCGACACCTGGTCAGCATTGCCTGGAATCGGAGCAAAGACGTCACTGATAATTCGTCAGGCAGTCGCGGGAGAAGTACCCGACTACCTCGTCGAGAAGCGAGACGAGGCAGAACCGATCGGTGAGAACGACCTCCTCGCGGCGCTCAAGGGCGATCTACATACCCACTCGAACTGGTCCGACGGCGGCAGTCCGATCGACGAGATGATGCGGACCGCGAAACGGCTCGGACACGAGTACTGCGCGCTCACCGATCACTCCCCCAGGCTGAAGGTTGCGAACGGGCTGAGCGCAGAGAGACTTCGTCGTCAGCTCGATGTCGTGGCCGAACTCAACGAGCAGCTGGCACCATTCCGGATCCTGACCGGAATCGAGGTCGACATACTCGACGACGGTAGCCTCGATCAGGACGAAGGCCTTCTCGCCGAGTTGGATGTGGTTGTCGCGAGCGTACATTCGAACCTCAGAGCAGATTCGGACACGATGACCCGAAGGATGGTGAATGCTGTCGCCAACCCCCACGTCGATGTGCTCGGCCACTGCACGGGCCGTCTCGTCGAGGGCGGGCGCGGAACCAGACCCGAATCGAAGTTCGACGCCGAGGTGGTGTTCGAGGGGTGCGCACAGTTCGGCACCGCCGTCGAGATCAATGCTCGTCCGGAACGCCAGGACCCACCCGAACGGCTCATCGACGTCGCACTCGAACGGGGATGCCTGTTCTCCATCGACACCGACGCCCACGCCCCGGGTCAGCTCGATTGGCGGGGTTACGGCGCAGTCCGGGCGGAGGCTCGGGGTGTGCCGGCCGAGCGCGTTATCAACACGTGGTCCATGACGGACCTCCTCGCTTGGACGGGCGGCAATCGGTGAAATCTCTTCGCTGCCTTGCACTTCTGCTCGTGTTCGTCGTTCTCGCAGGGTGTTCCGGCACCGAAGTCCGCTCGACTCCGCCGCCGATTCCGACCCCGTCGCCCGCACTCGTCCCTGCACTGTCCGACCCTCCGATCCGTGTTCAGTACGGGCCCGACAAGGACAACGTCGGCGATCTGTATCTACCCGACAACGGCGCCGATCCCATTCCCGTGGTCGTGATGGTTCACGGCGGAGGGTGGCAGCAGAAATACGACATGACGTATTTCGGCCCGATCTCCGAGGCCGTGGCCGATCGCGGAATCGCGGTGTGGAATATCGAATACCGCCGAGGCACAGGAGATTATCGGAACACCCTGGCCGACGTCGACAACGCAACGGAAGCTCTGGCGACCACAGTCCAGGAAGCCGCGGGCGGCCGGCTCGATCTCGACCGTGTGCACGTCGCCGGCCACTCGGCAGGCGGTCAACTTGCAGCGTGGCTCGCCGGGCGACACACGCTCGATGCGTCGGCGCCGGGTGCCCAGCCGAAAATCCGGCCTCGGAGCGCGACGATCATGGCCGGCGTCTTCGACATGGCCCGTGCCGCGAACATCGGCGGCGACGCGCTCGTGCCCGCATTCCTCGGCGGGATGCCGGACCAAGTTCCCGACCGCTATCTCGTCGCCTCACCCATCGCACACCTGCCGATCGGCACCGAGGTGACTGCGATTCACGGGGATGAGGACAAGACCGTCTCGGTGAATCAGAGCAAGGCATATGTGGAGGCAGCCACAGCCGCCGGCGACCGCGCTGAATTGGTGATCCTGCCAGGCGCCGGGCACGGCGCTTTCACCGACGCCGGGACCCCGGCCTGGACGACCACCGTCGACACGATCGCCGCCCACGCGGCCACCCTGCCGTGACCTCTGGTACACAGTGCCCATGAAGCGGATGCTCTGTGCCGGTGTTCTCGCGATTGTCGTGCTCGCCGGATGCAGCGACGACGACCCTGGCCTCGCTCCCCCTGCGTCGACCACGCCAGTACAAACGTCGTCGGTGGCAGCTGCCGTCGAACCCGCATCCCCGACGCCTGCACCCCCGGTCGAGTCGGAGGCCGCCGGGACGCAGGACGCCGTCGCGCCTCCCGAGGCACCCACGCCCGACCCGATCGATCCCGTGCTCGGTTCCGATCGGCCGACGGGTGAGCAGTTGTACGTCGAGACCTGTCAGCAGTTCGTCACGGCGATCGACGCACTCGCAGCGACCGGGCTGACCTCTCGCGAGCAAGCTGCGGACGGTATCTCCGCACAGCTCCAAGCAAACCCCAGCTGGACGACAGTTCCTCCCGAGGATCAACAGCAGATGCTGCGCGGTCTCGACGCCGCCGGGATCGGTCGTTGCTGATGCGCGGTACAACTGCCCGATCGTTCTACGAATACAGCCGCCCGACGAATGCGTTCAGGTTCTCCTTCGCACGCTCGACCCGCTCGTCGGGAGTGAGGTTCTCGCGGTACCGATTTCCGATCGCCGGTGTCTTGGTGCCGCGCGCGTAGAGCGAACATGCCAGGTCGCTGCACATGTAGGTGCCGACGGTGTTACCTTTCCGTCCAGATTCTCCGACCTTGCTCGCCGTCATGAGCGAAACGTGTCCGCGTCCGTGGGTCGTCGTGCAGATCGTGCACATCTGAGCACGATCCGATCCACCGGTTTCATGCTTCAGCGCGATGCCGACGAGCCCGTCGTCACCAGGGACGACGATGTAGCTCCGCCCTGCATAGGATGGGTCGGACCACCCGAGGAAGTCGAGCTGATCCCATTGTGTATCAGCAAGATTCTTCGGTACGTTCAGTCGCTTGGCGTCGCCTTTCGAGCAGTTGACGAACGACGCTCGTATCTCTTTCTCGGTTATCGGTTTCATGATCTTCTCTCCTACAACGTTGTTCAGCGCGATGGCCAGTTCTCGAGCGCATGATGAAGCACATCCAGCACACGTAGCCACGATTGCTCGGACTCACGCCCGTTGCCGTGACTGAATCCGCCCGACGCCTCCAGCGCGATGAATCCGTGAAAGGTACTGCCCAGCAGTCGTACTGCGTCGGTTTCGTCGGGTTCGGTCAGGCGGTAGGCACGCAGTATCGCCCTCGACATGTGCGAGTGCTTGTGCGCGTCGCTCGCCGAGGCCGCCTCCGAATCGAGCTCGAACTGCGTCGAGGCATACCGCCCTGGATGCTCACGCGCGTAGTCGCGATATGCACCTGCGAACGCGACCAGCGCGTCCTTACCTGCGCGACCGGCCACGGCGTCGGACACCCGGTCTGCCAGCTCCGACAACGACGCTGCCGCAACACGCTGACGTAAGTCGC
Source organism: Rhodococcus sp. P1Y (assembly GCF_003641205.1). Classification (NCBI taxonomy): domain Bacteria; kingdom Bacillati; phylum Actinomycetota; class Actinomycetes; order Mycobacteriales; family Nocardiaceae; genus Rhodococcus; species Rhodococcus sp. P1Y. The sequence continues at coordinate 250,087 of NZ_CP032762.1, forward strand.
GCAGGTTCTTGATGTGCGAATAGAGGCTCGCATCCTTGACCCCGAACGACTTCGCCAGCGCAAGCACGGTGACGTTGTCGAACCCGATCTCGTCGGCCATGTCCGACGCCGCTTCGGTCAAGCGAGCGACGGTGATGCCGGCGCGCGCCATCCACTACCTCCAGCCTAGTTCCAGTGGTCTATTTCCTAGCCACACTAGGAACCATAGGCCACTCCAACCGGCGACGCCACCGAGTTGTTCCGGCCTCCATACAGGACGGCCTCGATCGCTTGAATGGTCCATTCATACGGTCAGATAGCTTCGGCGGTCCATTCAAGCAGCGGCCGAACCCGTGCACCATCGCTTGAATGGTCCATTCATATTGCCTGTCAACATGAATGGACCATTCAAGCGATCATTTCCAGTACGCCTGCGACTTGATCGATTCCTTGCGGAACCCGTGGTTCGTCTTGAGCGTCTTGACGATCGAGCGGGTAGACCTACCGTCGCACGCGACCCATGCGAATGCTCCCGGCGCGGGCGAGAGTTCCTCGGCGGCCTCGCGGAGCAGTCTGCCGTCGTCGATTCGTTGTAGCCAGGTCACTTCAGTAGCGGAACCGGCGTGGACGGGCAGAGTCACGTCCGAGTCGTACTGCCATTCCAGCCACACCTTTGCGGGCGTGTCACCGATCGCATCGAGGATGGTGTTGATCGCGGGCAACGATGCCGTGTCCCCGAAGATCAAAAACTCCGACGGCGTCGGGTCCGGGATGGTGAAGCTCGATCCGTTGCTACCTCGCATCAAGGTTGCTTCGAGTACATCGCCCGGCTCGGCGTTCTCGGCCCACCTCGAAGCGGGACCGTAATGCACGGCGAATTCGATGGCGAACGTGTCTTCCTCGGGGTTCTGCCGCACCAGGGTGTAGCCGCGCTGGCCTTCCTTGCCGTTCCCGTCGTCGAACCACACTCGCACCCACTGCGTCGGATGAACTGGATGGTTCTGGAGCAGACCACCGCCGGTGAATCCGATACGGATGTACTTGTCGGTCACTGGTTCTTTCGACGTGACGGTCAACTTGTAGTCGTCCGTCTTGTACGCCTTCATGATGATGCCTTCAACGCCTCTGCCCATAAGGGAAGGGTAACCTAATTCGAAGTGTAAATGTGCTCGACCGGTCTGGTTCCGTCGGCCATGATCCAATTCGCGGGCCTGGTGTCGATCAAAGTCCACCCGGTGCGTTCGTAAAGCCGAATTGCGTGCTCGGAATGCTCGATGACGTCGAGCATCAGGGTCCCCCTGGTCCGTGCCGCTTCGAGAAGCAACTCGCCGATCTGCTGACCGCGCGTGCCAGGACGAACCAGCAACCTCGACACCCACAGTGCGTCGTCTCGGTCGACGAGGCTGACATGACCGAGGATTCTGCCGTCGGTCACGGCGATCCAACTGTCCGCGTCGGGCAACAGCCACGCCTGCGGATCCTCGGGCCAACGATCGGGGTACCGGTCGGCTTCGTGGACTTCCCGCAGCACCCGGACGCATTCGGGCAGATCACTCAGGCGTCGGCGACGGATTTCCACCTGGTCGACGCTACCGCCCGCCCCTGGGGGTGACCGAATGACCCATTCGGTCACCCCCGGCCCTTCCACGCGCGGGTTCCAGCCCAGGCGCGGGTTGCAACGCGCGCGTGGGCTGGAACACGCGCGCGCCCACACCTTCGAAGCAACCGCACACCTTCCAGACAACCGGAACGTGGGCGAACCACAGCGTGGACACAAAAAACTCCCCACCCGACGAATCGGATGGGGAGTTTTGGCGGTGGCGGAGGGATTTGAACCCTCGGACGGGGATTACCCGTCACACGCTTTCGAGGCGTGCTCCTTAGGCCGCTCGGACACGCCACCGCGAAGAACAATACCGCAGCAACGGCCTGAGGCTAAATCGCCTGGTCGAGCAGCTTCCGTCAGTTACCGGTGAGCTTGTCCTTGATGTTGGAGGCTGCGTCCTTGACCTTCTCCGCGCCGTCCTTCACTGCGGAGGAGAGCTGATCGCCCTTGCCTTCCTGGCGAAGCTCTTCGTTACCGGTGGCTGCGCCTGTGGCTTCCTTGGCCTTGCCGCCCAGATCCTCGGCCTTGTTACCGATTTTGTCGTCGAGTCCCATTTTTGCCTCCTGAGGATGCGTCACTTAGGAACACGATTTCCGCGTTCCCCGCACACGGCTTACCCACCGCCTACCCCGACAAACATGAGAAGTTCATAAGCGTTTGGACACGAAGAAGTCACGCAGAACTGCGCCGCACTCGTCCTCGAGAATTCCTCCGCGAACCTCGGGCCTGTAGGTCAGCCTCGGGTCCCGAACCACATCCCACAGCGATCCAACCGCGCCGGTCTTGGGCTCCCACGCCCCGAACACCACTCGAGACACTCGGGCGAGAACCAGCGCGCCCGCGCACATCGTGCAGGGCTCCAACGTCACCGCGAGGGTGCATCCTTCGAGCCGCCAGCCGTCGCCGTGCACTCGCGCTGCGGCCCGCAGGGCCAGGACCTCGGCATGAGCCGTCGGATCGCCGGTTGCCTCACGGGCATTCGCAGCGCGGGCCAATTCGTGACCGTCCGCGTCGAAGACCACGGCTCCCACCGGCACATCGGCCGGGGAGGCATCTCCCGCAGCCGCCAACGCAGCGCGGACGAGCTCGAGATCGTTCACCGCTACCGAGGAAGCTTGTCCAGGACGGCTGCGAGCTCGTCGGGAAAACCGAGCCTTTGAGCGATGGATCCGAGTTGCTCGTCGGGATAGAGGTCGGTCTCGGCGACGATGATGCCCATGACGGCCTCAGGAAGGCCCAAGTCGGTCAGAAGGCCCATGTCCCCCTCTGGCCACGGCTCGATGTCGTCCAGCTCGTCCTCGTCGAAATCGGGGATGTCGATGTTGAGTTCGTCCAGCACGTCCGCGGCGATGTCGTACTCGCCTGCAAGACTGGCGTCGGACAGAAGAAGGCGCGTGCCCGACGGCGCGGGCCGGAGGACGACGAAGAACTCGTCGTCGACGTCGAGCAAACCGAAGACAGCCCCGGAGCTTCGCATCTCGCGCAGTTCGGTCTCGGCCGCCGAAAGTGACAACAACGCGCTGGACGGTAGAGGAGTCACTTTCCACTTGCCGTCCTCGTGCACCACCGCGACACCGAAGCCCTCGAGATCGTCGAAGGCGTTGCTATCCGGACCGTCGAACTTCTTCGCCTTGGCGGAGTTGTTACTCCCGCGCTGTGCAGCCATGCGCGCAACGGTAGTCGCCAGACCGCCTCGAAATGAAGTCCACCGTGCTCACCTGTGAAACTAGAGCCTGTGACTACTGCTCCCGTCTGTGTACTCGGGTTAGGACTGATCGGAGGATCGGTACTTCAGGCTGCCGTTCGTGCTGGCAGAACTGCGTGGGGATACAACCGTTCCGCCGACGCGATCGCCGGGTCGATCCAAGCCGGGTACGACACCGGCACCGATCTCACCGCTGCACTCACCCGTGCCGCCGAGTCCGACGCGCTCATCGTCATCGGGGTTCCGATGTTCGCGCTCGACGAGATTCTCGACGCCATCGCGGAGCATGCGCCGAACAATCCCGTCACCGATGTCGTCAGTGTCAAGGCCGAGGTCGCCGCGGCTGTGCACCGGCACGGGCTGGGCGCACGCTACGTCGGGGGCCATCCGATGGCGGGAACGAATCAGTCCGGCTGGTCAGCCGCTGACCCTGACCTGTTCACCGATGCGGTCTGGGTCGTCGGGGTCGACGACGGGGCCGACCCCGACGCGTGGCGCGCGGTTGCGTCGCTGGCGTTGGACTGCGGATCCGTCGTCGTACCAGTGGAAAGCGGTGAGCACGACCGCGCCGTCGCACGCATCTCTCACCTCCCGCACGTGCTGGCGGAGACGCTCGCCCTGGTCGGCGCGGCGAGCCCGTTGGCGCTCGGCCTGGCCGCGGGATCGTTCCGCGACGGGACTCGGGTGGCGTCGTCGTCACCCGAGCTCGTTCGAGCGATGTGCGAGGGCAACGCCGACGCACTCGTCCAGGCCCTCGACGAGACGCTGGCTCTCCTGAACAGGGCACGGGAGGAACTGGTCGACGAACGGTCGACCAAGACACTCGTCACCGCAGGCCACAACGCACGGACGTTGTACGAGCAGCACGAAAGGTTCGACATCACCGGTGTCGAACCGGGTGACGACGGCTGGCTGGAGAAATACAGAGCCGCCGGACGACGCGGTGGCGTCGTGCGTCAGATCCGCTCGGCGAGTCCGGGGTAGTCGAGGACGAAGCCGTCGGCGTCAACGGTCACCGAGGAACTGGACACCGGCGAGAGCACGTGGATGCCGTCGGCGCCGCTGCTGTAGGTGAGGCCGGCTTCCTGGATGCTCAGATCGAGCAGGTTGACGTAGACGACGGGAACCTCGACATCGGTCGAGTCGGTGTGGAGGCCGAGGCGCCTGATCGGCAGCGTGTTGAAGAACGGGCTGAACACGACGTCGACGTCGAGTGCATCGTGATACGTCGAACGCTGGTGGTTGGTCGAGTTCTCGATCATCCAGTAGCCCTCGTCGTCGCGGCTGACGGATGCCTGCTTCTCCCCGCCCGCCACGGAAGTACGCAACGACAGACGACGGGTGACGCCGTTCTCGTCCGTTACCAGGTCGTACGACGCACTGAACGCCGGATGCTCCGAGCAAGCGCCACCAACGATGCGGCCGGCAGCCTTGATGCGATTTCCGTTGAGCTGTACGCGGACCGACTCCATGCGAGGTGCATCGTGCGCGCGCCACGTCAGGATCGCCGGCCAGGGCGGCGTCGACGGAGGTGGCGCTGGGGTGGAAGCGCGTTCTGCACCCGATGTTGGAGTGGTCACCCGACTACGGTAAGCGACAGAGGGGTTGCCAGATCAAGCGGTGCTGACTTTTCTGCTCCCGCTGGCGCAATCCACTACCCGATTCGTGAGATTTCTACCCCTCGGACGACGCATTTCCCGCCGATCCGCGTGGTGGCCGTTACACGGGCCCTCTGGCCTGAGACTGCTCACGCTCACTAGTCTTGGACGCTGTGACTGCAGGTGGCTTCGACTTCGCGCATTCCGAGCAGGCTGCGAAAGCTCGACAGGACAAGGCGACGGCCCTCGCGCGCTACGTGTGGGATCTGGGGATCGACAGCTCCGAATTGTTGGCACTGCCCGACACATCGCGGCGCAAGCTCGCCCGATCTGCCGGCATCACTCCCCCGAGCACCTTGGAAACGTGGACCATCGCCGCCGAACTACTCGACCGCAAGAGTGAATGGGCGGCCGCCAACCCCGATCACCCGTCTGCGCGCCCCGCACACGCCGACGAGAAGATCATGTGGGTGAAGCCGCCGATCACGCCGTGGTAGTGCGGCTTCGCCGCCCGTGCGTGAAGAGTTACCGCCCGTCGTAACTACGCACTCACGGCTCCTGAGCTGCTCGTGAGTGCGTAATTACGCTCCTGTGTCACTACCCGCGCACGGGTGCCGAAGGCATCGTTTCCTCCCACGCGTCGTGGAGATCGGCAAACCGTCCGTGCCGGGCGATGAGATCGTCGGGCGACCCGTCCTCGACGATGGCGCCGTCCTCCATGACCAGCACTCGATCGGCGATGGCAACCGTCGACAGCCGGTGCGCGATGATCAACGCCGTTCTTCCCTGCAGCACCGTTTCCAACGCGCGCTGAACCAGTCGTTCGCTCGGGATGTCGAGGCTCGAAGTCGCCTCGTCCAGCACGATCACCGCAGGTGCCGCCAGGAACACCCTGGCGAACGCGACGAGCTGACGCTGACCGGAACTGAGCCGCCCGCCCCTCTTGCGCACATCGGTGTCGATCCCGTCCGGCAGCGTGGCGATGAACTCCGTCAGCCCGACGGCTTCTGCCGCGGCCGCCACCTCGGCATCCGTCGCCGACGGTTTGCCGAGCCGGATGTTGTCCGCGACGGAACCGGAGAACAAGAACGACTCCTGCGTCACCATCACGATGTGCTCACGCATGTTCTCGTCACCCAGGGTCCGCAGGTCGATGCCGTCGAGACTGACCGAGCCTTCCGTCGGGTCGTAAAATCTGGCGAGAAGCTTCGCCAGAGTGGACTTTCCGGCGCCTGTGGCCCCGACCATGGCGACGACCTGACCGGCCGGAACGTGCAGCGAGAACTCGGGCAGCACGATGCGGTCGGCGTTGTAGGCGAACTGCACTGTGTCGAAGTCGATGTCCCCGCGCGCGTTTTCGAGCCGCACCGGATTCCGAGGTGCCAGCACCGACGGTTCCTCCTCCAGCACACCGGAGATCTTCTCCAGCGCTGCTGCGGCCGACTGGTAGGCGTTGAACACCATGGCCAGCTCGTCGAGCGGCCCGTAGAACCGACGTAGATAGAGCACATATGCGGCGAGAATGCCGATATCCATGTGTCCGTTGATCACTCGGTAACTTCCGAATACGACGATGATCGCGAGCGTGAGATTGCCGATCCACCGGACGATGCCGGTGTAACTGGCCATCCCGCGCAGCGCAGCAGTCGTCGCGTCGCGATACTCGGAGTCCTCGGTCTTCAGAATCGAGTCGTTCCGAGGTTCCCGCCGGAACACCTGAACCGCCCGAATCCCGCCCATCGACTCCACGAAGTGCACGACGACCCTGGCGATCGCCACACGAGTTCGCCGGTACCCCGTGCGCTGACGACGCTGCGACCATCGCGTCACCAGGACGAGCGGCACGAAGCCCGCAAGAACGATCAACGCAAGCGGCAGATCGAGATACACGAGAATGATCGCGATGCTGACGATCGACAGGACCGCCGACAAGGCGTCGTTCAACGCACTTTCGAGCAACGTCTGAAGCGATTCGACGTCGCTGGTGATCCGCGAGATCAGCCGACCCGATGTGTACTTCTCGTGGAAAGACAAGCTCAGCAACTGTGCATGCTTGAACACACGCTTGCGCAGATCGAACAGGATTGCTTGGCTCAAACTGCCCGAGACCATCAGGAACGTATACGTGGTGATCGCACCGAGGATGCCCACGGCGATATAGCCGAACACCGTCCACGCCAACGGCGTCCAGTTGCCACCGACCGCGGCGGAGATGCCGTTGTCCAACGCGTACGCGATGAACAACGGGCCTGCGACGAACGCAAGGTTGTCGACGATGATGATCGCGAGAGCCAGCAACGCCTGCTTCTTGTACGGCCGGACGAGTGAGAACAGCAGCCGCCGCGACCTGCCTGCCAGAACCAGGTTGCCGGTCGGGTCGACGTCGGACTCCTCGTTTCCTACTCCTCGCCAGTCCTTTTCGCCCTGCTCAGTCATCGATGGATCCCATCACGTGGCGGTACTTCGACGAGGTCGCCAACAGGCGTTCGTGCGTGCCCTGTTCCACGATTCTTCCGTTCTCCAGGTAGAGCACTCGGTCTGCGAGTGCGGCAGTGGACGGCCGATGCGCGACGAGCAATGTCGTCGAGTGCGTCAGGACTCGTCGTAGGTCTGTTTGCACCAGCGCTTCGGTATTGACGTCCAGCGCCGACAGTGGGTCGTCGAGCACCAGAATCCTCGGCTTGCCGAGCACGGCTCGGGCAAGAGCCAGTCGCTGACGCTGCCCACCGGACAGGCTCATTCCCTGCTCGCCGATACGAGTGTCGAGTCCCCATGGCAAGGTCTCGACGAAGTCTCGTGCATGTGCGATGTCCAACGCTTCATCGACATCGGCGTCCGATGCGCCAGGCCTACCGAGGGCGATGTTCTCGCGGACACTCGCCGAGAACAGAACCGGATCCTCGAAAGCCACCGACACCACCGACCGCAGATCGGCCAAAGACAGTGTCCTGACGTCGATGCCATCGATCGTGACGGCACCACTCGTCACATCGAACAACCGCGGAACCAAGTTCGTCAGCGCCGTCTTGCCGCTCCCGGTGACGCCGACCAGAGCGACCGTCTCGCCCGGTTCGATGCGGAACTCGACGTCGGTCAGCAGCGGGGCGGAGGCGTCGGGAAACGTGAATCCAACGCTGTGGAATTCGAGTATCCCGTGCACATCACGCGGCAATGGAACAGGATTCGCGGGTCCGGTAATCGTTTCGGGAGTGTCCATGATCTCCCAGTAACGATCGGCCGCGGTGCGCGCATTGTTCAGCTCGGCGAGTAGGAAACCGAACGATTCGATGGGCCAGAGCAGGAACGCCACGATCGCCATCACCGCGACGAGCATGCCTGCCGTCATGGTGCCCTGAACGATCGAATACGTGCCGAATGCCAGCATGGCGCCGATGCCGACCGGTGGAATGCCGACGATGAGCGCCCACAAGATCGCCAGGTACCGCACCTTCGTCATCTCGGTGCTACGCAGGGTTGCGGCCTCGCGGATGAATCGGCGACCGAGGTGCGCACTGCGACCGAACGCCTTCAGAACCCGGATGCCCTGAATGGACTCCTCGACGGTCGTCGTGACGTCGCCTGCCTGGTCCTGAGCGTCGCGTGCGACGATCCGATACAACGTCTCGAACCTGGTGCAGATGATCACCAGCGGAATGCCCGTCACCGCCATGATGAGGCCTAGTTGCCACGACTGTACGAACAGCACGCCGAGACCCGCTATCAATGCAACGGTGTTGATGATGATGAACGGTCCGACGAATGCGACAAACCGCCGTAGCGAGGACAGGTCCGCGATGGCCCTCGACAGCAGCTGTCCCGACTCCCAGCCCTCATGGGCTGAGACGGACAACCGTTGAAGTTTTTCGAATACGGCTGCGCGAGCTGATATTTCGAACTGGCTCGACGGCCCGGACACCAGGTAACGACGGATCCAGATACCGACAGCGTCGATCGTTCCCAGCAGCAGCACCAGCGCGGCGGGCCACCACACGCCCGCGAAATTACCGTCGGTGATCGGTCCGTCGATGACTCCCTGAATCACGAGCGGTATGACCAGGCCGGTGAGCGTCGCGATCAGTGACGCTGTGATCGAGAAGATGAAATGCCACTTGTACGGCGCCAGGAACGGCAGAAACCGGGCCAACGAACTCGGTTGGGCGGCCTTCGGGTTCGGCTGATCCAGCGTGGTCATCTGCGGTTCGAGCACACCCGTGGACACTCTTCGTTCTCCTCACCTGCTGTGAAATGAATGATTTCATTCCCACAGCCCTAAGGCCAACCGATTTTTCTGCCGGCACATTCCATCCTCGAACCTAAACTATGGTTCAGGTCAAATCTGCTCTGAGCCGAAACGGTTGTCGACAGGATTCAGCGACGGCGATCATGTTCGTCATGAGGATGTTGGTCTTGGGAGGAACGCGGTTCGTAGGCCGCGCCATCGTCGACGACGGTATCGCCCGCGGCTGGGAGGTGACGATGCTCAATCGTGGCGTCACCGGTTCGGTGCCCGCTGGGGTGGAGCTCGTCCGGGCCGATCGGACGGACAGACGAGCATTCGACGACGCAGTCGCCGGTCGGCAGTGGGACTTCGTCGTCGACACCTGGGATGGACCTCCGGAGGTCGCCACCGACAACGCGCTCTCGCTGACGGGGCACGTCCCTGGTTACGCGTACATCTCCAGTGTGTCCGTGTACCGATGGGGTTTGCACGTCGACGAAAGTTCTCCAGTGGTCGATGTCTCGTCAGTGGTGGATGCCTCGTCGGGCGGCGCCGACTACGCAGCGAGCAAACGCGGCGCCGAGCTGGGCATCCTCGCCTCGTTTCCCGACGCACTCCTGGCTCGGGCAGGTTTGATCCTCGGGCCGCACGAGGACATCGGACGCCTACCCTGGTGGCTGAACCGGATCGCTGCGGGTGGCCGCGTCGTCGCGCCGGGGGCACCCGATCGACCATTGCAATATGTCGATGCTCGTGATGCCGCGTCGTTCGTTCTTTCCGGGCTCGAGCGCGGAGCCGTCGGCCCGCACGACGTGGCGAGTAGATCCGGGCATGCGTCGATGTCCGAGCTTCTGACCGCATGCATCGACACTGTGCGATCCGACGCCGAGCTCGTGTGGATCGACGAGGCCCGTCTGGCTGCGGCAGGGGCGCAGCCGTGGACGCATCTGCCGTGCTGGGTGCCTCCGTCCGGTGAGTTCGCCGGATTTCTGAAGGCCGACACGTCCAAGGCGGTCGCGGCCGGGTTGGTGTGCCGCCCCGCCGCGTCGACGGTCCGAGATACCTGGGCTTGGATACGCCGGGAGGGTATGCCCGCGCATCGACCGGACCGGCCGGTGCACGGACTTCCTCCCGAAATCGAAAAGGAACTACTCAGCTGACGCAGGCGCACCGCGACGGTTGGCGAAACCTGTCGGAGTTCTCGAGTAACGTTCTCCAAAGAGTTTTCGCTTCGGGAGAGAAGGGTGCGCGTGGGTTCGCGATCGATGGTCGGGCTGTTCGCCGGAATCGGCGGGCTCGAGTTGGGGCTCTCGGAGCAGGGCTGGTCGAGCGAACTGCTGTGCGAAATCGACCCCGGCGCCGGTGCTGTTCTCGGTGCCCATTTTCCCGACGTTCCGCTTCATCGTGATGTCACCAAACTGCGCGGGTTACCGTCGGGCACCGAGTTGGTAGCTGCCGGCTTTCCGTGCCAGGACCTCTCGCAGGCAGGTCGGACGGCCGGTATCACCGGCGACCGCTCAGGTCTGGTCGACGAGGTTTTTCGGCTCGTCAAACGACGCAACGGGCCGCGGTGGCTGTTGATCGAAAATGTTCCATTCATGCTGCAGCTCGGGCGCGGCGCGGCAATGCGGCACATCACCGATGCCCTGTCCGATCTCGGATACATGTGGGCGTACCGCGTCGTCGACGCCCGGTCGTTCGGACTTCCGCAGCGCCGCCAACGTGTGCTGATGCTGGCCTCACGGACCGAAGATCCTCGCGAGATTCTGTTCTCGCAGGACGAAGGGCCGCTACCCGACGGTGACCCGTCCGAGCAACCGTGTGGCTTCTACTGGACCGAAGGCACTCGTGGTCTCGGGTGGGCAGTCAATGCGGTCCCCACGCTGAAGGGCGGATCGTCCATCGGCATCGCCAGTCCGCCGGCCGTTCGTCTGCCGTCCGGTGAGATCGTCACGCCTGGCATCGTCAGTGCTGAGCGACTGCAGGGCTTCGATCCGGACTGGACGGCTCCCGCTGTGTCGGTGCCCGGAGTTCGGGCCGGCCATCGGTGGAAACTCGTCGGGAATGCGGTGAGTGTCCGGATGGCGTCGTGGGTTGCGTCGCAGCTGGAGCATCCGCAGGTGCACGATGCGTCCGAAGACGTTCAGATGGTGCCCGGTCAGGCTTGGCCCGCCGCGGCCTGGGGAGCGAAGGGTTCGGCGTTCAAGGTCCACCGCTCGACGTGGCCTGTCCACGAGCCGTACGAGAACCTCAGCGATTTCCTCGAGGACTCGCAACTGCTCTCGGCGCGAGCAACCGCTGGTTTCTTGAAGCGGGCGCGCATGGGCAATCTTCGCTTCGTCCCTGGATTCCTCGACGACGTCGAATCCCACCTCGACCGTATGGGCGGACACCCGAACCCAAGGGCCGCATGAGCGATCAGCTGTTTCCAGACCCGCCGGCGCTGGCTCGCCCGCTAGCACTCGCGGGCTCCAAACCGGCACCCGACGCCGATAGAAGCGACAAGAAGAACTACGCGCAGCGACTGTCGAATCATCTGGCGCAGACCGTCGCCGACGCCCTGCGGCCGCACTATCCGAACATCACTCCCGACGCGATGGGCGTCGGGCAGGAGGCGCAGGTCGACGTCGCGAAGGGGCGCAAGCGGCTCGACGTCAAGGCCCTCGATCCGACGCTCGGCTTGATTCTGTGTGTGTCCATCAAGACATACAGCTTCCGCGATTTCAGTCCGCGGACCGGCAAGTTCGGCCGCTGGACCAAGAACATCGTCCGGAATGACCACGAATTACGCGGCGAGGCAATGGTTCTGCACCAGCGCCAGCCGTACAGCGTGTTGATCGCCGTCATGTTCACCCCGTTCGCCACGTGCGACGACGGTGATGCATCGAAAGCCAGTGACATCGGCAAGTCGTCGTTCGCGCATCACGTCACAACGCTGTCCAAACGGTCCGGTCGGGGCAAACGGGCCGTTTTCGGTGGAACCGCGAAGATGTGGGTCGACCTCGGAGCCGAGGACACCCGCTACGACTTGTTCGAGAAGGTCTTCATCGGTCTCTACAACCCGGACGGCGAGGTCCGGTTCTTCGACGTCGACGAATCCCCTCCGCGCAACGGCCGGCCCTCCGATTCGCAGACCCTGACGTTCGAGGAGTTCACCGCGGTCGTCCACAGCGAGGTCGAGCGTCGCAACAAGTTTGCCCCGACCTGGTCCGAGCCCGAGGACAGCGAAGACGGCTAGGAGTGGAGCCTGCGGAATGACCCGGCTCGGCTAGGAGTGGAGCCTGCGGAATGACCGGATGGGGCTAGTTTGGAGTTTGTGGGCAGACCGGTGACCGATGCTGCGACCAGTGCGCGGCTGAGCAAGCAGCGGCGACGCGATACCAAGCCAGAAGTTGCACTTCGGCAGGAACTACACCGTCGAGGCCTGCGATATTTCGTCGATCGCGCACCGCTGAAGGGGATGAGGCGTCGGGCAGATCTCGTGTTTCCCCGACGAAAGGTCGCCGTGTTCGTCGACGGATGCTTCTGGCACAGTTGCCCGATCCACGCGACGAAGCCGCGCAACAACGCCCAGTGGTGGGCGGACAAGTTGGATGCCAACGTCGCCCGGGATCGCGACACCGACGACCGTTTGGCCGCTCAAGGCTGGACCGTCGTACGCGTGTGGGAGCACGAACCTGCATCCGATGCAGCCGACAGGGTCGTACACGCGCTGGGCTGAGTACGGACCGGGCCTCGGCCTGACCGAATGACTGTTTCGGTCTCCTACCGGGTGAGCGAATGTCTGTTTCGGTCTCCCACGTGAACGAATGTCTGTTTCAGTCACTCAGAGTGCGCGAATGTCTCATTCGGTCTCCCAAGCGAACGAATGTCTCATTCGGTCTCCCCCCCCGGGCCGCCGACCGGGCAAACTACTGTTGCTGGAGTGACGCGACGGAGAGTCACCGCGACGACGGTGTTACTGGTGCTGGCCGGGGTTTTGTACTCGGCGTGGGTGGCGGAGTTCTTTCTCGACACCGGCCTCGACCCTGCGCATTCGTTTCTGAGTGAACTCGACGCAGCGGATCAGCCGTATCGGCATTTCTTCAGCACCGCGGACGCGATTACGGGCGTTCTGTTGATCGCGGCGGCGGGACTGGGCAGCGTCCTGGATCGTCGAGCCCTCACGACCACGGGTTGGATTGCGATTGCAGTGTTCGGTGCGGCGACCATCGCGGACTCGCAACTTCCCATCGAATGCGTCGCCGAAAACGATCCATCCTGCCCCGTCGAGCCGAGCGGGTTGTTCCCGCAGCTCCACCACGTTCACGCACTGACCAGCACGATTGCGGTGTTCGCAGTGTTCACCGCGATGGTGGCGTTCACTGTTGCGGCTTTCCGCTATCGCACGCTTCCGCTGCTCAGGACGCTCGGGCTTGCGGTGCTGATCCTCACGTCGACCGCAACCTTGTGGCTGATGATCGCGGACAACCTCCCCGGCTCCTACGGACTCGGCATTGCGCAGCGCATTCAGGTGTCCGGGATGTCGCTGTATCTCGTCGTACTCGGCTGTTCGGTTCTGGGTCGAAGGCCAGCGCTGACCGGGTAATTTGCTGATGTATGTCGGGTAGAAATCGAGCTCTGAGCATTCTGAAGACACACTGGATACCTATCGTGCTGGTGATCCTCGCGGTGGTGTTCATTGCCGAGAATCGGTACCGCACTACCATTGAGCTGTTCTGGCTGAAGATCACGTCGCCGTTGTGGCTGATTCTGCTGGTGCTGTTCGCCGTCGGTTTTGCCGCCGGGCGCCTGAGCGCTCGACGGAGAGCGATCAACAAATAGACTCGGTGCATGTCGTTCACCGCAACCACACTCGAAGGCACCAAGGCCGAGCAGTACGAGCAGCTGACGCAGCAAGCTCGGGCGCTTGTCGACGGTGAATCGGATCGAATCGCCAACGCCGCGAACATATCCGCGCTCGTCAATCATGCATTGTCCGACGTCAATTGGGTCGGCTTCTACCTGTTTGACGGTACCGAACTCGTCGTCGGCCCCTTCCAAGGACAGCCTGCGTGTGTACGGATCGCCCTGGGCCGAGGAGTATGCGGAACCGCCGCGACCACGAGGGAAACACAGCGCGTGCCGGACGTTCACGCCTTCCCCGGACACATCGCATGCGACGGAGCAACCCGCTCCGAGCTCGTCGTACCTCTCTACGACGGCGACACACTGGTCGGCGTGTTCGACCTCGACAGCCCCATCCCCGACCGCTTCGACGCCGACGACCAGGCCGGTCTCGAAGCGATCGCGCAGGTATTCGTCAGGTCACTGAGCGTCTGACGCCGCCTCGAAGAACCACGCCATCACCACCGCCCCCGGATCCTCGACGCCTACCACCGACTCACCCAGGTAGGAGGCGCGTCCTCGGTTGGCGGTGAGGTGCTCGGTTGATTGGGCTCCGGAGGTCGCTGCAGCCGCTGCGGCCTGTAGACCTTCCTGCAAAGTTGCCGCACCTTCGAGGGCATCGACGGCCGGGGCGATGGCGTCGACCATTGTTCGGTCGCCCACGTGCGCACCGCCGAGTTGGACGATCTTGTCCAGCCCACCACGCGCGGCGGCGGTGATGGAGGCGAGGTCGACTGATTCGAGAGAGGTGTAGAACTGGCGGAACCAGATTCCGAACAATGCGCCCGACGTCCCTCCGGCGTGTCCCAGGTACGCTTCGGATACTGCCTCGAATACTGTTTGTGCTGAGTAGGTTTCGCGAATACTTGGCAGGTCGAGCTGTTCGAGGGCGGAGACCATGTTGGTCCCGAAGTCGCCGTCGCCTGCGCGCCGGTCGAGTTCGGTGAGCGCCGGCTCCTCGGCAAGTACCTTCTCGACCCAGGTTGCGATCCACGTCGACACGAACGGGCTACGTTCGCTGGCAGTGTCACTCGGTTCGAAACTCGGGCCGAAGCTTTCGCGTTCGCCCAGTACCGAGTCGCCGGTAGCGTGCGCGTTGGGCCACGCCGGTGCATCGGTGGGGGCGTCGAAGAGTTCGAGCATTTCTTCGTCGACCCGGACGAGCGTGATCGACGCGCCCGCCATGTTCAGCGCGGTGACCAGGCTTCCTACGAGCGGTCTTGCTACGTTGATTCCTTTGTCGGACAGCATCTCTGCCAGTTCGCCGTACAGCAGTTGCAGTTCCATCGGATGCGTCGCCCCGAGCCCGTTGACGAAGGCGATGACGGACTCGTCCTTCTGGAGTCCGAGGGAGTCGACGATGGGGTCGACCAGCGCGGCGACGATGTCCTGGGCAGCCATCGCCGGGACGCGCGACGTCCCTCGTTCGCCGTGGATCCCGATGCCGAGTTCGATCTCACCGTCGGGCAGGTCGAAGGACGGTTCGCTGGAGCCAGGCAAGGTACATGGGCGCAGGGCAACAGCCATGCTGCGTGCGTTGGCGACCACTCGCCGTCCTATCGCTACGACGTCTGCCAGTGAGTCACCACGCTCCGCCGCTGCGCCGCAGATCTTTTCGACGATGACCGTCGCGCCGGTTCCCCGACGTCCAGGACCGTCTCCGTCTGCTCGTTCGGTGGCAACGTCGTCGTCGACGAGCACATAGTCGGCTTCTATGTCGTCCTCGCACAACAACTCTCGGGCGACCTGGAAGTTCATCACGTCACCGGTGTAGTTCTTGACGATGTGCAACACACCGCCTCCGACGCTGACTGCCTTGGACGCAACATGGACCTGCAGCGAGTTCGGCGACGTGAACACCAACCCCGGGCATACACCCGCAAGCATCCCGCGACCGATGAATCCCGCGTGCATCGGTTCGTGGCCGCTTCCACCGCCGGACAGTAGTGCGACACGGCCGGACGGCAGAGGTTCCTTACGGGTGAGAAACCCTGGATCGGCATGCCATGCGATGTCACCGGAGGAGGCGACGAGGCCGCGGATGGCGTCGGCAACGAACGTGGACGGCGAGTTGACGAACATTCCTCCACCCTAGCCAGGCATGGCCGGGGGCGGCAGGCGATAGCCGACGGGCGTGGCCGAGAAGTCGATGGGATTGCGAACACCCTGGGTCACGGTTCCTGGGACGTTCACCCGCGGATTCAGACCGATGGATTCCGCAAACGCGAACGCCTCGTCGATGGTGTTGACCGGCCCTGCGGGGACGCCGCGACTCGACAGTGTACGGTGCCACTCGTCGGCCGAGCGGGTTCGGAATGCGGCGGTCAGCTCGTCGATCAGCGCGTCCCGGTTCTGCACTCGGTTCGAATTGCCCACGAAGCGATCGTCGTTCGCCAACCAATCGAGTCCGCACACCTCGGCCAACGTCGCGAACTGTGTATCGTTTCCCACCGCAAGCGCGAGCGGCCGGTTGGCGGTCTCGAAGACTTCGTACGGCACGACCGACGGGTGCTTGTTGCCCATCGCTGTCGGGACGACGCCTGCGCCCAGGAAGGCAGCAGACTGGTTACTGAGCGCTGACAGCACACACGACATCAAGGATGTATGCACGTGCTGGCCTCGTCCCGACACCGAACGGTGATGCAGCGCAGCAAGAATACCGGTCAGTGCGTGCAGCCCGGTGACGATGTCGACCATGGCGACGCCGACCTTGGTGGGTGTGTGCGGATCCGGTCCGGTGACACTCATCAGTCCGCCGACGGCTTGGACCAGCAGGTCGTACCCGGGCAACGACGCCCCTCCCCCGGTGCCGAACCCCGTGATGGAGCAGTAGATCAATCCAGGCCGATCAGCCGACACCTCGCGATATCCAAGGCCGAGTTGGTCCATCGTGCCCGCACGGAAGTTCTCGATCACGATGTCGGCGCCGGCTACGATCTCCCGTGCTTCGGCGATCCCCGCCGCGGATTTCAAGTCCACTGCGCGTGAGGTCTTGTTGCGGTTCACCGAGGCGAAATAGGTTGCAGTACCAGTCGAGTCGTATGGCGGACCCCAGGATCGAGTGTCGTCCCCGTCGCCGGGACGCTCGATCTTGATCACGTCGGCGCCCATGTCACCGAGCATCATCGTCGCGTACGGACCAGCAAGGACACGCGAAAAGTCGGCGACGACGAGGCCCGCGAGCGGACCAGTGTTCGAGTTTTGCTCCACCCCGCCATAGTGGCACGGGTCAGTGCACACTGACCCCGATGTCACATTCGGGTGTCAACTGACGACAATACGGACGAAACGACCCGGAGATCGGTGTTACCTTTTCGATGGTCCGCCGTGCTCACCACCGGTCCTCAACCCCGGGCCGGGCCACACCACCGTCAGGGAGTTTCATGAACAAGCGGAGCGTTGTTCGAAGCACTGCAGTTGCAGCACTCGCGGCCGGATCGGTGCTCGCGGGCGCCGGCACCGGCCACGCCACCGAGTTCTACTTCTCGCCCGAGCAGCGGATCTACACCCTCGCCGAGCAACCCCAGTGTCTGGGCGGCACCGTCGACGTCAAGGTGAATCGCAACGACTCCAGGCCGAACATCATTGCGGCGGACTTCACCACCCACCTGTACAACCCTGCGTGGTCGGGTTCGGCGAACTATGAGTGCTTCCTGACGATCGATGCAGCGTGGAGAAACCACACGACCGGTGCAAGCGGAGTTCTCGCGCACCAAGTTGCCAGCTGGCGATTCCAAGGTCCCAACATTCGCAACCCGTATGTCGACATCGATACCGGAGCAGGTCCGGTCACCGTCACGTTCACCACTCGCACCGCTCACGCACCGAGTCCGACGTTCGAGGTTCCCGCGATCTGAGCACCGGTTACGCTCGCCGACGTGAGCGACTGGAAACCGGGACCTCGGGCTGCACTGATCGTGGTGGACGTCCAACGCGCATTCTCCGACGCCGAGTTCTGGGGGCGGCGGAACAATCCTAAGTGCGAGTCGAACATCGCTGCACTCGTGGAGCACTGGAAGACGACGGGACGCCCGCTGGTGTTCGTTCGACACGACTCCGAGAACACGGCGTCGCCGCTTCACCCGTCCAACTCCGGCAACGCATTCGCGGAGTTTCTCACCGGAGAGCCCGATCTCCTCGTGTCCAAACGGGTGAACTCCGCCTTCCACGGCAGTCCCGACCTGCAGCAGTGGCTCGACGAACACCGCATCGAGCAGATCGTCGTGTGCGGCATCACGACCAATCACTGCTGCGAAACCACCGCGCGCGTCGGGGGCAACCTCGGTTACGACGTTGCGTTCACACTCGACGCCACCCACACCTTCGACAGAGCAGCTCCCGACGGCACCACCGTGGACGCAGACCTGTTGGCCCACATCACCGCAACCAACCTTCACGGTGAATTCGCCACGGTGGTCACCGCCGCCGACCTCCTGGCATGACCGTCAGCTCAGCACCGCGCCGGTCGCCGCTACCACTTCCTCGCGCGTTACGCCGGGTGCCAGCTCGGCCAGCGCGAGCGATCCGTCTCCGACGACGTCGATGACGGCAAGGTCGGTGATGATGCGGTTGACGACGCCCTGGCCCGTCAGTGGAAGGGTGCAGGTGTCGAGGATCTTCGGATTGCCCTCGCGGTCGGTGTGTTCCATGACAACGATGACGCGCGCAGCACCGTGAACGAGATCCATCGCCCCGCCCATGCCCTTGACCATCTTGCCGGGCACCATCCAGTTCGCGAGATCTCCTGAACGCGAGACCTGCATACCGCCGAGGACCGCGGTGTCGATGTGGCCACCGCGAATCATGCCGAAGGACAACGAGGAATCGAAGAACGCCGCACCGGGATTGACGGTGACGGTCTCCTTACCCGCATTGATGAGGTTGGCGTCGATGTTTTCCTCGGTGGGATACGGTCCCGTGCCGAGGATGCCGTTCTCCGAATGCAGTGTCACTCGAACGTCATTCGTCAGGTAGCCGGGAATCAGCGTGGGTAGACCTATTCCCAGGTTGACGTATTCACCGTCGACCATTTCGGCTGCGGCTCGTTCGGCCATCTGCTCGCGGGTCCAGCTCATGCCTGTCCTCCTGCACTGATGGTGCGCTTTTCGATGCGCTTGTCCTGCGGCCCGGTCTCGACGATCCGCTGAACGAAGACCCCCGGCAGATGCACTGCGCCCGGATCGATTTCGCCAGGCTCGACGAGGCGCTCGACCTGTGCGATCGTGATCCTGCCTGCCATGGCCGCCAGTGGATTGAAGTTCATCGCGGTCTTGTCGAACACCAGGTTGCCTTCGGTGTCACCCACCAAGGCATGAACGAGTGCGTAATCGGCGGTGATGGACTCTTCGAGTACGTACCGCTTCGATCCGAACACGCGAGTTTCCTTGGGAGGCGACGAGATCGCGACGGAGCCGTCGGCGTTGTAGCGCCATGGCATACCTCCGTCGGCGATCGGGCTACCGACACCGGCAGGGGTGAAGAACGCCGGAATACCGGTACCGCCTGCGCGGAGCCGCTCGGCGAGGGTTCCCTGCGGGGTCAGCTCGACTTCCAGTTCACCGGCCAGATATTGCCGCGCGAATTCCTTGTTCTCACCGACGTACGACGCCGTCACCCGAGCGATGCGCCCGATCGACAACAGAATTCCCAGGCCATGGTCGTCGACGCCACAGTTGTTGGAGAAGACCTCGAGATCCGTCGCCTCGCCCTCCCCGATCGCGCCGATCAAGGCGTCGGGAATTCCGCATAGGCCGAACCCTCCCACCGCGATCCGAGCACCCGTACCGATGTCGGCGACCGCGGACGCTGCCGACTCGTACACCTTTCCTGCCACGTGAATCTCCTTACGTCCATACAGCGAACGTGCTGTAGCTCTGCAGTAGTAGATCCTTTGCAGCCTGATCGTCAAAGCGAACGCCGGAAAGTGGTCGGAGACCGAACCCAAAGAGCTAAAACGTTCATTGAGTGAACGCTCCGATAGACTCGCGATATGCCGCCGAACGTCGTCGCTCGCACCACCGCACTACTCCGTGCCGTCGGTAGCGCCGAGCCGGCAGGAGCGTCGACCACCGAATTGGCCCGGGCCACCGAATTGGCACGGCCCACGGCACATCGACTGTTGACGTCGTTGGCGTCCGAGGGCTTTCTCGACCGCGACAACGCAACCGGCCGCTGGACCCTCGGCCCGGAGATGTATCTACTCGGATCGGCGGCTGCGAGCAGGTACGACATCACCGACCACGCACGGCGCGTCGTGCATACCTTGGCCGCAGCCAGCGGCGAGAGCGCCTTCCTGTCCGCGCGGCGCGGCGACGAGACCGTCTGTCTCCTGCGTGAGGACGGCAGCTTTCCTCTGCGCTCGCACGTCTTGTACGAGGGAATCCGATTGCCGCTCGGGGTGGCGTCGGCCGGTTTGGTCATCCTCGCGCACCTTCCCGACCGAGAGGTCGACGACTACCTTGCGAGAGCCGAACTCCAACCGGACTGGGGACCGCAGCACTCACCCGACGCTCTGGCGGGCAGGATCGGTGCGACTCGCGAAACCGGGTACGCCGTCAATCCGGGCTTGCTCGTCGAGGGCAGCTGGGGAATCGGCGCCGCGGTGTTCGATCGAAACGGCATGCCGGCGTGGGCGCTGAGCTTGACCGGAGTCGAGACTCGGTTTCGAGTCGAACGTCATCGCGAACTCGGGACGCTGTTGCTCGAACAGGCGCATGTCTTGACCGGTCTGCTGCGACCCCGGCCGGTTGGGCGAAGTCACCACCCGGTCCCGTGACGACTCGAGCGGAGCGGACTGATCCACTTCCCCTGCGCGATCGCTACCTCGGTCTCATACTGTTTTGATCTTGCTGTACTCCTTTTTCGCGGAGGCGGCTCGTCTCACGGAGGCGCTATGGGGATCGACATGAGTGCGCTCGTCGGCTGGATTCCCGACGACTCAGGGCACGACGCCCTCGCGCTCGCAGCCAGGTTCGCCGCATCGGGCAGCGTTGCTGTACGAACCTGCACGGTATTGCCCCAATCGTGGCCCTTCCCGTCGATGGCGAAGGTGGACGCCGAGTACCAACGCTGGCTGTCCGAGCACGGCGTTTCCGCTGTTCGTGCCGCCCAGGCGGCAATCGCGGAATTGGGTGTGCGAACGGCCGACCCTGCTGCCTTCTACGTCACCAACACCGCCGAGAGTGCGGGCTTGAACGAAGCGGCCAAACAGTACGACGCGGACATCGTCGTACTCGGCAGCGCGGATGGCCCTGCAGGCCGTTTCGCACCGGGCAGCACCACCGACTCCTTGCTTCACTCTTCGTCAGTTCCACTCGCACTGGCTCCCCGCGGCACACGCGAGACAGTGAAGCCCATCGGCCGCATCAGTTGCGCATACGTGGGCACCTCCCAGTCCGAGGACGCACTGCGAACAGCGACCGTGCTGGCCGCAGCATGGTCGGTGCCGCTTCGACTCATCGCGTTCGCGCCACGCGCCTCCACATCCTTTCCGCCGCTGGGTGGTTACGGCGCGGAGGACGTGGTCAGCGCTGGGTGGAAGCAACAGGCCGAGAGCCTGCTCGCCGACGCCAGGGCTGCACTCTTCTCGACGCGTTCCGATCTCGAGGTCGACACTGCCACCGTGGCCGGACACGGCTGGGAGGCAGCGGTCGACGCCGCCGCGTTCACCGATTCCGATCTCCTGGTCGTCGGTTCGTCGCGCCTCGGTCCGATCGCCCGCGTGTTTCTCGGGTCCTCGGCGTCGAAGATCATCCGTTATGCGAAGGTGCCCATGCTCGTCGTGCCCCGCGGCAGTTCTCTACGCGCGAATCTGGAGGAACAATGAGTACATTGCTGCGGCGCAAGCCGATCGGCGACATCGCCGCCCTCGAATCCGATCACGGTGGGACACAGCTGAAGCGGAGTATGAACACGTTTCAGCTGACGTGTATCGGCGTCGGTTCCACCGTCGGCACCGGCATCTTCTTCATTTTCAGCAACGCTGTTCCGCTGGCCGGACCCGCGGTGATCTTCTCGTTCATTCTGGCCGCGATCACCGCAGGATTGACCGCGCTCTGTTACGCGGAGTTGGCGTCGAGCATTCCGGCTTCCGGTTCGACGTACACCTACGCCTACACGATCCTCGGGGAGTTCGTCGCGCTGCTCGTGGGCGCCTGTCTCATTCTCGAGTACGGGGTCTCGACCGCCGCGGTGTCGGTGCTGTGGAGCCAGTATCTGAACGACTTGCTCAATCGGTTGTTCGGATTCCAGATACCCGACGTGCTCAGCCACGCACCGGGTGACGGTCTCGGATTCGGAATCAATGTTCCCGCAATCGTTCTGGTTGCACTCTGCGCGCTACTGCTGATCCGAGGAACCAGCGAGTCCGCACGAGTCAACGCGATCATGGTGGTCACCAAGATCGGTGTGCTGGCCATGTTCGCCGTCATTGCGTTCTTCGGCTTCGACATCTCCAACCTCGAACCCTTCGCGCCCTTCGGCGTTGCAGGCATCGGCGCTGCGTCGGGAATGATCTTCTTCACCTTCATCGGCCTCGATGCCGTGTCCACCGCCGGCGAGGAAGTCGAAAACCCCAAGAAGACACTGCCGATCGCGCTGATCACAGCCTTGATCGTCGTGACGGCCATCTATCTGATCGTCACTTTCGCCGCGATCGGCGCCCAGAAATACACCGAGTTCGACGGCCAGGAAGCGGGCCTGTCGGAAATCCTGCAGAACGTCACCGGCACCGAGTGGCCGTCGATCATCCTGTCCGCCGGCGCCGTCGTCTCGATCTTCTCGGTCACGCTCGTCACGCTCTACGGGCAGACTCGTGTGCTGTTCGCGATGAGCCGAGACGGAATGATCCCCAAGGTCTTCTCCGATGTCAGCCCGAAGACGCTCAGCCCCATACCCAACACCATCATCGTCGCGTTCGTCGTTGCCTTGATGGCGGGGCTGTTGCCACTCGACTTCCTGGCCGACCTGGTGAGCATGGGCACCCTCGTCGCGTTCACCGTGGTGTCGGCGGGCGTCATCATCCTGCGCAGGCGCGAACCAGATCTGGAGCGCGGTTTTCGGGTGCCGCTGTACCCCGTGCTCCCGGTGCTGTCCATCGTCGCGTGCCTGTATCTGATCTCCACATTGCACTGGGAGACATGGCTTCTGTTCGCGATCTGGCTCGCACTGACGACGGTCCTGTACTTCACCTATTCACGGCATCATTCGCGCCTGAACGTATAACCCAGTGGTGTGGTCAGGTGCCGCCGAGGGCGCTTAATCGTGCCACTACGTAGTGCTACACCGGCCTAGCGGATCGATGCTGCTTCAGCAGTTCTCGGTAGACCGCCGCGTTGAGCCCGTTGTGGTTCACTTCGTCCTCGGTGAGCTCGCGGCGGATCTTGGCGGGCACACCAGCGACGAGTGAGCGCGGCGGTACCTGGGTGCCTTCGAGGACGAGTGCGCCGGCCGCTACCAAGCTTCCCTCGCCGATGACTGCGCCGTTCATGACGATGGCGCCCATGCCCACCAGAGTGCCGTCGCCGATCGTGCAGCCGTGCAGCACCGCGTTGTGGCCCACGCTGACGTTCTTGCCGACCGTCAGAGGGAAGCCCGGATCGACATGCGCTGCGACGCCGTCCTGCAGGTTGCTGCCCTCGCCGATGGTGATGTCCTCGAACTCGGCGCGCAACACTGCGCCGTACCAGATTCCCGACGACGCCTCGACGTTCACTCGACCCACCACTGTCGCGGTAGGCGCGATCCAGGCCTCGGAGTCGATGTTCGGGCTTCCGCCCTCCAGCGCCCACAGTGGTCCAACCGTCGTTCGATCGTCCGTCATGTTCTTGCCCTTCCTCGTACGTCTCGAGTCACGCCCACTCTGCCCGATCCGACTTACTACTCGCCGTTCAACCCACCGCGTGCCTCGAAGATCGATCGAATCCGGTGGATGTTCGGGCGAGTAGCCACGCAGCGCTCAGGTTCGGGAGTGCGAACTCCCGGTGTCGTCCGGCGACACAGGATCGGGATCGTCGCTCGAGCCGACGACGACAAGCTGCACGAGCATGAGCCCGGGCCCACCCGGTTCTTTCGGCAGGAGGACACCTTGCGCGTCCACTATCGTCCACCCGCCACCGAACCGGCGGAGCCTGACGGCGTCGACGGAGCCTTTCGTGGCGGTACCGGCGAACAGTCCGGACGCTGCCGCGAATATCCGCTCGACGTCGTCGGGATGCGGGGTGTCCCGATCGTCGACGATGCCCTTCCACTGAATGTCAGGAGGCGGATCGGTGAGCCATCGAATGAGCCGATTGTGGGTGACGTCCATCAGGACGAGCGCCACTTGAGGCGACACCTGACCGAGGGCGGCGAATGCCACGGATTCCAGGCGTGGCGTCGAGACCGTGTCGGACTGAACTGCGTGAATCAACCCTCGCCACCTGGAGGGATCAGGCGTCACCGTGAATACGACGTGCAACCGGGCGTCACGTGCAGTCGCCAGCCCACTCCAAGTGGCACCGTCCTCGGGTTGCGGCGAAAGCAGGGCACCGATTGCCGTCACTGCGTCGTCGACGTCGACGTATCGAAACACCTCGTGCGAGGTGAAACTGGTTCGTCCGTCGATCCCCGGTTCGCCGACGACATGACGCAGCTGGTCGGGGTCGACCACGAACGAGCGCCGATCCACCTCGAATGTCACGGCCAAGGCCTGAATCGGGACCGGATCCGGGACCAGACTCGCATCACCGATCCACACGAACACTCCGTGTACACCGCGGCCTGGACCGAGGACGGGGTGCAGGAGAACCCTGGTTCGCACGGCGCCGGTGGGAACGGTGACGTCCACACTGCGTGCGTCTGCACGCACGCGTTCGAGCAATCTCCCCACCTCGCCGACCACCTGCGTCGATGATCTGCCTCCCACCAGGGCTTTGATCGCGCGGGGCAAAGACGACATTTCGCGCGCCCTGCCTCCGAGGGACACCACGGACGCGCGATCGGCGTGAATGGTCTCGACCAACAGCCACGACGGACGCGAAGGATTCTGACTGGAGTACGTCGTCGCCCCGGAGTTCACCCATACAACACTAATGCGAACCAACCGTTACGAATACCTATACCCTGGGTCCACGTTTTGGTCCACGTCCCAACTGATAACGGGCGTCAGACCTGGTCATCCACCAATTACCTACCGGGCCGGAGCGATCGGCCGGCCCGGCAACGTGCTCGAGTAGACGACGCTGGTTGTGATGCTGCCCAGGGTGGCCAGTTTGCCGGTGATTCGTTCGAGGTCACGCATGTTGCGGGCAACGACTTTGAAGACGAAACAGTCGTCACCGGTGGTGTGATGGGCTTCGATCACCTCGGGAGTGGTGTCGATGACCTCGTGCAGCGGTTTGTAATTGCCCGACGGGTAGGCCAGCCGCACGAAGGCCGCGATGTCGTACCCGAGTGCCTCTGCCGAGACTGTGGCGACATATCCCGTCAAGACGCCGTGATCGGTCAGCCGACGCACCCGGTCGGCGGTCGCGCTGGCAGACATCGAAATCACACGCCCGAGCTCGGCGACGCTCTGCCTGCCGTCACGCTGAAGTTCCGCGACGATCAGGCAATCGGTGTCATCGAGGACGATCTGCGATTTCGACGGCATGCCCCGAAAGATACCGTCGATTCTCTGGCAAATCCCGGCCAACGCCATCATTTGCACGTTCTGAACGGGCCATCCATGCAGTGAACTGGAGGCCATGAACACAGCAGCACTCGATCATTTCGCCGCGAAGCTCGACTACGAAACAGACCCCTCCGACCTCGCTGCCGCACGTGCGTCCGGGACGGCTCCGGTGGTCGTCGACACCCGCAATCACCAGGCCTGGGACCAGGGCCACATTCCGGGTGCTCTCCACATTCCGACGGCGGATCTCCCCCGGCGAGCTATCGACGAGCTCCCCGATCGTGACGCCGACATCGTCGTCTACTGCTGGGGTCCGGGCTGCAACGGCTCGACTCGTGCGGCCTTGGCTCTCACCCAACTCGGCTACACCCATGTCCGCGAACTCATCGGCGGATTCGAGTACTGGGCACGCGAAGGGCTCGCCATCGAGTCCGCGACTGGCCGCAGCCGTCGCCCGGTCGACGAGCTGACGGCGCCAACGCCGACCTGATCCACTTCGGTGGAGGGAACCTCCATGTCGGTCGCGTCGGATTCGTGGTTGCATCGCGGGTGAGAAGAAGGAGCCACCATGCCAACCGTCGTCACCAACGACAACGTGACCCTCAATTACATCGACGAGGGCAGCGGACCCGTCGTGGTCCTGATCGCCGGATTCTGCGCACCCGCCACGACATGGGTGCTGCAGCAGAAGGCATTGGTCGACGCCGGATATCGGGTCCTCGCACTCGACCGGCGGGGACACGGCGACTCGGAGGCTCCCGAGCACGGGGCGACGATGGCCAGGCACGGCGCGGACATCGACGACTTTCTGCGAGCACTGAGTGTCGACGACGCCGTCCTGTGCGGTGGTTCGATGGGAGCGAGCACCATCTGGTCGTACATTTCGCAGTTCGGAACCGGACGGGTGAAGGCCGTTGTATCCGTGGACCAGACACCGAAAATGATCAACGACGCCCACTGGTCCAACGGTTTCTACGGGCTCACCGACGCCAACAAGGACACGTTCTTCGCCAACGGCGTCCCCGACACCGGCAAAGGCCTGCCGAAATGGAAATCAAAATCCCTGTTGCCAGTTCTGAAGATGGTGGTGAAGCTTCGAACGATGCCGAAGATGGTCTCGCCCGATACTCCGCCGATGAGAGCACTGCTGCGGGATCACGCTCTTGCGGATTGGCGTGACGTTGTTGCTGCAGCTGACGTTCCGGTGTTGATGGTCGCGGGCAGGGACAGTCAGTTCTGGCCATCCACGCATGCAGCCGACTCGGTCACGGGGAATCCACTCGGCCGCTCGGTGGTGCTGGAGAAATGTGGCCACGCGTCGAACATGGATCGGCCGACGGAATTCAACGCTGCGCTGCTCGAATTCCTCGGATAGCTGGGCACGGTGCACCGATCGTCACGGCAAGGACGGGGGATCCCACGTTCATTCGCGGACAATCGGTGCACCATGCCCACGCCCCAGAAGGTCGGCGCTCCTACGCAATCGCATCAGCACCTGAAGATCGAGCGCCTTGTCCGGATCACGCCACTGCGTGCCGATGAGCCGGTCGATCGCGTCGAGTCGTTGGTAAAGAGTGTTGACATGCACGCCGAGGGCCGCGGCGGTGGCCGAATGGTGACGCCCGTGCGCGAGATACGCCGACAGTGATTCCAGCAACGGAACGCCCCTCTTGCTCTGCTCGGCCATCAGTGGTCCGAGTTGTTCTTCGGTGAGTTCGTCGAGATGCTCGCGGGCCATGTGACTCAAGAGGATTCGGTAGATTCCGAGACCGCGTGCCGACGAGACCTCACCGTCACGGCCGAGGGTGGTCAGCACGTCGACCGTCTGCTGTGCTTCGCGGTAGGCCGAGGCGAGCGCAAGCGCTCCGCGAGCCGGCTCGGAAATCCCCACCGTCGCACCCGTCGTGAACATCGGCCGGACCACAGCGGACTCCTGCGCGGGAACTGCCACCAACACCCTCGAACCATGCTCGGCAACAACCGTTCCGGCGGGAAACTGCGCGACTCCCAGCGCGGCCCGCGACACATCTCCCTGCGCGACGGCAATGCAGTACGACGAGCTGGGAGTCAGCCCTGCCAGTCGGAGTTGTCGACGCTCGTCGTCGGGCGAACCCGCCGGGTGCGACAGCAGGTCGACCAGAAACGCGTCCTGGGCTCGTCGTGCAGCCTCCGCTGCCGCACGTTCCTCCGCGAGAGACAGCGCGATCGCCGGCACCGCACGGTCGAGAAGCAACCGCGTCTGCTGATCGTCCGGGCCGACGGAGAGCAGCACACCCAGGAAGATGCCCGCGGCTGCGACCCGGTGGGCGGTGATGGAACCGTCGGCGACGGTTTCTGCGCCGTCGCGGCATTGCCGAAATGCACTGCCTACCTCAGTGACTCGGTCTTCGAGAAGTTCGGGGACGGTGGCCTCGTCGGTGAGAAAGTACGCCGGTCGGCCGGACAGCGTCGCAACCTCCCGTACGAGCCGCCCGACGCCACCGCCGCGGAGCACGACCTGCGTCAAAGTCCTGTCCCATTGCAGGGTCTGCTCCAGTTCTGCTGTACGGACGGACAGTTCCAGGTTCAGCGATTCGAGTCTTTCGATCGCGCGCACGTTTTCGATGGCGATAGCGGCATGCGCGGCGAGCGCGGAGAGCAATGCGATCTCGCTTTCGGCGAAGTCCCGCTCCTGGCGCTTGCAGGCGAACAGCACCCCGATCACTCGGTCACCCACTCTCAAAGGCACTCCGAGCAAACCTCGCATGTTCTCCGACCGCGCCGCACTGTCGGCCCCGGTCATGTGCCGGAATGCAGGCTCGCTCTGGTAGTCGGGGGTCCACGAGGGCGACGCACCGCGCACGATCAAGCCGACGAGGCCTTCGTCCTGCGCCAACCTGAGGCCTATCAGTTTCGGCGTCAGAGCACCGCTCGCGACCTCGATGACGAACTCGTCCTCGTACACCGATCCCATGTAGGCGAGATCGACTCCCAACAGTCTGCGCGCTTGATCGACGACTTCCTGTAGCAGCACCCGATTGTCGCGGACCGTTGTCAACCGAACCGCGATGTCGTTGAGGGCCGCCAGTTCCGTACTGCGTTGACGGCGCTGGTCGAGCAATGCGCGTAGCCGCAATGCCGCGTGGGCGTCCGGACCGGGAGACGCCAGGCGATGCGCCTCCAGCACGTCGATCGAAGCGTCGTCGAGCAGCAGATCCATCCATGATCGCTCTTCTGCCATGGATAGAACGTACATTGGCCGAGACCCAGCTCACAGCTAAACTCGGTCCATGACGCTCGTCGAACAGTTGCTGGAGTCTCTTCCCACGGACCGCATAGTCGTCGACCCCGACGTCATTGCTTCGTACCAACACGACGAGGCCGAATGGGCTCCGTTCGCGGTTCCGGTGGCAGTAGTGCGGCCTCGCACAGCCGAGGAAGTTCAAGCCGTGGTGCGAGCGTGCCTGGCACATGGCGCCCCAGTTGTCACCCGCGGAGCCGGTACCGGGCTCTCCGGCGGAGCCAACGCCACCGAGGGCTGCGTCGTGATTGCTCTCGACGGGATGGACGCCATCAAGGAAATCGATTCGCTCGAGCGCTACGCCGTGGTCGAACCAGGCGTCGTCAACGATCATCTGCGCGCAGCCTGCGCGGACCAGGGACTGTGGTACCCACCGGATCCCGCGAGCGCACCCTGGTCGACCATCGGTGGCAACGTCGCCACCAACGCCGGAGGACTCTGCTGCGTCAAATACGGCGTCACCCGCGATTACGTCATGGGTATGCAGGTCGTGACGGGAACGGGCGACCTCATCCGCTTGGGCCGCAAGACCGCCAAAGGTGTTGCTGGATACGACCTCGCAGGGCTCATGGTCGGCTCCGAGGGAACACTCGGCATCATCACCGAGGTCACCGTCAAACTTCGACCGCTCCAGGATCCGCAACGAACTGTCGCCGGCTACTTCGACTCGATCGTCGACGCCGGACGCGCTGTGGCAGCGGTCGCTGCCGCGGGATTGACGCCGTCGGCGCTGGAGTTGATCGACAAGCAGTGCCTCATCGCGGTCGACGCGTGGAAGAACATGGGCCTGTCGGTGGAGGCGAACGTCGTTCTGCTCGGGCGAATCGACGATCCCGGCCTCATCGGTGACCAGGAAGCCGAGAAGATGTTGTCCTGCTTCGAGGAGGCAGGCGCCACGTGGTCCGCGGTGTCAACCGATCAGGAAGAGGCCGACGCGTTGTTCGCCGCTCGACGACTCGCCTACCCGGCGATGGAACGGCTGGGCCCTGTCCTGACCGAGGACGTGTGTGTCCCGAAGAAGCATGTGCCGGAGATGCTTTCACGCATCCAACAGATCGGCCTGAAGTACGACACCACCATCTCCAACATCGCGCACGCGGGTGACGGCAACCTGCATCCTCTGCTCATCACCCCGCACGACGATCTTCCGGCCCGCGAACGCGCGCAATCCGCATTCGCCGAGATCATCGACGCCGCACTCGAACTCGGTGGCACTGTCACCGGCGAGCACGGCGTGGGCCTACTCAAGATGGACGGGCTGGTACAAGAACTCGACCCCGTCGTCCTGGAGATGCATCGGTCGATCAAACGCGCCTTGGACCCCCAGGGGATCTTCAATCCGGGCAAAGTTTTCGCCATGTAGGCGGTACCCGCCAGTGGCACGGTTAAGCGCCCGCAAGGGCACTTAACCGTGCCACTGGGGGGAGGCGCCTAGTGAGAATGCAGCGGCTTTCCAGCGAGGGCGAGGTGGGCCTCGCCGAATGCCTCGGACTGCGTCGGATGCGCGTGGATGAGGTGCGCCACTTCTTCCGGATACGCGCCCCAGTTCACGACGAGTTGGGCCTCCCCGATCAGCTCGCCCACTCGGGCACCGACCATGTGTATCCCGACGACAGCGCCACCGGCTCGGACGAGCTTGACCCCTCCGGACGCGCCGAGAATCTGACTCTTGCCGTTGCCCGCAAGGTCGTACACGACGGCATCGGCAGAACCGTGCTGCTCGGCGGCTTGCGCCTCGGTGAGTCCCACCGACGCGATCTCCGGATTCGAGTACGTGACACGTGGAATGTTGGCGTCGGGAACAGCAACCGGCTTCAGGCCCGCAATCTGCTCGGCGACGAAGATTCCGTGCTGAAAACCTCTGTGCGCCAACTGCGGACCGCGAACGACATCGCCGACGGCATAGACGCCTGCATCCGACGTCATCAAGGTGGAGTCCACGGACACAAACCCGTTATCGAGCGAAATTCCCTGCAGATCCGGGGTATTCGGCCCTCGTCCGACCGCCACGAGCAGTACGTCGGCTTCGAGCGTCTCACCGGATTCGAGTGTCACTGTGACACCGTCGGGTGTTTCCTTCACGCCCGTGAACGGCGACGACGTCTTTGCCGCGATCCCGCGTTTCTTGAACGCCCGGGTGAGCTGCTTCGACGCCCACTCGTCCTCGGCAGCAACCAGTCGCGGAAGCGCCTCGACAATGGTCACCTCCACCCCGAACGACGCCCAGACACTAGCGAATTCGACGCCGATGACCCCGCCGCCGAGCACGATTGCCTTCTTCGGAACGTAATCGAGTGTCAACGCCGTATCGCTGGTGAGTACTCGTGGGCCGAGCTCGATTCCCGGCAGCATCTTCGCGTGCGAGCCGGTCGCCAACACCACGGACTTGCCCGTGATCCGTCGTCCGTCCACTTCGACGGTTCTGTTGCCGACGTATCGACCTGTGCCGCTGATCATCTCGACTTTGTGCGCCGAGACCAGACCCTGAAGGCCCTTGTACAGCTTCGATACGACGCCGTCCTTGTATGCGTGCACCCCGGCGATGTCGATGCCCTCGAAGCTCGCTCTCACTCCCACCGACGAACTCTCGCGAGCGGTGTCTGCTACCTCGGCTGCATGCAGCAGTGCCTTGGTCGGGATGCATCCGCGGTGCAGGCATGTTCCGCCGACCTTGTCCTTCTCGATCAGAGTGACCGACAGACCTAGCTGGGCGGCCCGGAACGCACACGCGTAACCGCCTGACCCGCCACCCAGGATGAGAACGTCGCTCATGCCAGAGCCACCAGGTTCATCGGATCGGCGAGAATGGACGCGATGTCGGCAAGGAAGCGCGATCCCTGCTCACCGTCGACCAGACGATGGTCGAAGGACAGACTCAACGTCGTCACCGACCGGAGGGCGATCTCGCCTTCGAACTCCCAGGGCTGACGACGGATTGCGCCGAAGCACAGAATCGCTGCCTCACCGGGGTTGAGGATAGGCGTCCCCGAATCCACACCGAACACACCCACATTGGTGATGGTGATGGTCCCTTCGGCGAGATCGCTCGGTCCGGTCTTGCCCTCCTTCGACGTCACCGTCAAATTCGTCAGGGCCTGCGCGAGATCTTTCAGACCGAGGGTGTGCGCTTCCTTGATGTTCGGCACCATGAGACCTCGAGGGGTCGCCGCGGCAATGCCGAGATTGACGTACCCCTTGGTCACGATTTCTTGATTGACCTCGTCCCATTCCGAGTTCAGGCTCGGATTGGATCGCAGCGCAACGAGAAGTGCTTTCGCGACGAGCGCGAGCGGTGTCAGCTTGATGTCGCGAAAATGCTTGGTGGCGCGGAGCTTGTCGATGAGTTCCACCATTGGTGTCACATCGACAGTGATGAACTCGGTGACGTGCGGTGCGGTGAACGCACTCGCCACCATCGCCGCGGCCGTGTGTTTACGGACGCCCTTGATGGGCGTGCGGGTCTCGTTCTTCGCTGACTCGGCCGCCGCGGGTTCGGGCTTGGCCAGGTAGGTTGCGACGTCG
The DNA here is from genome assembly GCF_003641205.1 of Rhodococcus sp. P1Y. Taxonomy (NCBI): domain Bacteria; kingdom Bacillati; phylum Actinomycetota; class Actinomycetes; order Mycobacteriales; family Nocardiaceae; genus Rhodococcus; species Rhodococcus sp. P1Y. The sequence continues at coordinate 282,533 of NZ_CP032762.1, forward strand.
TCGCGCGTGACCTCGCCGTGCGAACCGGTGGCGGGGACGTCGGCCAGGTCGATCCCTTCCTGACGAGCGACGAACCGAACAGGTGGGGACGCAAGCGGCCTACCGTTCGACGGCGTGGTCGACACCGGAGCACTCGACACCGGCGCACTCGCTACAGGAGCGCTGGACGTACGGCCGCTACGACGGCTTACGCCTTCCCCTGCAACCCCGTATCCAACGAGAACCGGGATGCGCTCTTCCTTCTCGGCGGGCTCTACCACCGCGGCTTCTTCTGAATCGTCCGCGATGTCGATGATGGCGCTGCCGACTTCGATGGTCGTGCCCTCTTGTGCATGCAACGCCACCACTGTTCCGGCATACGGGGAGGGCAGTTCGACGGATGCCTTGGCGGTCTCGACCTCCGCGATCACCTGATTGAGTTCGATGGTGTCACCGACCTCGACGAGCCATGTGATCAGCTCGGCCTCGGTGAGCCCTTCGCCGAGATCGGGGAGCAAAAAGCTTTTCGTCATGCGGGGAATGTCCTGTCCACTGCGTCGAGAATTCGGTCCGCGTCGGGGAGGAAGAACTCTTCCACCTTGGCCGCCGGATACGGTGTGGAAAAGCCGCCGACTCGCTGGACCGGAGCTTCGAGGCTGTAGAAGCACTGATCTTGCACGCGTGCAGCGATTTCCGCTCCGATACCCATGAAGGTTGCCGCCTCGTGCGTGATGACGAGTCGGCCGGTCTTACGTACGGAGGTGGCGATCGTGTCCATGTCGAGCGGCGAAAGAGATCGTAGATCGATGACTTCGATGGACCGGCCCTCCCCCGCGGCGACGTCGGCCGCTTGCAGCGCGGTGACGACCAGCGGTCCGTAGGCGATGATCGTCGCATCGGTTCCTTCGCGGACCACCCTGGCCTTGTGCAGCGGGTAGGCGTCGTCGATCGGGCGCGCGACGTCCACTTCGCCTTTCTGCCAGTAGCGACGCTTCGGCTCGAAGAACAGGACCGGATCGTCGGACGCGATTGCCTGTCGCAGCATCACGTTGGCGTCGGCTGCGTTGCTGCAGCTGACCACACGCAGACCTGCCGTCTGCGCGAAGTAGCCTTCCGGTGATTCCGAATGATGCTCGACGGCGCCGATCCCACCGCCGTACGGCACCCGAATGGTGATGGGCATCTTGACGTTGCCACCGGTTCGGTAGTGCAACTTGGCGACCTGCGACACGATCTGGTCGAATGCCGGGTAGATGAATCCGTCGAACTGGATCTCGACCACCGGTCGATAGCCGCGGAAGGCGAGACCAACTGCGGTGCCGATGATTCCGGACTCGGCCAGCGGGGTGTCGATGACGCGATTCGGCCCGAAGTCCTTCTGCAGTCCGTCGGTGATGCGGAAGACACCACCGAGCTTGCCGATGTCCTCACCGAGGAGAACCACCTTGGGATCGTCCTCCATTGCCCGCCTCAGCCCAGCGTTCAGAGCTTTGCCGAGCGGAAGGGTCGGCGCGAGAGTTGCGGTCATGACTGAACTCCTTCGAATCCGGCGAGGTAGGTGGCGTAGGCGTCGCGCTCCTCGGCGATCAGCGGGTGCGGATCGGCGTAGACGTTGTCGAACAACGACATTGCCGTCGGTTCGACGGTTCCGAGACATCCGCGGCGCAGTTCGGCTGCGGTGTGGTCTGCGCGATCCTTGACGCGTGCTCGGAAGGCGGCGTCCATGGCGCCTTCCGCGTCGAGCAGTCGTTCGATGCGGTCGATCGGGTCCTTCTGCTTCCACTCGTCGTCGAGAGCAGCTGGGCGGTAACGCGTCGGGTCGTCCGACGTCGTGTGCGGTCCCATGCGATAGGTGACGGCTTCGATGAGCGTCGGACCGCTACCTTCACGGGCTCGGGCGAGAGCAGTACGGGTGGCAGCGAGCACTGCCAGGACGTCGTTCCCGTCGACCCTGAGCGACGGCACTCCGAATCCGCGCCCACGCTCCGCGATGGTGATGTGGGTCTGCAGCGTCACCGGCTCGGAGATCGCCCATTGATTGTTCTGGCAGAAGAACACGACCGGGGCACCGAAACTTGCTGCGAAGCCGAATGCTTCGGAGATGTCGCCCTGGCTGGTGGCCCCGTCGCCGAAGTACGTGATGACCGCGCCCTCGGCCCCGTCGAACTTCATTCCGAGTCCGTAGCCGGTGGCGTGCAGAGCCTGCGCGCCGACGATGATGGCCGGGGTAGTCATGTTGTACTCGTAAGGGTTCCAACCGGACTGAGTGGATCCGCGCCAGAAGCGCAGCATCTCGGTGGGGTCGACGCCACGGCAGTACGCGACGCCGTGCTCGCGGTAGCTTCCGAACACGAAGTCGTCGGCGTGCAGAGCCCGTGCGGAGCCCACCTGGGCGGCCTCCTGACCGAGTAGTGGCGCCCACAGTCCGAGCTCGCCCTGTCGCTGAAGGGCCGTCGCTTCTGCATCGATGCGGCGTACGACGACGAGGTCCTCGTAGAGATCGCGGAGCTTGTCGATCGTGATGTCCTCGACTGTCCGGCTGTACTCCGAGGGCTCGGTTCGCTTGCCCTCGGGTGTGACGATCTGGATGAGGTCGTCATCGCTCGTCCTGGAAATTGCGGTGTCCATCTCGGCCTCCATACAGGTTGCACTGTTACCTGGAACACAATCAAGAATCATCATCAAGCGCAATAGATGCTTTTCAAATTGAGCATCCTGCACGGTTCTGGGTCACGGAAACGTGCTCAACCTGTGCCTAGTGACTCATCGCGGCATCCGCGTCGGAGTCGGACTTGGCCCCCACCCGACCACGAAGTACGACGACCAAGAGCACTGCCATCAACATGACCGCGCCGACGACCCACAGTCCCGCGCGAGCGTTCCCGGTCGCGTCCAGTAGCCACCCAGTCACGTACGGGGCGCCGAAACCCGACATGTTGCCCACTGAGTTGATGATCGCAATTCCCGCCGCGGCACCCGCACCCGTGAGGAAGGTGCTGGGCAGGTACCAGAACACCGGTAGAGCGCAGAACACACCGACCGCGTTGACGGTCACCGCGAGCATCGTCGTGAACGGAGAATCCATGTAGAGAGCGAACGGGATCGAGATCGCCCCGATCAGCGTCGGCAGCGCCACATGCCAGATTCGTTCACCGGTTCTGTCCGAGTGACGGCTCCACATCACCATCGCGAGGGCGCCGATCGCGAACGGGATTGCAACGATGAGACCGGTCGTGACGAGCGAGAAGTCGGTGTCGAACGTTTGCTTGAACCCGGCCACGATGCTCGGCAGGAAGAAGCTGAGGGAGTACAAACCATAGGTGATACCGAAGTAGACCAAGCCGAGCATCCAGACGCGGACGTCGCGAAGTGCCCGCTTGACCGAGCCGCTGATGTGACCACCTTTCGCGGAGTCCTCTGACTCCAGTTCCGCAGTCAACCAGGCCTTTTCGTCGTCGTCGAGCCATGTGGCCTGCGATGGCCGATCCGTCAGATAGAACCAGGTGACGAAGGCGAGCAGAACTGCTGGAATACCTTCGACCAGGAACATCACGCGCCAACCCGAAAGTCCGAACAACCCGTCCCAGTACTGGATGATCGCACTGGACAACGGCGCACCCAGGGCCGAGGAAATCGGTAGCGCCAGCAAGAACAGGCCCATCAACCGAACTCGGTAGGCGCGGGGAAACCACATCGTCATGTAGAGAAGGACTCCGGGAAAGAAGCCCGCCTCCGCGATACCCAGCAGAACCCGAAGCCCGTAGAGCCATTCCGCGGTGGGCACGAAGGCCATGGCGGCCGCAATGATTCCCCACGTCAGCATGATGCGTGCAATCCAGCGCCTGGCACCGAACTTGTGCAATGCCAAGTTGCTCGGCACCTCGAACAGCAGATATCCGATGAAGAACAAGCCCGACGCGAGGCCGAACATCGTCTCGGTCAGGCCCAGCTCGTCACTCATCGTGAGCTTGGCGAGACCGATGTTGGTGCGATCGAGATAGTTGACGAAGTAGGCCAGTCCGAGAAACGGGATGATCCGTCGGGCAACCTTCTTTACGACTCGCGATTCGATCTCGGGCGTGAGGGTGTCTGCAGGCATGGGACTCGGCTCTCATAGAAAGAAAGTGACGCGCACCACGTTATTTGCTTGTCGACGTGCGAGCTATGGAGGAACCAACCACTCTGCGACCATCCGCCCGTATGTTTCGACCGGACTTCCACCGATTCGATCGCCGTGCTAGTTTTTAGTAGTCATTACGACTACAAAAAGGAATGGCCATGCGCACACTCTCCGACTGGCTCGCATCGACCGCGTTCGTCTCGTTCGGTGCCCCGACATCCTGGGTCGAAGTGATCGGGTTCCTGACGGGAGCACTGTGTGTCGTTCTGGTCGCCCGTCAGTCGATCTTCAACTGGCCCATCGGAATAGCGAACAACGTGGCATTCGTGGTGCTGTTTCTCGGCGCAGGCCTCTACGCCGACTCGGCACTGCAGTTCGTCTACATCGCCCTGGCCGTTTGGGGTTGGCTGACGTGGACCTCGGGCGGAGAAAGACAAGCGCTCGTCGTTACGCGCACCAGCGCCCAGGAGTGGCTACGTCTGGCGGCGGCGGGGGTAGCCGGCGTCGCCGCCATCACTGTATTGCTCAGTGTTGCAACAGAATCGGTCGTCCCGTTCTGGGACGCCCTCACGACGACGCTTTCCCTCCTCGCTACCTGGGGCCAGATCAACAAGCGTCGCGAATCGTGGTTTCTCTGGATCGCCGCCGACGTCATCTACGTACCGCTGTACCTCTACAAGGATCTTGTTCTGACCGCGGCTCTCTACCTCGGATTCATCGCGCTGTGCATCGGCGGACTGATCGCATGGACCAAATCCATGCGCGACGCCGAACTGGTGGAGGTGTGAAATGTACGAGCACGCGCTGATCATCGGGAAGTTCTACCCACCGCACCTCGGCCATCACGCAATGGTTCGATATGCAGCTGGACTTGCGCGTCGCGTCACCGTGGTCGTCATGTCCTCGGCGTTCGAATCGATACCGCTGGTAGAACGAGTGTCGTGGATGACCGAGTCGCACGCAAAGGACCTCTCGGTCACCGTCACCGGCATCGTGTGCGACGCCCCCATCGACCACACCTCTCGGGCCGTCTGGGCTGCGCAGGTGGCCTGCATGAAAGCCGCCGTCGACCAGGTAACGGACGTCCCGGTCGACGCCGTCGTCAGCAGCGAATCCTACGGGGACGAACTGTCGCGGTGGTTCGATGCCACCCATGTGCCCTTCGACCCCGATCGTGCGTTCTTCCCCGTTTCCGGTACGAGCTGCCGGCACGACCTTGCGGCGTCGTGGGATCTACTCGACGCTCCGGCACGGGCTGGTTCGACGACACGCATTGTCGTCCTCGGGGCCGAGTCCACCGGGACCACGACGATCAGTGTCGGACTGACACAGCATTTTCGAGCGCGTGGAGGAGTGTGGGCCCGGACCGGACTCGTCGAAGAATTCGGCCGACAGGACACCCTGGACAAACTCGACAATGCCCGTCGGACGCGGCCAGTAGCCGATGTGAACGACATCGTGTGGACCGGCGAGGACTTCGGTCGCATTGCTCGAACTCAACAGGCCCACGAGGACGACGCAGCACGCACCGGCTCTCCGATACTGATCTGCGACACCGACGCGTTCGCGACAACGGTCTGGGAGCGTCGGTATCTCGGTCCCGGCTCGGCACACGCGGAACAGGAGTTGGTCGATCGACATGCGGTGTATCTACTCACCGATCACGTGGACGTACCGTTCGTGCAGGACGGAATCCGCGACGGAGAATCGATCCGTGCCGATATGACAGGCTGGTTCGTCGACGCGCTCACCCGCAGCGGTCGATCATGGGTCATGCTGACGGGAAGTGCAGACGACAGGATTGCCCTAGCCGTTCGTGTGGCAGAACAGGAACTGCGCAGGCGCACAACGTTCACCGATCCGCTGGGAGTGCCATGACCTACGACCCGACCGTGTACCCCCAGTTCGCAGTGACAGTGGACCTCGTCGCTCTGACGCTGCGCAACGGTGCGCTGAGCGTTTTGCTGGTCGAGCGCGGGGAAGAACCGTTTCGGGGAACTCGCGCTCTTCCTGGCGGATTCGTACGACCCGACGAATCCGCCGCCGACGCCGCATCCCGGGAACTGAGCGAGGAAACCGGTCTCAGTATTTTCCCTGGGTACGTCGAACAGCTCGGAACCTACAGCGAACCCGACCGTGATCCCCGCATGCGCGTCGTCTCCATCGCCTATGTCGCGTTCGCTCCCGATCTTCCCGAACCCGTCGCCGGAACGGACGCAGCAGCGGCGTCCTGGATGTCGGTCGACGACGTACGCGATCTGGGCTTCGACCACGACACGATCTTGGCCGACGCCATCGAACGGGTCCGGTCGAAGTTGGAGTACACGACCCTCGCCACCAACTTCGTCACCGATCCCTTCACCATCAGGGATCTGCAGTGCGTGTACGAAACCGTCTGGGGAACAACACTCGACCGAGCGAACTTCAGGCGCAAGGTTCTGGGAACCACGGGATTCGTCGAACCCGTCGACGGAGTCACCACGGCCACGGGCAGGCGTGGGCGCAATGCTCAGGTATACCGACCGGGCCGTGCCGAGTCCCTACATCCGCCGATCTTGCGCGCACCCATGTGAACGAAAATGCATAGCCCACTATGTACTTTCGTTCACATGGCTCGCACTCCGAGGAGAGCGGACGCGACATCGGTATCGACTCGGGTCGGCGCGAAGTCCTCGTGTGGCCACGTGCGGCCTCGACTGATCCACGAGCTCCGGCACCCCAGCACATGTGCACCTCGAATGTCTGCCTCTGGGTTGTCGCCGATCATCCACGCGCCGTCGAGAGTCGACCCAACCCGCTTGGCAGCGATACGAAAGATCTCCGGCTCAGGCTTCTTCACGCCTTCCGTTCCGGACACCACCCACCCGTCCACAAAACGATCGAGACCGATTCGGAACATCTTGCGCTCCTGCATCGATGTCGGACCGTTGGTGACGACCACGATGCGGCAACCGTCCGCGCGTAAACTATCGAGCGCCGCGGCCACATCATCGGCAAGCTCGACATCCTCACAACCGCCGTCGTCGAGCAGGCTCCAGCAGTCCGAGGGACGGAGTTCGGGAAATCGAACGCATATCGCGTATGCGACTCGATCACGTGGCGCGTACCCGCCCTCGTCCAGGTCCATGACCCACGGCACCACCTCGCTTCCGAGTCCGTGATGCTCGCAGAAACGAGCCACCGAGCGAGAGAAAGCCGCGTCACGATCGACGAGTGTCCCATCGAGATCCGCCATGATCAGGCTCGAAGTCATGCCGGAGAGCTTAGCGAGCCTGCGGCATGTGAACGAAAATGCGTAGCCCACTATAAATTTTCGTTCACGTGCGGCGAAGCCGCCCTCAGGAATACGGATACGGCAGATCCGTGCTCACGCTTTCGTCTACGAGCAACGATTTACCCAACTGAGGAAAGGCACGCTGCGCGCACGAATGACGCTCGCACACTTTGCACCCTGGACCGATGGGTGTGACCGCGCCGGGGAGATCGTCGGCGTACACGAGTTTGCTCGCGTGCGCGATGTCGCACCCGAGTCCGATGGCGAAGTTCTTCTCCGGTGCGCGATAGCCAAGTCCGCCACTTCGGGTCGTGCGCGCGATCCACAGGTACGTTCTGGCATCGGGCATCTCGGCGACCTGGGTGCGAATCTGCCCCGGGGTGGCGAACGCGTCGTGCACCACCCACAGCGGGCAGCTTCCACCGACCCGGGAGAAATGGAACGCTGTCGCGGATTGACGCTTGGAGATGTTGCCGGCGCGATCGGTACGCACGAAGAAGAATGGAACGCCCTTGCTCCCTGGCCGCTGTAGCGTCGACAGCCGGTGGCACACCGTCTCGAACCCGACCTCGAAGGTCAGCGAAAGCAGATCGATGTCGTATCGCAGGGACTCCGCGGCAGCGAGAAACGTGCTGTACGGCAACAACAGTGCACCCGCGAAGTAGTTGGCGAGACCGACCCGAGCAAGTTCGCGCGATTGCGGTGTCAGGCCGTTTGCTTGATCGACGAGCGTGTCGATCAACGCCGAATGCGCGAGAAACGCAAGTTGGGTTGCGATCTGGTAGGCACGTTGACCCGCTGTGAGCCTGCGAGCAAGAAGAAGCGTATTCCCATCGTAGGAACGCTTGGGGCCCAATGCACCCGGAAGATCGTCACGAATCGACACGGTGACCCCGTGCTCACGCGACATGATCTCGGACAACTGCAGATCCAGGGCACCGATGCTCAGCCCACGCCCCCGAAACATACCCTCCGCCGCAGAGTCCAACTCCGCTACGTGGTTTCGACGATCATAGAAGAAGTCACGAACCTCCTCGTAGGGCATCGGCACCCTGCCCGAGTCGGCTACGACCGTTCCCTCGAGCCCCAAGGACATGCGCTCGATCTGTTCGGTCGCGGCATACAGACGTCGATGAAGTTCGACGAGCGTGTGCCCCACAGCTGGCATTCTGGACACCAACTCCTGCACCTCGGCCGAGGACACCGCATCAGTGGTCTCACTGAGCACGTCCTGCAGATCCGCAACGAGCCGAGCATCGGTATCAGTGGCGAAGAACGTGGGGTCGAGCTCGAACATCGAGTTCAGCTTCAACAGAACCGGGACGGTCAGCGGACGTTGATCGTTCTCCAGCTGGTTCAGATAGCTGGGTGAGAGGCCGAGCGTCTTCGCCAACGCCAGCTGAGTCAGGCGTCGTTCTTCCCGCAGCCTCCTGAGCCTGCTCCCCGCGTAGATCTTCTGCACCCCAGCAGCGTAACGCGGCACATTCGCAAGGTTCGCAACATTGCAGCCTACGCCCCACAAAGATCGGCATCTGCAACATCTTCCCCAGTTCAGAACCCCGCAGTAGCGTTGCGAACAGAGCGTAATCACGACATACCACGGAGGTTTCACGGTGAAGACCCATCTCGTTCGTACCCGCCGATCGGCCGAGGACTTTCCTCGGTCGGAGCACCTCGCGTGGAAGATCGCCGAAGTCGCGGCCGACACCGTCGACGTACCCGAGGCAACAGCCGAGATGATTGTCAACCGCATCATCGACAACGCTGCCGTCGCCGCTGCATCCATCGCACGGAAGCCGGTCACCAGCGCGCGATCCCAGGCACAGGCTCATCCCTACAGTCCAGGTTCCACTGTGTTCGGCATCGCCGGAAACTACTCGCCTGAATGGGCAGCGTGGGCGAACGGCGTCGCGGTCCGCGAACTCGACTTCCACGACACCTTCCTGGCCGCCGAGTACTCGCACCCCGGCGACAACATTCCACCGATCCTCGCGGTCGCGCAGCACGCGGGGCGGTCGGGGCGCGACCTCATCCGAGGCCTGGCGACCGGGTACGAGATCCAGATCGATCTTGTTCGAGCAATCTCGTTGCACGAGCACAAGATCGATCACGTCGCACATCTCGGTCCCTCCGCTGCGGCAGGCATCGGCACGCTCCTCGGCCTGGACACCGAGACCATCTACCAAGCCGTCGGACAAGCACTTCATACGACGACGGCTACCCGCCAGTCACGCAAGGGCGCCATCTCCAGTTGGAAGGCGTACGCCCCGGCACTGGCCGGGAAGGTCGCCGTCGAAGCAGTCGACCGCGCATTGCGTGGCGAGGGCGCACCGTCGCCGATCTGGGAGGGCGAGGACGGTGTCATCGCGTGGCTTCTCGGAGGTCCCGACGCCGAATATCATGTGCCACTGCCCGGCCCGGGTGAATACAAACGTGGAATTCTCGACAGCTACACCAAGGAGCACTCCGCCGAGTATCAGAGCCAGGCACCCATCGATCTCGCTCGTCGGATGCGTTCGGCCATCGAGGATCTCGATCAGATCGAGAAAATCGTCCTGCACACCAGCCACCACACGCACTACGTCATCGGCACCGGCTCCAACGACCCGCAGAAGTTCGACCCCACGGCGTCCCGCGAGACCCTCGACCACTCGGTCATGTACATCTTCGCCGTCGCGCTGGAGGACGGCGAGTGGCATCACGAGCGATCGTACGCACCCGAACGAGCGCAGCGGCCCGGCACAGTTGCTCTGTGGCAGAAGATCTCCACTGCAGAGGACCCCGAGTGGACCCGTCGATACCACTCCCAGGATCCCGACGAGAAGGCGTTCGGCGCCCGTGCCGAGATCACGTTGAAGGACGGCACGGTCATCGTCGACGAACTCGCGGTTGCCGACGCACATCCTCTGGGTGCCAAGCCATTTACGCGTGAGCAGTACGTTGCCAAGTTCCGGACACTGGCCGACGGTGTCGTCGCCCCCGACGAGCAGGACCGTTTCCTCGACGCGGCCCAGGACACTCTCGACCTGGCCGCTGGCGAACTGGATCAACTTACGTTCACCGTCTCCGAAGATGTGCTCGCACGAGCGCCGAAGACCCCGAAGGGCATCTTCTGATGTCGGGTCTGATTGCCGCAGCAACCTCCGCACAGCAGAAGCGCATCGACTTCAGGACCGGACTGACGTCGGGGACGATTCAGCGGCTACCTGGTGCGTTTTCACCGCTGGTGGCAAAGCTCGTGCAGGAGATCGGGTTCGAGGGTGTGTACGTCTCCGGAGCCGTCGTCTCGGCCGATCTCGGCCTACCGGACATCGGGCTGACCACGCTCACCGAAGTGGCCGACCGCGGTCAACAGATCGCCCGCGTCACCGATCTCCCGGTACTCATCGACGCCGACACCGGTTTCGGTGAACCGATGAGCGCTGCACGGACGATCACCGTTCTCGAGGACGCGGGTATTGCCGGCTGCCATCTCGAGGACCAGGTCAACCCCAAGCGCTGCGGGCATCTCGACGGTAAGTCCGTGGTCCCGCCGGATCTCATGGTCCAGCGCATCAGGGCCGCGGTCTCCGCTCGGCGCGACCCGAACTTCGTCATCTGCGCTCGCACCGATGCTGCGGGCATCGAGGGCATCGATTCCGCGATCGAGCGCGCCAAGGCTTACGCCGACGCCGGGGCCGATCTCATCTTCACCGAGGCGCTCACGGACGAATCGGAATTCGCGAAGTTCCGCGGTGCTGTCGACACACCGTTGCTGGCCAACATGACCGAGTTCGGCAAGTCCGAGCTGATCGGCGCGGACGTACTGCAGGAGCTCGGTTACAACGCGGTGATCTATCCCGTCACGACGCTGCGATTGGCGATGTTCGCCGTCGAGAACGGCCTCCGCGAAATCGCCTCCACCGGAACGCAGGCCGCGTCCATCGACCGAATGCAACACCGCAGCAGGCTGTACGAACTACTCGACTACGAACGCTACAACGAGTTCGACCAAGGAATTTTCACCTACCCGAGGGATGCGCGATGAGCTACCCGACCACCCGAGCCTTACTCGCCGAAACTACGACCATCCACAAGGGACTGGCGGGCGTCGTCGTCGACCGCACGGCAATCTCCAAGGTGGTACCCGAGACCAACTCGCTGACCTACCGGGGGTATGCCGTCCAGGACCTCGCCGAGCACTGCAGCTTCGAAGACGTTGCGTATCTGTTGTGGAACGGTGAACTTCCCAATCCCGCGCAGCTCGAACTGTTCTCGCAACGCGAGCGGGCTTTCCGCCGGGCGGACAGGTCGATGCTGTCACTGCTGACCAAGATGCCGGACAACTGCCATCCGATGGACGTGGTGCGTACCGCGATCAGCTACCTCGGCGCCGAGGACCCTGCCGAGGACGACAACTCGCCGCAGGCCAATCTGCTCAAGGCTCTGCGCATGACCGCAGTGCTGCCAACCATCGTCGCTGCGGATCATCGCCGACGGCACGGGCTCGATCCCATCGCGCCTCACTCACATTTGGGCTTCGCCGAGAACTTCCTCTACATGTGTTTCGGCAGTGTCCCCGACGCGAAGATCGTCAAGGCCTTCGAGGTCTCGTTGATTCTCTACGCCGAGCACAGCTTCAATGCCTCGACGTTCGCGGCCCGCGTGGTCACCTCGACTCTGTCGGACATCTACAGCGCGGTCACCGCAGCGATCGGTGCGCTCAAGGGCCCACTGCACGGAGGCGCCAATGAAGCCGTCATGCACGACATGCTCGAGATCTCCGAACCGCATCTCGCCGAGCAGTGGCTTTTGGGCAAGCTCGCCGCCAAGGACAAGGTGATGGGCTTCGGACACCGGGTGTACAAGAACGGCGACTCCCGCGTCCCGACGATGCGTGCGGCGTTCCACGAGGTCGCCGAGGTGACCAACGGGCGCAAATGGGTACGGATGTACGACGTGCTCGAACGAACGATGAACGACGCGACGGGGATCAAGCCGAATCTCGATTTCCCCACTGGGCCGACCTATTACCTGATGGGCTTCGACATCGAGGTGTTCACGCCCATTTTCGTCATGAGCCGTATCACCGGCTGGACCGCACACATCATCGAGCAAGGTGCGTCCAACGCACTGATCCGGCCGCTGAGCGAGTACTCCGGGGTGGCTCAGCGCTTCGTGGTGGCCTGACGAGCATTGCGGCACCGAGTCCAGACGCCCGCGGCGAACCCTCGCCTACATCGGTATCCGGAGTTGCAGCCTTGGAACGGCGCATTCTCTGTCGTGCTTCCACCCGAACTTGTCGGAGGGTCGTTGTAGCTTCCTTCCCATGCACAAGTTGGGGGACTTGAAGGGCGTCGACGCACTCTCGGACATCGAGGTCGCGACGGCACTGACTCAGGTCGTCCATATCCAGAACCAGGCTTCCGCCGACAAATACGCACTCCTCGAACAGTTCGCCCGACGAGGCTTGAACCTGAGGGCCGGGCACTCCAGCGCATCGCATTACCTCGCCGCAGGCACACGCGTCGCCCTCGGCAACGCCAGCCGACAAATCGACACGGCAGCCTGGCTCACTCGGCACCCCACCGTCCTGGAAGCGCTCTCCAACAGCGACATCCACGACGCGCACGTCAAAGAGATCTACGACGGCCACGACACCATCCGCAAGTCGGACCCAACTCTGACCGAAGAACGCCTGGGCGTGGCCGTCGCCGATCTTCTCGCGACCGCAATCGAGAGCACTGCAGGCCAAGTCAAGCACCGAGCGCAAGTGCTCGGTCACGCTGCCGCTGACGACGTCCGCGCACGCTACGAACAGGCGTTACGAAGACAGCGCGAACGCGCCGAACGCGAAGCCGCCGAGCGCGCCGAACAGGCAGCGGAGGAACAAGGCCAGCCCGTGCCCGACACCGACGAAGATGACGACGATGACGAGGAACTTCTCGTCAAGCCACCGCCGGTACCGGTGTCGGAAAACGCGGCGCTGAACACCTTCGACCTCTACCTCCAGTCCAACGGACGTACGACGATCAGAGGCGACGTCGACACAGTCCTCGCCCAGAAACTTCACGCATCGCTCTCGCCGTTCTCGAAGCCTCAACCGGCACCCGACGGCACCCGCGATCCCAGAAGTGCTTCGAAACGACGAGCCGACGCGCTGTCGCAGTTACTCGATCAACGCAGCGGCGAAGGACACTCAGCAGGGCTGGGCAGACCACCCGCTACGGTCAACGTCACCGTCAACCTGCGAGACCTGCTTGCAGACAGGTTCTCCGCGTCGGACGGTCCCGACCCTGGAGTAACTCACCCCAGCGGGGGCGAAGCGAGCAAATCCGCACCGTCCATGGGTGATCCCGACTGGCCGTTCAACCTCGAATGGACCGGGCCGATCAGCCACAGCCTCGCCCGCCTCCTTGCTTGCGACGCTGATCTGCACCCAATAGTGCTGGATAACAACGATGTTCCGCTGTCCATGGGAGGCCGAGTCCGACTCGCCACACCTGGACAACGCGCAGCGGTCACTGTCCGCGACAAATGCTGCATCAGGTGCGGTATGCCCGCACGTTGGTGCCAAGTGCACCACATCGTGTTCTGGGAGGACGGAGGCCCGACGGATCTGACCAACCTGGTCCTCCTCTGCGGTGACTGCCACCGACTCGTCCACAACCATGGATGGGGTGTGAAGTTCGGCGACGACGGCCACCCTTGCGTCATCCCACCCGCCACCATCGACCCCGAACGAAAACCGATACCCAGCTTTCACCGACAACGACGTCCCGCCGCATAGCGGACGTGACGCAAGGTGCCTGCCAGTGCGCTTGCGCTGATCGAGCGCGTTACACGGCGGCCGACACGTTCTTCACTCCAGGCACCATGTGGGTCGAAATCGCATTTCGATTCCACGCGTTGATGGTGATGATCTGGGCGAGAAGTTGACCGATCTGGTGCTCGTCGAAGTGCTCAGCGACTCGGTCGTAAACCTCGTCCGACACACCGCCCTGCGAGACGAGCGTGACCTGCTCGGTGAAAGCAAGTACGGCTTGCTCCTTCTCGTCGAAGAAGTTGGTGGCGTCACGCCATACCGAGATCAGGGCGAGACGCTCCTCGCTCTCGCCTGCTGCGCGTGCGTCGCTCGTGTGCATATGCAGGCAGAATGCACATCCGTTGAGCTGGGACGCCCGGATCTTGATCAGCTCGGCCAGTACCGGGTCGATACCCTCTCGACTCGCAGCGTCGAGCGCGACGATTGCCTTGTAGACGGCGGGTGAGACGGACGGGAGATTGATTCGTGTTGTCATGAAGAGAACGCTAACCAGTGAAGGTGACCCCCTGTAAGGTTCAATCACATGGCTGAAATCGAGGTCAATTCGGGAATCGATCTACACCTCGATCTCGCTCAGGATGGCTCACGCAGAGCCGCACTCGGCGCAGCCCTGCGCGATGCCGTCACCTCGGGTCGACTCGAACCCGGCACCACTCTGCCGTCCTATCGAACACTTGCCCGGGACCTGTCGATTGCACGCAACACCGTCGCGGAGACCTACGCCGAACTCGTTTCCGAAGGCTGGCTCGAAGCGCGGCAAGGATCCGGCACACGCGTCGCCCACCGGGCACGAGCAGTGACGTCGACGACCGCGATTCCGCGTCCGGAGATACGCCCTAGATACGATCTCCGCCCGGGGCGGCCGGACCCGGGCGGATTTCCGAGGTCGGTCTGGCTCGCGGCGTCCAAACGGGCGGTGAACGGGGCTCCGACGGAGGCTTTCGGACCCGGAGATCCGCACGGCCGCATAGAGTTACGGCGAGCGCTCGCCGACTACCTTGCACGCACTAGAGGAGTCCAAGTCGATCCACGCCGCATCGTCGTGTGCTCCGGATTCTCGCAGGCAGCCGACATCCTGACGCAGCTACGAGCGACCGGCCCGTTCGCGCTGGAATCCTACGGACTTCCTTACCACCGCATGGTGTTCGAGAAGGCCGGCGCGACCAGCCCCGTGGACATCGACGAGAATGGTTGCTGCACCGACAAACTGGAGCTCGCCGATGCCCGCACGCTCGTTCTCACTCCGAGTCACCAGTTTCCTACCGGCTCGCCGTTGCATCCCGCGAGACGAACCGAAGCCATCAGGTGGGCCAGGGAACACGACGGGCTGATAGTCGAAGACGACTACGACGGCGAGTTCCGCTACGACCGAACTCCGGTCGGCGCGATGCAAAGTCTGGATCCGGATCGTGTGTTGTACATCGGGTCTGCGTCCAAGAGCCTCTCTCCCGGCATCCGTGTGGGCTGGATGGTCGTACCCGAGCACCTTCTCGACGCAATCCTTGCGGTCAAAGGTGTGCGCGAGGCCACCGTGGGTGTCATCGATCAACTGACACTCGCGGACATGATCGCCAGCGGAGCCTACGACCGTCACGTCCGCGCGATGCGCCTGAAGTATCGACGCCGTCGAGACATGTTGGTCGACGCGCTGGAGGAGCGGGCACCGCACATTGGAACCATGGGCATCTCCGCTGGGCTGCAGGCTGTACTGACCCTGCCCGAGGACACCGAGGACGCGGTCCTCGCGCGGGCAGGCGAGGTGGGAATCGCGCTCGAGGGACTCGCCTGGTTTCGACACCCGAACACCCGGGACGATATCGGCGACGGTGTACTCGCGGGCTTCGCCGCACCCAGCGACAATTCCTACGCCGCCGCAGTGGACGCCCTCGTCGGTGTCCTCGCCTCTACAGACCCAAACCGGCGGAGAGGGTAGGCCAGCTCTTCGGAAGTTGGTCGACCCAGTACGCCCACGAGTGGGTACCGACGGTTTCGAAGTCGAACGTGGCAGGGATCGAGAGCTGACGTAGACGGTCGTCGAGCCGGTGCGTGCAGTAGTTGGCACCGACTTCGATGGCACCTCCGACAAGAACGATGTCCCAGTCCTTGGCGGTCTCGAACTTCTCGTAGCGCCCAGGAAGGCCGGTTCCCACCGAGACGTAGATCGACTTGCCACGCAATCCTTCTGCGTTGACCAACACGTCGTGCGCAGCCCAATCGGGATCGAGCGGTCCGCCGAACATGTTGTTCGCGTCGCCGCCGAAGGCCGAGACGATCCCACGCATGCTGCCCTGCCCGGCCAGCTCGGCCGACGCGAAGCATCCGCTGTAGGCCGCGACTGCGGAGTACAGTGCCGGATTGCGGGAGGCGAGCATCATCGCCGATTGCGCGCCCATCGACAGTCCCGCAATGCCGTTGCGGCCGTTGCCGTCGAACTGTTCGTCGATCAGCGGCGGAAGCTCTTGGGTGAGAAAGGTTTCCCACTGGTAGCGGCCGAGTTTCGGGTCGTCCTTCTGCCAGTCGGCATAGAAACTTCCCGGGCCCGCGAGGGGAAGGACGACGTTCACGTTCTTGTCGCGGAAGAACTCTGCGGCGCCACCTTTACGCAACCACATACTGTTCGACGGGTCCTCCTCGCCGATCCCGCTGAGCATGTACAGGGTGGGCCGCGGACCCTTCTTCACCTCCGGCGTCAGGACCTGGACATCGATGGTCCGGTCCATGCTGGGCGAGTGGACCGACAGCATGGTCAAGGTGGGGCTCGAGGGTTCCAGATGCTCGACGGTGGCAGACCCGGGCTGGGCGTGCACCACTCCGACCGACGCCGCGCTTCCGAGCAGAAGCACCGACACGACCATCATTGTTCGACGCCAGAAGATCACTTAAGCCCCCGCCCTACAAGCAGCCCACGCGGCCGCGCTGAGAGGAGTTTTGCACACGGAAGTGCCTGTTACGCAACATCGCACAAACAGAGGCGAACAATACCGACGTGCCGCTTCCTATAGCCGCCAGAACAGTTCTAAGGACCGAATACCGGAATGTACACAGACCTGCGGACCGGTATGTCCGGGCGAGGGTGGTACCGACGATCCCTGGGTAAGTCGCGGTCACCGGCCTACCGTGGAGTCATGGAACTAGGACTGCACATTGCCGATTTCACCTTTCCTGGTGGCCCGACCACCCTCGCCGACGACCTGGAGCGTGTGGCGGTGGCCGCCGAGGACAACGGCTTCGCGAAAATCAGCGTCATGGACCACCTGTGGCAGATCGAGCCGGTCGGTCCGATCGACACCGAGATGCTCGAGGCCTACACGGCCCTCGGCTTTCTCGCGGCCGTGACGAAGAAGGTCGATCTGCTCGCGTGGGTCACGGCCACCGTCTATCGCGAGCCAGGACTGCTCGCAAAGGCCGTGACCACGCTCGACGTACTGTCGAAGGGTCGGGCGTACCTCGGTATCGGCGCAGCCTGGAACGAGGACGAAAGCGTCGGCATGGGCCTGCGATTCCCTCCCACCGCCGAGCGGTTCGAACGCCTCGAGGAAACACTGCAGATCTGTCTGCAGATGTGGAGTGAGAACGAAGGACCATTCGAGGGCAAGCACTACCAACTCGGGCGCACGATGAACGTCCCCCAACCGCTACGCCGGCCGCATCCGCCGATCCTCATCGGCGGCGGCGGAGAGAAGAAGACACTTCGCCTGGTCGCGCAGTACGCGCAGGCGTGCAACCTGTTCGGTGGCCCGGAGGTCGCCCACAAGTTGGAGGTCTTGAAGGGTCACTGCGACACCCTGGGCACCGACTACGACGCGATCGAGAAAACCGTCATGTTCCCGCTCGACCCAGGTGCCGATGGCGCCAACGTCGACACGATCCTCACGCAATTGGAGGGTCTGTCGAAGCTCGGAGTCACCCACGTCCACGGCTGGGTACCTCAGGTCGCGTCGATCACGCCGCTCGACATCCTCGGTAAGCAGGTGATTCCAGTAATCGCCGAGTGGTGATCCGCCCGGCCGTCATCGCTTGAATGTGCGTTCGAAGCCATCTGTCCGTATGAATGGACCATTCAAGCGGTGCGGTTGTCGATCGCCCGGAGCCCCGCCGCCATGAACTCGTGCGTCGCTTCGGCAGCAGCCGCAGCTCCCGAACCCGAATCGGATCCGGCGAGCGCGCGGTGCGTGATGCCTTCGCCGATGACGCCGAGCTTGAAGTTGGCCAACGCCAGATAGAAGTTCCAGTGCGCCAACTCGGTTCCGGTGTCGCGGCTGTACATCTCGGCCAGTTCGTCCGCCGACGGGTATCGCGGCGACGTCCACGCCGCGCTGACGCCGAGTACGTCGTCGAAGATCGGCTGACGATAGACGCACATGAGCGCTACATCGGTGAGCGGGTCACCGAGAGTCGACATCTCCCAATCCACCACGGCAGCAACGGAACCGGGATCGCCCGCACGAAGGATGACGTTGTCGACGCGGTAGTCTCCGTGCACGATCGAACCCGCAGACGACGATGGCACCGCGTCCAGAAGCTTGTCTCGCAGCGTCTCCACATCGGGCAACTCGCGCGTCTTGACGGCTTCCCACTGACGCGACCAGGTCTTCACCTGACGCCCGACGAATCCTGCCGGCTTGCCGAACGATCCGAGTCCCACGGCCTCGAAGTCGACACTGTGCAAGCGACCGAGAACCCGGATCAGTTCGCTGGTGTTGGAAGCGATCTGGGCGTCGGACAGGCTTTCGAGATCCTCGCGCGTACGGATGACCGCCCCCGGGTCGAACTCGACGACCGTCATCGGAGCTCCCAGCACCGTGCCCTCCGCATCGAATGCCACCGTCTTCGCTACCGGCACATCGGTCGACTGGAGCGCCGACGTCACAGCCCACTCACGGGCCATGTCGTGGGCCGACGGCGTGAGCCCACTTGTCGGCGGCCGGCGAACCACCCACGCCGAGTTGTCGTCGAATGCCTTGAACGTCAGATTGGATCGGCCGCCACTGATCAGCTCGACCTTCAGATCTCCCGCCAGAGAAATTCCGTTCTCCACCAGGAACTGAGCCAGTGCCGGCGTGTCCATACCCGGTAGTTCGGTCATTTCGCCGCAGCCTCTCTGGCGGCCTTCTTCGCTGCGCCGACGACCCGCTTGGCGATTGCCCAGCGGTGAACCTCGGAGGGTCCGTCGTAGACCCGGAACGGGCGCACTTCGCGCGAGAGCCTCGCAAGCGGAAGATCGTCGGATACCCCGAGACCACCGCACATCTGGATGCTGTTGTCCACGATTCGGAAAATAGCCTCGGCCGCATATGTTTTCGCGATCGAGGTTTCGTTGGACGCATGCGAACCCTGGTCGAGCGCGAAGCACGCCTGAACCAGAAGTGCACGCGTCGCGGCGATGTCGATTTCGTTGTCGGCAACCATCTTCTGAATCATGCCGAGATCGCCGAGCTTCGAGCCGAAACCTTCACGCTGCGCGACGTGTGCGACGGCAATGTCGTGTCCGCGGCGTGCAGCACCGAGCCACCGCATCACGTGGGTCATGCGAGCAGGACCCAGGCGAACCTGGGCGTAGGAGAATCCCTCGTCCACGGCTCCGAGCACGTTCTCGTCGGGCACGAAAACGCTGTCGAAAAACACCTCACAGTGGCCGCCGATCATTGCCTTGTCGAGCGTTCCGATGTGGCGTCCGACCTTGATCCCCGGTGTGTCCGCCGGCGCGAGGAACATCGTCGCCCCTCCGCGGTCACCCGGTGCGCCCGCGGTGCGAGCCATGATGATGAAGAACGCCGCGCCATCTGCGCCGGTGATGAACCACTTGTGTCCGTCGATCTTCCAACCGCCGTCGACTTTGACCGCAGCCGTGGTCAAGGCCGCCGGGTCGGAGCCTGCCCCGGGTGCCGGTTCGGTCATTGCGAATGCGGACCGGACGTCACCGGCAGCGAGCGGAGCGAGAAACTGCTCCTTCTGCGCAGCCGACGCGACGTGGGCGAGTAGGTGCACATTGCCCTCGTCGGGAGCGCCGATGTTGAGGGCGGGCGGTCCGAACAAGGAGTAACCACCCTCCTCGAACACCGGGGCCCGATCACTCATGTTGAGGCCCGCTCCCCCGTACTCGACGGGCGCATGCGGGGCGAACACGCCTGCGTCCTTCGCTGCGCGCTGCATCGACACCCGCAGATCGTCGCCACCTGCGTCCGCGATGTTCCCGAGGAACTTGTCCTCGATCGGCATGACCTCGTCACGGACGAACGTGCGGGTCTTGTCGACGAGCGACACGACCTCGGGCGAGTACGACAGATCGATCGTCACGCAAAACTCCTCCGCGTCCGGACCGAGCGATCGCTCGGTCGCTAGATGCCCAGGGTTACACGGGCCCAGGTTCCTGGTCAAGGTGCGCGCCCAGGGCGTCGAGCAGATTCACCTGCGCGGGCAGCAACTTCACCCGGGCGTCCTCCACCGAGAACCATTCGATTCGATCGATCTCGGGAAACGACTGCTGCTTGCCCGACTTCGGTGGCCACTCCATCTCGAAGGTATTGCTGGCGAAGCCGCTGATGTCGAGGTCGGCATTTACAGCGAACACCGTCACCAGCTTGCCGCTCTTCTGTTTGATCTCCGGAAGTTCGACCCACGTCCCATCCGGTAGATCGATGCCCGTTTCCTCGCGGAATTCGCGTCGGGCAGCGGTTTCAGGATGTTCGTCGTTGTATTCGCCCTTGATGACCGACCAGGCACCATCGTCCTTCTTCGCCCAGAACGGCCCGCCCGGATGGCCGATCAACACCTGCCGGGTACCGTCCTGCACTCGGTGGAGCAATATGCCTGCGCTTCTGTTGACCATCGGTCCACCCTGTCACTCGACCGAGGTGATGCGCCACGTGCACCACCCGCACACTCGGCGGGCTAGAGCGTCGAAGGCAGCCGCATGTACGACCACTGGTCGATTGTCGCAGAGAACGACCTCGACCATCGACGGAAGCGTTTCGCTCTCACCAGCGACTATGACAGTCTGAGTCGGTGCACGAAGCGGACAAAAACCCCGAAAAGGCCCTCGCGGGATTCAGTCCAGCGCGCAGCCCTCGGGATGTCACGTGGGTGCTCACCGTAGGTCTGTCCCCGTTGCTCGCGCTCGCGTTGACCGTGCCGCCGGTGGCGATCATGGACCACCGCGGGCGATTTCTGTCCGAGACGCTGAGCAACTGGAACCTCTACGCGGTGTTCGGACTTGTCGTGTACGCGCCCATCATGGTCGTCTGCAGTATCGGCGCACTGGTCATGATCTCGAACTTCACCGCAGGGCGATGGATCTCGTCGATGGGCAGCCTGGCTATGTGCGTGTGCGCCGCGGTGTTGATCTACGCCGGTGCCTCCGACCTCGTCGCGCCCGCGGGCACCAGTGCGCCTGCGATGGTCTTCGCAGTGACCAGCCTCGGCACCGCAGCGTTCGTCCTTCCGTACCTGGCATTGCTCGCCGCGGACTTCTATCTCCTCCGCCGCCTGTGGAGCCGGCCCTGACAGTAGTGTCTCCAACCATGACCGGAGACTGGCGTAGCGAGACCGTGGATGCGATTCGCACTGTGATCGGCACCGCAGCACCCGGCGTCGCCGAGGAGGCCAAGTGGCGCAAGGCGTCCAATCCCGACGGCGTGCCGACCTTCAGTCTCGACGGGCTGCTGTGCACCGTCGAGACCTACAAGGACAAGGTCAAGGTGACCTTCGCCAAGGGCGCTTCCATCGACGACCCGTCGAACATCTTCAACGCCAGTCTCGACGCCGGAACACGTCGAGCGATCGACATTCACGCCGGCGACGCCCTGGACTTCGATGCTTTCGCCGACCTCGTCCGCAAGGCCGTCGATGTCAATAGACGCTGAGTGTCAGCTCGTCACGTAGTGGGACGACCTCGGCCCTTCCGTTACGCCGCCGTGACCCGTCTGTACGGTGGGAAAGACTGACCTGACTCGATTTCGTCGATGGAAAGGACCTTGTATGCCGCAGCCCGCACGACTGGAGAAGAATCCGGAGAAGGGCTACGTCGCATTACTCGGCTGGAGCCTGGCTGCGGTGGAGGCTCTGGACGCATTCGACCGGCGCTACCTGGTGGTAGCCCCCGAATGGGCCGAGGAATACTGCACCGAGCACAACATTCCCTACCTCCCGTGGAACTTCGAACGCCTCAACGATCGGTCGCTGGAGATCGCCGAGACGCTGCAGGACAAGGGCGTCGACGTCGCGATCCCGCTGTACGAGGAGACCGTCGAGTGGGCGGGCGCGATCAACTCCGTACTGCTGGGCAACCCGCGGCTGTTCGGCCAGGCGATGCTGCTGCGCGACAAGTCGCTGATGAAGCGCCGCGCCCAGCTCGGCGGCATCCGCGTCGGCATCTTCGAGGAGGCGCACGACCGCGAAGACGTCATCCGTTTTCTACGGCGCGTCAATCAGACGTTGCTCAAGCTCGACGGTGACCCCAACGACCCAATTCACCTCAAGGCGTTCGACAAAGCCGGATGCCTCGGGCATCGCGTGATCAGGACCCCCGACGAAGTCGACTCCATCCCGGACGACGAATTCCCGGTCCTGATGGAATCGCACCTCGACGGTTGGGAGTTCGCGGTCGAGGCCTGGATCCACAACGGAAAGATCAAGTTCCTCAACATCTCCGAATACGTGACGCTCGGATACTCCGTATTCGTTCCAGCGACACCGGAGTTGGAGAAGTATCGTCCGGCGATCACAGCTCAGATCGAGAAGCTCATCAAGACCTTCGACATCGAGTTCGGCTTCATTCACCCCGAGTACTTCGTGACCAGCGACGGCGAGATGTACTTCGGCGAGGTCGCGTACCGGCCGCCGGGCTTCAAGGTCTTCGAACTGCTCGAGCGCGCCTACGGTTTCAACGCCTACCAGGGTCTCGCGCTGGCGTTCGACCCCAAGACCACCGAGGAGGAGATCGACGCGTTCTTCCCGACCGAAGTCGTCGACGCCACCGGTGTCGCAGGATGTTTCGGTGTGTACCCGCGGCGACGCGTTGTCAGCAATCTCGAAATCCCCACCGAAACATCCGAACACGACTACTACGAGACGAACGACCTGGCCGCACCGATGGAGGAAACCGTCACCAAGCGAACAGCTTTCGGCACCCACTGGGGTCTGCTGTACTTCTTCGGCGACGATCCGTATCGCATGCGCGACCTGCTCAAGCACCAGGAAGAACTGGACTTCTACGTGTGAGGCAAGATTTCGGGAACGCATCTCACGGTCCGTCGCAGACCCTCGACCCACCCGTCGACCAGGCGCTCGTCACGAGACTGGCGCAACTCGACCATGCCACCGAGGCGCTGGGGGCTGCGCCCGACTTCTCCAAGAACACCAAGGTGCGACGGGTCCTCGACTCGCTTCACCGGGTGCTCACGAGGCCCGGGGGCTGCGCGGCCGTTCGCAGCCGTGCCGCCGCCCTCGACGGGGCAGGATTGTTCGCCGGGACGGACTGGGCGCATCCGGATATTCTTGTGCCCGGGTTCGTCGGACCCTCGCTGCGCAGTGGCGTCATCGACACGGTGATACTCGAAGCGACGAGCGAACTGCGCTTGGTGGCAATAGCTTCCGGCGAGTACGCGCACTCGTCGATCAGTGCTGAGGACGCGAAGAGATTCCTGTCCCAGGTCCTGGCCATGAACCTGGAGGCGCTTTTCTCCTCACCGTCCGAGGCAGAGCGTGTCCGGCTAGGTCCCGTCGCACACCTGATTCGGGATCTGTTCGGTTATGTCGCCGACCAGATCGGCTACGACAGCGTGCTGGAGGAGCTCGGCGACGAGATCTGGCGAGTGTTGCGGCAGAGGCCGATTCAGGTCGACAACGTCAAAGCGATGGTCACCCGTATCGCGGTGTACCGCGAGGACCCGGACGTCGACCTCGGCGCATCCGGCCAGGGTCTCGACCGACTGATCTCCGCATTGTTCGGGCCGACGGAAGCGTGCCGCGAGGATCCGGGCGTCGATGTCTATCGCTCACGCCTCGGCGCAATGGACTCCGAGGGCCTCGAGTTCGAAGCACGCGGATTCGCTCGTGCGATGCACGACACCGGATTGGTGTCGCCATATCACGCGACGCTGGTGCGTTTTCTGATCGAGCACAACACGTACCTGCTCGGTGAGGCACTCGGTGTCTCGGAGACCGGCCGGACGTGCCTCCAGCGGTATCCAGAACTGGTGCACTGCATCATCAACGAGGCAGTGCACCCGGAATCGGCACAATGTCTCTACGGAATCGCGCTGATGCTCGACCGCGGAATTCTGCATCAACCGCCCATCGTCCCGTCGCTGTGGCGCCAGCTGGCCCTGCGGCTCGAGCCGGGCGTTCGCCAGCGTTTGATCGACATCTTCGGCCCGACTCCCGATCCGGAAGCGCGACTTCTGGGCGGGCTGTTGTCGATGCTCGGACAGCCTCTCGGCATCGGACAGGGCGACAACCCGACGTGCCAGTCTGCGCGGGCGTTGTCGATGTGGGCGTACAACGACCCGGACTACCTGCTGCAGATGGTCGTCTGGGCTGCACGTGACGACGAGATCGTCATGCACTTCGAAGGGCAGTCGCTGTCCTCGAAGGACAGTGAGGGCGGCGTCGCTACGTCCTCGCCCGTCGACTTGGACCCGGTGTCGCAACTGTTGGTACCGCACCTGGACCGGATCTACGCCGAAATGGGTCGACGCTGCGCCGATCGACCAGGCGACCCGCATCGATGGGTGAACCCCGAGTTCCACGGTTGGTGGTCCGCTCGCGGCTTCCACATCAATGTCGATGTGGCGACGGGCAATTTGATCGATCTCGACGATTTCCTTCGCGCGTTCTATGCGTCGTACCACTTGGACTTCAACGGTGGTCAACCGCTGATCCACCCGCAGCCCGCGGGAGTTGCCGTCACCGACAGCGCTGCCCGCTATATCGGCTGGCACGCCATCACCATCCTGCGTGTCGCCGTCGATCCCGACGCCGTCACTCGGGTCTACTTCTTCAATCCGAACAACGACAGCGGACAGGACTGGGGCGACGGCGTCGTCGTCGGGACGGCCGGTAACGGCGAACGGGCAGGGGAAGGCTCACTTCCGTTCGAGCAGTTCGTATCTCGGCTGTACATCTACCACACCGACCCACTCGAGCACGGCGAGCCGGACAAGATTCCGTCCGCCGACATCGACAACGTCATCGGGTACATCCAGCGAAGCTGGGGTGCGGATCGGATGCCTGCGGCCGACAGCTAGCTCACCGTCGACTCACCCGGCGGCGAGCTCCGAATACGCTCAGCACCAGCGCAATACATCCCGTTGCGGCCGACACGACGGGGCCGTGCTCCGGCGCCGCAAGAATGGACACGGCTCCCGCGAACGATCCTGCGACCAGAGAAGCGATGGCCCCCACACGCAGCGCAAGGTACTCGGTGTTGCCACTGGCCAGATCGTCGACGATGCTCACCATCGTTCCGGTGACGAAGGTCGTCGACAGCCCTCCGCCTACCGCCGACGTACGCGCCACGACCGTCTGCAACGCCATAGCGGACGCCGACAGTGCGACGAGCACGTCGATGACGATCTCTCCGGTCGGGCTGTCCAGAATCCACCATGCCACCAGCGTGCCGACCTGAATCGCAGCCGCGACTGACAGTACAACCGTCGTCACGTGCGCGGGCTGCTTCGTCGACCTATGCGCGTACCGGAAGCCGATGAGCAGCACGACAAGGAACACCATGATCGCAACGACAGCGCCGATCAGGGTCGCCAGGTAGTCCTCGCGCCCGACCAGCCCGACGAGCACCAGGTTCCCGGTCATGTTCGCGGTGAAGATCCCACCGAGCGCGAGAAACGCGAAGGCATCGGTGGCCCCTGCCCCGAACGACAGGACCAGTAGGAGCCACGGTGAGCGGACCTGAGCGTCCGTCGTGTCGTTCATGCGGAAACCATAGGCGGCCTCGCTACCGCGGAGCGCCTAGAGCTTCCGGCCGAGCAACGCCAGCGTGGTAGACCAGGCCAGCGCGAGAAGATCACGGACGGCCCCGAAGGAGGCGGCCGTCGACCAGACCGTTGTGACGCCCGACGGCGGAGGCGGCTTGCCGTCGAAACGGTCCTCCAACCAGTCGAGTGTCAACGGGGCCGAAAGCGGGTGCAGGGACAGATGCTCGCTCAGGCGGTCGCGCAGGTACGTGACGTGCACGCCGTTCTCGAGGTAACGATCGACTTGTCCGTCGACGTCGTCGACCGCGATGATCTGGTCGTGGACGGCCTGGACGACCAGGAGCGGGACTGTGGGCGCAGTGCGGCCGGGCTGGATGTCCTGAAAGACCTGCAGGATCTCGGGCTTGGCGAGCAGGTCCGCCAACGGAATGTCGATGTAGTTGTCGAGGTCGTGCTTGGCGAGCTTTCGGACAGCCGCGACGGTGGTGAGATCGTCGACGGATTCGAGCAATGCGAGGCCGTCCGCGTTGACATGCGTCCGGACCACACGATCGAGATCGGGGTACGTCCGACGAAGCCCCTCGACGACCAAGGTGGGCAGCGCAGCATGGAGCGTCGCATTGAGCCGGGTGAACGCAGACGCCGGATCGCCGACGGGTGAGCCGAGGGCCGCCCCCACAAGTTCGATCTCCGGCGCGTACTCCGGTGCCATCTCCGCAGCCCACGACGTCGCAAGACCCCCGCCGGAGTAGCCCCACAGCCCTACCTTGGTGTCGTAGGACAGTCCTAGCGGCGCGAAACGCAACGATGCGCGCACAGCATCGAGCGTGCAGAAACCGGGCTCTCGCGGCGATCCCCAGTGCCCGTCCTGTCCCTCGTGGTCAGGGATGGAAATGACCCAACCTCGTCGGAGCGCGTGGAGCACGAGCACGAATTCGAACTGCGGCACCGAGCCGAACGCCTTGGCGCCGCGTTGGAGCGCATACGACGGAAAGCAGGTCGCAGACACCGCATCGATCGCACACTGATACGACAGCAGGCGCGGCGTCTCGGCGACGCTTCCGCGTTGCATCAGCACTGTGGTAACGCTGACCTGCGGCTCGTCGTGGAGATCGTTGGTTCGGTAGAGCAACTGCCACGCGTCGACCTGCTGCGGGATCGAGCCGTACAGCGCTATCTCGACCTCACGACTGCGAAGAATGGTGCCCGGTTCGAGAGCCTCGAAGCCGTTTGGTGGGCTGTAGAACGGGTCGTCGCCAGGCAGTATTGCCCGCTTCGGCCGAGGTGATTCCTCGGTTTCCCACGGCGCACTGCCGGTATCTCTGTCGACGCTCATCCCCACACCCTTTGTCCGAGTCTTTCCGTCACACTAACCCCGCGCAGCTGTCACCTCTTCTCGGCGGGGGTGAAACACCGGTCGCCGTGGTCGCACTCAGCGACGTCGAATCGGCACTCAGAACCCGAGAATCCGTCAGCGCATCCTGAAGCCGAACACGATGCTCGGGCGGCGACTGAAGAAGCGGAAGCCTCACTGCGGCAGAGTCTATGATTCCCGATGCGTGCAGTGCCGCCTTGGCCATGATCGCGCCTTGAGACGTGCGCATCACGGCATCGATCAACGGCAGCAGCTCGGTCTGGATTCGTCGGGCTGTGTCCAGATCGCCCAGACTCACCGCATGAGTCAGATCAGCGTTTCGGTCGGCCACTATGTTCCCCACCACGCTGACCAGTCCCACCGCACCGCTCGCCAGGTACGGCAAATTCAACTCGTCGATGCCGCAGTAGTACGCGAGCGATGTCTTCGACATGACGGCCATCGCCTCGTACAGATCACCTTTCGCGTCCTTGACCGCTCTGATGCGCGGATGGTTCGCGAGTTCGACCAACGTCGCCGATTCCATCGCGACGCCGGTGCGGGCCGGCACGTCGTAGAGCATGACCGGCAAATCGGTGGCATCCGCAACCGCAACGCAGTGCTGGGCGATTCCCGCCTGGGTGGGCCGCGAGTAGTACGGACACACGACGAGCAGGCCGTCGGCACCCGCGTCGTGGGCCTGGCCCGCACGCGCGATGCTGGACGCAGTGTCGTTGGTCCCGACGCCTGCAATCACTCTCGCGCGTCCCGCCGCCCTCGTCACCACCTCGCCGACGAGCCAGCGCGTCTCGCTTTCCGACAGAGTCGGGGCCTCGCCGGCCGTGCCGGCCACGACCAGTCCGTCGCACCTCGTCGTGATCAGGTGTTCGACGAGGCTGCCCACTGTTGCAGCGTCCAGAGTCCCGTCGGATCGCATCGGAGTCACCATCGCGACGAGGTTGGTGCCGAAGAGCTGCTCTGTGGTCATTTCACGAGTGTGGGGCGAAAGATTCCTGCGGTCCAGCGATGGTTTTTCACCAATACCAATTAGCCTGACTTCATGATCGATGTCGCCGCGTTGCAGTCCCTCCGGTCCGTTGCAGCGCTGGGCACCCTTGCGCGCGCCGCGGACGAACTCGGCTTCACCGCCTCGGCTGTGTCTCAGCAGATCAAACGGCTCGAACGCCAGCTCGGGGTGCAGGTGCTGGCGCCGTCGGGACGCGGCGTCGTCCTCACCCCGGCGGGTCGAGCGTTGGTCGACTCGACGCCGGACGTGTTCGACGCTCTGGAACGCTGCGAGGAAGCCGCGCGATCGGTAGCCGAGGGCGCCCCTCGCGGCACCGTGCGCGTCGCGGCTTTCTCCACCGCCATTCGCGGACTCCTGGCTCCGGTGCTGCATCGGTTCACTGCGGACTACCCGAACGTGGTCGTCCTGATAACCGAACAGGACCCGGACAAGGCTCTACACAGTGTCGATGCGGGCACCGCGGATGTCGCGCTGATTCACGACGCCGATGGACTACCCGCGCCGCTACCGGAGTCGGTGCGTAGCCATGCACTCCACACCGACTTCGGCGACATAGTCGTTCACCGGCGCCATCCATTGGCTCAGGTTTCGACGCCGATACCGACTGCTGCGCTGAACGACCGGACATGGGTGACGAGTCCTCCGGGAACGGTGTGCCATCAATGGTTTCGGCAGGTGGTCGCCGAGCTCGACGATCCACCCGACGTTCGCCACCTCGTCGACGATTTCTCCAGCCAACTGGCGTTGGTGGCGTCGACCGATTCCGTCGCCCTCATTCCGCGACTGGCTCGCCCACCGTTGGGTGACGATCTCGTCGCTCTCGACTTGGCGCGCCCGCCGAAGCGCGACGTGCACGCGGTGTGGCGTCGAAGCGCGGATTCGAGCCCGTCCATTCGGGCACTGATCGCCCGCTTAGAAAGCCTGTAGCGTAACGTCGCGATTCGCAGCTATCAGAGAGGCGACTACCTCTGCCTGCGTGCGGATTTCGCTGATGTTGAAGCTCTCCCAGTTCGATCCGCGCCGTAGCGAGCCCACTGCCCACAATTGCGCTTCGAGTGGGCCCGTCACCCTTCCGTCGAAATCGGTGTCCAAGCCGATATTCGTTCGGCCAGGACGTGCGAACCCGGCGTCGAGAAGATCGTCGACGAGCGGTTCTTCCATCTTTCGCGCAAACATCGACGGCCCGGTGCAGCAGATCACGAGGCCCGCGGGTTCGGTCCAGTACTCCTCGAATCGGCGAACTCCCACCACGCCGTCGCTGTGCTCGTGCACACGTCCCGACACCAGGCGCAACGATCCATCCGCAATCAGGCGGCCCAACACCTCCGCCGTTTCCGGCGGCATCCGGTTGCGGTGCTGTTCCCAGATCAGCAGCACCCGTCGAAACAGCTTGTCTCGCTCCGCATCCGACACCTCGGGCCACATCTCGGGAATGACCAGGCGCAGACCGTCGACCACACGACGCCAGTCGAGGTCGGCGTGTTCGTCGAAGACCAACCGCGTCTTTCGGATGATCTCGGCTGCCGTGGTTGCGCCGACGAGATGCTGAACCTGTTCGTACAGAAGTGGCTGCTCGGGTTCGACGAGTTGCGCCTCCGGGAACCGACCACGCTGAGAGATCGCCGTGATGTCGGTGCAGCCGTAGGTATCGAGTTCGACGACGACGTCTGCGGCACTCAAGCCGGTTCCGACTACGACGATGGGCTTGTTCCGAGCGTCGAGATCGTCGACCACCGCGTGCAGGTCTACACGCCAAGGATGAGTGACCACTTCGCGAGCAGCGGCGACCGGTACCGAGAAGGCGCCGTGACCGACAGCGAGCACGACGTTGTCGGCTGCGATCGTGACGCCCGACGCCAGGTGTACACCGAGAGTGCTGTCGACCGAGACCACCGAATCATGCCATTGCACAAAGTCTCCCGAGGATGCGGAGACGGCCGATTCCAGTGAGTGGCGCAGATATTCTCCATACACGTGCCGCGAGGCGTAGGTGAACTCCGAACCCTGCCCGGTCGATTCGAGGTACCGGACGAAGTGGTCCGGGAAGTCCGGCCATGCGCTCATTCGGTTGGCCGGGACGTTCACTCGGTGAACCGGAACCATCGTCGAATAGGCGACACCAGCGCCCACCTGCTCCGACCGCTCCACCAGGTGCACCCGGTCACCGGGAAGCGCACGGTCGAGCAGGGTCAGCGCGGCGATGACGCCTGCAGCGCCTCCACCTACGATCACAGTCTCCACCTGGCTGACAGTAGTGGGCGTGCGCCCTCGGTGGTGCTGCGGTCGGCCATCGAAGGTGTGGGGGCCTGAGGTGATTACGCTCGGGCTGTGTGGGCCTGATTGCCCGATACTTCAGCGAGCGTCGGGTTTCCCCTGCGAATCTGGGAATTGTGGGCAATCAGTCCCACGCGAGATGACCGGCCCGTCATACCGTCCGGATCGTCACCAGCATCAAGCTATCCCGCCGAACTGGAGTACGGTCCATGCCGCATGCCCGGCGGGCGGCACGCGTATGTTCCCGGCCCGAACGTCTGCCCTAGTGTCACGTCCGTGAGGTGTCCGCTGATGAGGTAGACCTCCTCCCAGAACGTATGCGAGAGAACACCGAGGTGGGTGGCGTCGACTCCAGGGTCGTAGCGCTGTAACACCGTCGCCGAACCGTCGGCCTCGTCGCGTGCGAGTTCCTGCTCCCAGACCCCGTCGGCGGACCCGTCGGGACGGTGCCACGGAGCCTGAGGGGTGTGAAATTCGAGTTCTGGCTTTCCGGCCACGCCGATCTCCAATCTGTATATGAAATGTATACAAGATAGACGCCTGATCGACCCTACGTCGAGAAAGTCGTAAACACGGCTTGCTCGCCGCATCGGTCCGGCAAGACTCAGGCGCGTCGTTCCACACCGTCATCGATCAGCCGTTGCGGTGAAATCTGCTGTGTTCTAATTGCATTGGGAGACCTATATACCCGGCGGAGCAGGGGCGATTGACATAGTCTGTGGTTGTTCTGCCGCCACCGAGGAGTCGCCGTGAGTACAGAAACCTTTTGGGACGACGCCGATCGTCATCTGATTCGTTACGGCGCGAGCTTCACCCCGCGCATCATCGAGAGGGCCGCGGGTTCGTACGTGTACGACAGCGACGGGCGCGCGATCCTCGACTTCACCTCGGGTCAGATGAGCGCGGTCCTCGGCCATTCCCATCCGGACATCGTCAAGGCGGTCTCGGGGTCGGTGGCCTCGCTCGATCACCTGTTCAGCGGCATGTTGAGCAGGCCGGTTGTCGATCTGGCGAAGAAACTCGCTGCGACGCTCCCGCCCACCTTGAGCCGCACGCTGCTGCTCACCACGGGCGCCGAGGCCAACGAGGCTGCGCTCAAGATGGCGAAGCTCTACACCGGCGGATACGAGGTTGTCTCCTTCGACCGTTCCTGGCACGGGATGACGTCGGGCGCCGCGGCAGCCACGTTCTCCGCAGGTCGCCGAGGATACGGACCGACGATGCCGGGCAACCTGGTGTTGCCCACACCCGATTCGTACAGGCCGCAGTTTCGCAACGCCGACGGTTCGTACGATTGGGAATCGGAGCTTTCCTACGGGTTCTCGCTGATCGACAGGCAGTCCACCGGCGCGCTGGCCGCCTGTCTCATAGAACCGATCCTGTCCTCGGGCGGCATCATCGATCCGCCGCTCGGTTACCTCGCCCGGCTCAAGGAGCTGTGCGTCGAACGCGGGATGCTGCTGATTCTCGACGAAGCGCAGACCGGGTTGGGCCGCACCGGTCAGATGTATGCGTTCGAGCGCGACGGCGTCGTACCCGACATTCTGACGCTCTCGAAGACACTCGGCGCGGGCCTGCCGGTAGCCGCGGTGGTGACGGGCGACGACATCGAAGCTCGCTGCCGAGAACGCGGGTTTCTCTTCCTCACCACCCACGCGTCGGATCCTCTGGCTGCGACGGTCGCGAACACTGTTCTCGACGTCATCGCGCGCGAATCGCTCGCGGAACGCGCAGCCAAGCTCGGTGAGCAATTAGCGGATCGGCTTGATGCGCTTCGTGATACGTACGAGGTGGTCGGCGATGTTCGCGGTCGCGGTTTGCTTCGCGGCATAGAGTTCGTCACCGACAAGGCGACGAAAGCACCGGCCGATGCACTGGGCCAAGCCGTCACCACCGCATGCCTCGAACGCGGCCTGCATCTCAACATCGTCCAACTCCCCGGTATGGGCGGTATCTTCCGCATCGCGCCTCCCTTGACCGCAAGTGAGAACGAACTCCACGACGGCATCGACATCCTCGACGCGTCCATCAAGGCTGTGCTCGCAGGCTCCTGACGCGTGAGCGGCGGTTCTACGGTCCTGTCGCACCGCCGTAGGTCTCGATTTTGTACTCCGTTGCGGCAAGCGACAACTGGAGTTCTTGGATTCGACGACGGATCGTCTCGCGATGCTTCACGAGGAACTCGAGCCGCTCCGGCACAGTGGAATCACCACGATCGACCAGTTCGACGTAATGCTGCAGGTCTCGCATCGGCATACCCGACAGTCGCATTCGCGAGATGAAGACGAGCCTGCGCACGGCATTGGCGTCGTACTGCCGGTAACCCTGGCCGTCCCGATCGACGACGATCAACCCGGCTCGCTCGTAGTAGCGCAGCGTGTGCGCTGTGACATCGAGGAGTTCTGCCGCCTCCGCGATACCTATGGGCGTGACTATTTCACCGGTGTCGATCAGCCCGTGGAGGGCGTCGATAGCCGTGTCCGACCCCGCCGACGCGGCCAGGGCTCTACCCATCAAATCCACTGTGGCCATCTGCCCAACCTAACCCTGCTTCGCTGCTCAGACCGGACGAACGGATTCCGCAAGGCCCGGGAAGTCCGCGTCGGCCGCAATGTCGCTCAACTCTTCGACGGTTGCCAGATTCTGCCGGTAGCCATCCCTCAACCGGCGGACAGCTTCGCGCCCCAGAGGGACTCGTAGCGGTGCCGACTCGGCATCGACGAAGCCACGAATGATCTCGGCAGCCCGAATCGGATCTCCTTCCTGCCGTCCGCTCACCGCGCGCATGTCGGCTCGAACAGCATTCAGTAGATCCGCGTACACGTCGGACGGCGCGGCGATCTTCAGGACGTCGGCGTCGTTGAATCCCGTTCGGAAACGACTGGGTTCGACGATGAGGACCCTGATGCCGAACTGGGCGACCTCTCCCGCCAATGCTTCCGACCAGCCTTCCAAAGCGAACTTGCCCGCCGAGTACGAACCTGCACCGGGGAAGGAAACTCGTCCTCCCTGGCTGCTGATCTGGACGATGGTCCCTCGATGCTGCTCACGCATACCGGGCAGCACCGCGCGTGTCAGGGCAGCGGGACCGAAGAGGTGCTGCTCCAGCATGTCCCGCAACTGCGCGTCGTCGACCTCCTCGGCGGCGCCGATCTGCCCGACGCCTCCGTTGTTGACGAGCACATCGACGGGCCCGAATCGCTCCGTTGCCGCGCTGACCAGGTCCTTGGCCGCCGGTATGTCCCGAACATCGAACTTGGCCGGCAAGATCGACTCGGGGTACCGGCTGAGCAGATCATCGAGACGCTCGGGCCTACGTACCGCGGCTACCACGGTGTCACCGCTGTCCAACGCCGCTTCTGCGAGCGCCCTGCCCAATCCCGATGATGCCCCGGTGATGATCCAGTGTCGTTGTGTCATGACGGAAAAGCTATGCCTTCGAGCGCGCTCCAACGCAAGCGCGAGATCAAACATTCTCGACGACGGTGAAGACCAGAAACCGAGTGCGATCACGCCCAGTGCGATAGACGCGACGACGTTGATTCGCGCGGTACCGACGCGAACTACAACGGGACTCACGGCGTAGGCGAGTACGGTCCACCAGACCACGCCGAGGGCGACGTCCACGAGGGTCAGCGCGAGCATCTGGACCCAGACCGGTTGTCCCGGCGTCACGAATTGAGGCGCGATTGCGACAAAGAAGACGATGACTTTCGGGTTGGTGATGCTGGTGACGAACGCCTGCTTCCATCCAACCGAGCTGACATCGCCCTCGGACGTATTTCGCCGAACACCGGCGATGGCCAGGTAGAGGAGGTAGAGCGCGCCGATAACCTGAATGACCACCAGCGCCTGCGGCGCAGCGGCAATCAACGCGGACACGCCTGCCGTCGCGAGCAGGCCGTGTACAAGAAGCCCGGCCTGGGATCCGAGCCCAGTAACCGCGCCGTGACGCGGGCCTTCGGTCGCCCCGCGCAGCACCATCAGCCAATCGGGCCCTGGAACCGCGTAGGCCACTAGCGCCACACCCACGAAACCAGCCAGCAGCGACAACTCCATACGAACACGCCCCCTTACCCCGAGAGCGTGCTCACCGAACTCAGGTTGCAAACAACTCCCCCGCGGGACCTCACATATCCGCCCAGGCGTCGGGCTGCGTACCGTCGAGGTCGGTGAAGCCGTACTCCGACGCCAATCGGGCAACTGTGACCGAACTTTGGTTCCATCTGGCCCGCTGTGGGTCGGCGGCGAGCGCGGCGACACCACGTCCGACGAAACGGGTCGACTCGGACTGCGCGAATCCCGGTGGCGCGGTCGGCCCGTCTCCTCGAGTTGGATCGAGTGCCTTACGCCAAGAACTTTCCTCGACGCCGAACGCCTCGAGCATCATCTCCGATCTCATCCACCCCGGGGTCAAAGCGACGGCCGTCCCTTCGAACTGCGCAAGCTCATGGCCCTGGGAAAATGCGAGGCGGTTGACCGCAGTCTTGGCCAGGTCGTAGAACACGGAGATCCTATACTTCGACGCGTTGTATTCGGTTGTGCCATCGGTCATCTCGACAACCAGGCCACCGGGGCGGTCGATCATCAGCGGAAGCAGATGATGAGAGGTGACGATGTGGGTATCGATCGCCAATCGTAGAATCCGGAACCCGTCGTCGAGATCCAGTTCCCACAACGGCGTGTTCCACTGCGGTGGTGGGCCTTTGAGGACCTCGCCACCCCAGATGTCGTTGACGAGAATGTCGATGTGCCCGAAGTCCGTCCGCACGCGCTCGGCCAGAGCTGCAACCTGATCGGATTCCAGGTGGTCCACCGGAACAGCGATTCCCACGCCGCCGAGCGAAGTCACCAGTTCGGCGGTCTCCTCGATCGTCTCCGGCCGATCGTAATCAGACTTCAATCTGGTGACGCTGCTGCTCCGACCGGTACAGACAACGGTGGCACCGGCCTCTCCGAGAGCGGCCGCGATCCCTCGGCCTGCTCCTCGGGTGGCCCCAGCAACTACCGCGACGCGCCCCCGAAGAGCGTCGACGTTCGGCGACCATGACTCGGCCATGGTCGCCAGACTCCCAGACGACGACGGGAATGACAAGGAATCGTCAGCTCTACCCTGACCACAGGCGCGATTGCCAAGCTCACGCGGGAACTGCTTCCATCACCGCGACGACCCTGGCAATCGTCTTGTTGGCATCGACCACGTCGCCTGGTTTGACGGTCACCTCGACCACCTCGCCGTCCACTGGACTTCGTAGCGCGGACTCCATCTTCATTGCCTCGACGACAGCCACCACATCACCCGCGGACACGCGTGATCCGCTCTCCAACACCGACATGACGGTGCCAGGCATGTGCGAGGTGATGCCGTCGCCTGCAGCGTCGGATCCGTCGCCGGAGAAGAGCCGCTTTGCCACGCGGTGGGACCATCCCGCGATGGACACCCAGCTCTCGGTTCCGTTCGACCGCGCGCTGAAGTCCACACCGTCTGCGGTCCCGACGATCGTTGTTCGACGAGAACTCGACTCGACCGTGGCCTCGGTCGTCACGAACACACGACGTTCGCCGATGTCGACCGTCCACCTCAATTCGTCGACACGAACCGCCGAGAGCGTGAGGAGAACACCGTCGACCTCGACGTCTGTTCCCGACGGCTCGGGGTGCGCCGAGCGTAGATGCTTGCGGTCCAGCGTCCCTGCCGCACCCGCCCACGGGGATGTGGTGTCGGCAGAGCGGATACCGACGGCGTAGGCGACCACGGCGACGGCGGCTGCCTTCTCGCGTAGATCGTCGACGTCGGGCAGGAGGCTGCGAATGGTGGTGTCGATATAGCTCGTGTGCACATCGTCCGCTCGTACAGCGGGGTCGGCGAGCAAAGCCCGCAGAAAACCGATGTTCGACGCCCCGCCGAAGTATCGGGTTGCGAGCAGAGCTCTGTCGAGCGCTTCGAGGGCGACCGCGCGGGTCTTGCCCGTCGCGATCACCTTCGCGAGCATCGGATCGTAGAACGGAGGTACCGAGCCGGGCCCGGTGAAAGCCGCGTCGACCCTGGTGTCCGACGGCCATTCGGTGAACACGTCGACTACCGGTGCAGGCCTGAAATCATCCAGGGGGTCTTCGGCGTAGATGCGGGCTTGGATTGCAAATCCGTTGACCTCGATGTCATTCTGAGCCAAGGGCAAAGCACGTCCGAGTGCTACGTCGAGTTGTAGCTCGACGAGATCGACTCCGGTCACTTCCTCTGTGACGGTGTGCTCCACTTGCAGTCGGGTATTGACCTCCAGGAAGTAGTACTTTCCCGCGTCGTCGACGAGGAACTCGACTGTGCCTGCGTTGACGTATCCCACACTGTCCAGGAGCGCCACCGCATCGGTCTGCAGTGAGTCCAACACGGCGGCAGGCACCGACGATGCGGGTGCTTGCTCGATGACTTTCTGATTTCTTCTCTGGAGCGAGCACTCGCGGGTGAAGAAGTGCACTCCGTGTCCGTGAGAATCGAACAACACCTGCACCTCGACGTGCCGTGGTCGCGGTACGTATCGCTCGATCATGACGTCGCCACGACCGAAGTTGCGCTGATTCAATCGAACTGCCGAGGATACGGCCTCGCGGACATCGTCTCCCGGATGCACCGCAACCATGCCCTTACCACCGCCGCCGTACACCGGCTTGAGCAGAACGGGATCGCTCACACCGGCGAGATCCTGCACGATGGTGTCGACGTCGGCGCTCGCCGAGCCGAAAGCGTCGAGCGTCGGAATCCCCAGCGCTGCCGCCGCCGTCTTCGCCGCAGCCTTGTCACCCAGCAACGCGATTGCCGTTGCGGGTGGCCCCACGAAGACGAGACCTGCCCGTTCCACGGCCGACGCGAACTCCGCGTCCTCCGAGAGGAATCCGTAGCCGGGATGGATCGCGTCGCATTCGGTTTCGAGAGCGGCCGCGATCACGGCATCCCGGTTGGCGTAGGTTGCCGAGGACGCGTCGGCGTCGAACACCACGGTGTCGTCGGCGACGCTGTGCCACGGCGCATTCGCGTCTGCAGCAGAGGAAATCGTGACCACCGAGAGGCCGAGTCTGCGCGCGGTGGCCGCGATCCGAACCACGATCTCCCCACGGTTCGCTATCAGCAATCGAGTCATTGCGGGCTCACATTCTGAACACGCCGAAGCGCGTCGGTCCATGATTGACGGGGAGCATTGACAGGGCCAAACCGATCCACGATCGAGTGTCGACCGGATCCACGATCGCATCGACCCACAGCCTCGATGCCACGTACACCGATTCGCCCTGACGCTCGTAGTTCTCGCGGATCGGCCGCTTGATCTCTTCGATCTCGTCCTCGGTCAACGGATTACCCGACGCTCGCGCCGACTCGATCTTCATCAGCGCCATCACCGATGCAGCCTGCTCGGCACCGACAACCGTCGTCTTGGCGTTGGGCCACACCGCCATGAAGTCTGGACCGATCGACCGCCCGCACATCGCGAGGTTGCCTGCGCCGTAGCTACCGCCGATCACGATGCTGAGTTTGGGTACCCGCGCGCACGACACCGCATTGACGAGTTTGGCGCCGTGCTTGGCGATACCTTCGGCCTCGTACTGCTTGCCGACCATGAATCCGTTGATGTTGTGCAGGAACAACAGTGGGATGTCGCGTTGTGAGCACAGTTCGACGAAGTTCGCGGCTTTCAGCGAGTCCTCGGAGAACAGCACTCCGTCGTTGATGATGACCCCGACTCGGAAGCCCTCGATGTGGCCGGTCCCGCACACGATCGTGCGGCCGTAATTGGCCCTGTACTCGACCAATTCACTGCCGTCGAGCAGACGCGCAAGTATGTCGCGTGCGATCATCGGTGTCTTCGACGAGGACGGAACTATCGACTCGAGTGTGTCGGGGGAATGGAGGGGTTGCTGGGCGAGACGTGCGGGCGAACGAACCTCACGCCGCTCCCCTCTGCTGACGATGTCGGCAACGATCGACAGCGCTTCGTGGTCGTCACCTGCAATGTGGTCGACGACCCCGCTGACCACGCCGTGTACATCGGCTCCGCCGAGTTCCTCGGGCTCGACGTCGACACCTGTCGCTGCTTTGACCAACTGGGGTCCACCCAGGTAGATCGTTCCTGTGCCCCGCACGATGACCGTCTCGTCGCACATCGCCGGGATGTAGGCACCGCCTGCGGTGCACTGCCCCATGACGGCTGCGACCTGGACGATGCCGTCGGCGGACATCTCGGCAATGTTCTTGAACATCTCGCCGAAATGATGCTCGTCCGGGAAGATCTCGTCCTGCATCGGAAGAAAGACGCCGCCGGAGTCGACGAGGTACACGCACGGCAGACGCAGCTTGCGTGCGACCGCCTGCAGGCGAAGCTGCTTCTTCACCGTCAACGGGTAGTAGGTGCCGCCTTTGACGGTCGCGTCGTTGGCGAAGATTGCACACAGCGAGCCACGGACTGTGCCGATGCCCGTGACCAACGCCGCCGAGGGTACCGAGTCGTCGTAGACCTCGTATCCTGCGATTTGGCCGATCTCGAAGAACGGCGATTCGACGTCGAGCAAGACGTCGATTCGTTCACGTGCCGTCAGCTTGCCGCGCGACCGGTGTTTGGCAATTGCACGGTCCGACCCGCCGCGAACAGAGGCATTCCGCGCGGTGCTGACCCGTGCTCGAATGGCTTTGTAGGAGAGCCGGTTCTCTTCCTCGGTGTCGAATCCGATCACCGTGACGTCGTCAATGACGGGCATCTGCGCCAGCTCCTGCCGTGGTGGATGTGGTGACGTCGCGAAGGGTGAACACCAGTGCGGCTGCGAGGACGGTGACGCCTGCGATCACTGCTGTCCATACCCGCTCGTCGGAGGCGAGGGGTCCGATCACCGACGCAACCCCTGCGAGTCCCTGCTGAACGAGCCCGCAGTAGGCGACCGCGATAGCGCCGCCCTGCGCGAAGTGCGTCACTGCCGTCGCCGCCGAGTTGGGGAACAGCAGTGATTGCCCGAAAGTCAAAGCGATATAGCCGAATACGAACAACACGAGAAGTGTGTGTCCGCCGATGGGCGGGTACCAGATGGCAGCGAGTAGGACTCCTGCCGCCACCATGATGACGACACCTTGCTTCATGACCGGCCTGGAGCCGATCTTCTTCGCATATCGGTTGACGTACACCGCACCCGCGAAATACGCACCGCCGTACAGGATTCCGAAGGCCCCGAACGCCCACGGTTGCAACCCGAATCTACCGGCGAAGAGGAACGGACTCAGTTGCTGCACCAGCACGATCGCCCCGAACCCGAGTCCGCCTGCGATGGCAGGTTTGTAGAACTTCGAGTTCAGCACGATCGTCTGCCACGACACCGCTTGCTCGCCCTTGATCAGGACCTTGTGGTTATCGGTGCGCGAGGAGACGACGAACGCGAGGGCCGCGACCACCGCGAGGACCACGAATCCGATTCGCCACGAACCGAACGACGCGATGACGCCTCCCACGAGCTGTCCTCCGCCGAGCGCGACGACGAACGCCATCGACAACAATGACAATTTCGCGGCAAGTTCATCACCGGCGAAGCGGTCTTTGACGATCATGCGGACGACGATTGCGGCCCCTCCCGCACCCACACCCTGCACGATCCGTCCACCGAGCAGAACAGCTGCGTTGGACGCGAATGCCAGGGCAACACAGGCGATCAAGAAGATTCCGAGGCTGGAGAGCAATGCGGTTCGACGCCCGTACCGGTCTGCGACCCTTCCCCAGGCGACGACGGGAAGCGCCGCAGCGATGACGAACAGAGTCACCGACAGTTTGGTCACCGATTCGGAGACCCCGAGGTCGATGGCAACGTCCGGCAGCGACGGTAGGTAGATGGTCGTGGCCATCTGCGCCATGAACACGATGGCGCAGGCGAGAGGGGTAATCGACTTCTCCGAGGATGTGCTCATGACGTCGCATCGCTCAATTCACGAGCGAAGGCCTCGATGATCTCGTCGGACATGTCTGCACGAAGCATCAGCCTCAGACCCGCCTTGCCTCGTCCAATCACGGGGAAGAACACGGCCGAGGTGTAGAAGCCACCGGCAAGCAGCTTCTGCGCGGCATCGATCGTTCTTTCCTCTTCCTTCAGAGTCACGAATCTGATCGGTAGACCATCGCCTGCCGCCGGAGTGGCGATGAGATTGTCGAATTGCGCGGCGACATCGCGTAGCCGCTGCTGAAGAACCTCGACCTCACCGCTGAGGTGGATCTGGGTGGAGGTGGAAATCGCACCGAGACCGGCAACGTTGACGCGCTGAGACCACGTCAGTGGACCACCGAATCGTAGTGCCGCGTCGCGGTTCCTGGTTCCGTTGATACCTCTGCGGCCCAATATGATTGCGCCGCCAGACGCACCGAACCCCTTGTTCAGCGATGTTAACAAGAACGTGCGGTCGCCGAGCGGGCCGAACTCGTCGATGACGGCCCCACGCCCGCGGGCACCGAGGACCGAGGTGCTGTGAGCCTCGTCCAGGATCAAGATCAGTCCGTACTTATCCTGTAGCGCGAACAGTTCTTTCAGTGGGGCTTTGCCGCCGGTGCTGTAGACGGTGTCGGCCACGTAGGCGACGTGAGGATTGTTCCGGCACAACGATTCCAGCTCATCGACATCGTCGTGACGGATGGTGACGACGTCCGCCTCGTCGGCGACGCTCGCCTTCATGGCGTTGAGGCAGAAGTGCGCGTTCTTGTCGAACACCATCAACGGCGGCGTCCCACCCGTCAACAACCCAGACGCCACCAGCGGCAACAAGCACCATGCCGCGTTTGCCGCGGACCCGAGAGTGAGCACGTGGGCGTCGAACAGTTCGCCCAGGCCCGCTTCGGTGTCGTCGAGGAGCCTCGAATGCACTCGCATCCGCGAGATGGAACTGTTGAGCGTTCGCTCGCGTTCCAGGGCCTCGATCGCTCCGGCGCGGATCCTGTCGTCGGTGTCGAGCCCGAGATAGGAATAGGTCGAGAAGTTATGAATGTCGACGTCGTCGGTGGTCGTCTGAGCGAACCCAGCGACCTTGTCCGCGGTTATATCGGCGAGACCTTCCAGCACTGCGCGGTCCCAGAACGGGTTGCTCAGATCTGCTGCTCGTCGGATATTGGAGTACTTGTTCTTGACTCGTTCCGCGTTCGGCAACGCTGCCGAATCGGTTGATGTCATCGGTGCACCCTCATCACGTTTCTCGTTCGTGTTCCGGCCGCTTACGAGATGAATAACACTGCGAGAGTGCAGTTCTGTCAACAAGTACCGCCTGCGCTTTTCCTTCGACCGTCCGTTTGGTCCGCTTCGTTCCTCCGGTTCGAATCTCGAGAACTGCGTTTGCGCACTACCGGGCGGGTAGTTGAACTAGAAATTTCGGCTATTCGTCTCGGAATGTCCTGTGTCACAGCAACAGACGACAATTTCGAATCAGCGTGATCGCAAGTATTGCGTCCGCGGCCCACTCGGTCCGGGTGCAATCGCAGACTCCTCGCGGACTACTTCCGGTTGCGCTCGGCTGAACTAGTCGGACTCAGGTTTGGTGACAGGGTCGACAATCATGCGCGTGACCGTTTCCAGCACCTGTTCTCGACTACGACCGCCATGGTCGGCATGGAGTAGGCGACTACCGATCGCCACCGAAAATGCGATGAGGCACCGCGCTTCGAGCTCGTCCTCGTCTGCACAGCGGTCCGCGAACACTCGCCTCAGCAGGTTCATGCGCTGGTTGTCGACATCGCGCAAACGTTCGGCGACGCCAACGTCCCGCCGCGCCCATTCTCGAACTGCCATGTCGATCGGTAAGACCTTGTCACCGAACGTCAGCTGTCCCGCCAGGACTGCCTGTGCGGTCCGCTCCCCTCCCGTACGTTCGACGGCTGCAAGCACGTCGTCGACGCTGTCCGCTCGCCATCGATCGAGTATCGCGTCGAGCAGAGCCTGCCGATCCGCGAAATAGCCATAGAAGCCGCCCTTGGTTACGCCGATACGCTTGGCCAGCACTTCGACCCGAACCGCATCCGGACCGCCCGCCACCAACGCGGCCAATCCCTCGTCGATCCAGCGCTCTCGCGTTGTGCGTGCGGTACCCACATTTCCTCCACGATAGATCTATACGGCACCGTATAAAACGGGTAGCGTGCCTTCTGTACGCCACCGTATATCAGCAAGGAGCCAGCGATGACCGACCACCCTGAACCCCAGACCTCCCGTGAACGGAAATACACAGCAGGCTATGCATTTTCGCTCACATCAGCGTCGGTAGGCCTGAACGAGGTCCCCCACGAGGCATTGACACGCTCACCCCTGTCCCCCGACTACGCCGACCACTTCACACGGACAGTCGAAACCCGCGCGACGCCCGAGCAGTATGCCCGTGCCATGTTCGGCGATACTCCAACCACCTCGGAGATATTCATCTGGCGCGGACTGCTACAACTTCGCCTGAGCCCAGGAGAGTCACCGGACACCGTAGCCGGCTGGCAGATCGTAGAACGTTCACCGGAATGGATAAGACTGGAGACTGGCTCCCACTCGCTGACGGTAAATCTCGTCGTCGTCGTGCTACCGAACGAACTCCAGCTGACGACGCTCGTCCGTTACGACCGCCCTCTCGGGCAATGGATGTGGACTCCGCTGTCTGCAGTTCATCGCCGACTCGCGCCGTCTGTACTGACCGACGCCATTGCCGCCATCGCACGAGAGATCCCGCCTGGGTAACCTTCCCTCATGTCCGACCCGCTTCCGTTCAGCCCGACCATCACGTTGCTGACGGTCGGACGCGTCTGGGAATCGGAGTATGCGGATGCACTCAAACCGCTCGGACTGACGACCCGCAAATACGGGCTGCTGGGGCACATTCGGCGGACCCCTGGTATCTCGTTCAGTGAGCTTGCTCGGCGTTCGCGCATCACCGTGCAGAGTGCACACAGCGTCGTAGCCAGTTTCGTGGCGTCCAGCCTGGTCGACGACGCCACAGCGCAGGCCGGGGCTGCATCGACCTTACGCATCACCCC
Source organism: Rhodococcus sp. P1Y (assembly GCF_003641205.1). NCBI lineage: Bacteria > Bacillati > Actinomycetota > Actinomycetes > Mycobacteriales > Nocardiaceae > Rhodococcus > Rhodococcus sp. P1Y. The sequence goes on from NZ_CP032762.1 coordinate 326,315, forward strand.
CGAGGGCGAAGCCCTGCTGACCAGGGCAGGCGCAGTGGTCGACACCTTGGACCGCGAGTTCGCCGCTCAGCATCCCGAACTGACGGAGGCCCTGCGTGCCCATATGCGTCGGGTGATGTCGCCCACCGACTGACGACTTCGCGCAACCTTCAGTTAGCCTGAAGGTATGGAATCGTTGCTTCTGTCCATCCACGTCGTGGCGGGCATCCTCTTCGTCGGCCCGGTCGCTGTGGTGACGAGTCTGTTCCCCCGCTATGCGCCGGTCGCGGGGCGTGAGAGCGCCGAACGCAAAGCCGATATCGCTCAGCTGTTGCATCGCATCACCCGCGTCTACGGATTGTTGGCAATCGTCGTTCCGGTGGTCGGTCTGATACTTGCAGCCGTGCAGGGCCGAATCGGCGAAGTATGGATCACAACGGCTTTGGTACTGACGGTAGTTGCCGGCGGGTTACTGGCGTTGCTGATCGCTCCGCTACAGAAAGATGCGCTCGAATCAGGCAGCAGCACAGGAGAAATGAAGATGATCGGCATGAGTTCCGGCGTGTTCAACCTGCTATGGGTGATCGTCGTCGTCCTCATGATCGTGCGCCCTGGATCGAGCTACGCATGAGCTTCCGGCACAATCTGCGAACCCGCGAGGTTGTACTTGTGCAGACGAATTGGGTATTTTCGCCTGCACAAGTACAAACTCGGCTAGCCGGTGACGTCGAGGATCTTGATCGCGAAGACGAGACTGTCGCCGGCTTCGATGCCTGCGCGAGGCTGACCGTCCGGGTAGCCGTCGGCGGAATTCATTGCGACGGCCACCGTGGATCCGACGGTCTGTCCTGCAATCGCCTTCTGGAATCCCGGTACGACGCCTCCGAGTGGGAATTCGACGGGCGCGCCGCTCTCGTAGCTGCTGTCGAACACCGACCCGTCCCGACCGTTGACGCCCATGTAGCAGACGGACACCTCTGCATCGTCTGCCACGACCGGTCCATCGCCGGCCTGCAGCGTCTGGACCTGAGTCTCCGCCACTGCGAACGGCGCTTCGACGTCGACCACCGGGGACGCCGAATCCGTGGATCCGATCACTGAGACGCTCCCCGTGGTTCCGTCGAGCGTCCATTCCGGGTCACCCGCATCATCAGGAGCAGCTGATGGGCACGTACTCGCTGCAGCCGCCGACGCGGTGGTGGAACCGGCCGGAGCGGACTCCGAATCGGACCCGCACGCGGTAAGCGTCAGGGCTAGCGCAGCACCTGCGACGAGGGCTCGGGACATCGATACACGGGTTGAGTTCACGGCGACCACGGTACAGACATGGCCGTGGGTGACTATCCCGAGCACGGTGCTGGGTCAGAACGCACCAAGTTTGGACGGGTTCATCACCCAGTGCAGTTGCGCTATCCCCGCCGGCGTCGGCGCGATCGTCAGCAGTGTGTAGGGAATCCCCTCGCGTGCAAGAACGATCGCGGGCGCACCATTGGCCTGCACCCACGTGATCGTGGCGGCGGTCCAGAAGTGCGACGAGAATGCCGCGACGAATTTCGCGACGCGCACGTCGCCTTCGACCGAAATACGAGCCGCGAGAACGTCCTTGACACCCCCGCCGTCGGACGAACTGACGACGTCCTCGGCGAACAGCGCAGTCAGACCTGCCAGGTCTCCGTTCTGTGCGGCGTCGACGAACGCAGCGAGTAACCGTCGGTGGTCCTCGGTACTCACCGACGCACTACTGCCCGCTGCGATGTGTTTGCGCGCCCGAGTGACGAGTTGACGCGCGTTGGCCTCCGACACCTCGATGGTGTCGGCAATCTGCCGATACGGATACTCGAAAGATTCGCGCAGAACGTACGCAGCGCGCTCGGTCGGAGACAACTTCTCCAGCAAGAGCAGCACTGCAAAACTCAACGCCTCACCTCGCTCGGCGCCCAGTGCAGGGTCGGCGCTGGTGTCGACTGGTTCGGGAAGCCAAGGGCCGATGTAGGTTTCACGACGCGCCCGAGCCGACTGAACGGCATTGATCGCAAGCCGTGTCGTGGTGGTGGACAGAAACGCTACCGGTCTCTCGACCTTCGATCGATCGTACGTCTGCCACCGCAGCCACGCGTCCTGCACGACGTCTTCGGCTTCGGACGCGCTGCCCAGCATACGATAGGCAATTCCGAACAAACGCGGACGAATGGAGTCGAAAACGATTGCGACATCGTCGAGCTCGGACCGACTACTCTCAGGCATGCAGGTCAACTCCTACGCAGGCAGAACACCCTTGGTATCCGGACAGTGTTACACGTGCCGGTTCTTCCGTCACGAGCGTCCTTCCTCTCGGCCGATCGAATGAGTCCATTGATGCAGCTTCTCGGGGGTGAGTACGAGCCATGTCCGATCGATCGACCCAACGCCGATGGAGAAGGTCGACACTCCGAATACACGCGTACCGTTCCGGTACACCAACCCGGCCCGGCCGTTGACCGATTCCATACTCACCGCATCGCCCCTCGCGGCCGTGTCGAGAAGAAGAGCACCGACCGCCGTACGACCGGAATATTGGCCCCGGCCATCGACTATCGCAACGACGCCCGCTGCCAGCAGCTCATGGATCACCCTGATCGCCCCATCTCGACATGCGGCAGCCAACGCGAAGACGACCTCGTCGTGGGAGGTATCGCTTCTCATCCCTATTCGACGAGCTTGCCGGTGGTGTCGACGGTACGAATGAGGGCTTCGATCTCCGGTGGAATCGGCGGAATCGATTCGTGCGATATCTTCCCCGGTCCCGACCAGACGAGGTTGACCCGAAGCGATTCGTCAAGGTCCGGATAGTCGGACCGGTTGTGAGCGCCTCTGCTCTCGCGGCGTTCGAGGGCTGCTTCCAACGTGGCCCGAGCGGCGAGTACAGCCGATTTCAGATCGAAAGCATGAGCGAGGTCAGCGAACCCTGCGATATCCGGATGCACTCCGACCTCGGCGACGCGTCGCTCGACATCGTCGAGCTCGACCAGGCCTGCTCGGAGGCCCACCTCGTCCCGAACCACACCTGCATGCTTGGTCATGATGTTGCGGACTGCTCGCTGAAGTGCGCGGACGTTCTCGCGTCCGTCCGCCGCCAGCAAGGAATCGACTTCGGCCCTTGCCTCGACGATTGCACCGTGCGAACGCACCTGCGCATCCAGACTTTCCGAATACGCCGCTGCAGCTTGTCCGACGATTCGTCCGAACACCAGGAGCTCGATGAGCGAATTTCCACCGAGCCGATTGGCGCCGTGCAGACCACTCGACGCCTCACCGATTGCGAAGAGGCCAGCGACGTCGGTGCTGTGGTCCTCGGGTCGCACCCACACCCCACCCATCGAATAGTGCGCGGTAGGAGCGATCTCGATCGGGTCGGTAGTGATGTCGAGCATCTGTAGTTCCATCAGCGTCTGATAGACCCGCGGAAGCCTGCGCATGATGAGTTCGCGATCCAGATGCGAGACATCGAGCCAAACACCGCCGTTGGCGGTACCTCTTCCCTCCTGGATTTCGGTGTACGCCGCAAGCGCGACACGGTCACGGGTGGACAGTTCCATTCGTTCCGGGTCGTAGCGTTTCATGAACCGCTCGCCAAGGGCGTTGCGCAGGATGCCGCCCTCACCGCGCGCGGCCTCCGACACGAGGGTGCCCGCCGCGTTTTCGGGCTCGATCAGCCCCGACGGATGAAATTGAACCAGCTCGGGGTCGCGAATTCGACCTCCCGCCTCGACTGCCAGACGGAACGAGTCACCAGTATTCTCGTCGCGGCGCGAGGACGACCGTCGCCAGATTCGATTGTGACCACCTGCGGCGAGAATGACCGCATCTGCGTGGACGACGTACCGATCGCCCGTCGTCAGATCGAACCCGTAGGCACCGAAGATCGTATCGTGCTGCACGAGAAGCTTCGTGATGTAGACGTTGTCGAGGATCGGGATGCCGAGTGCCTCGGTGCGTGTGATGAGGGTTCGCTGAATCTCGAGACCGGTGTAGTCGCCTGCGAATGCAGTTCGACGGTAGGTGTGAGCGCCGAAAAATCGCTGCGAGATGCGTCCGTCCTCTTCCCGCGCGAACGGCATTCCGTACCGAACGAGGTCGGCAATGCCGCGTTCGGCGCCCTCCGCGACGATCTGGACCGTGTGGGGATTGGCGAGAAAGTAGCTTTCCTTCAGTGTGTCCGCAGCGTGTTGCTGCCAGGAGTCCTCTGGGTCCATCGTCGACAGCGCAGCGTTGATCCCTCCCGCAGCGAGCGAAGTATGCGCGTCCATCTTCGTCCGTTTGCCGACAACGAGCACGTCAGTTCCGTGTTCGGACAATTCGATTGCTGCTCGCAGGCCCGATCCGCCGGACCCGATGACCAACACCGAGGTCGAGACGCTCCGCTCTGTGGCTTTCATGACTGCTCCTCGTGCCGTTGGTGTTACGTCCGCTGTTCTACGGGTACGTATTCGAAAGTCGGTCCAGCCATCGTGTGCCCGTCGCCCGTCGGCATCGATGTCAATGCCAGCGCTTGCGCTTTGAGCGTGAACATCGCACCGATCGCCGTGTTCATCTCCCTCGGATTGCCGTTGAAGGTCTCGTCCAAGAGGTAGAGCACAAGACAGTAAGAGTTGTTGAACTCCTCCTGCGCCAGACGAATTGCGCTCCCCGGCGCGTGGTCACCGACCGTCGGATTGGTTCGTAGCGGGCGGACCCCGTCGAAGTCCACTGCAATGTCGCCACCTGTCGGACCCGTCTGCGGCGTGTCGCCTATTCGAAATCGTTTGCCGTTCTTGAGCTCTACGAATCTGTAGTAGTGTGCCACCTCATCGAGCTGCGGATGGAAGACGTCTTTGCTGCCATCCCAGGCATCGGTCCGCGCAGCACCCTCGCCCTGCTCGACGATCTCTTTCAAGGCCGACAGCGCGGACGCGAGATTCGTTACCGGGACAATGTTTCCCGCAGTGCTGCTGAAGTGGATCTCGTGGAGCTGGCGTTCAGGGTCGCCGCAGAACACTACGTCCTCGCCGAGAGAATCACACAACGTGCGGATTCCGACCTCGATAGCCGCGTAGAACTGTCCGATGGTTCGATACCCGTCGGATTGCGCTGGTGCAGTGGCAGATGCCGGCTTCTCGATCTGCATGAACAGTTCGAGCGCATCGTGTCCGAACGGCGCCAAGTTCACGTGTACCGAGCCGTCACTGTGTGGCAGCGAGTGCGGGTACACCGGCAACAAGTCGGGGGAATCGATCCTCGGTTGTCCACCAACAGCATTCAACAGGTTGGCTGCAAGAGCCAGGTGCAGCATCTCCTCCACGAACACGCTGCTGATCACCTGCGCGGCCTCGGCATTACGACTGAGGTCCAAAGAATAGAGCGCATACATGTACGGCGGGATCGTGGCGTGCTCGAGTTCGATCGCCCATTGCAAATGCTCACGGAGATCAGACACCGTCTCGATCCGAGCCGCGTCAAGGGTGTCCACGGATTACCTCATTTCGTGTGGCTATTCGAATTACGAAAACTTCTGCGTCCGACGGCGGGTGGGACCAATCGCGATCTGCTTGACGCATGCCTGAACTGAAAGGCCGTCTGAAACCCGGTGTGCCCGCTCCTACGTCACGACTTCGTCCGGACTGCAGGTTCTGTGGGTGTCTTTCGATCAGGGCTTGGGGCCGCTGACGACGTCGACCGCCAGCCACGACTCGAACGATGTCTCGGCGCGCGTGGCATCGTCTGCGGGAATGAGTTCCCTGTCAGCCAAGAGCGCTCCGAAATAACGAGCCTGGGTGTCGGCAACCACCGTCCGCGGATCGCCGTGGGCCTTCAGACCGTGAGCAACGAAGTCGTTGAGTTGGAACACCTCGGGTCCACCGACCTCGACGGTTCCGTTCAGGGGTGCACCGACCGCGACGCGTCCGACGGCACTCGCCACATCGTCGGCGGCCATCGGTTGGATTCGAGCCGGAGAAAGTCGAACCTCGTCGCCGACGGTTGCGCCGCGAGCAATGGACTTGAAGAACTCGAAGAACTGAGTCGCATGCACAATCGAATACGGGATTTTCGATTCCTTGATCAGGCTCTCCTGCACGACCTTTGCACGCATGTAGCCGCTGTCGGTCAGTCGCTCGGTGCCGACGACCGAGAGGGCGACATGATGTCCGACGCCTGCGACGGCTTCTGCCGCCAGGATGTTCGTCGTAGCCGTGGTGAAGAACTCGAGTACGGCAGCGTCCTCGAACGATGGAGAATTCGAAACGTCCACAACGACGTCGGCACCCGTCAACACCTCGGCGAGGCCCTCACCGGTCAGTGTGTTCACGCCGGAGTTCGGTGATGCGGCGATTGCCTCGTGCCCGTGCTCGCCCAGCTTGGTGACGAGCTTGGAGCCGATGAGTCCAGTGCCGCCGATGACAACGATCTTCATGGGTAGTTCCTCCCGCTGGTCGCCGGAGGCCTTTCTGGCTACCCGGTCGTACGTAATGACCGGGTAGCCCATCGTTGTGTGACAAGCGTTGTAGTTTCTGCTGGTCGAACCCTCAGACCTGGCCAGCCAACGCACGTCCGGCCTGGCGCCCGCCGAAGATGCAGCCGCCGAGGAACGTGCCCTCCAACGATCGGTACCCGTGCACACCACCGCCGCCGAAGCCGGCTATCTCCCCTGCCGCCCACAGTCCGGGAACCACAGAACCATCGGTGTCGAGTACTCGTCCGTCGAGGTCGGTCTGGATTCCGCCGAGGGTCTTTCGGGTGATGATGTTCAGGCGCACCGCGATCAACGGACCCGACTTCGGATCGAGAATCTTGTGCAGCGACGCCGTACGTGCGATCCGTTCACCGCGGGATCGTCGTGAGTTGTGGATAGCGGAAATCTGCAGGTCTTTCGTGAACGGATTGTCGACTTCACGGTCGCGGGCCGTGATTTGACGCTGTAGATCCGCGAGGTCGATCAGATCGTCGCCGGTTATCTTGTTCATTCCCGCGACGAGTTCGGCGATAGTGTCTGCGACGACGAAGTCCTCGCCGTTCTTCTTGAATGCTTCGACCGGTTCACTTGCACCGGGGAGGACGCGTCCGAGAACGAGTTTGAGATTCTTGCCAGTGATGTCGGGGTTCTGCTCCGAGCCCGACAATGCGAATTCTTTTTCGACGATCTTCTGCGTGAGGACGAACCACGAGTACTCGTATCCGCTGTCTTGAATGGCTTTCAAGGTGCCGAGCGTGTCGAATCCGGGGAAGTTCGGAACGGGGAATCGCTGACCACGTGCATCGAACCACATCGACGACGGCCCAGGAATGATTCGGATACCGTGGTTCTTCCAGATCGGGTTCCAGTTCTTGATTCCCTCGGTGTAGTGCCACATCCGGTCTTTGTTGACGATTCGCCCGCCCGCGCGTTCGGTGATACCGAGCATCCTGCCGTCGACGTGTTCGGGGACCCCCGAGATCAGCGACTTAGGCGGCGTCCCCAGGCGTTCAGGCCAATTAGCCCGCACCAGTTCGTGATTGGCGCCGATGCCGCCCGCCGTCACCAGTACCGCGCCTGCGCGTAACTCGAAGTCGCCGACTTCCACCCGCGTACTTCCAGCGCCACGATCGGAGCTACTCGGTTCGAGTATCGCACCGCGGACACCGTCGACGACGCCATCGGTGTCGGTCAGTTCGTCGACGCGGTGACGAAAACCGAAGCGCACCAAGCCCTTGTCTGCCGCCTCTCGCACTCGACGTTCGAACGGCGCTACGACGCCTGGTCCCGTCCCCCAGGTCAGATGGAAGCGTGGGACCGAATTGCCGTGCCCTTCGGCGAGATAGCCTCCTCGCTCTGCCCAACCGACGATCGGGACCCATCGCACACCCTGCGCGTGCAGCCATGATCGCTTCTCGCCCGCAGCGAAATCGAGATAGGCACGCGCCCATTTGTGACCCCAGTAGTCCTCGCCTGCGGGATCGTCGATGCCCCGATCGAAGGTGGCACTGCCGAGCCAGTCCTGCCAGGCGAGATCCGCCGAGTCCTTAATGCCCATACGCCGCTGTTCGGGGGTGTCCACCATGAACAACCCGCCCAGCGACCAGAACGCTTGTCCGCCCAGGTTCTGCTCCGGCTCCTGATCGAGGAGCAGAACCTTCTTACCGGCGTCGGCCAACTCGGCAGTCGCCACCAAACCTGCGAGACCCGCGCCCACCACGATCACGTCTGCGTCCATTACCCACTCTTTCCTCGACCCGTCGTCCTCGACTGTGCTCATGATCGAGGAAGAACTCAACGGAAATGCGCGAAGTGACGATACGGTTTGTCATCGAATGACAAACCGACTGGAGAATCGCATGCCTCTCGAACGTCACGATGTCGTCGCACGAATCGAAGGCGAGCTGGGCTCCGTCGTCGACGCTTCGCTCGATGCGATCCGTGTGGCAGTCCCTGCCTACCGAGACCTCCACGGCCCGCAGCTGGCCGACGTCGAGGCGATCGCGAGCTGGGCGATGCGACGTCTCATCGGGCTGTGGTCGACTGGCTCGGAGTCGATGGACGGCCAGGACCGGGCACGTTTCCGGGCCATCGGCGCAGCGCGGGCAGCTGACGGACGACCGCTGACCGACGTCCTCCGCGCCTATCGGGTGGCGTCGAGCGTGTTCGTCCGGCACGTCGTCGCGCAACACACCGCAGACCTGGAGCCCGCCGACATTGCCGAGCTCAGCGTCGTCGTACTCGAAGCGATAGAGGCAATTTCCGAGGAGATCATCGACGCGTACACCGCCACTCGTGAGCACATCACGTCGAACCGAGATCAAGCACAGGCGGCGCTGCTCGACGATCTCATCGCAGGCCGCCGCACCTCCCCCGGCGCACTTGCCGATCGGACGCGCGAACTGGGCCTGGAATTGCCGTCGCACCCGCACCTCCTAGTCGTGCAACCGGAAGATCCTGCTGGCCTCGTGTCCGACGAGAACGTCGAGAAGATGCTTCTCGCTCTCGGTCCGACGGGGCACCACAAGCCCGCCTATCTGGCCACACGCCGTGGTCGACGCGCAGTTCTGTTGCTGCCGCTCACCGCGAAACGATCGGTGGTCGACGCAACGTGCCGAGAAATTCTGCTGCATGGGTGCCTCGTCGAAGGGAAAGCGATATCCCGTGTCAACACATCGTTTCGACTGGCCTCGGATGCACTCGACAACGCGCCGGCGCATGCCTTTCACGAGCGCTCGGTACTCGACGAAGGCGACGGCCAGCTGTTGGCGTTGCTGACGGCCCGGCCCACCGCAGACACATCAGCTGTGGTCGAATCCGTGCTCGGCGCCCTGACCGACGCCGCCAACGAACATCTCCTCGAAGGGGTGGCTGCGTTCATATCCTCCGGGACCGCGACTGCTGCCGCCGCCGCATTGCACATTCATCCGCAGACTCTGCGTTACCGGCTACGACGTGCCCGCGAGCTGACGGGTCGGGACCCTCGACTCGCCTGGGACCGACTCGCGTTCGACACTGCCATCCAGTTGCAACACATCACTCGCGGCACCACGCCGAGTTCGCACTTATGCAGGTGAAACTGCAGTATTCCTCTGCATAAGTGCGAACTCGACCTCCCGATCTACCGAAGATCGGCGAAGAACGACCTGATGTCGTCGACGAGCATGCCAGGCTCTTCGAGGGCTGCGAAATGCCCTCCCAAATCTTCGACGTCGGTCCACCGGGTGATGTTGTGTTCCAGCTCGGCATAGCGCCTGATGCCTACGTCGTGCGCGAAGACGATGACACCCGTAGGCACACCCGACACGGCAGGGGCCGCACCCCACGAAGAGTCGCTGGCATATCCCACATACGCCGAGGAACCCGCAGCGCTGGTGAGCCAGTACAACATCACATTGGTCAGCATGCGGTCTCGATCGACGATCGTGTCGGGCAACGCGGAAAGGGGATACGTCCATTGTCTGAACTTGTCGACGATCCAGGCCAGTTGCCCCACCGGCGAATCGGTCAGTCCCGCAGCGAGAACTTGGGGCCGGGTGCCCTGAATCGCGATGTAGCCGAACTCCTCGATCATGAAAGCTTCGATGCGCGCGACACGGTCACGCTCGATCTCCGACAGTTGTTCTTTCTCTTCGTCGCTCACGCCGTCGACAGGCGCACCTACGTTGCCGTTGATGTGCACCCCGATCACTCGGTCCGGCACGAGTCGAGCGATCTCGGGTGATACGGCAGCGCCGATATCTCCACCCTGCACTCCGTAACGGTGGTATCCGAGCCGATCCATCAACGCATCCCACGCACGAGCAATACGGGTTGTGGTCCAGCCGGACTCGACGACCGGATTCGAGAATCCGAAACCGGGCAGGGTGGGAATCACCAGATGGAAAGCCGGTTCTCCGTCGATTGGGTCCGTGAGAGGCTCGATCAAGTCCAGAAACTCGACGAACGATCCGGGCCAACCGTGAGTCAGCAACAACGGTGTCGCATCCGCTGCCGAGGAACGGATGTGTAGGAAGTGGATCAGCTGGCCGTCGATCGTCGTCGTGAACTGCGGCAACCGGTTCAGCTCTTTTTCGGCTGCACGCCAGTCATATTCACTCCTCCAGTAAGCGACCAGTTCGCGCAGGTACTCGACAGGCACACCCGTGTCCCAGCCGTCGCCGGGGAGCGGGCTCGGAAATCGAGTGCGCTCGAGCCTGGCCGCGAGGTCGTCGAGCTCTGATTGATGGATCTCGATCAGGAAAGGCGTCACCGCATCTGTTTGAGTCATGGCCGATAGCATGTCGGCAATTGCGGACAACCGCCGTCCGCGATAGGAGGTCCCGAGTTACTCGGACAACTGACGCCGCAGGAGTTCCGCGCCTGCGGTGAGCGCGACCATCTTGTCTCGTGCGACGCGTCGGTCGAGTGGTGCCATACCGCAGTTGGTACTCGGGTAGAGCTTGTCTGCGTCGACGAACGGAAGTGCGCGACTGAGGGTTTCAGCTACTTCTTCGGCAGTCTCGACGGTACCGCTTGCGACATCGATCGCACCCAGCATGACCTTCTTGCCTCGAAGCAGTTCGATCAAGTCGACAGGTACGCGCGAATTGTGACTCTCCAGCGACACGATGTCGATCGACGACTGTTGCAGCAGTGGGAAGGACCGTTCGTACTGGCGCCACTCGGCGCCGAGCGTTGCCTTCCAGTCGGTGTTGGCTTTGATGCCGTAGCCGTAACAGATATGCACGGCAGTTTCGCAGTTCAGGCCCTCTGTTGCACGCTCGAGTGTCGCTATTCCCCAGTCTTCGAGCTCGTCGAAAAACACGTTGAATGCGGGCTCATCGATCTGAATTATGTCGACGCCTGCCGCTTCCAAGTCCTTTGCCTCTTGGTTCAAGAGAGTCGCGAACTCCCAGGCGAGCTTCTCGCGACTCTTGTAGTGGTCGTCGTAAAGCGTGTCGATCATGGTCATTGGGCCAGGCAGTGCCCATTTGATCGGCTTGTCGGTCGCTGCTCGAAGGCGCGAGGCATCTGCGGCAAACACTGATTTTTCGCGGCCCACCGCGCCAACGACCGTCGGGACGCTCGCATCGTATCGGTCGCGAATTCGCACGGTCTCGCGCCGGTCGAAGTCGACACCGCCCAGATGCTCGATGAACGTGGTCACGAAATGCTGACGCGTCTGTTCACCATCGCTGATGATGTCGAGCCCGGCACGATGCTGCTCATGAGCGGCGAGCGCCTGCGCGTCGAGTTTCCCTTCGCGCAGTTCATCGTCTCGCAATTTCCACGGCGACCAGAGCTTCTCCGGCTCACTGAGCCACGACGGCTTGGGTAGGCTGCCGACGATCGAGGTGGGCAAGAGTGGGTTCATTCCACTACCTTTCGGTTTCGCACGGTCAGGCGGATTGCTCGGAAGCCCACCGCTCCAAAACTGAGCCATACGGTTGCATGAGATTCACTTCGGTGAACCGTGCCTGTGTCGTTGCGAGTTGAGTGCGCTCGTCGCGGTCGTAGCTCACCTGCGGAAGTGAATAGTTTTCGTTGTCGAGGCTCGGCTGATAAACCTCCGAGGCCGCAGTACTCGCGTTGTAGATTTCAGGACGATAGATTTTCTGGAAGGTCTCCATCGTCGCGATCGTTCCCGCGAGTGCCAGGAACGAATAGTCCCGGGGCAAGTCACCGCAGTGGTAGAAGGCCAATGGAGCGACAGACCCCGGAGGCATGAAGTAGCGAACCCCGAGACCCATCTTCCCGAAGTACTGATCGGTGATCGACGTCTCGTCCGCCTCGTACTCGAACCCGAGGACCGGGTGGTGATTGGCGAGTCGGCGATATGTCCGGGACGTCGACACGCTGATACAGATGACCGGTGGTTGCGAGAACCGTTCACGGTACTTGCGCGAATCGACGAAACGCTGAAAAACCTGCCCGTGCACATCGCCGAAATCGCTGGGAATTCCCGCCGCGCGGTGCTTGGGAAGCCGAATACTGAAATCGTGGTCGCGTATGTACGAGGAAAAGTTGTTTCCGACGATGCCCTCTGTGCGGGCGCCTGTGGTGGTATCGACTATGTCGACATCGAGAATTTCGAATATCGGAAACGCGGCGCCGGCCCCAGCGGACGCTAGATGCAGGTCCACCGAGATGATGTCGAGTTCGAGTGCGTAGCGGTCGCCACGTGGATTGTCCCGGTGAGCAAGCTCGTTGAGACGGGCATCCATCATCGTCACCGCGTTACGCAAGTTCTGTCGGGCACCCTCGCCGCGCGCGAGATTCGCGAAGTTCGTCGTGGTACGCGAGTTGGCCGACGGGGTGTAATCCTCGTCGAAGCGCGTCGTGCTGATGCTGAATGCACAGTCGGTCGTCATGCTGACCAGTAACCCCAATCACTTGCGGCAAGTGCGGCGACGAGTGCGTCACCACACAGGTTCACTGCCTGAGTCTTCGCGCACTTCGACCGAACTACTCGATGGTCGGGCCGAATTCTCAGGTCGAGAAACGGGAAGGCGGCTGTCCGAAGCGGACTGAGTACCAACCTAGCTAGACCAGCAGGCATAGCCTAATTGCCGCACATTATGACTGGCTATAGGCAAAGGCTATGTCAGCAGATCGACACCGAAGCCCGAAACGACGTCGCGCATCTCCGCGACGAAGCGCTGAGCCTGGACGGTCAACGACACCGAGGCATGACCGATCCAACCGATCTCGATGCGATCGTCCACGTCGAGCGGAACGGCGACAATGGACGGATCGAGATCATCCGAGACAATGCCGGTGGAAATCGTGTACCCGCCCAGTCCGATCATGAGGTTGAAGATGGTGGCACGATCGCTCACCCGAATGTCTCGCTTGGACGAACGGGTCGAGAGAATCTCTTCGGAGAGGTAGAAGGAATTGTTCGCGCCCTGGTCGAACGTGAGACGCGGAGAATCTTCGAGATCACTCAGCGCTACGCTCTTTCGACCCGCCAGGGGATTGGTGCGGGCGATGAAGATATGCGGTGATGCCAGAAACAGCGGCGTGAAAACCAGCCCTGCTTCGCGAATAAGCTTGTTGATGACGTTCGCATTGAATTCGTTGCGATAGAGCACACCGAGTTCACTTCGGAGCGTACGAACATCCTCGATGATGTCCCACGTGCGGGTCTCTCGAAGACTGAACGAATACTCCGGAGCCTCGGACGCTTCCACCATGCGGACGAAGGCGTCGACGACGAACGAGTAGTGCTGAGTCGAGACGGCCAAGAGTCGGCGGGCGGGCCCTCGGCCGAGGTACCGCTGTTCCAGGAGTTCCGATTGCTCGACCACCTGGCGCGCGTAGCCGAGAAATTCGGCCCCGTCCTCAGTGAGCGTCACCCCACGCGTCGAGCGAACGAAGAGCGTACGACCCACGCGACGTTCGAGATCCTTCAGCGCGGCCGACATGGTCGGCTGCGCGACGTAAAGCAAGTCCGCCGCGGCACTGATGGACCCCTCGGCGGCCACTTCTACGAAGTAGCGCAACTGCTGAAGGGTAATGCCTCGCACCGTTCTCGCGACGTCCCGTGCCATGGCAGAAACTATTGCACTTCCTGCCTAGCTCCAGGAACGGTAGCCACACCCCCCACAAACGAACACCTGTCGAGTGCGTATGAACATCATGGATGTACCATTCGAACCATGGACGCACACGACCGCGCCAGTGCACTGGTCGATATTCTCAGACACGACGGCAGGATTCTGGTCGCCGATGCGGCAGTTCGGTTCGGGACTGCAGAGATGACCATCAGGCGAGACCTCGATCAACTCGTCGAGCGTGGGGTTGCGAGACGTGTTCGAGGGGGCGCGGTCAGCACCCTGATGCGAGGGGACGAGCTGCCGTACTCCATGCGGACGATCGAGTCCACCTCGACCAAGAAGAAGCTGGGGCAAGCGGTCGCAGAACTGATCGGTGACGGCGAAGCGGTGGCGCTCGACAGCGGCACCACCACCTTCGAGGTCGCGCGGGCGTTGTCGGGACGTCGAATGACCATCATGCCGTTGTCGCTTCACGTGGCATCGGCGTTGGCGTCGGATGCCGACACCCGACTGATACTGCCGGGCGGGGAGGTTCGGATGGGCGAGCTGACCATGACCGGGCCGCTGGCTCTCGCGTCGATCGCCGCCCTTCGCTTCGACACTGCGGTCCTTGGCTGTTGCGGCGTCACCGACAGCGGCGACGTCACGGCCTACGACCTCGGCGACTGCGCCGTCAAACAAGCAATCGGTGCCGCGGCGACACGGCGAATCCTGGTTCTCGACGGGTCGAAGTTCGGACGTTCCGCGATGGCCGTCGTGGGTCCTGTCACCACCTACGACATCGTCGTCACCGACAGCACAGCACCACCCGCAACGCTCGCCCGACTGAAGGAGAACGGAATCGTGGTCCACAGTGTCTGAGCTCGTCCGTGCAACTGCCCGTACGACGTCGGCGGTACGAGCTACCTACGTCGCTTTCATCGGAGCCGGAAGCGCTTTCGCGAGTTGGGCGTCGCGGATACCGCAGGTCCGGGACCGACTCGAGCTCACCTCGGCCGATCTAGGAATTGTGCTGCTTGCCATCGCCGTCGGTTCCCTCATCGCTCTTCCGACAGCGGGAATGATCGTGAACCGCTTCGGTTCCCGGAGCACCGTAACTGTGATGTCGATCGTACTTGCGATCGGCTTGGTGATCATCTCCACGGGATATCTCCTCGGCGTCGTCCCGCTGCTCATAGGGTTGTTCGTACTCGGCTTCGCCATGGGCGCTTGGGATGTCGCGATGAACGTGCACGGGGCCGTCGCCGAGCGGCAGTTGGGGCGTTCGATCATGCCGCGTTTCCACGCCGGCTTCAGTGCCGGAACGGTTCTCGGGGCCTTGATCGGCGCATTGATGGTGGCGCTGGGCATTTCGGTCACGGTGCACCTGCTGGCCGTCGCGGCGATAATCGCCGTCGCAATTCCCCTGGGAGTGCGCAAGTTTCTCGACGAGGAAGCGCAGGAACCGGTCGAATCTTCTCGACCAGCGAAGAAGCCGCACGCCCTGGCACGGTGGAAGGAACCGCGGACCCTTCTCATCGGTCTGGTTGCTCTGTCCTTTGCGTTCGCCGAAGGCAGCGGTAACGACTGGCTCAATATCGCGTTGATCGACGGCTACGACTCTTCTCCCGTGACCGGCACACTCGCGTTCACCACGTTCCTGGTCGCCATGACTCTCGTACGGTGGTTCGGCAACGGGCTCCTCGACCGGTACGGGCGCGTCCCGGTGCTTCGGGTTCTCGCAGCTGTATCCGCGGTAGGTGTAGTGCTGTTCGTGTTCAGCCCGTTTGTGCCGCTTGCATTTCTGGGAGCCTTCCTGTGGGGTTCGGGTGTGTCACTCGGCTTCCCGGTGGCGATGAGCGCAGCGGCGGACGAACCTGCCGCTGCTGCTGCCCGCGTGAGCGTCGTGGCGTCCATCGGCTACTTCGCCTTCCTCGCCGGTCCGCCTCTCATCGGATTCCTCGGAGGCCACGGGGACGTCCTGCGTGCGCTACTCCTCGTCGCCCTGCTTCTGTTGTGCTCGCTCGCAGTCATGAAGGCCCTTCGCCCCATCGGCGAAACGAACACCACCGAGAACACTCCCACTCGGGGGTGAGAGGCATCGTCGGTTCAGCGCAGAGCATTTCCGAGCTCGGGTGCGTGTTGGACGAGTTGGCGCGCATCCCTCGCCGTGACTACTCCATCGCATGCCTCGGCGTAGTCGCCCATCGCGCACGACGCCTGATGCCAGTACCGCTCCTGCTCAGGAGTGACCCACGCCAGACGGTGGACCTTACGGGCGAGTTCCTCGAGCTTGTCGACGCGAGGAGGAAGACCGTTGCACCGACCGTCACCGACGATCAATACCGAGGTTCGTGAGGTGACCTTCGAGCCATGCGTCGTCAGGAGTTCCTCGAAGGTTCGCCCGTAGTCACTGCTGGCCTCCAGATCCAGTTCCGGCGCGGCAAGAACCGACGCGAGCGCGTCGTCACCTGTACTGCGCGCAAGCAAATCCGTGACGTCGACCGGACTGTCCACGAACGCCAAGACTGTGCACCTGCTGACGCGGTGTCGCATCGCCTGCGCCAGGCGCAGCGTGAACGCTGTAATCGGCCGCACCGACAGCGATACGTCGGCAAGAATGAGCAATCGAACTCGTTCCGGTACAGGCTTGTCCACCATGAGGTGGAACGGGATGCCGTCGGTGCGCATGCTTGCCCGTACCGTTCGACGCATGTTCAGCCGACCGTTGGTCGCCTCCCTCGGCCGCGGCCTGGGTGTTCCCCGCATGCGCCGCAGCACTTCTCGGCACGCATCGTTCACTTCTGCGCGGGAGGGCATATCGGCTTCGGGAGCCGCGGATGTACTCGCAACGCTGCGCTCGGTGGCTGCTATCGCGTCGACGAACGCCTCGACCGCATCGATCAACTTCTCCAGCTGCGCCGCAGTCAGCGGGTCGTCGTCACCCTGATTGCTGTACATCCTGTTCGGGTCGTACGCGTCGAGCCAGGACAGAATCCCTTCTGGATCGTCCCAGCTCAATGTTCCCCGAGACGTCATTGCCTGGGCCGAGGACAGGTCGCCGACGGTAGCCGAGTCGGCACGATCCACGTCGACAGTGAACGACACGCCGCGTCGTCCGCTGTCGCTCTCGGTGTCCACCGCGAGCTCCGAATCACTACCGGTGACGGAGAAGTCGTCGTCGTCCTTGTGCGGATTGAAGCCCTTGTCTGCGTCGGGCGAATCGAAGAATTCACCGACTTCCGCGGCTTGCTCGTTGTAGTCGGCGTATCGACCGGCATCCTCGTCGTTGTTCGCTATGTCGAGATCGGTGGGAAGGCCCTCGGGTTCCGACCTCCGACCAGGTCGGTGCTCGTCGAGCTCGGCGACGGGACTCGGACGGAACAACTGCGCGAAAGCCGCATCGAAACCGACGCTTTCGTGTGAGTATTTCGCGCACGTCGCTCGTAGGGCCGATTCCAGAACCGGAAGGTCACTCGCTCCGAGAAGACCTAGGACTCGGCGCACCTCGATGATCTCGGCCGGCGACGCGGCAACACCGTGCTTGCGCAGAATCCGTCCGAAGACGGCCGAGATCACATCGAGCACATAGCCCGGTGCGCCCGTCATCTTCGGCCGGTTCCGCCGCGCCGGGCCTGACTGTCCGAGCTTCGAGGATCACGCCCTCCGGTACCGCGGAAGGCAGCGGTCGTCGTGTTGGGAGGCCTCGAAGCGACGCTGGCCCGAGGTTGTTCGACGGCCCGCTCGCCGGGGTCGACCGGGGGTGTCGAGCCACGTTGGCGGACGAGGTCGACATCGCTGCCGTACTTCAACAGAGCTGCCATCAAGATTTCCCGCGTGCGTTCGGGGTCGAGCCCCTCAAGCAGCATTGCCGCACGCGCCGCATCGATCACCTCGGATACCGACGGGCTCTTCCTCAGCGGCAGGTCCCGCAGCGACCGAGCTAATTCGACGACATCCGCCACCGTCGCTGCCTCGACCTCGGGGGCACGCGAGGACACGATCTCGCGTTCACGTTCAGGCGTCGGGTATCCCACCGAGAAGTGCAGACAGCGACGTTTCAACGCAGCGGAAAGTTCGCGAGTGTCGTTCGAGGTCAGTATTACCCACGGGCTCGATCTCGCAGTGAAAGTACCGATCTCAGGGATGGTGATCTGCTTCTCCGCGAGAATCTCGAGAAGCAGTGCCTCCATCGATTCCTCGGTTCGATCGACCTCGTCGATGAGGAGTACGACGGGCTCCTCGGACAGGATCGCGTCGAGAAGTGGTCGTACCGACAGGAACTTCTCGGAGTACAGACCGAAGTCCATGCCGGCGAGAAGTCTCGATGCTTCTTCGGTGCTGTCGACGGTGGACAGCTCGACGCCGATGCGGTCCTTCAGCATCTGCACGTGCAGCAGCTGTTTGGCGTAGTCCCATTCGTACAGGGCTCGGTTGTCGTCGAGCCCTTCGTAGCATTGCAAGCGAACCAGCCGACGATCGCCTGCAGCGGCGAGCGCCTTGGCCAGTTCGGTCTTGCCGACGCCGGCCGGCCCTTCCAGCAGCAGTGGTCGATCCAGCGCGAGTGCAAGATGGACTACGACGGCGAGATCGTCGCCTGCGATGTAGCCCTGCTCTCGAAGTCCGTCGCGGACAGTGTCCGCGCTGTCGGACAATGTCGATTCACTGCATGTTTTCAGGCCTGCCGACGTCATGACTGTGTTACTCCTTCGATCCTGTGGCTCAGTACGACAGATTGATGGCGTGATCGACGACCGGAATCATCGAATCGACGGTGACCTCACGGGGATTACCCGGTGTGCACCAGTCACCTTGGATGTGCTCGGCGATCTTGAGCACCGTCTTCTCGTCGCCTGGTATGACTTCGCCTCGACCCGTGTACTTTCCGGTGTTCATCCGGTTCTTGTCGTACAGCGCCGTGTTGACTTCGCCGAAGTTGTCGGGAATACCGACGTCCTTCGCCAAGCGGATAGCTGCTTCCACGGCCGCGTCGGCTGCCTGCACCGTCGTGAGATTCCTGGTGTCCACTCCCAGCGCACCCGCCAGCTGTGCGTAGCGCTCGTATCGCGCAGGCAGGTTGTATTCCCACACCCTGGGCAATGCGATGGCGTTGTTGAGACCGTGGTGCGAATCGAAGTAGGCACTCACTGCGTGCGAGATCGAGTGCACGATGCCGAGGCCGCCGGAGTTGAAGGCCTGGCCTGCGATGTACTGCGCGTTCATCATGCCTTCTCGGGCCTTCAGATTCCGAGGCTCGTACACGGCCTCACGCAGGTTCTTCGCAACGAGTTCCACCGAGTACAGCGCGTTTCCGAGCGACGGCGCAAAGTCGAGCCGAGACACGAACGGCTCGCTGCCGTGCGCCAAGACATCGAATCCGCAGTACGCGGTGAAATGCTGAGGGCAGGTGTAGAACAGCAGTGGGTCATCGATTGCGACGGTCACGATGGACGCTTCGTCGAAGGCAACCCACTTGTGCGGATTGTCCATGTCGGAGGTGTCCGTGATGACGTAGGCCCACGACGTTTCGGATCCCGTTCCCGCGGTTGTCGATACGGCAATGTGCGGAGGGTTTTCCTTGTTCGTGGACTTGGAGAATCCTTCGAACTCGTTGATGTTGCGGCCGTCGTGAGCGATGACGATACGAGCGCCCTTGGCTGCATCGTGGCTCGATCCACCGCCGACGGAGATGATGCTGTCGCACTTCTCCTTCTGGTACATCGCGGCGGCATCCATGACGTTGTAATCCTTGGGGTTCGACTCGACCTTGTCGAACAGCACGACCTCGACGCCCTGGTACTCGATCTTGCCGATCAGTTCCTCGATGATGCCCGATCCGCGAAGTCCGGTCGTCACGAGCAGCGATCGCTTGAATCCTAGGTTCTTCGCCTCGACGCCGATGATGTCGTGCGCGCCCACCCCCAGAAGTGCACGGGGGAAGGGGTGAAACTCCTTGATCGGAAAGTCCCAAATTTGGTTGAGCTCGATTGCCATCGAAATCCTCCTGGTGAGTCGGTGTGACTTGACTCACTGTGCGGTCGGCGGCGAGCGCTTACAAGAGGATTCGAACCAAACCATCCGCCCGCCGTCCCGAACTACCCGAACGGTCAGGTCGGACAGCTGGTCGTGCGAACAGTTACCCGGACGGATTCGGACTCATGGACGACTGAGCATTGTGACCAGCCACCCCACATGAACTAAGACCAAAACCGTGCGGAACGCTCAGTTTCGGATGCAAGCGTTGTGCACATCGGCGGAATCTGATCGACTGAGCGCGGTCTGCACATTCGGTTCTCTCGGCACGACAGGAGCAGCGCTTTGACCAGCATCATTCCCGCCGCGCAGAATTCGCCGCGGATCGCTCGCGACGATCTGCACGAGATCGCAGAGAAGGTGCTGTGGCTCTCGACATCGATCATCCATCACGCCAACCGAATTCGCCCCAACCACACCGGGCTCAAAGTCGGTGGTCACCAAGCCTCCTGTGCATCGATGGTGTCGATCATGACGTCGCTGTGGTTCGAGCAACTCGAATCCGGGGACCGGGTGTCGGTCAAACCGCATGCGTCCCCGGTTCTACACGCCATCAACTACCTTCTCGGCGAGCTCGACGAGAAGTACTTGACGACGCTTCGCTCCTTCGGCGGATTGCAGTCGTACCCGTCGCGCGCCAAAGATCCCGACCCAGTGGACTACTCCACCGGCTCGGTGGGCATCGGTGCCACCGCGCCGATCTGGGGTGCGCTGTCTCGCCGGTACGTCGAAACCAGCTTCGGCGGCGCCGGAGCCGGTCGACAGTACTCACTGGTCGGCGACGCCGAACTCGACGAGGGTGCCGTCTGGGAAGCCATTCTCGATCCCGGCATCGCCGAACTCGGTGAAATCGTGTGGATCGTCGATCTCAATCGCCAGTCACTCGACCGGGTCGTCCCCAACATCGCGGCGGGGCGCCTCGAGAAGATGTTCGACGCGGCAGGCTGGCAGGTCATCACGGTCAAGTTCGGTCGACTTCTCGAAGACCTCTTCGCACGCCCGGGCGGCGAGGCTCTTCGTCGACGCATAGTCGACATGCCCAACCCCGAGTATCAACGGCTTCTGCGGTGCTCGCCGGACGAAGTGCGGACCCGGCTTCCCGGTGACGGTCCCGACGCTGAGACCATCACCACGGTGATCGCCGACCTCGACGACGCAGTGCTGACCGAATCCATTCGCAATCTCGGCGGCCACGACATGGCAGCGTTGCGGGACGCATACTCCCGGATCGACGACGGTCGACCAACCGTCATCATCGCGTACACCGTCAAAGGCTTCGGGCTGCCGACTCAGGGCCATCCGCAGAACCACTCGTCGTTGCTGACCGTCGACGAGTATGCCGCTCTGGCCGAAACGCTCGGCGCCGATCCGGCCGAGCCGTGGTCGCGGTTCCCCGCTGATTCACCGTCGGCAGCACTGTGCGCGGACACCGCACGTCGTCTGCACAGAGAACCTGTGCCGGTGTCGGCTCCCCCAGCCATTCCGGTCGACATCGGACGAACGCCCAAGGGAACTGCGACGACTCAAGCCGCGCTCGGCCGCGTCCTGATCGATCTGACGCGCGATGCACCCGAGGCAGCCGCACGCGTCGTGACGGTCAGTCCGGATGTCAGTTCGACGACGAACCTCGGCGGATGGGTCAACAAAGTCGGCGTGTGGTCGTCGACCGAGCGCCGCGACTGGTTCGAAGACGACTCCGAGACCATCATGCATTGGCGAGAGAACCCCACGGGTCAACACATGGAACTCGGCATCGCCGAGACCAACCTTGTCGGGCTGATGGGCGAACTCGGCGCGACCTGGAGCAGGTGGGGACAGCCCCTGTTCCCGATCGGCGTCATGTACGACCCGTTCGTCGAACGCGCCCTCGAGCCCTGGTCCTACGGCATCTACGCCGGCGGGCAGTCGATCCTCGTCGGGACCCCGTCGGGAGTCACTCTTGCTGCGGAAGGTGGTGCGCACCAATCGATCAAGACGCCATCGATCGGATTGGAGCAGCCAGGCTGCATCGCGTACGAGCCGGCTTTTGCCATCGACGTCGAGTGGACTCTCCTCGCCAGCATCGGCCGACTCGGGCGCCCGGACGGCACCTCGGCATACCTCCGATTGTCCACCCGCCCAGTGGATCAGAGCCTCGCCGACGTTCCAGCGGATCCTGCGGCACGCGAACGTCGTCGTCGACAGGTCGTCGCGGGAGGCTACGCGCTTGTCCGACGCGTCGGCGCAAGGGTCACCATCGCTGCGATGGGTGCGTTGATGACCGAGGCGTTGGCCGCCGCCGACCGACTCGAACAGGCCGGAGTCATCGCCGACGTCCTCTGCATCACCAGTCCCGGCCAGCTCTACCGCGCACTGCAAGCCAGGCAGGGGCACGGCGACGGCGATACGTGGATCCTCGACCAGCTCCTACCAGCAGATCGCGCGACACCGATGGTGACGGTGCTCGACGGCCATCCACACACTTTGGCGTTCCTGGCCACCGTCAACCGAGTGGCGTCGACATCGTTGGGGGTCAGCAACTTCGGCCAGGTCGGGTCTCTCGATGAGGTGTACGAGTACCACCACATCGACACCGATTCCATCGTCAGTGCCGCCCTCGACGTGACGGGCCACTGAATCGGACGCGGGTTCGTACCTCGGAGCCACAGCGTCATGGACAGGGCATGAGGCGAATCAGATACAGATACCACCGAGCACGGCGTCGACCATGCTTTCGGCGTACAGGCGATCGGTTTCGGACGTCTGCGCGCCGGCCTTCTGATGCGAGAAGATGACGTGACTGAGGACGGCGCCCGTCACCAACTCGAGGATTCGAGTTGTATCGACCGACTCGGACGCCTCACCTCTCTGCTGCGCGCGGTGCACGATGGACCGAGCGGCAACCAGTCGGCTCTTGTTGAGCGTGTCCATCATGTGCCCGAGAAGATCGGGGTGAACCCGCGCGTCGAGTGCGACTCTCAGGCTCACCAGGCCGGCGGTTCCCCGGTAACCCGTCAATAGTTGGACAGCGAGTTCGACCAGGTCGGCCCGAAGAGTCCCGAGATCGATCGGTTCGGCAAGCGGACTACGCGCTTCGAGGGCGTCGACCAGCAGATCACCCTTGGACGCCCAGCGCCGATACAGTGCCGCCCTTCCGACCGTCGCCGTGCGCGCGACAGCATCGAGCGTGAACCCCGACCACCCTCGTTCCCAGTACACCTCGAGGACCGCGTCGTACACCCGTTCCTCGAGGTGCGGGTCGCGCGGTCGGCCCCGTCGAACCGAAGATTCTTCGCTCACCGACATAGTGTCGCATCCACAGGCATTGCGGACAGTCACTGTCTGTAATAGGTTCCATTGATGCTCCACAGACGAAACAAGCCATGAACGACCCACACCGCATTCCGGTGATCATCGGCGTCGGCGAGGTCAGCGGTTGCGGAACCCCGTTGAACCTCGAACCTCTCGAGCTCATCCGCCGCGCCGCGGAATCGGTCTCCGGGGTAGCGGCAGCACCCTGGATCACCCGCGCGGACAGCATCTCCGTCTGTCACATCGCAAGCTGGTCCTACGCTCACCCCGCCGCCACGCTGGCATCGAAGTTCGGTGCTCAGCCCACCGATCTGTTCGACGCCCCGATCGGAGGACAGTGGCCGACGCGACTTCTGGATCGAGCGGCATCACGCATCGCGTTCGGAGAATCGACCGTTGCGGTGGTAGCGGGCGGTGAAGCTCAAGCCTCGGTGAGCGCGATGACCAAGAGCGGACGAAACCCCGCCGACGAGGGATGGGCAGCAGATCCGGGCGGACCGCCGAGCTTCGACCTGGATCAACTCGGCAGTCCGGCAATGCAACTCGCAGGCCTCATCACCCCCGTGCGAATCTATCCGTTGTTCGAGAACCGCCTCAGGTTCGAGATCTCGGAGAGTCCGCAGGCGCAGATGGCGCGATGCAGCGAATTGTATGCGGCATTTTCTCGCGTCGCCGAGAGCAACCCGTACTCGTGGAACGGTAAGGCACGGACCGCCGAGGACATCGGCACCCCCTCACAGAAGAACCGCGTGGTCTGCGAACCGTATCCGTTGTCCATGAACGCAATGCCGTTCGTCGACCAGGCAGCATGCCTGATAGTGACGAGCCTCGCCGAAGCGCGCGAACATGGAGTGCCGGAGGACGACATCGTGTACGTCTGGGGCGGCGCCGGAGCCGACGACACCACGGACATCCTGGACCGCAGCAGCTTCGGGCGCTCACGCGCACTGGAATCTTCACTGGACCGGACACTGCATGCTGCATCGACCGGCGTCGACGAGATCGATGTTCTGGACGTTTACAGTTGCTTTCCGATCGTCCCTACACTCGCTACCCGGCATCTCGGTACACTGGAGTCGTTGGTTCCCAGCGTCACTGGGGGTCATTCGTCATTCGGTGGGCCGCTCAGCAGCCACTCGGTTCACTCGATCGCTGCATCTGTCCGCGCGATCCGCGCCGGCAAGCACTGCGCGCTGGTGCATGCGAACGGCGGCTACATGACGTATCAGCATTCGATACTGCTGGCTGACATCGAGCATTCCAACGGATACATCGGAAGCCCTGAACCTGTGGCGGTCGAACACGATTCGCCGGCACGGGCACACGCCGAGAGCGGCGACGTCACTGTGGAAACAGTGTCCGTCGAACATTCTCGGCAACAGGAACCCGCTCAGGCCTTCCTGGTCGCCCGGGACACCCACGGCCGACGCATCGCCGCCCAGACTGCCCCCGGTGACACCGAGAGCGCGCGGAGGCTGTCGCTGTACCGAACTTCCACTCCCACCGAAATAGTCGGCACCACAATAACTATCGAATCAGTCGAAGGGCACATTCGTGTACGAGAGCACTGAACAAGTCGTCAGGACCGAACGCGTCGGGCACGTACTCGTCGTGACCATCGATCGCCCCAAAGCCGCGAACAGCATCAACGCACGCGTGCACACGTTGCTAGGCGAGGCCTGGGAATCCGCCGAGGCAGACCGCGATATCAGAGCGATCGTTCTCACCGGGGCCGGAACGACGACGTTCTGCGGCGGTGCCGACCTCAAGGCTCTCGGTACCGGTGGCCCAGGCGCCGTGACCCCACCGGAAACGGCACACTGGGGATTCGCCGGCATCGTCCGCCATCCGATTTCCGTGCCCGTCATTGCGGCTGTGAACGGCTCGGCGCTCGGAGGAGGAACAGAGCTGGCTCTGGCGTCGGACATGGTCGTGGCCTCGACTACGGCGTCGTTCGGATTGCCGGAAGTTCACCGCGGCCTCATCGCGGGAGCAGGCGGAACGTTTCGCCTCATGTCCGCGATACCGGAACACATCGCGCTCGAACTTCTGCTCACCGGCAAGCCCATGACAGCGCAGACGGCCGCGACGTGGGGATTGGTCAACCGCGTCGTCGAGCCGGACGACGTCATGAACGCGGCGATGGAACTTGCACGCCTGTGCGCGGCGGGCGCTCCGCTGGCGGTGCGTGCATCCAAGCGACTCGCCCGACGTATCGTCGACAATGCGCAAGCCCACGAGGAAGATTCGTGGCTGCAGAACCAGAAGGAACTCGATCAGCTCACGACCACACACGACGTGGTCGAGGGAATCACCGCGTTCCTGCAGAAGCGCGATCCTGAATGGACCGGGCAGTGAGCACGACGGCGTGCGACATGCTGACGCTGCGGGCAGAATCCGATCCCGAGGCTCTCGCGTATGTCGACGGTGACCACGAGTGGTCCTGGAGTGCGGCTCGAACCGTGGTTCGCGAGGCCGCCGCAGGATTGATCGCCCTCGGCGTCGAGCCATCGAAAACCGTTGGGCTACTTCTAGCCAACAGGGTCGAGCACATCCTCGGCGACCTCGCCGCTCTGCACATCGGCGCATGTACGACTTCTGTGTACGCCACCGCATCCGACGATCAACTGCGGCATATCTCCGAGGATTCCGATATCGGCACCCTGATCCTCGATTCGATCGGGCTCGAACGGTTCAGAGCCACGCTTGCGTCGATGACGTCGCTCCGCCTCATCGTGTTGACCGACGACGTGAGCGAACCCGGCGACCTCGACTGCCGAGTGATCACGTGGAGCGGGCTCCTGGAACTGGGGCGTTCTTCCAATGACGTTGCGGTACAGATCGATCCCGATGCACCCGCCGTACTCATCTACACCTCGGGCACAACGGGACCATCGAAGGGTGTGCCCCTCACTCACCGCCAACTCGTGGCCGCGTGCGAATCTGCCTCACAACACTTCTCACTCCCCACCAACCCTCGTTTCCTGTCGTATCTGCCGTTGGCGCACATCGCTGAACGAGTGTGCTCGTTGTACCTCCCCCTGCACTTGGGTGGCACGACGGCCTTCTGCGCTGATATGAACGATCTCCTTCCATCGCTACAGCGGACGAAGCCGACCATGTTCTTCGGCGTGCCCCGCGTATGGGAAAAGATTCGGTCCTCGCTGACGGTCAAATTGAGCGAGGTGGGCGAAGAGCAGAGGCGCGCCGTGGACCAGGCGATGTCGGACGCGCGCACGGTGGCGTTGGCGCGACTGAACAGCGAGTCGGTCGACCCAGAGATGGAATCGCGGGCGCGCGAGGCCGATCAAGGATTGTTCGCGATGATTCGCGCCGGACTCGGACTCGATCAGTGCGCGCACGCCGTCACCGGTGGTGCCCCTCTGTCACCGGATGTCCAAGAATTCTTCCTCGCACTCGGAATACCCCTGCATCAGGTGTACGGATTGAGCGAGACCTGCGGCGCAACCGTCAGCCACCGGCCAGGCCGGATCAAGATCGGCACCGTCGGCGAACCACTACCGGGCGTCGAAATACGGATCGACGACGACGGCGAAATTCTCATCCGTAGCCCGTTCAACACGTCGGGATATCGAGGTCTGTCGAACGAGGCCTTGTTCACCGACGATGGTTACCTCCGCACCGGCGACGTGGGAACGATCGACGGCGACGGGTTTCTCAGTGTCACGGACCGTAAGAAAGAACTGATCATCACGGCCGGCGGAAAGAACATCGGCCCGAACAACATCGAAGCCCGCTTGTTGAGGAGCTCGCTGATCGGGCAAGCACTTGTGTACGGCGACAACAGACGCTATCTGGTCGCGCTGGTGACCCTCGATCCAGAGGAAACACAGCGCTGGTTGACCTCCAGAGGCGTGTCGACTGCCAGCGACCCGGCGGGACATCCGCTCGTCGCGGAGGAAATCGAGCGTGCAGTTGCCGTCGCGAACCGGGCCGTCTCGCGTGTCGAGCACATCAAGAAGTGGGCCGTCCTGCCGTCCGAGTGGACCGTGGACCGCGGCGAACTGACGCCGACGATGAAGCTGAAGCGCCGGACACTACATTCGAACTACCGCAATGAGATCGAAGAGATGTACGGCGAGCCCTGACCCGTGCGTGCGTAATGACAGAGGAACGTAACTACCCACGCACGGAGCAGGTTTCGCGAGCCGTCACAATCCTTCGCGTTCGAGGATTTCATCCCAGTACAGTTCGGCTTCGGCATCGCCAATGCTCGAATTGTCGATGCGTTCGAATTCGGTCATGAGTTGCTCGGACTTGTCGCGGTACCGATCGAGCCATTCTTGTTTGTCGGCGCGCCAGTATCCGACGATCGCGAGCCGGTTCGGGGGTACCGGTGAATCCTTACGAAAGTGCTTGCGCACAGCTCTTCCCACCGAAGCTTCTCCGGCGAACCACACGTACCCTGGCCCGTCCGGCACGGGGTGTGATGTCACCCGTTGTGCAAGTTGCGATTCTGCTCGGTCGTTTCCACCGATACACCACTCGACGGTCACGTCGGCGACGCTGTTCACCGTGAGAACGTCGTCGGCGTGGGCAACCTCCGCAATGGCAAGTGCACGTTGTCCGGGCGGAAGTTGTTCGATGACCCGCAGCATGGCCGGGATTCCAGGGAGATCAGCAGCGAGGAGCATCCAGTCGGTATCGCCGGGAGGTCGGTACCAGGAACGAGTCCCCCACATTCCGAGATACTGGCCGGGCGTCGCCGAGCGTGCCCACGAACACGCAACTCCGCCACCGTGGTCGACGAAATCGATAGTGATGGTGTCTCGGTCCCACCGGCGGACGGTGTAGTTTCTGCATTCCCGAACGTCCTCGGGTCGATGATGGCCCAGGGTTTCGCCGTTGAACTCCATCGAAGGTGGCGCAGATTCGCCGTCGGCCGGAAAGTACAGGTGCACGATTTCGTCGGGCACGCCGCTGGACACGAACTGCTCCGGTTCGGGGTTGTCGAACACGACACGGATGAACGACGGCGACAGGCGAGTGACCTCGGCTACCCGAGCGGTGATGTACCCCGACGGAGATGTACCCATCACTGCTCGTTCGGCTCGATGAACTTCGCTTCGATGTCGTCGAGAATCTTGTTCAACCCGATCGGATCCGATGCGTTCCACACACTCGCCTCGACCCAGTGCACCCGGCCGTTCTGCACCGCACGAAGCGTCGGCCACAACGGCGAGGCCTCGATCGCTGCCCTCTCGGCGTCGGCGCCCGTGTCGGTGTAGACGAACAGATCGTCCGCGGAGTCCAGGACGTTCAGATTCTCTTCGGATATGTCGATGCGAAACAGGCTCGGATCACGCTGGCCCTCTGGCTGCGTCATTCCCAGCCCACGGAACGCGATGCTCTCGCCCGTGCCGACCCGGATCGAATACTCGCCGCCAGCGCTGAGCCGCACGGCCGACACCGGCCGTTCGGCGAGACCAGCAGCGGCAACTCGGGTCCGCAGGGCATCCACACGTTCGGTTAGCTCAGACATCAAGGTCTCGCTACGGTCCTGCAATCCCAACGCGTCGCCGACGTGGGCCAGGCCGGCCGAGACGTCCTCGATCGATACCCCGTCGTTGTAGGCAAAGCCGTACGTGGGTACCCCACTGGCAGCTATCCGGTCGTACGTCTGCTTGTTCCATGCCTGCTCACCTTCACCGTC
Organism: Rhodococcus sp. P1Y; assembly: GCF_003641205.1. NCBI lineage: Bacteria > Bacillati > Actinomycetota > Actinomycetes > Mycobacteriales > Nocardiaceae > Rhodococcus > Rhodococcus sp. P1Y. The sequence goes on from NZ_CP032762.1 coordinate 355,278, forward strand.
GTATCCGGCGACCATGATCACAAGATCCGGATCCTGCGCCAGGATCGACTCGATATTCGGGTCGAACCCGCCACCTTCGCCGGCGACGTTCACAATGTCGGTACCTGACTGCTGCAAATGCGGAGGCAACGACAACGGATTGAACGACGCCGCAACCGGCGGTGAGTCGAGCGCCAGCATCATCGCCAATGAAACAGGGTCCGCAGCAACCACTCTGACCGGATCCGCAGGTACCTCGACCTCACCGAAATAGTCCGTCACGACAGTGCTGGACGAGCGAGTGTCCTCGGTCGACGTGCCCGCACACGCCCCGACCAACGCAGCAGCAGTCACCGCAACAAGGGCACTGAGGCCGACCCGCCGCCAGTCGTACGATCGAGAAGTCAACGTGAGCCTCCGCAGATGTGGTCCCGACGCCGACTGCGCCTCCTGGGATCTTAGGAAGGTGAGCCTAACAACATCCTGTCCCGTGGTTGCGTCCGGTTCGGCGACCGGACGCAACACGCACGATCAGGGGCAACACGTGTGAGATCTCCGCGGGCTTGCCTGTCAGCTCTTGGACGCAACCAAGTCGAGGGCGATGTCGGTGATCAAGTCTTCCTGACCGCCGACGAGTCCGCGCTCACCGACCGCGAGCAGGATCGCTCGGGTGTCGAGTCCGTACTGCTTCGCAGCCGCCTCGGCGTGACGGAGGAAGCTCGAGTAGACACCGGCGTACCCGAGGGTCAGCGTTTCGCGGTCGACCTGAACTGGCCTGTCCTGCAACGGTCGAACGATGTCGTCGGCCGCGTCCTGCAGACCGAACAAGTCGCAATTGTGCTTCCACCCATTCAGGTCGGCCACCGCAACGAACGGCTCGATCGGACAGTTGCCCGCACCTGCCCCGTGGCCGGCGAGAGATGCGTCGACTCGGGTAACGCCTTCTTCCACTGCCACAACAGAGTTCGCCACCGACAACGACAGATTCTGGTGTGCGTGGATTCCGATCTGGGTGTCGGCGTCGAGAACGTCCCGGTACGCGCGCACTCGGTCACGGACGCCGTTCATGGTCAGTCGGCCGCCCGAGTCGGTGACATACACACAGTGCGCACCATACGATTCCATCAATTTCGCCTGCTCCGCCAGCTGAGCCGGTTCGGCGAGATGCGACATCATCAGGAACCCGGAGACATCCATTCCGAGTTCGCGGGCTTTGCCGATGTGCTGCGCGGAGACGTCGGCTTCGGTGCAGTGCGTCGCCACACGGACCGAGGTGACACCGAGCTTGAAGGCGTGTTCGAGTTCTTTCACAGTCCCCACTCCGGGGAGCAGCAAGGTGGTGAGTTTGGCGCGGTGCACCACAGCGGCAGCCGCTTCGATCCATTCCCAGTCGGTGTTGCTGCCCGGACCGTAGGTCAGGCTGTGGCCGGCGAGACCGTCACCGTGCGTGACCTCGATAGCGTCCACGCCAGCGCTGTCGAGAGCGCTGGCTACTCGTGCGACGTTCTCGGGGCTGATGCGGTGCCGCATAGCGTGCATTCCGTCGCGCAGCGTGACGTCCTGGATGTACAGGGCCGCCCCGTCGGTTGCATTCGGTCGTGTCGTGATGCCACTGCTCATCGTGCTGCCTCCAGTGTTGCGTTCTCCGCGATCTTCTCCGCTACCTGCAGGGCGGCGGAGGTCATGATGTCGAGGTTGCCGGCATATGCGGGCAGGTAGTGCGCGGCGCCTTCGACTTCGAGGAACACCGAGACCTTCCACAGGCCGGGTCCTTTGTCCACGCCGCCGGTCAGGGTGGCGACGGATTCTTCGTCGTCGAGCTGGGTGAACTGCACTTCCTGCTTGAGACGGTAACCCGGCACGTACGACGAAACCTTGTCGACCATGTCCAGAACGGACGCACGGATCGCGTCCTGGTCCGGGTTCGATACCAGCGCCAGAACGGTGTCGCGCATCATCAGCGGCGGCTCGGCGGGGTTGAGGACGATGATGGCTTTGCCGTGCGCCGCTCCCCCGACCTTTTCGATCGCTTCCGAGGTGGTCTCGGTGAATTCGTCGATGTTCGCGCGGGTACCGGGACCGGCGGACTTCGACGCGATCGAGGCGACGATCTCCGCGTAGTGCACCGGCGTCACCTGCGAGATCGCGGCGACGATGGGGATGGTCGCCTGCCCACCGCAGGTCACCATGTTCACATCGGGTGCGTCGAGATGCTCGTCGAGATTCACTGCCGGGACGACATACGGCCCGACCGCCGCAGGAGTGAGGTCGATCAGTCGCTTGCCGAACGGCCGGAGAGCTTCCTCGTTGGCGATGTGCGCCTTGGCGGAGGTCGAGTCGAAGATGATGTCGATGTCGGCGAACTCGGGGTGCTCGATCAGTCCTTGCACGCCCGAGTCCACAGTGCTGATACCCAACCGACGTGCCCGCGCGAGACCGTCCGACGCCGGGTCGATGCCGACGAGAACGGCGATCTCGACATTCTTCGCGACGCGCTTCAACTTGATGACGAGATCGGTCCCGATGTTGCCGGACCCAATCACCGCTACTTTGGTCTTGCTCATTCTCGTCCTGCTTTCGTTGCGCTGAAGGTTGCGGTGACGGAGCCGATTCCGGAAATGGAGGCGGCGTACGTCGAGCCGGGGGTTACGGGAACCATGGGGCCGAGGGCCCCGGAAAGAATCACTTCGCCTGCGCGGAGGGGGGATCCATAGGACAAGGAGGTGTTGGCCAACCACGCCAACGCCTCCCAGGGGCTGCCGAGGCAGTCCGAACCCTTACCGGACGAGACCTGCACGCCGTCGGCTGTCATTGTCATGGTGACCTCGGTGAGGTCTGGCGCAGCCCCGCGGGAGATGGAATCACCCAGGACGTACAGACCAGAGGAAGCATTGTCTGCGACGGTGTCCGCCAAGCTGATGTCCCAGCCCGCGACCCGACTGTCGACGATCTCGAACGACGCGAAGACCTGGTCGACGAACGACGGTGCATTCTCTGCCGTGATGGGCTCGTCGATGTCCGAAGAGAGAACGAACGCTATTTCGGCTTCGATCCGAGGTTGCAACAGCCGCCCCGAATCCACTTCGGCGTCGCGGGAGACGTCGAAATCGTCCAGTAGGACGCCGAAATCAGGTCGATCGACCCCCATTTGCTTCTGCACGGCCGGCGAGGTCAGTCCGATCTTGCGGCCGACGACGGTGCGGCCAGACCTGAGCAATGCATCGATGTTGCGTGATTGGATGCGGTATGCGGCATCGATGTCCTCGCGTCCGATGAGGTCGCGGACCGGCGCGCACGGTGTGGCTGTCTTCGCGGCATCGGCCAGGCGGGCGGCCGCGTCGTCGATCGTGTGCTGTTCCACAGTGGTCATGAGTGCGACGCTATTCCCACGTCGCCGATATGGATAGGATCCGTCCCATGAAACGGGACGCCTTGTCGGTGCTGCAGCGATCAGCGCTGGTGCTGGACGTGTTTCCTCGCGGGGCGGCACTGACGCTGGCCGAGGTCTCCACCCGAACGGGGTTGCCGCGTTCGACCACACATCGGTTGCTGGTCGATCTGGCGGATCTCGGCTGGCTCACACGTCGCGGAAACACCTTCGAGCTGGGAATGGCATTGTTCGAACTGGGGGAACGCGTCGGGCTCAAACACCGACTGCGCACTGCCGCGGTGCCGTTCATGCAGGACCTGTTCGCGGTGACCGAGCAGACCGTACACCTCGCGGTTCGCGACGGACACGAAGCGGTCTACGTCGAGAAGATTCACGGCCATTCCTCGTTTCCTCTGCCCTCGCAGATCGGCGGTCGGTTACCGCTGACCTGTACCGCGGTCGGGAAGGCGCTGTTGGCTTCAGCGGACCCGGCTGTGCAGGACGAGGTCCTTTCCCGTCCACTGCGTCGATACACGCCGATGTCGATCACTGATCCGAAAACCCTCGCTCGCGAACTGGATGCAATTCGCCGTACCGGCATCGCGATCGAGCGCGAGGAGGCCGCGCTTGGTGGATGCTGCCTGGCTTCGCCCGTGATGCTGGCCGGCGAACCCATTGCGGCACTGTCGGTGTCGGTACCCAAGGACCAGTTCACACCGGAACTGCTCGCCCCCGCGGTCCGCACTGCGGCAATGGCTTTGGGCCGGGTGCTTGCACGCACTTCTTCGGGGCACCCATAAGGGAGTGGCCGTCGCCTGCTGTCTCAGGGTGGGGTAGGGGGTGTTCCCTGATGCGCCCGCCGTATCAGAGTTCGTAGGGTCTTCTCGTACGTTCACCCATCGGATCGGAGTACGTCATCATGGACGTCTATGCGTACATCTGCGCTGCGTGTGATCATCCGCTGACTCGACACGTGCTGGGCCCGACCGGGCAAGACCGCGACGGACCATACTTCTGTGACGTCGTGGACTGCACATGTGAGTACTACGACCACCACCCATTCATCGAGGTCGACCGGTCGACGTTCGACACACACTGTTCGAAATAGCAGTGTCCGGCCTGACCCCGCGACGGTCCGACTCGGCCAGCCCACTACATCGGCCACCGCGCCAGTAGTGTCGACGCTCGTGACGATCAACCCTGGACCCAGTTCTGCCTCGGCGCGAGGTCGACTGCGTGACCTTCCGCCGGTGGTCAAGCTCGTGCTGGCGTCGATGGTGTTGTTCAATGTCGGGTTCTATCTGGTGGTTCCGTTTCTTGCGGTGCACCTGTCCGAGGAGCTCGGGTTCGCGAGTTGGATCGTCGGGCTCGTCTTGGGTCTGCGCACGTTCAGTCAGCAGGGCATGTTCTTTCTCGGCGGCAGCATCGCCGATCGCTTCGGGCGTAGACCGGTCATTCTGTGGGGCATAGCAATACGCATTGTCGGCTTCGTTACGCTGGCCGTTGCGAGCAGCCTCGCTGCGGTGATCGTCGGGATTCTGCTGATCGGTTTCGCCGCTGCGCTGTTCGCGCCGGCGGTGGAATCGGCCAACGCCGACATCGGCCGACAGCTCGAAGACTCAGGTGTTATGAAGCGCACGGAACTGTTCGGCTACGAACAGATGAGCAGTCGGCTCGGCACCGTCCTCGGGCCCGCACTGGGAGCGGTGCTCCTGATTTTTCCGTTCTCGGCCTCGGCCGCAGTTGCCGCGGTCCTGTTCGCCGGAATGTGGATCGGCTTCTACTTCCTGTTTCCCACCGCAACCGAAGGCGACAGCGTCGTCGGCACTTCCATCACCCGGGTATGGCGCGCGGTTCTGAGCAATCGCCGCTACGTCGTCCTGGCCACCCTGTGCAGCGCGCAGTTCGTCGCGCTCGCGCAGCTGTATCTGATGCTGCCCGAGCAACTATCGTTGCGAGTCGGCTCGCAGAACCTACTCGGTTGGTTCTACGTGGGTGCAGCGGTACTGGTGATCGTCGGTCAACGGCCGATGGTTGCCGTTGCGGCGCGAATGGGATCGCGGGCTGCAACGACTATCGGATTGGCCGTGATGGCGGCATCGTTCGTGATTCCGGCCTTCGGGCCCGGGAACCTCACAGATTCGGTGTGGCCGTATCTGCAGATTGCAGGGTGGATCGCACTACTGCACCTCGGGCAGATGTTGATGGTGCCGTCGATGCGAGACACGCTCGCCAAAACTGCCGGGGAACGTTATCTCGGTGCACATTTCGGGCTGTTGAACACCATCGGCGGATGCCTGTCGCTGATCGGCACGATCGGTGTCGGGTATCTCTACGACCGCCTCGACGACGGCAGCGTAGCAGCGGCGACCCCATGGTTGGTGGTCGCCGGCTGCATCGCCGCGCCTGCGCTCGTGCTCGGCATCTGGTCGTCGATATCGGACGCTATCTGGCCGCGTCGACTGCCTTGATGTCGTCGATGAACGCCGACAACACGAACGGGATGGTCAACGGGTTCGGCATCGAAACCGCGTCGGAAACAATCGGATCCAGTGCGATCAATCCACCGCTGCGGACGACGCCCAGATTGGTAAACGTCTCCTGCGACTCCATCGACCCGCGAGCCAGTTCGTAATTGTCGAAGAACAGGTAGTCGCATTCGAGCAGGCTGTAGCTTTCGGCCGACAGTTCGGTATTCAGCTTGCCCTCGAAGCGGGAGGCCAACGCGGCGGGAGGCTCGAAGCCGAGTGCTGTCAACAGCTGGGCCCGCGCCGAGTTCGGACTGAATGCGCGTAGGTTGCCGTCACTCCACCTGATCACCAACGCTGCCGTCTTTCCGACGAACTGTGGGTTGTCGATGCGAGCCTGTGACACAAGGGTTTCGACGCGATCTACCTCAGCTCGAGCCGCGCTCGGCTGGCCCACCGAGCGTCCAATTCTGGTGGTCACTTCCTGCCACGGTAGCACCCAGTCGGTCTGATCGGCAGCGTGCAGCACCGTCGGCGCGATGGCGCTGAGCTGTGCATAGACGTTCTCGTCGATGGCGTTGTTGACGGCGATAATCAGATCAGGGGATGCGGCGGCGATTGTCTCCACATCGAACCCGGTTGTCGCATTCGCGAGTGCTACCGGGTCGTCGCCCTTGACGGTCGGTTCGGCCCAGATGCCGATGCCGTCGTCGGTCGAGCCCTTCCACACCGGAACCAACACCGGCGTCAGACCCAACGACAGCAGGACGTCGGAATCGCCGATGCCGACCGCAGCGATACGAGCAGGAGGGGCGTCGATGGTCGTCGACCCGAACTTGTGCTCGATCGTCACAGGGAACGCGCCGTTCTCCGCATGCGAATCGAAGTCCGAAGTCTCCACTGGTGCCGTCGAGCCGTTGGTGCAGCCGGCAACGACGAGACCGCCGACCGACACGAACGTCATCGACAACGCAGTCCGTCGATTCACCACAGGGTTCATCGAGTCTCCTTCGAGCGTAGTTTGGATCCCCTAATCTAAACCACCCTCACCTGTCTGTGTTGCGCTGTCTTCAGCGGCCATGCCGGACGCAAGTGTCGGTACCGAGACGATACGTTCGAGCGGGCGTCCTAGGGTCAGGTTTCAGAGGTCTCGACGGCACTTCGTTGCCGCCGAATGATTCCGGTGACCACTGCGAGGATGGCACCAAGAGCGAGCACGATCGCGGACGCGAACGGAAGAGCGTTGTCGACGGCGCCCAGGACCAACACAACCGGAATGGCCAACCCCGGCCACGGGACAACCGTCTTCCAGTCACCCGAGCTCCATCCGAGGATAGAACTGATTCCGACGACGAACAGAGCTACCCGCCGCAGAGGATCCAGCGGCCGGCGTCGGTGAGTTCTCCGACGGGATGCAGAACGTACTGCTGGATCCCGACACCGAGCAGGGCGATCCCCAGAGTGAGGGGAAGGTGCCCGTAGATATAGCCGTCGGCGCGGCCGCTGCCCACCGCCTCGTCGTCGTCCTGAATCTCGAATTTCGCTTCGGCACCGGCGATGTCGAAGTACATCCACCACACTGCAGCCGCGATGGTGAACCCCAACGCCGCCACCGAGAGCGACGACCACGCCCACGACGTGTCGTGCATTCCGAGCACGACGGCCGAAATAGACTCCCCCAGAACGAGAATGACGAAGAGTCCGAATCGCTCCGGAAGGTGGTCGAGGTGCAACGGCACATTCTGGCCCCACCGGGTGGCCGCGAACGGAGCCGCCGCCTCGACAGCAATACCCACCGCCCACAGGATGTACGTAACCGGGGTTGGCATGAACAGCGAAATCGTCCAGATAATCGCGCTGATGACCGTCGCCGCGAGATAGAGGTCGATGGTGACGCGCACGTCGGCGATATGGCGCCACGCACGGAAGTAGAGGCCGGCAAGAATCACTCGCGTCGCGATGTAGCCGATGCCGAACGCAACCGTTCCACTACCCCCGATGGCCGTGGTCGCGCTCGCCGCCATCACCGCGACCGCGAAGGTGGCGGCGAGTTTGAGCACCCGGTAGAGAACATCGTTGGTGTCGAACCGGTTGGCATACAACGTCGTGGTTACCCACGACCACCACGTGATCGCGAACAACCCGGCGAACACAGCTACCCCGTGCACACCCAGATCGTCCTTGAGACCTATCGCGAGCTGGTGGACGACCAGTACGTAGGCGAGGTCGAAGAACAGCTCGAGCCGCGTTGCGGCACGGTCGTCCGCGGTCCGAAGTTCAGGTGGCTGGAACACCGGGGTGGATTGATCGGCTCCGGAATCGCCGTCTTCGGGTCCTTCGCGCGAATCGTCCATGCCGGAAGGTACCCAGCTCGCGACCGATCAACCTCGGGAACCTTTTGTGTGAGTGACGCCTGCGCCGTAGGCGGCTAGCCAATCGCGTCAGGCAGGCCCGACGGTAGCCGCAACGATCCGCTCACCATCCCCAGCGCTCGGTGTCCTGCCTGCCGCTGGGCTGAAATCGTCGACACGAGGAAAAGCCGAGTTCTGGCCGTGGTCGAGGCCTGGGTCGTGCCCGGTCAGCACGACGTCGGAGTTGGCGACGATGCGGTGAATGGAGTCCATTGCCGCGACGACGTCGGTGACGATACCCGGTGGCGTGTTGAGTCTGATGTTCTCGGGCGAGTTCATCGTGTCGCCGCAGATCGCCGCGACCCCTTCAGCGGTGTTGACCAGGACCGTCTGAATACCCGGGCAGTGCCCAGGGGTCTGCATCAGTCGGATGCCGGGGGCGATGTCGAAGTACTTGCCCTCGATCAACGTGTAGTGGAACGGCGTGAGAGCTCCGGCGAGCCATCGGCCTGTGTAGATGTCTTCCTGTAGTTCGAAAGGTTCTGCTGCACTGTCCCATTCGATACGCGATACGAAGAACTTGGCGTGCGCGAAGAGCGGATTATTGTCGCTGTGGTCGTAGTGCAGGTGCGTGTTGACGACAATCCCGATGTCCTCGGGCTCGAGACCCTGTGTGCGTAACGATCCGGTGATGGTTTCGTCCGCCGACTGTCGGCACGGTGCGACTGCGTCGGTGACCCAGCCGGGATCAGCAATGCCGGTGTCGACGAGGATGTTCGGGATCGCCTCGCCCTGAACGAGGTAGGCCCATACCGGCACCCAGAGGGATTCGCCGTAGCCGTGCAGGTATGTCTGGGAGCTGCGGTCCACCTCGAGCCACCCTTGGCGCAGGGCCGTGACTCGGTAGATCGGAATCGACCCATCGGATGCGACAGAGGGGGTCATAACTGGGCTCCTGGTCATGCGCGTAGGCGCGGGGTTCGTGAATTGGCCAGCAATAGTACGAGCAATATCAACCCCGTGACGATCTGTCGTACGGCGTTGCCCACTCCCACAGTCAACAGGAAAGTCGTGAGCACTTGCAGCGCGATCGCTCCTGCGGCGGTGCGAACGACATTGCCGTCGCCGCCGGACAGTGCTGCACCGCCGATCACCGCTGCCGATATGGTCAGAATTTGGTAGTCCGCGCCGAGCGAGAGGTTCGCAGTGCCCGCGTATCCGAGCAGCAGGATTCCTGCGATGCCAGCGAGAACACCGGCTCCGACGAACGCGGTGATCACGACACGCCGGACGGGAATTCCACTGAGCCGGGCCGCCTCACGATTGCTGCCGACGAGGAGCAGTTGACGTCCGAACCGACTGCGTTTGAGGTAGACAGCCAGGAGTCCCACAAGAAGTACGGCGATCAGGGTGATCGGTCTGATGCCTCCGATGCTGGCCGATGACAGATCCAACAACACAGCGGGTACGGATCCGGCGGGTGTTCCTCCCTGGGCGATGGCAAAGGTCAGCCCGGCGGCGATGACGAGGGTACCGAGCGTCACGACCAGCGCGGGCAGTTTGAACACGGTCACGATGAGGCCGTTGACAAGGCCGAATACGGCACCGACCACGATGACGACGACCAGTGCGACGGGCAGCATCGACGCGCCGCCTGCCATGGTCATGTATGCGAGCACAGCCGTCAGCGACATGACCGCGCCGATGGACAGGTCTATACCGAAGTCGCCCGCGATGATGACCAGAGTCTGCCCTGCCGCGGCGATCGCGAGAATGGCGGCGACCGCGAGGATGTCGTTGAGGTTCTGCCACGTGGCGTAACCCGGGGAGAGCACACCTCCCAGGACGAACAGGATCACCGCGGTGGCAACCGCCGGGATCCACGTCGCCCGCCGGATCCGCGCACGGATTCCGGGGCCTGCGTCCGTCGAGTCGGTCACTGTTGTCGCGGTCATGATCGTGCCTTTCTGGCGCGTGCGGTGCGGGTGGTCGCCGCGAGGGCGACGACGATGATCACTCCCGATGCGAGTTGTTGGAAGTACGTGGGAACGTCGAGCGCGTCGATGAGAACCCCGACGAGACCGAGAGTTGCGGCTCCCAGTAGTGGCCCGAGCGGGTCGAGTCGGCCGCCGCGAAGTGCTGCCCCACCGAGAACAGCTCCCGCAATGGCGTTGAGGGTAAATGTCACTCCGATGGTGGGGTCGGCGGACGCGACGGACAGCGTGAACAACACTCCGGCGACGCCGGCGAGTACGCCGGCTGTGGTGAAGGCGAGGACCGTGGTGCGGGAGACGTCGATCAAAGCGGAATACGCGCGCTGGCGATCGCTACCGACAGCCCGCATCCGCACTCCCAGCGGCGACTTCGCCAGCAGAACCGCAACCAGTACGACTACAGCGATGGCCAGCAGTGGTAGTGAGAGCAGTGCAGGTGTGCCGTACGCGCTGACTGCCGCCGAGCTGACGCTGCCGCCGGGTTTCGGGAAGAACCACAGGCCGATTCCGGTGACGACGAACCCACTGGCGAGCGTCGCCAGTAGCGGCTGCAGGCGAACACAGGCCACGAGCAGCCCGTTGATCAATCCGAACAGTCCGGTCACCGCAATCGCGATCGTCGCTGCGAGGGCGAACGGCAGTCCTTGCGAACATAATCCAGGTTCGGAGCAGGCGGCAGCAGCCCCGCTCGGTCCTGCCGTGAACAGCGAGAAGCCAACCGAGCCCAGCAGCACGGTGAGGATGTTCGCGACACCCATCAACGGGCCGATGGACAGGTCGATGCTTCCTACCGACATCACGAAGCCGACTCCGATTGCGAGACAGATCGACGGCGCGAAGATCGCAAGAAAGCCGGACAACGACGGTGCAGTGACGAACTGGGGCCGAAGCGCGGTACACACGAGCAGCATGATGACGAACAGAACCAAGATGGGAAGGCCGGGCCACCGACGCATCTGCTGCACCCTCGTGGGTGACGCGTCGACGTCGCGGCTCTCCGGCCGTGATCGAGTCGAGTCCAGTGTGGTCATCGTGCTGCCTTCCTGGCGCTGTGTAGGAGTCCGCTCCGGACGGACGCGTCCGCGATCTTCTGCTCGGTGACATCGGCGCCGGACAGTTCTGCGACCATCTCGCCGCGGTAGATGACGATCACGCGGTCGCACACCTCTGCCAGTTCGTGATCGTCGCTCGACGTGATCAGCACTGCAGACCCGGCGTCGGCTATCTCCCGGATCAGACGGTGAATCTCTCGGCGCGCCCCGATGTCGATGCCGCGCGTGGGGTCGTCTGCGACGAGGACCGTCGGGTTCGACCCCAACCAACGGCCGAGTATCACCTTCTGCTGCTGCCCTCCGGACAGTCCACTCATCGCCGCCTTGCGGTGGGTCGAGGGAAGCTGCAATCGGCCGAGCATCGCACCGACGTCGAACTGCGTGCGTCGCGAGATCGAGACCGATCGCGCATTTTCGTCCACGGTCCGTACCCCGAACGACATCTCACGGTCACGCTCACCGGATACGAATCCGACTCCGCGCGAGACGAACTCGCGCACGTTCCCCAATGACAACGCGCGACCGCCGACGGTGATGGTGCCCTCCGCCGGTGCGGTACCGGCAAGAGCACGAAGCAGCTCGCCCTGCCCTTGTCCGCTCAGTCCCGCAATACCCGTCACGGTCTTGGACTCCAAGGTCAGCGAGATCGGGCCGGACGCGCCCGGAACCCTGAGTTCGTCGGCGACCAATACCGCACCTCCCGCCTCCCCCGCTGCTCGGACCACACGTCGGCGGTCGTCTGCGGCTTGAGTCTCACCGGTCATGGCGGTGACGAGGTCTTCGATACTGAGTTCGGACAATGAGCCGTCCAGGACGACGCGCCCATTTCTGAGCACCGTCGCACTCGTGCAGAACCGTTCTATCTCTTCGAGTCGATGCGAGACGAAGAGGACCGCTGTGCCAGCGGCGGAAAGCTCGGCAATGATGTCACCGACGAGGTCGACACGTTCGGCCCGAAGGGATGCGGTGAGCTCGTCGAGCACCACGTATTTCGGCCGGGATGCGAGCACCCGCGCCAGTTCGACCAACGATCGTTGCTCGAGATCGAGATCGCGGACGTACTTGCCGAGAATCGACGCCGACAAACCGACACGGCCGAGGGCGGCAGACAGGGCATCGTTGCTACGCGACGGCGCGGCCAACACTTTCAAACGGGTCGGCATCCGCCGTACACACAAATTCTCGGCGACTGTGAGATCGCCGGCCAGCGCGACCTCCTGGTATGTCGCCGCAATGCCGAGCCGAGCTGCTGCATTGGGGCCAGCGACGAGAGCCTCGGCGCCGTCGATGTCGATCGTGCCGCCATCCGGAGCTGTGACACCGGTGAGCACTTTCGTGAGGGTGCTCTTACCGGACCCGTTCCCGCCCAACAGCGCCCGTATTTCACCAGGCCGCAAAACAAGATCGGCGCCTTGGAGCGCCCGCACGTGACCGTAGTCCTTCGTAATGTTCCGTACCCGCAGCGTCATCAGAAGAACTCCTCGATTCGATCGACGGGCATGGGTGCCTCGAGTGTGTAGTTGTCCGGCTTGCCCTCCACCCGGGCCAAAGCGTCGTCCAAACTGATGACATCCGTCCCCGCCGGAGTCCACGGCCCGGGTTTCCCGTCACGAGTGATGGCCAGAGACGGAGCGAGCAGGACTGCGTTGCGCAAGTCCTCGCGTTCGGGGTTCGGCGAAAGCATGTCCGGCCGGATCTCTCTGCCCTGCAACAGACGTACGGTGAACTCGATGGAATCCGCACCGTTGGTGGGGGAATACGGCACCCCGATGGACACCAGATCGGGCAGCGACGCCCAGGTGCGCAAGAACCCTGCCGTGTAGTCGCCGGTCATCACCTTCGGCAGTGCTCGGTCTGAGGATTGGAAGGCGCGAATGACGCCTTCCGCCATCACATCTTGCATCAAGACGCCGTCGATCTGCGATTGCGTGGCGAGGACGTTGGCCATCGCCGTGCGCGCTTTTGCGGGATCCCAGAACCCGGGAACCGAGGCGACCACCTCTATTCCTGGTGCATCTGCGAGCACTTCTTGCGCAGCCTTCACCCGCTGGACGTCTGCGGTGGATCCTGGCACTCCAGTGACCATCACAATCTTGCCCTGTCCGCCCAATTGTTCGACGAGCCATTGTGTTTGCATCCGCCACCACGTGCTGTTGTCACCGATAACGTTCAGTGCGTCCGGCGTCGGCGCAGGATCGTTGGAGACCACCACCAGCATTCCAGCCGCCTGAAGGCGCGGAATGACGGCCTGGACCGAGCCGGCCGACACCGGATCGATCAGCACGGCATCGAGGTCGGAGCTCAGGAAATTGTTGAGCTGACTGATCTGCTGCGTGATGTCGGCCGCACTGTTGACGATGCGCAGTTCCGACACGACCCCGGACTGCCGCAGCTGCACGCCCTTGTCTTCGATGTTCGCGACGAACTGACCTCGCCATGAGTTACCGATAACCCCGTTCGAGTAACCGATGCGATAGCCGCCCGATCCACCGGCCGACGTATCGGGCGTCGCGGAACACGCCGCCAGTAGACCCATCAGGGATGCGCCGGCCGTGCCACGCAACAGAGCCCGTCGAGAGAGAACAGGACCGATGTCCATCTTCGTCCTTTCAGTGAACGTGCCGACTTCCCAGCGGCGGTGCCGGTGTTCGGGTCGACCGAGGGAACACTAGGAACGGCGTCACTGTTAAGCAACGTTAAGTTATGAGGTTCGTCACTTTCGGCTCCTTCAGCGACCGAGGTCATGCTCCGCAGCTGTTCTGTAAGGCCACCTACGCGCCTTCAGCGGTTGTGACCTGCCGGAGTTCTCCCCCACCCTCGCCGTCTCAGTGGGGTGAGGACCGCGCCGTAGCTTAACGTTGCTTAATGATTCACATCACACTTAATCTCGGACCCCACTACGGCAGAACCTGAGGAGGTGGAGGCAGTGAGACCGAGCGGTGAGAATGACATCGTCGGCAGCGCTGACGGCTTTGCGGCGAGTTCGACGATTCGCCCTCGCATCTCCGCCGCGCAGGTCGCACGCACAGCGGGTGTCTCGACTGCCACGGTGTCGTACGTCATGAACGGACGAGCGGGTGTGTCGGCCGAGACGCGCTCGCATGTTCTCGATGTAGCGCAGCGCCTGGGTCACACCTCGAGTGTTCGAGCCGATCAGCTCAGAGCCCAACGCACTCGCGTCATCGGTCTGGTGTTGACCGACATCGCCAATCCCTTCTACGCCGAGATCGCCGCCGGCGCGATAGACGCGGCCCGCGGCAAGGGGTACGAGGTCTTCGTTTCACACACTCAAGAAGATCCGGACACGCTGCGCAGCATCACCGAGGCCATGATCGCCCGCCAAGTCGACGGGGTGGTGCTCACTGTGCTGCATCCGGACGACGGAGATGTCATCCGCTCTCTGCGCAGCGCGCACATTCCCTTTGTTCAACTGTCGCGCCGTATCGAGAGCGTCGCCGGTGATTTCGTCGGCATCGACGACTTCACTGCAGCTACGCAGATGATGGAGCACGTCGTCGGGCACGGTTACACCGATATCGTAACCATCACTGGACCACGAACCTCGAGTGCGTCCGCGGCCCGCGAGGCCGGCTTCCGAAGCGTGATCGACCGACACGGGTTGCGTGTCTCGAATGGGCGCGGCATCACCACCTACCTCAGCGAATCCGGCGGTGCGCAGGCCGTGCAGCAGCTCCTGAGCAGCAAAGTGCTCCCCCGAGCTCTGGTCTGCGGCAGCGACGTGATCGCACTCGGTGCTATCAGTGCGTTGCGCGTCAACAACATTCGTGTTCCGCAGGACGTCGCCGTCACCGGGTTCGACGGCCTGTTCCCAGGTGCGTCTTCACTCGTCGAACTGACCACGGTCCGGCAACCACGCCGAGAACTTGCCGAGCAGGCGCTCGAACTGTTGGTGCGCCGCATCGACGGGGTCGGCGGATCGTTCCAATCGGTCCTGCGGGCACACGAAATGCGCATCGGCACGACCTGCGGCTGCGTCAGAAAAGGACCATGACCTAAGCCGCCGACTCCCTTCCGCACTGTCTCCATACAGCTACAACCCATTGCTTTCGACACCACTGACCCGAACGGGGGTACTCCCATGTCCGAACACGCCCACGCACGCTCGCCCGAGCTAGGTGAACACGAGGTCTCGCCGAAGCTCATCTTCCGCAAGATCATGCCCTTGGTCATCGCCGCGTACATCATGGCCTTCATCGACCGAACCAACATCGGACTGGCCAAGACAGCGCTCGAGGCCGATGTCGGGATTTCCGCCGCCGCATACGGTCTCGGCGCCGGACTGTTCTTCCTCGCATATGCACTGTTCGAGGTACCGAGCAACTACGCCATGCACAAGGTCGGTGCGCGGTGGTGGATCACCCGGATCATGATCACGTGGGGGTTGCTCTCGGCCGCAATGGCATTCGTGCAGGGCGAAACGTCCTTCTACATCCTGCGAGTGCTGCTGGGTATCGCCGAAGCTGGACTCTTCCCCGGCGTGATGCTGTACATGACCTACTGGTTCGGCAAGCAGGATCGAGCTCGCGCCAACGGCATGTTTCTCGTCGCAGTGTGCATCGCCAATATCGTCGGCGCACCCATCGGCGGCGCACTGCTCGGAATGGACGGCGTCCTTGGCTGGAACGGCTGGCAATGGATGTTCGTCATCGAGGGACTACCGGCAGTCGGACTCGCCTTCATCGTCTGGAAATTCCTACCCAACGGGCCCAAAGACGCGAAGTGGCTCACCGCGGATCAGGCCGCACACCTCACCGCCCGACTCGAGCGTGAACAAGCCGAGGGAGCAGCTGATTCCGGCACACATTCATTCCTCAGCATCCTTCGGGACAAGCAGATCATCCTGGTGATCCTGGTCTACTTCACCCACCAGATCGCCGTCTACAGCCTGACGTACTTCCTTCCGTCCATCATCGCCGGGTGGGGAACGTTCTCCGACTTCACCATCGGACTCATCACCGCCCTACCTTGGATCGCAGCGGCAGTAGGAACACTTGCGCTCCCCCGCTTCGCCACCAACCCCCGTCGCTCCCGCTTCATTCTTTTCGGTGGACTCTGTTCGATGATCATCGGCTTCCTCATCGCCGCAGTGTCCGCCCCTGTGCTGGCGTTGATCGGATTCTGCATCGCGGCCTCGATGTTCTTCGTCGTGCAGGCCATCCTGTTCACCGTGCCCGCGTCTCGTCTCGCCGGCGCCGCGCTGGCAGGCGGTCTGGCATTGGTCAACACCCTCGGTATTCTCGGCGGGTTCGTCGGACCGTTCGTCATGGGTCTGCTCGAAGAGGCGACAGGTAACCCCATCTCCGGACTCTGGTTCGTCATCGGACTGCTGCTCATCGGCGCAGCAATCAGTCTCGCCCTCTTCCCCCGCATCACCTCCGCCCGCGTCACTTCCAACGAGGAGGCACACCTATGAGCCCCCGAGTCCTGATCGTCGGAGCCGGAGCGATCGGCGGTGTCACTGCCGCGCATCTCGCGCGCGCCGGACACGACATCACAGTCCTCGACGCCAACGCCGCGCACGTGGCGGCCATGCGAGATCCCGGGTTGACGTTCGACGAGCTCGGACAGGTGTCGCTGGTGAAGATCGACGCGGTCGCGAGCGCATCCGAGCTGACCGGGACCTTCGATTTCGCGCTGGTGTTCCTCAAGGCGCTCTACATAGAGCCTGCTCTGACCCCCCTCGTCGAGCGCCGCCTGGTCGATACGTACGTGTCCTTCGGCAACGGCCTCGTCCAGGACACCGTCGAACAACTCGTCGGGAGCGACAGGTTCCTCATCGGAGTCGTCGAGTGGGGTGCTACCAATCTCGGTGTCGGACACCTCGCGCAGACCACCGTGGCGCCGTTCGTCCTCGGAGAGAAAGACGGGACTCGCTCCCGCCGTGCAGAAACACTTGCGGCGATCCTGTCCGCTGCTGCCCACGTCAGACTCGTTGACAATGTACTCGGCCAGGTATGGGCCAAACTCCTTCTGAACAGCACATTTTCGGGACTCGGTGCTGTCAGCGGGCTCACGTACGCCGAGATCGCAGCCGACGCGGACGGCCGTGACGCCGCGTTCCGCCTGTGGGCCGAAGGCTACGACGTCTCGAGGTCTCTCGGCATCGAACTCGACGAAGTGGCTGGGATCCGACCGGAGTCCCTGGTGGTGCGAGACGCGAGTGACCGACGATCTGCCGATGCGTCGCTCGAGAAGCTGATGGCCACACTCGGACCGACAAAGGCGTCGATGCTCCAAGACCTCGAACGTGGCGCGCTGACCGAGGTCGACGTCATCAATGGCGGAGTGACCGCAACGGCAGCGAAAGTCGCCGTCAGCGCCCCCCTGAATTCGCGCATCGTCGACATCGTCCACGAGTGCGAGCGCGGGATACGCACACCGACACGCTCGGTCCTCGCCGAACTTGCCGCCCTCCCAGTCCACTAGCTCGATACCCACCACACCTAGGAGTTCTTTTCATCATGGACGACAAAGTCATCATCACCTGTGCACTCACCGGCGGCATGACCGTACCTGCGCAGAGCCCGGCCATCCCGGTAACCGTCGATCAGATTGTGCGCGAAGGAGTTCGAGCAGCCGAAGCAGGCGCCTCGATCCTGCACTTGCACGTCCGTGAGGAAGCAACCGGCAAGCCGGTCGCGGACCTGGACCTGTTCGACCGACTTCTGACCGAACTGAAGAAGGAAACCGATGCTGTACTCCAGCCGACTACCGGTGGCGGACGCGGCATGACCATCGAGGAACGCGGGTCGGTCCTGAAGTTCCGCCCGGAAATGGGTACGTTCAACGCCGGCAGCTTCAACTTCGGCATCTTTCCGGTCGCGGCGCGCGACCTCCCGTTCGCAGACTGGGAACGGGAGTACCTCGAAGGCACCCGGGACTACATCTTCAAGAACACCTTCGCCGACATGGAATACATGGCCGCGCTGATGAAAGAATCGAACACGCGTCCGGAGATCGAGGTCTACGACGTGGGCCAACTGTTCAACCTCAAGCAGCTCATCAAAGACGGCCATCTCGAAGCGCCGTTCAACATTCAGTTCGTCCTCGGAGTGCTCGGGGCGAACGGCGGCGAGCCGGACCAGCTCATCCACATGCTGCGCACAGCGGAACGTCTTTTCGGTCAGGACTCGTTCACCTGGTCGACAGCCGGTGTGGGCTATCCGAACGAATTCAACCTCGCGGCAATGTCTCTCATGCTCGGCGGCAACATCCGCGTCGGAATCGAAGACAACCTGCGCGTCCGGCGCACCGAGGTGGCGAAGTCCAATGCAGACCTCGTCGGCAAAGCTGTCGAACTTGCTGCGTTGTTCGATCGCAGCCCGGCCAGCCCCGCCGAGGCGCGGACACGTCTTGGCCTCAAGGGCACCGAACACGTCGGTTTCTGATCAGCCATGACCGGTCCGAGAATCGTTGTGGCACCTGACAAATTCAAGGGTTCGTTGACCGCCCAGCAGGTTGCCGATGCGGTGGCTCGCGGAATCCGCACAACAATCCCGCATGCGGACGTCGTCGAGTTCCCCATCGCGGACGGCGGCGAAGGCACAGTGCAGATGATGCTCGCGCGGGGCTGGGAGCAGGTCGACTGTGCGGTCACCGGGCCGACAGGCGACATCGTCGACGCCGCGTACGCATTCCTCGATGGCTGCGCGGTGATGGAGATGTCGGCAGCCGCTGGTCTTGCGCTTGTGCCTGGCGGCCCCACATCGAAGTCTGCGTCGGACTCAACGACGTTCGGGGTCGGTGAGATGATCGCGGACGCCCTGAATCGAGGAGCGGACCGCATCGTCATCGGAGTCGGAGGCAGCGCCACCACGGACGGCGGACAAGGAGCACTGCGCGCACTAGGCGCTGTGGTCCACGCCGGCGGCGCTACCTTCGACAGCATCGATCCGCGTCTTGTTTCAACCGACGTCGTAGTCGTCTGTGACGTCGACAATCCTTTGACGGGTCCGACAGGTGCTGCTGCGGTCTACGGTCCGCAGAAGGGTGCCACTCCACACGACGTCGGAATCCTCGACGCGCACTTGCAGTTATGGGCCGATCAGGTCGAATCGGCTACAGGCCACGACGCGAGGTACCTCCCCGGTGCAGGCGCGGCGGGTGGACTTGCTTTCGGTCTCGCCGCCGTTCTGCGCGCACGCTTGGTTCCCGGCATCGACTTCATGCTCGAATTGACCGGCTTCGACGAGGTCCTCGCCGACACAGACCTCGTCGTAGTGGGCGAAGGTTCCCTCGACGCACAAAGCCTGCACGGAAAGGGACCGATCGGGGTCGCCCGAGCTGCCCGCAAGCAGGGAGTCACCGTTGTTGCCGCGGTGGGTCGAAGCGAAGTCAGCGATGACGAGGCCCGTGCAGCAGGGGTGTCCGACATCTACACACTGACGTCCTACGAACCGAACGTGGACGTCGCCATGAGGGAAGCAGCACGCCTACTCCACATCGTCGGAGAACACATCGGCAACCGATACGCCGAACCTTGATCCGGCGTCTCTTACGGTGAGCGGCGAGGCAGCGGGTAGGGACCCGTACCGCACTACCGACGTGTTCGAGCTGACCTCGCACACGCCACTTCCCGTAGCTCGTCATTCACGAACTTGCCCAATGAGAGCGGCCCTCACCGAAGGTCTGAGAACGCGTGGATCATGGACCACACCTCCGGTTCGTCACGGGGCGCAGAGTGGCTCACTATACTGAATCCGTGCCGTTCGTACAGTCGGACGTTTCGCAAATCCGAAGTCTCCAAAGCCAATACAGTAGCGTTCCGTTTGTCGACTTCCTCGATGGCTTTTTCGATGAGCCGCCCGCCGATCCCGCGTCCTTGGCTGTGCGTGTTCACGCCGAGGGTTTCCAGCGTCCACGATCCCGGTGTCGATTCACCTGGGGAAAGGCGGTTGATCCGATCTGCGTATAGATCGATGATCCGCGCCATGGTCTCGTCCGCGGGCATTGGCGCGTCCCCGGGGAGCAGGGCCGCGACCCCTGCGTAGTCATCGGTGATCAAAACAACCCCGTGTCGATGCGCGTGTTGCAGATACAGATGCTGCAGTTCGTGCAGCCGTGCGGTGTAGTTGTCCTCGGGGATCACCCATCGTGTCCAAGGGTAGTCGGCGAACGCAGCAGCCAGCGTGTCCGCGGCAGCGATTAGGTCGTCGGTTGCAGCAATTCGAATGTCGGGATTGTTCACAGCTGATGCCCTTCAAAGTTGATCCGACTGAGGTGGTTCGCTCGTCTGCGGTTCCTGGGTCGACGACCTCGTGGACTGTTTTCGAGCGGCGGGCCGAGGCGTCGCCGCCAGTGCCGGCAGTTGCCAGTAGTGTGGAAAAGTGCCTTGGGAGAGCGCATTCGAAAGCTCGACTAACACCCTGGGCTCTGTTTGTCCGTATCACCTGTAGACCTCGGCCTGGGCGGCCTCTCGTCCGGGAGTGCCCGGCCAGCGCGAACGCTTTACGGCCGGTCGACAATGTGTTTGCGAATCGCCTGTGCACTGAGCTCCGGATCTCCGAGGCGGAGAACATCCAACAGTTCGACATGTTGCGCCGGAACGGTGTCAAGCGATTCGTGTTGAACTGCATCTGCGGCAAAGTACATCCGTACCCGCGGAGAGATCGTCCTCCACACCTGCACACAATGAATCCACCCGCATTCGGCAATGACGGTCTCGTGAAATCGGGTATCTGCGTCTGCGATCAACTGCCGATCATCGTTGGCCGCAGCACTTCGCATTTCCTCGATCAGCGATTCCAATTTCTCGAACACCGCATCAGAAAGCTTGTTCGTGGCGTGCCGGAACGCGAATTCTTCGAGCACCAAACGAATAGGAATCAGAACGTTCTCCGCCTCCTCGCGCGAGACAGCGACGACCGCGGCTCCTTTGAACGAAGAGGAGATAACCAGCCCCTCCTGCTCGAGCAACATGATGGCCTCCCGTACCGGCCCGCGGCTTACCCCCGTCTGCGCTGAGATATCTCGCTCGACGAGCCTGTCGCCAGGGCTGAGCTGTCCCGTCGTGATTGCCTTCCGCAGACGCTTCAACAGCCACTCTCGTCGCGATTCCGGCAATTCTCCGGGAGCCAGATCGAGGGTAGTCATGTGTTCCTTCCAGCTCTGAGAGATTTTCTCAATCATGGCACATTGAATATGGCAGATGGTTGACCATCTGCCATGCATGGCTTTAGACTCGGCGACGAATCTCACACCGAGCAGATAGAGACAACGTGAAAATCATCAAGGTGACAGTGGCCGGCCTACGCGGAAAGACACCGTTGGGTGGGTGGGAGGAAGAACTGCGCGCAGACGACGTCGTGCACACACTCGTCGCGGTGCACACCGACGAAGGGATCGTCGGGGTCGGGAGCGTTTTCACGACCGAAAATCTCGCCAGAGCGGCACTCCAACTACTCGAACCATCTCTTCTGGGAGAAAATCCACTCGAACCGGAACGCGTCAGTGAGCGCCTGCATCGCACGACGTTCTGGATGGGGCGTGGCGGCTCCGTAACCCATACGATCTCCGGCGTCGACATTGCCCTGTGGGACATTCTCGGCAAGGCAACGGGTCAACCGGTGGGCCGATTGCTCGGTGGACGATACCGAGAGCGCGTGCGCCCCTACGCTTCCCTGTTGATGGACGAACCACAGCGGATGTCCGATCAACTGTCGGACCTGAAGGATCGGGGCTGGACAGCGTTCAAGATCGGCTGGGGTCCGTTCGGCCGGGTCGACACACGCCAAGACGAAGAGATCGTCAAAGCCGCACGGAGTGCGATTGGGCCGGATTCACTACTCATGGTCGACGCGGGTGGAAGCGACAGCAACTGGAGAAACGACCTCAAATGGGCGTTGCGTACCGCACGCATGCTCGATCAGTACGAGGTGTCCTGGTTCGAAGAACCACTCTCCCCTGACGCGCTCGCCGACTACGTGGAATTGCGTAGGTCCGCCCCGGTCCCCATCTCTGGTGGCGAAGTGTTCACCAGGCGTCAGAGCTTTCTCCCCTGGGTCGAACAGGGAGCATTCGACATCGTCCAGCCGGATGTAACGAAGGTCGGCGGCCTCAGCGAACAGCGCCGAATCGGATGGATGGCACAAGATCGCGGAATCCGCTTGATTCCCCACGGATGGAACACCGGAATCGGGCTCGCCGCCGACCTCCAACTCGCGTCCGCCCTCGCTGAGACCGATCTCGTGGAGTACATCGCGGGATCGGACTACGTCGATGGGATCTGCACTGAACCTTGGGTCTTGGACTCCGACGGCATGCTCGCCATCCCCGAGGGACCCGGGCTAGGAATCGAACTCGATCGAGAATCTTTAGGTCAGTTCACCGACGTCGACGCCCTACTTCCCCGTTGATCCGACGTTCGCGAGCAACCTGATGTCCCGTTCAGCAAAGTAGATCGAAGATCGGCCCCCAATAGTAACTCCGGGAACATCTTTGGGTTTGTTCACCGGACGCATCATTCGCGATTACGTGCAGAAAAGTTCACAACCCACTACGTCCGCGACGAGGCACCAACCTGGGACTGACGATCACAGAACGGCCCCTTGGCCAACCGGTGCCCGTGTCTCATCGCAGGGCCCAAGCGGAGGCTCGAGAATCAGCCCCGCTGACATCAATCGGCTCAGGCAAGCGCAGACCTTGTCAAGCAACCTTATTCACGAAAAGCCTTCATTGGTGAGTCCGCATAGGGTGCAACGGACTCCGGGCTTTGTATCAAAAATACAGAACCTTCCTCCCCCCCTTCAGAAACATCGACGCCGCTCACCTGAATCTTCTTCCAACCAGGATCGGAATTACTATGGCCACAACCCACACAAGCGTTTCCCAGCAGCAGCGAGTGCCCGCGAAAGTCATTGCGTCCAGCATGTTCGGCACTGTTCTGGAGTGGTACGACTTCGCAATCTACGGCGCACTCGCCGTCGTGATGGCACGACTGTTCTTCCCCACTGACGACCCCACCGTCTCACTCCTGATCACCCTCGGGACCTACGCCGTCGGATTTGTCTGCCGGCCCCTCGGAGCATACTTCTTCGGTCGCATGGGGGACCGTGCTGGCCGGCGAAAAATGCTGGCTATCACTATGATCGTCGTCGGCGGATCCAGCGTGTTGATCGGCCTATTGCCGACGTTCTCCTCCATCGGTATCGCGGCGCCTCTACTGCTGATCGCGCTGAGAATGATCCAAGGGTTCGCGGTGGGAGCAGAGTGGACCGGCGGTGCGACTTACCTCATCGAACACGCTCGCACTGGACGACGCGGTCTCTTCGGGGGGATCATGCAGGCGTCGACAGTCGGCGGCTTTCTTCTGGGCACCGGTGTCGCAACAATCCTCATCACCACCTTGCCTGAATCGACAATCGATGCCGGCGTATGGCGAGTACCTTTCATCCTTGGGGGTGCGGTCGCGGCAATCGGACTATATGTGCGACTCAAACTCGACGAGTCACCGGCGTACAAGGCCCTACTCGCCCAGCAAGGTGTCACCGGTACCGCGAATGCGAATGCGAATGCGAATGCAAATCTGACGCCGAACCAAACTGCACAGCAAGCGCACACGCCGCTACGGGACTGGTTGATGCTTGTTGGAATCGTCTTCGGCATTACTGTCGCCGGTTACACCGCGACCAGCTTTCCAGCGTTCATCTCAGGGGTGACGGATTTGCCGCTCTCCTCCGCGCTCACCAGTAACGTCATAGCGCTCTCACTCCAGATACCGGCGATCGTGGGGTTCGGCGCACTGTCCGACCGGATCGGGCGGAAACCACTCATGATTGCCGGCATGAGCGCCTTGACTATTGTGACTTTCCCAGTCTTCCTGCTGGTGACGAGCGGCAGTTTCGTTCCAGTTCTCATCGGGCAGTTGCTGTTCGTTATGTCTTTCGCCGCCGTCAGCGGGCCGATGGCGTCCATGTTCGTCGAGTTCTTTCCAACGAAGATTCGCAGCACCGCGTTCGCGAGCAGCTATAACGTCAGTGTGGCTCTCTTCGGTGGCACTGCTCCGTTCGTGAACACATTCCTGGCATCTCAAACTCACAGTCCGCTCGCACCGGCGACCTATCTTGTCGTGGGTGCGCTCGTATCCCTCGCGCTTCTGACCCGAACAACTGACCGGTACAGCACTGATCTGACCTGATCATTTTCATGAGGACGCGAGGAAACCAGATGTTCGATATTGCCATTGTCGGCGGAACCATTGTCGACGGAACCGGAAAGCCCGCCAGCCGCGCCGACATCGGGATTGTCGAGGACACACTCACCTACATCGGCCGCGGACAGAAGATCGCCGCCGATCGCGTCATCGATGCGACAGGCTTGACGATCTGCCCTGGGCTCATCGATCCACACAGCCATAGTGATTGGTCATTGTTGGCGAACAGAGACGCACAGAGCACGATCCGACAAGGCGTCACATCCGAGGTGGTAGGAAACTGCGGAGTGACCCATGCACCGCTGAGCCAGGCGTCAGCAGAAACAGTCCTCGCAGGATTGAGGTCATTCGGATACAGCGGAGCCTGCGAATGGCGAAGTTTTGCCGGGTACCTCGACGTCGTCCACTCCGGCGGCACGGCGCAGAACTTGCTCTGGTTCGTCGGTCACAGTGCTTTGCGCGACGCCGCGGGCATTCGCGGCAGTCGAGTCGATGAAACGCAGGCCGCCTCGTTGGTTCACCATCTCGAAGCAGCACTGGAAGCTGGGGCGGTCGGCATGTCCACGGGCCTCGAATACGGGTCCGGCCGATCCAGTACTCGCGAGGAACTTCGTAAACTCGCCGGCACCCTTGGAAGACGTAACGCGATGTACGCCAGCCATATTCGAAACAGAGATGAAAGCCTCGACTCGGCGATCGACGAATTCTTCGATATCGTACGCAGCGGTGATCTTCGAGCCCAACTCTCTCATCTCAACGTTCGACACAACACAGGGGCACGCGACCACGCATGGGCCGAAGCAGTCTATCGTCTTGTCCACGAGCGGGAAGCCGGCATCGATGTCCTCGCTGACATGACGCCGTACCCCCACGGCATCGGAATGGCCACGGGCATACTGCCACCGTGGTTCATCGAAGAACCACCAGCGAACGCTGCCGCCAGCTTGCGCGATCCGTCGGTACGCGAGCGACTGAGGGACGACTGCGATCGGTACTGGAGATTCATCCATCGGGGCCAGTGGGAGCGCGTCACCTTATCGACAAGCCCAGGAACACCCGAGCTCGAAGGCCTCACGTTCCCTGAGATCGCGGCGCGACTCGGGAAAGACGAATGGGACTGCTATTTCGATGTTCTCGAATCCGCGGGGAGCGAAATGGCCGGAGTCCAGTTCATCGGCTCGTTGTTCACCGAGGACCACCTGTCCGAAGCCATCGGGCATCCCCTCTTTGCTCTCGGGGTCGACGGTTTCACCAGCTCAATCCAAGGTCCACTCTTCACCCGAACCCAACACCCCCTGTTCTTCTACGGTCACACCCACTACCTCGCCCATCACGTCATGACGACGCACACGCTCACCTTCGAAGAAGCCATCCGCAAGATGACCTCGATGGTGGCGGATCATTTCGGCATCGCCCGACGAGGACGACTTCTCGAGGGGTACTGCGCGGACCTAGCGATTTTCGATACCAATGCCCTGCGACAACAGCCCACTTTCAAAGCACCAACCGCCTACGCTGACGCAGCTCCCTTCGTAATGGTCAACGGTGCCATCGTTATCGACAACTACATCCACACCGGCGCCCGCCGTGGAAAGCAGTTGACGTCCGATAAACGCAACTAGTGTATTCGAACCCAGAATCCTGGATACGAGGTTCATCGGAGCACGTGCGGTGGAAGCTTTGTGGGTTTCGATTACGTCGGGGTTTCTCCTCGCCTGCCTCGTCGGGATATTGGCGTCCGCATTGTTTCTGGTCACCTCGAATCGCTTCAAGCTCAGCGAACTGCTCAGCAGACGGGACACCACTCACCCGCACGGACGCCTGTCGGTGGCCGTGCGGGCGTTCTCGGTTCGGAACGCGAATGGTCCCCGCTCACTCCGCCTCCCGGCGATGCAGGACGGTGCATTCGGGCAAACGATCCCGCAGACAAGGCATCGAGATGGATGCCGACCTGGGATCAGGTATCCCTCACGGCGCCGGATTGTAAGTCAACCAGGGGTATTCGATACGGTCCCACAGATCGCAGTGGTGATCTTCGGTGAACTGAGCGTCACTGATCACACCGGAGTCGTTGCCATGCAGTGACATGACACTTCCGTTCGATGTCGCGGTCCACGGGGCCTGTCCTGCGACGTTCGGGTCGGAGTTGGCTGCGAACGCTCCCCAGTACCTCATCATGTCGTGTGAGAGTTCACGCTTGTCGTCAGTGAATGCTTCGGTCTTTTCGCTCGGCCACAGGTAGGGCTTTTCCGACGAGTGGGCCGATCCGACGATGAGGTCAGCCGCGTCGTCGAGCGGAGTATTTTCGCCGTCGAACCGATACGAGTACGTCTGTGGCTGATACTCGGATATACGGCGGGCGAGCTCCCGGTCTTGACACCCGCCGAGCCCATAGAACACTCCACTGTCGGTCCACACGTCACCCAATGCGTACGTCGCTGCATTCGTACTGGGGTACGAGTCGTACGGGTATCGCGCTAGAACTTCGTCGGCATTCGGGCCGAACTCCTTGCGGATCTCCATTTCGTACATCTGCTTGTTCGCGTCAGCGAACGGCTTTGCCCACGAACGGGTTTCATTACGTGTCGAACCGATGAGGATCGGAATATTGTTGAAGTTCCCCGAGCGCACAGCGTCACTCGGCGGGACAGGTAGCTCGGGGGTTCCAGCGATGGGCAGAGGACCCGTCAAGATGCCACTGAACTTCGCGCTCGCGGCGGTAAGCTGTTCTCCGGTTTTCGTTCGGAGACAACTGATCACGGCGTCGATATCGGCGCAGCCGCTCTCAGCTGCGAAGTTCTTGCCGTCCGTCATGGCTTCGTCTCGGGAATGACTCGGGCATCCACCGCTTTGTATTATCGCGCCTTGGAACAAACCGACTGCCGATGGTGAGGCCAGATGCGCACACACGGAGTGTCCGCCCGCGGAACTTCCGAAAATGGTCACGCGATTCGGGTCACCGCCGAACGCAGCAATGTTGTCCCGCGTCCAACGCATGGCAGCTTGTTGATCGAGTAGACCGAAGTTCCGTTCGCCACCAGTCATACCTGGAACATCCAGAAATCCTAGAAACCCCAACCTGTAGTTGATCGTGACAACCACCAGGTCGTTGGTTTCTGCCAGGGCAGACCCGTCGTATTGATCTCCCGATCCCGAGGTGAACCCGCCACCGTGAATCCAGAACATGACCGGCCGCGGCTCCGTCGATTCGCCCGAGGGTGTGTAGACGTTGAGGCTGAGGCAGTCTTCGTTGTCGATGGCGTCCGCCCCGCCTTTCGCTGCCTGAGCACACGTTGGACCGAACTCTGTTGCGTCACGAACACCATCCCACGGGGCTGCCGGCACAGGCGGTTGCCACCTGAGATCACCGATTGGCGCTTGCGCGTAAGGAATCCCGAGAAACTCGCTGCCCGTGTCAGAGGCCACGCCCTCGACGACGCCGGCCGGCGCATCGACGGTTATCGACCGTGAGTCCGAAGTTGCCTCCGAAATGTCCGAGGTGCTGTCATTGGTTGCGCAGCCGCTACTGGCTGCTACAACCGCGGATATCGTCGCGATGACGAGGGCATATCGTCCGCCGATCAATCTCACTAGGAGTCCTTTCGTAAGGTGCTGCGAAACGATGTGCAAAGGTCGTTGTGCCATATGCACATCGCACATTGCACAAGCACCACGCGATTCCGAGAAACGTTGCGGTCCGCTCTGTGGTCCGGCCCTGGGACATCGACGGCGAATTCGGCATAGCCGATCCGCCACTTCATCGATCGAGTGCGGATCAGCGGGCGTCCACCACTCGCACGCCCGCGCACTCCCAAGCTGCCGATCGCCGGCAGCGCCAAACCGGTGGACTGAACGTGGAACCGACCTGTGGGGATGCCAGGATCGACATCTTCGAAGATGCATCGCCGCGGCGATGGACGAGGCCGCCACCGGTTGAGGGAGACGTCGAAATCGGAGATAGGGTGAGTCAGTTCCCCGACGGGATCGTCGCGAAATGAGCCTTCACGAAGGCCTCGAACGTCCGTGCCGGTTGCCCGGTAACTCGCTCGACGACGTCGGTTGCCCGATCCTCGGCGCCCCGGGAGATGTCTGCGTCCATGGCGGCGAGAATCCCTGCGAAATCAGCCGGGAGGCCGTGTTCGATGTAGCGTTGTGCCAGTTCGTCGACAGTGATCGAACGGTGTGAGATTTCGGTACGAGTCCGTGCGGATATGAGTGCGGCCGCATCTCCGTAGCTGAGAGGTGTCGGCCCGGTGACTATGTGATCGGTGTTGTGCGGTTCGGGGTCCGTCAAGGCGTGCGCAGCGACGGCTGCGATATCCAGCGCGTCGACGAACGCGACTCGCCCCTCCCCGGTTGCGCTGACTATTTCGCCGTCTCGAACACCATCGGCGAGAGGGGTACGTCCGACGAAGTTCTGCATGAACCACGACGGGCGGAGGACGGCCCATTCTGGAACCATCGACGCGACCGCGTCGTGGATCTCGCCGAGGCCCGGCGTACCCCGATCCAAGGCAGAGGAACTCAGTGCAACGAATCGCCGAATACCCTGTTGCACAGCAAGTTCGAGGAAGTGCGCGACGACCGGCAATGGGTCGGCCGAGCCTACGGGTGCGACGACATAGACCCCGGTGACGTCATGAAGCGCTTGCGCGTGACTGTCGACATCGCCCCAGTCGAAGAATACGTCGTTGGGTGATACCGGATGCCGTGTAGCGAGACGGGTTTCAACGTTGCGCGCGTCGAGCGCCTGAGCGACGCGACTTCCTGTCGTACCGGTCGAGCCGAGAACGAGTATCACGCCGCACCCCCGCCGAAAGCTGTGAGTTCACTCGTCGTGCCGATCGCTTCCGCCGCCGCCAACGGACTCCAATAGTCGCGGTAGTTTCTAATTTGACTCCCGTCTGTCGTGATGATGGCGACATACCTCATCGAGTAGGGCTTTCCCGTCTTGGGAGCGATGCCCGCAAGCTCGAATTCAGCGACAGTAACGTCTGGATCTGCCGTTGCGTGAATCGTTTTCGACGTGAGTTCTCGAACGTCGAGAATGTCGCTGTACCCGCTCATGTATTGGCGGATCGCTTCTCGGCCCACGATCCGCGAGGGGTAACCGACTGCAGCGAAGGGAAATTCGATGACCCCATCCGGAGCCCAGAGGTCCGAAAATCCTTCCATGTCGTGGCTCAGAAGAAGTCGGAGTGCGCGGTCCACGATGTGTTCGTTCATGCTTCCTCCTCAGGTGGACGATACGGTACCGTCTCGCCCGACGTACGCGAGACGGTACCGTCCCGTCCACTGGGTAGGATAGGGCTCATGAGTCCAGGAAGACCGACCGGTGCGGCTGTACTTCAGTCGACAGTTACGCGTTCGATCGTCGAGGCAGTACTCGACGAGTTTTCTGAGACAGGTTACGGCCGTTTGTCGATGGAGCGCGTGGCGAAGCGAGCGCGCGTAGGAAAGAGCGCTCTGTATCGCAGATGGCCGTCGAAGGAGGAGATGGTGGTCGCCGTGCTGTCCGAGTTCAGCGTCGGGGTTTCGGAGGCACCGGATACCGGTACGTTCCGAGGCGATCTGAGAGCGACGCTCAGCGGATTCGTCGACTGGATCGACGAACCGCGCTTTTCCAAAATCCTCCCCGACCTGGTCGCCGAGTCTGCCCGCAACCCTCGTCTCGGTGAACTTCACAAGCAGATGATCGGCATTCCGCGTAGGGAGCGTTCGGTTCAGATCTTCCAGCGCGCGGTTGAACGAGGTGAACTACCGGAGGACATGGACTTCGAGTTGGCCCTGGATCTGGTAGCAGGGCCGGTGTACTGGCGGTCGACCGTCAGGGGAGCAGACGTGGACAGTGATTATCTCGATCGTTTGGCCGATGTCATCGTCGCGGCACTGGCCGGTTCGTGAGGTGCGAGTCGTCGCACACGCCGACCCGCCCCCGCTTCTGCGGGGGCGGGAGCAGTCCTGGCTCGCGGTACGCCCGTACGCGCGCGATCAGACAGAGCCGGCGACGAGGTCGTCGACGGCGATCGCGACGTTCGCGGTGGTGACCGAGTAGTCCGGGAGTTCCACCGTCTCGAGTTGCTTGACGTACTGCGTCGCGAAGCCGGGATACATGGTGGCGTTGAACCCGTCTTCGGTGAGGTACCAGCTCGAGCATCCGGAGTTCCACGTCGTCTTGGTCAGCCGCTTCTGCAGTTCGTCGTTGTACTGCGCCTGCACGTCCGCGCGGACGTCGAGGACGAAGTTCTGGTTCACTGCGGTGGCGATGGCATCGACGATGTAGTCGATCTGTGCCTCCATGTAGACCAGCGCCGAACTGTGGCCGGGTCCGGAATTCGGCCCGAACGTGAAGTACATGTTCGGGTACCCGGACACCGCGACGGACTTGTAGGCGTACGCGCCTTTGCTCCACTCCTCAGACAGAACGCGTCCGTCGCGTCCGGTGATCGGGATGGGCGTGCCGGCTTTGGACACGTCGAATCCCGTCGCGAACACGATGGCGTCGAATTGGTGCTCGATGCCCTCGACCGTCCGGATCCCCTTCGGGGAGATATTGGCGATGGGCCAAGTGACCAGGGTGCAGTTGTCCTTCTGCAGCGCCGGGTAGTACTGGCTGGTCATCAGCAGTCGTTTGCATCCGGCCCTGAACTCGGGTGTGAGCTGACGGCGCAACCACGGGTCGCGCACTTGGCTGCGTAGATGCAGCTTGGACACGCCTTCGACCACGCGGGTCAGCGGTGACTTCCACACCACACCCAAGGCGACCGACTCGTGGCCCCAGAACCAGGCCTTACGGGCCAGAGTCTGGGTGAACGGGAGTCGTCGATAGACCTCACGCGTGGCCTTGCGTGTGCTGAAGTTGCTGCGCGGGAGCACCCACCCTGGTGTGCGCTGGAAGACTTTGACCGAGTCCGCGACACGCACCAGCTCCGGCACGATCTGTACCCCGCTGGCACCGGTTCCGACGACGGCCACTT
Organism: Rhodococcus sp. P1Y; assembly: GCF_003641205.1. Taxonomy (NCBI): domain Bacteria; kingdom Bacillati; phylum Actinomycetota; class Actinomycetes; order Mycobacteriales; family Nocardiaceae; genus Rhodococcus; species Rhodococcus sp. P1Y. Next base: position 386,640 of record NZ_CP032762.1, read on the forward strand.
TCTTGCCCGCGAAGTCGTAGTCGTGGTTCCACCGGGCACTGTGGATCTTCTCGCCCTCGTAAGTCTCGATACCGCGAATTTTCGGCAGGCTGACATTGGCGAGGGGGCCCGACGCCATGACGACGCTACGGGCGAAGACCGGTTCGCGGTCGTCGATCGTGATCTCCCACAGCGATGACTCTTCGTGCCAGGCAAGGTTCGCGACGTTGTGCTCGAACCTGAAATAGCGACCCAGCTCGAACTTGTCGACCATCGAGTCGACGTATCCGAGTATTTCTGCGCTGCCGGAGTAGGTGTGCGACCAGTCCGGGTTCGGCGCGAAACTGTAGGAGTAGAGCCGTGACGGAATGTCGCACGCTGCACCGGGATAGGTGTTGTCGCGCCACGTGCCCCCTGCGCGCGTGCCACGTTCGAGGATGGCAATGTCTCGTATGCCGCGCTGCGTCAACTGGACAGCAGCACCGATTCCGGCGAACCCGCCGCCGATGACCGCGACGTCCAACACCTCACGGCCGCTCATGCGACGGGCTCGTAGGTGAGTTCCTTCGACCAGGTGGGCTGGCCGCGGAGCAGACGTTTGGGGTACTTCGCGGTCAACTTGACCATCGAGTCCGCGAAGCGGTGATAGGGATGAGCGCGATCGATGACAACCGATCCGTGCCAGCTGATGAAGCGGTACATGGGCAGGCGCTTCGGGAATGGGCTGCGCTCACCGACCTTCTTGAACCGCTTCATGGCGGTGTAGAGACGCTCCTCGTCGACACCCATATCGACGATGTTGTCGCGCATCTTGTTCAGCAACGGGATGTATCGCAGCGTGCCGATGATCAGCGACGGGTTCATCCACGCGCCGACGGTTTCGACGATGATCTTACGCATCTTCGCGTGACCGAGAAGTTCGATGACCTCGAAATCGACTGCCAGGTGCCGTGATTCGTCGGCGTTGATACGTTTGAACACTTCCTGGCAGACCGGGTCGTCGATTTCGTCGACGATGAACTTCACCAAGGCGCCGTCGAGGGCGACTTCGAGCATTGGAATGACGGTGCCCAGCACCGCGAGTGAGGTCTGGTCGGAGTATTTGTCCAGCCAATCGATGATGAGTTTGACGTTGACGTTCGGCTGTGGAATTTCGTCGTTCTCGAGCATCCCCCACCGCCGCATCAGCGCCAACTCGGCGTTCGCGTGCTTTTGCTCTTCGGCATGAAAGTGGCGGTAGATGTCACGAAGTGTCTCGGTGGGGGCCTTTCGGGCCATGGCGGCGAAGCCGCGAGCACCGACGTTCTCGATCCACATCAGGTCGGACATGAAGGGCTTGAGTTTGGCGTGCAGCTGCGGGCTGATCAACTCGGCACCGGGTGCGTCCCAGTCGATGTCGGCGAGAGACCACTGACGATCCTTGATTTTGGTCAACATGGCATCGAAATCGAAGTTCTCGGTCATCGTCACTTTCCTGTCGTCGAAGAAGATACGGAGATTGTCTGTGGAGCAGGCTCGTTCGGCATGAGGCGGTTGAGCAGGCCCGCGCCGCGGGTGTAGAGGGTCGGAGCGAGACGCTTGGCGAGCCAGATGGCCTTGGCGTCGAGCTGCGGGACGACATAGAGACGACCTTTGTCGAACGCGTCGAGAGTCGATGCAGCGACGCGTTCGGGTGAAAATCCGGTCCACCGCATGAGGTTTTGCGCAAGCTGTGACGATTGCGCGGTGATGCGGCCGTCGACGGCGACGTTGGTTTTGACGAACGTCGGGCACAGCACGCTCACGCGCAGTCCGGTTCCCGACAGTTCGGCGGCCAACGTCTCCGAGAGGGACATGACGCCGGCCTTGCCGACGTTGTAGGGGCCCATGGTCGGTGCCGCCGCGAATCCGGCGGCCGAGGCGACGTTGATGATCCCGCCCCGTCCTGCTGCCCGCATCTGGGGAACAAACGTCTCGCATCCGTGGATGACGCCCCACAGATTGATGCCCAGCGCCCAGTTCCAGTCCTCCTGACCGACGTTGCCGATCGGCTGACCGCCGATGCCGACGCCCGCGTTGTTGATGACCACGGTGGGGGCGCCGCCGAACTCGAGCTCGGCGAACAGCGCGAGATCTTCGACCTGCGATTGGACGGCGACATCGCACTGCACGGCATAGCCGCGGTCGCCGAGAAGCCGGACGGTCTCCTGCGCGCGCTCGAGTGAGATATCGGCGCAGACGACACGGCCACCGCGCCGGGCGAGTTCGAGCGCGAAGGCACGGCCGATACCGCTGCCGGCGCCGGTCACGACGGCGTTGGCGTCGTACGACGGTTTGGGGGTCGAGTTCAATCCGAACATGGCTTCTCGATTCGTGTCACGGGGTGGAGTGCTTCGGCGCGGTGTGGGCGAGTTCGGTGCGAATGAACTGGGCTGCCCGGCGCAGCGCTGGGCCAGCCTCGGGGGAAAGCCGAGGAAGCGCTTGAAAGACGTGCATTTGGTCGGGCCAGATTTCGAGTGTGCATGTGCCTTCGTTGGCTTCGAGGAGATCACGCAGATACTCGGCGTCGGCGACCAGCATCTCTGCCCCGCCCGCGTGCACGAGAAAAGGCGGCAGTAGCGTTCCGGCCTCGACCGCAAGTCGCAGACGCGGTATGTCGGGTTGCTCGTTCGATGTGTACAGCGCGGTGAGCGACCGTGCACCGGCAGCGGAGATCATCGGATCCCGCCGTACACGTTCACGTCCTTCGGCCAACTCGAATGTCAGGTCGATGAGCGGGGAGAAGAGCACCACCGCGGCAGGTTGCGGTACGGACCGTCGAGCGTTGTCGATGACAAGGTCGAGCGCGAGGTGCCCGCCCGCGGAGTCCCCGGCGACAACGATGCTGCCGGGTTGGTAACCCTGATCGAGCAGCCATCGGTACGCCCGCTCGATATCGTCGGCGGCTGCCGGAAACGGAAACTCTGGGGCTAGTCGGTAATCCACGACGAACACTGGCGTGCCCGCGTCACGCGACAGCCGTGATGCGAGGCCGCGGTGCGTACGAGCCGAGCAGATCGCGTACGCGCTGCCGTGCAGATACAGCACCACCCCGGCTTCTGTGCCGGGCGCCTCGGTCGGCTGCGCCCGTCCGGTGGCGTCGACCCACTCGCCGACGACTCCGTCTTCGTCGACCGCGGTAACCGCCGTTCCACGTGCCACGCCGCCGCCCGCACGCATTGCGACCTCGACGAGAGTCCGAGCTATCTGCACCCCGGCCCGGTTGGACGGAAGCCGAGACGCGATCGGGCGAAGCGTCAGTGCCGTCATGCGCGCCGCACAACGTGAGCGGCGCGACCCACGCGTCGGCAGGTGTGGGGGTACCCACGTCGTCGTCATTACGAAAGCATCACCGTTAATTGTGCCATTTGTCAATGGCCTATAGTTCAGTGAGACATCCGGCAATGGATTTTTTCAGGCAGATCGCGGCCTTTGCCGTGTGACCGACCCCGCCCGCGCTCGAAAGGAACCCGTCGTGACGATCGATTCGGTAGACGCCGCCACCACCGGAGCGCGCACCCTCCGCCTGAAGATCGAGGAGGTCATCGAGGAGACGTCCGACGCCGTAACCCTGGTCTTTTCCGTCGGTACCACTGCGTTCGACTACAGGCCCGGGCAATTCCTGACGCTCGAGATCCCCCACGAACAGGACATGTCCGTCGCACGTTGTTACTCGCTGTCGAGCAGCCCGGACACCGAATCGCGCCCGGCAATCTCGGTCAAACGCACGTCAGGCGGCTACGCCTCGAATTGGTTGTGCAACAACGCCGAAGTCGGTCTCACCCTCTCGGCGCTTGCGCCTGCGGGCACTTTCGTGCCGTCGAGATGGGATCGGCCTCTCGTTCTCATTGCAGCCGGCAGCGGCATCACCCCGATCATGTCCATCCTCAAGACTGCGTTGGCGGTTCAAGACGAGTCCGTCACTCTGATCTACGCCAACCGATCGCCGGATTCCGTCATGTTCGCCGACACCCTGAACGATCTGCTGCAGCGCTACCCGACCCGCCTGAAGGTGAGCCACTGGTTCGAATCCGAACTCGGTATGCCGACCGACAGCGGAGTGCGCGAACTCGTCCCCACCGAACCCGGCGCCGACGCCTATCTCTGCGGGCCTGCGCCGTTCATGGACCTAGCGCGCCGCGCTCTGCTCGCCGCAGGACTGTCCCCGGACGACATTCATCGCGAAATCTTCACGTCCATCCAGACCAACCCGTTTCACGCCGTGCACTCCCCCGGTCCTGCCGAGCCAGGGTCAGGCACACCCGTCACCGCGGAGGTCGAAGGCGAGGACCACTCCTTCCATTGCCCGCCCGACACCGTTCTACTCGACGCAATGCTCGCGCAGGGCATCGACGCTCCGTTCGTGTGCCGCGAAGGTACCTGCGGCGCTTGCGCTTTCACTCTCAGAAGCGGCAAGGTTCACATGCGCGTCAACGAGACGCTCGACGACTACGAATTGGGCAAAGGTATGCGGCTCGCGTGCCAATCCGTCCCCGTTTCCGACAGCGTCGACATCGTCATCGAATAGCCGCTGGATGTCGACAGTCGCCTATTGCATGCTTGCCGTCGGACGCACGATGATCGAATTGACGTCCACCTCAGCAGGTTGCGAGATGGCGTAGGCAACAGCGCCGGCGATCGCCGATGCCGGGAGCGCGACCGCGCGATACGTGCGCATGGCTTCTCGCGACTCCTGGTCGGAGATCGATTCGGCTAGTTCGGATTCCGTGACACCGGGCGAGACCAGAGTGACGCGGATGGATCCGTCGGTTTCGATCCGCAACCCCTCCGTGATCGCGCGAACGGCGAACTTGGTTGCGCTGTACACAGCGCTCGTCGCAGGTACCTCCCACGCGCCGACGGATGCGATGTTGACGATGTGTCCACTGCCCTGTTCCTGCATGACCGGTAATCCGGCGGCGATGCCGTGAAGAACTCCTCGAATGTTGACGTCGATCATTCGATCCCACTCGTCGGTCTTCAGCGCAGCCAGCGGGGACAGCGGCATGACACCCGCATTGTTGACGATGACATCGACGCTGCCGAAGCGGTCCCGCGCTGACTCCACGAAGGCCGCGGTGTCAGCGGCGTCGGTGACATCGAGCGACCGGACCTCGGCGATTCCGCCATCGGCCGTGATCCTTTCGGCCAACACCGCCAGCCGATCGGTGCGCCGCGCACCGAGGTAGACACGGTGACCGTCCGCTGCGAGACGTAGCGCGGTTGCTTCCCCGATGCCGCTGCTGGCGCCGGTGATGAGAACGGTCTTTTTCAGCTGTTTCATGTGCTTCTCCCGGTAGGTGTCGTTGACCTGATCGACGATGCCGGTGGAACGAGCGGGGCACCAGGACGGCTCGAGCCTGGGCATGAGGTACCCAGGTACGCGGGCCGTCCTTCACATAATCTGAATCGATGACCGGTTCTGCGCTCGGGGAGTACCTGCGAACAGCGCGCTCACGCGTGCAACCCGCAGACGCAGGTCTGACGACCATGGGCCGGCGACGTGTGGCCGGGCTACGACGCGAGGAAGTCGCGGTCCTGGCCGGGATGAACACCGACTACTACGCCAGACTGGAGCAGGGTCGAGAACGCCGGCCGTCGCCGCAGATCCTCGATGCGCTCTGTGATGCATTGCAGCTCAATGACGAAGCACGAGAGCATCTTTACGCACTAACCGGGCTGGTACCGACCCGACGGCGCCGACTCCCCGTCGACACCATCGATCCCTCGCTGCGCCAGCTGCTTCACGGTTTTCTTCACACGCCGGCATTCGTTCTCAATCCGGCCCTGGACATACTCGTGGCCAACGCCCTCTGCGAGGCGTTGTTCTCACCGTTCGAGCACGCGGACAACCTCGCGCACATGACTTTTCTCGACCAGGCAGGAAGCTCGTTCTACGGTCAATGGGCCCTCTCCGCCGAGAACGTAGTCGCAAGTCTGCGTCATGCCACCGGATCGAACGCGGACTATCCGAGACTGAAAGAGGTCATCGACGGACTCCTGGAGGCCAGTGCAGAGTTCGGTGAACTGTGGCGTCGACCCACGGTTCGCGAGAAAACAAGGGATAGAAAGCAACTCGTTCATCCCGAGGTCGGACAATTGAGCATCGACTATCACACATTCGACGTACGAGGCGCGCGTGGCCAGCAACTCGTTGTCTACAGCGCGCCGCCCGGCAGTGCGACGGCCGAAAGACTGAGCTTGCTCGGAACGCTCCACGCCGACCAGCGTCGTAGCTGACCTTCCGCGACGGCGAGAACGTCCGGTGCCGATTCCGTAACTACGCGGGACCGCTACCATCCACGTGCCGTCGATTGGACGAGCTCGCAGCCTTGGCCCTGTACATGCGGCGGTCGGCTTGCGCCAGAATCAGATCAGGATTTCCCTCGCCGCACGACCAGCCGACCGACGCGGACAGAGACACACGTTTACCGTCGACAGCGTACGCACCGTCGACAGCCCGTGTGATTGCGTCCGCTAGATCCGACATCTCGAGTTCGTTCCGAAAGACGAGCACGACGAATTCGTCGCCTCCGATTCTGCACGCAAGACCCGAATTCCCTACTGCCTCAGTCAATCTCTTCGCGACTTCGACCAGGATGACATCACCCGCGGCGTGCCCGAACGCGTCGTTCACTTCCTTGAACTTGTCGAGGTCGACGAACAACACCCGTAGCGCACGGGACTCGCTCTGTTCCGTCTGCATACGCTGCATCAAGGCGTGCCGGTTGGCCAGGCCAGTAAGCGCGTCCGTCACAGCCAAGCGAGCCAATTCCTCTTCCGCCGCCCGCTGAGCGGTGATGTCTTGAATCTGTGCAATCACCACGTCGTCGACGCCGTATTGCTCCCCTGGCACCAGTACGGCAGTGCGGTGCACCCACACTGTGGAGCCGTCTTTGCGAACGTATCTCTTGACGCTCGACACCTTCTCCGAGGCTCCCGTCACCAGCGCTGCAAGAGCCGAATCTGCATCGGAAAGATCCGCAGGGTGGTTGATGTCTCGAAACGACATCCCCTCCAACTCGGCGGCGCTGTATCCCGTCAAATCACACAGCGCCCTGTTCACGCGTAACCATTTGCCGTTCACGGTCAGGACTGCTTTACCTATCGGTGCGTTGTCCATGGCGATCTCGAACAGTCGAATAGCATCGTCGCGCTGCTTCTCGGCCACAACGCGTTCGCTGACATCGGCTACTTGAACGAAGAAGCCGACAACGTCACCGCCGACGAAGTCGGGTGGGTACGACGCCTGCGTATAGCGAAAGCGTCCGTGCACATCGGTGAGTGTGCGGTCGAACACCTGCTCGTCGCCGGCGAGAACCCCTTCGATGAACGGAAGGTTGGCTTCGTACAAGGTGTCCCCGAGCAACTCCTTGATGTGAATTCCACGAATCTGTTCGGGAGACCGCCCGAAGTACTCACGGTAGGCGTGATTGGCGAAGACATTTCTCGAGTCGCGATCCCAATAGCCGATCAACGACGGCAGGGAATCCACGATTCGACGAAGACGCTCGTCCTCTGTCGAGTCCATCGGTCGCTCCTCGCGCAATGCCGACCGTGGCCGACCCAGAACCCCGAGGTTAACAGCCATTCGCGTAGCAGGGCGGCCGCTACGCTCGCATTCGACCTGGTCCGCAGGAATCGAGGGTTATGGCGCACCTTGCCCTTCCCAGCCGCAGGTGCCGCACACCGCATAGATTCGGTTGGCGACCACGCTGGCGCGCACCGTATCGATGACGTTCTCACCGAGTGTGACGCCGCGGCATTCCGGGCACTGACCCCGCCATTCATGGTTGAGACTGTAGGAGAGCATGTTTGTCCGATCGTGTACGCAGAGGAACGGATCGCGCCCTGCCCGTCAGACCACGGTAGCTGTCGTCTGCTCGCGCCCGCGATTCCACAAAGTCCCGAAATGTATGGACGAAAGACCCTTGCGGCGCCTTCGGAAGAGACCTGCGACGGTGGGGTCTGCAGAACGGATCTACATCTCGTGAAAGGCCGCACAACCACCACATGGGCACGTGGCGGTGGCGACCGCCCGGTATCACCGCACGAGCGCGAAGACGTCTTCGTCGTCGACGTCGCACCGGGTGCCGTCGGCGCTCAACTCGACGTAGAACGCCTCGTAACCGCGAGGGTCGGCACCCCGGTCGGCGGTGGATCGTCGCTCCAACACCCGAGCATGCGGCCATCGGCCCAACACAGTGGATCTCAACATACTTCCCTCGGGGGCAGTGCCACCGGACGGACCGTATTCCCCGACGATCACAGCCTCGACCACACCGCTCCGCGTCACGGTGGTGACGGGGAAGACAACAGGCGACGCACTGTCGGGCAGAACCAGGGTGATCGCATCGGTGTCGAGGTGCCCCCGTTCGGTCTGTCTGACCGCCGAATCGCCCGACACGGGCTCCGGAGGTTTCACCGCGTCCGCCGTCTCGCCCCGTCCGGCGCGGAAAATAGCCACGGCCAGTACGAACGCGGCCAGCGCCACGACGCCGGCGGCGATACCCCACACGGTTCGACCGGACGCCGACACGGTCAGGCTGAGACCGACAGCCGCGACGCCGGCCAGCAGGAGGCCCTCTGCCGCAACATCCTTCAGTGCGCTCAGCTTCCTGCGATGAGCAGTGGTGTTCGTATCCATGTTCACTCCCCATGAATTGCGGATCGGTACCGCATCAACACTGCTCCGTCGTGACGGCACCTGGGAGGGCCGAAAGTCTCGAAAGAGTCCTCGTGCTGCAGCGCCCGTTTCGGTCGACACTGTGCTCGATCCGATGACTTCGTGGGACCAACGACTCTGTGTATCCAGCGCGGCGTGCTCGATGCTGGCTTCATGAACACGACACGGACAAGCGATGCCGAGCTGAAAGATCGCGTGCGGCTCGAATTGAAGTGGACGCCGGGCCTCGACCGGACGCATATCGGGATTGCTGTCGCCGACGGCAGCGTCACTCTGACCGGGGGCGTCGCGGACTTCTCGCAGATCGCGCTCGCCGAGCGCGCGGCGTGGAAAGTCGCGGGCGTCGTCGCAGTGGCGCAGGATATCGGTATCGCGAGTGACAGCCTCCCCGTCAGCGATACTGACATAGCCCACGACCTGGCGACAGTACTGGCAGAGACGGCGGAGATCCCCTCTGGCGCAGTTCACTCCACCGTCACACGCGGTTGCGTTTTTCTCGGTGGCGTCGTTTCCTGGGATTTTCAACGTAGAGCAGCCGAACAAGCGGCATCGTCCGTCCAGGGCGTACGACGCGTACGCAACTCCATCGAAGTAAGTCCGTCAATTGCCGTGGAGCACATAGCCCGACACATCGAAGCAGTACTCGAGCGCGACATCGCCGACGAAATGGACCGCATCTCCATCTCTGCCGACGGAGCGGGGCACGTCGTACTCGCAGGGACCGCGCGGTCCGTCGCCGAATGCAACGCCATCGGCCGGGCAGCACACAGCGCGGGAGGCGTCGAAACCGTGAAGAACCTAGTTCATGTAGCCGAATGAACCTCGCCGCGCCGTGGCTTTGCCTCGACAGCCCGACAACACCCACTTCTCCGACGAAAGCAGAATCGACATGCGTATCCTGATCGCCACCGCGAGTCGTCATGGCTCCACTCGCGATATCGCACAGTGGATCTCGCAGTCGTTGAACGAAACACTCACCCGGTCCGGTATCGCCGCGGTCATCGACGTGCGCGATGTCGACGAGGTAGAGAGCATCGCAGAGTACGACGCCGTGATAATCGGCAGCGCCGTCTACATGGGACGCTGGCTCAAGGGCGCGCGAAACCTGGTCACCCGGGAGCAAGCCGAACTCGAGACACGACCCGTCTGGCTGTTCTCGAGCGGGCCGATCGGCGCGAGTGGGTCCTCGTCGCCGACATCGTCGTGGGATGAAGCGTCCTGGGCGGTCGAACACCGCACGTTCGGAGGGAAACTCGACCTCTCGACACTGTCCGCCCGCGAGCGAGTGGTCGTGCGGCTCATACGTGCCCGCGACGGAGACGACCGCTCACACGCCGACGTCGACGCGTGGACCCGTGGCATCGGTGCACAGCTCGCCGCATCCACATCCACATCCACATCCACGCTGACGTGACGCCCTCACGCGCGGGTCACCGAGCGCCGCGACAACGACCGCTGTCGAGCGATCGAAGTGCGAAATGAACCGGTGGAGAATACATCCCGGCGTTCGGACAGGAACCGCACTCAGCGTCGGTGAACGCGCCGCCGACTACGTCCGCAACGGCATGGGCTCCTGGCCGTTCGTGTTCGCTTTCCTCACCACGATGGGTGTGTGGGCTGTATACAACGGAAGCGACGGCTTCGACCCCTACCCCTTCATTCTTCTCAATCTCTTCCTGTCCATGATCGCCGGCCTCCAAGGAGCGATACTGCTCATTTCCGCCAAAAGAGCCGACTCGGTCAGCAGCGAAGTAGCGGTGCACACGTTGTCCAACACCGCGACACTGCAAGAGATGATCGAGGCGAATACGGCACTGACCGAGGCGGTCGCGGAGTTGGCATCGGAAATTCATCAGCGTGTCTGTCCTTCCCGATTGCCCTACGACGCCGTGCCACGCCGCGCCACCCAACTGCCGACAGAGACAACAGCGCGGCGTGGCTGACTGGTGCAGCCCTACGTGCCCGGGGAGCAGATCTCTCGCACAGGGCCGAAAGTCCCCGGCAATGGGGACATTCGACGGCCAGCTATGAACTGAACAGCCCTGTCGATACAGCCTTGTCCGCAGCATGATCGAACGTATGACGCACGCAGAGATCACACACCCGAAGATCACACATCCGAGCTCGATTGTCGTAGGAGTCGATGGTTCGGCGTCCTCCCGGGGCGCAATCAGATGGGCTGCCGAATACGCCGATGCATCGGGGCACACGTTGGTGTTGATGCACGCCGGTGTCGCGTCCGGGACGACCCTCTCCGACGCCGTCAACCTTCGCAGCGGGCGATCGTCTAGCTCGCACGCACGAGCAAGGTCGACCCTGGCTACGGCCCAAGTCGTTGCCCAGTCCGTCGCGCGCGATTCGCTGGCGATCGAGACCGTGCTCGAATCCGAGCGTCCCACACAAGCACTGACCGAGTATGCCGTAACCGCACGACTGATCGTGTTGGGTTCACACGACCAAGGCAGGTTCGCCAGGGCAGTGTTCGGATCCGTCAGCACCGTTGTCGCCTCGAACGCACGGTGCCCGATCGTCGTCGTTCCCGAGACCTACACACCCGCCGACACCGCGGCTGATGCTCCGGTCGTCGTCGGGCTCGACCGTTCACCACGCGACGATGCGGTACTGCATGCCGCATTCGATCAAGCGGCGCGGCTTCGAGTCGGAGTCCACGTAGTGCATGCATGCGAGCAAGTAGACGCTGGTGCGGTGTTCAGTGAAGTCGTCGAGCGCGCCCCGCACATGGATCCGGCCGCAGCAACGAAGAGGTGGCTCGATGAACGCGTCGGGTCCTGGGCGCAGAAGTACCCGTCGGTACAGGTGTCTACTACGATCGTGCAGGACTTTCCATCGCGTGCTCTGTTGGGTTGCTCCCACGACGCCCAGTTGGTGGTGGTCGGCGCCCGCAGCCGTGGATCCATACCGCCCCTGGTGATGGGGTCGACGAGCCGCGCGGTGCTGCATCACACGAAAATTCCGACGATGATTGTGCCTGCGGCCTGAACGACACCGACCACGATCCCCAGGTGAGTACGCGGGTGACCGTGGTCGGCTATGTTCAGCTCTCGTGGCTACTCACTGTTCCGGCATATCAGCACCGGGCACCGTCCGTGATGAGCGAGATTGCTACTCGTCGACCCCAGCATCAGTCGTTTGATACCGCGTCGTCCGTGGCTCCCGACCACGACCAGCTGAGACTTCGCGGACAGTTCGACCAGGGTGCGGGCCGCGCTACCTTGCCGAACCACGTGTTCGACCGTTACATCGGGATACTTGTCGGCCCATCCCGCGAGGCTCTCCGCCAGCAGAGCTCGCTCCTCCAGTTCGAGTGCGGGCCAGTCGATCAGGCCGGGAAGAGTAACGCCGCCTGTACGGGACACCGCATCCCAGGCGTGGACGGCGACCAGTGGTACTCCGAGGTGGGATGCGATGTCGAAGGCACTCTCGACGGCAACTTCGCTGGTGGCACTCCCGTCGACGCCCACGACCACCGGTTCATCGGATCGATCGGCCGCATGGGTGTCGCGCCACACCACGACCGGGCATCGCGCGTGGTCGATCACGTATCGTGCTGTGCTGCCGAGCAGAATCGAGATCAGCAATCCGGATCCGGAATTACCGACCACAAGCAGTCGAGACGTGTGCGATAGCTCGACGAGCAAGTCGGTCGCCGATGCCGTGTCGACACCGGTACTGACCGCCAAGCCCGGGTGGCTCTCGCGAATGGATGCAGCCAGGTTGTCCACGATGTCTTCGGCGGTGCGCCGCTGCTGCTGCCATACCTCTGCCGGGACGACGAGAGCGGACTCCGCCATGTAGAAGGTCGGGTCCTGCACGGCGCTGACGACATGAAGCGGTGAATTCAAGCGGGCAGCCGTGGCCGCTGCCCACTGCGCAGCTCGAGCACTGCTCGTCGAGCCGTCTACTCCCACGACTATTCGCTGATGGTTTGCCAGAATCATGAGTACTCCCCTTTTTCGAGTGCGGGTCACGGCTCGCTCGTCACGAAACCATGTTCGTTCCGAATCGCGCCCTTGCCTGGGTGCGAGTTCCATTAGAATTCGATAGCACCCTGTTGCACAGGGCCTTTGGACCTTCACGACATGGTCTTGGGTCCTGTGCAACACGACTTCATCGCACGATCAATACCGAGCATTCGGCGTGGTGGAGCAGGTTCTGGCTTACCGAGCCAAGGAGCGTCCCCAGGAATGCACCGCGGCCGCGCGAGCCCACCGCGACGATCATGGCGTCTGCGGACAGGGCGGTCAGGGCCCGCCCCGGTGACTGATCCGAGCTGATCGTGGTGAGCGGGACATCAGGGTACTTTTCATGCAGAACCGATACGTGCGCATCGAGCCAGCGCTTTTCCTCCGCACGCACTCTTTCCCAATCGATGTAGCCGGCTCCGAGACCGATGCCTGCCTGGGCGGCCACACCCCAGTAATTCGCCGCGACCAGTGGACGGCCGAAGGTGTGCGCGATGTCCATGGCCAGGGTCAGCGCCCGATCCGATTGTGTGCTCGCATCGACACCGACCACGATCGGCCGTCGATCATCTGCTTGCTCGGACCCGGGCCGGCAGATCAGCACCGGGCCCGTAGCACGCTCGAGAACGCCAATCGTGTTGCTTCCCAGCAGCAGATCACGAGCGGCACTCCGTCTGCGTGAACCCAACACGATCAGGCTCGCCGAGGTGGTTGCAACGAAGTCGGAGAGGGTTCCGTCGGCGATCACGGTCTCGACGAGTTGGTCCGGCGCGACGGCGTGAGCTGCGTCCGTAGCGAGGGCAAGATGATTCTCACCGATCCGGCGCAGGTCGTCTTCCAAGGCGCCGCCGTCGACGAACGCCGCCGATCCATACCAATCTCCGTCGGGAACCGTGTGTACCAGTCGCAGCGGCGCGTGGATTCGCGCAGCGTAGCCCGCTGCCCATCGCGTCGCGGCAAGGGCTTCGTCCGAACCGTCCACGCACACGAGGATCGGGACAGTCGGTTCAGTGATGTCGTTCATCGCTCTCTGGCCTCTCATGGGATGTTCAGGGTGTGGGATGTGCAGGGGGTGAGGATGACGAGGTCGTGAGGATCGAGGAGAGTGGTTGCCGTGGAGTAGGTTTGGGTGCACGCCCCGAAGGTGCCAGACCGAGTCGGACAAGAACTTGCGGAAATCCGCTGTGGGGGGCCAATGATTCGACGAGTGCTCGGCTGCCGGGCTGCTCGGTCATGTGCGTGAGCGGGCACGTCGCCAACCCATCGACCGTGGCGTCGAGCAGAATCGACGAGAGCACCTGTCCACAGTGCAGCCAGTCGAGGTGCTCATCGGACTGCGTGCTGAGCAGGACGATGGTCGATTCGTCAGGTGCATCAGCGGTGGACGGTCGATTCCGGACATCGTGGGGCATCGGAAAACTCCTTCCCACAGCGACATTCGCTGATTCCGGCTGATCGGCAAGAGCGCGCGCAGGTATACCCTCGGAAGCGAACGAGTGGCCGGCCCACCAGCGAAGTTCTGCCTGATAGGTGGCGTCGTACTTTCGCACTCCTGCGCTCAACCTCGATGCGGTGGAAAGGATCTTCCGTGACTGCGGCGACAGGACGGTGATCGTCGTACCGCGCCGAGCAGCGTCGGCGCGCGTGGCTGCACCGATAATTTGTCGGTCGGGTACTCGGGTGAACGGTCGTCGATCCGAGCGTCGCCGATTGATTGCGGTCAACACGTCGAACTCATGCGACTGCGGGTGGGCGCCGTGCACCAGACGAACGCGCGCCAGGTGATCGGGTGCGCCGGGTGTGGGAAGCTCTTCGACCTCCACGGACCATCGGAAGGTGACCGCGGCACGCTGCAAATGATCGAGCGCAGCACCACAACTGATCACGAGCTGGCGCCCGGTGGGGTCGATGGCGTTGAGCAACCTGGTTCGGTCCGTGTGGAGATCGAGGTACCCGTCGACGTAACTCCACTTCCACGGTTGACTGTTGTGCACCGATGGCGCGCGGCAGGCGAGCTCGATGAGCATCTCCACTACCGCTGCATCTGGATGAGAAACCATGGAAGACCCCTTGTACGCGAATCCAATAACGCTGTCGGGGTCTACTCTCGCCGTACGGCGACACTGTTCGGCAGGGCCGATCGTCCTCGATTCGAAGGGCTTTGGACCGGGCCGCTCACACGGTCATCGACAGTATGCTGGCGATACCGAGACAGTAAGGAATAGCCGTGATCACCGTTTTCCTTGTCGACGACCATGAAATAGTCCGACGTGGTCTCATCGATCTCATCGACTCCGACCCGGAACTGACCGTAGTCGGCGAAGCCGGAACCGTGAGCAACGCCCTTGCGCGGATACCGGCCCTACGGCCCGACGTGGCGGTACTCGACGTACAGCTACCCGACGGTAACGGCATCGAGCTCTGTCGCGAACTGATGTCGGCCGAACCCGAGCTTCGCTGTCTGATGCTTACGTCCTACACCGAGGACCAGGCAATGCTCGACGCCATCCTCGCCGGCGCCAAAGGCTATATCGTCAAGGACATCACCGGCATGGACTTGACCACTGCCATCAAGGACGTGGGTCAGGGCAAGTCGCTGCTCGACAACCGCGCAGCGGCAGTGTTGATGGAGAAATTACGGGCATCGCAGGATGTCCCGCTGCCGGGACCACTCGCGTCGTTGACCGAGCAGGAACGGACATTGCTGGCCTTGCTCGGCGAGGGTCTGACCAACCGTCAGATAGCCGGGCGGATGTTTCTCGCGGAGAAAACAGTCAAGAACTACGTCTCCCGCCTTCTCGCGAAACTTGGCATGGAACGGCGTACACAGGCAGCGGTCTACGCGTCCAAACTGGATTCGTAGCTGCGTACGCCGATGTCGGAGGAACATGGCGCGCATACTGTCCGCGTGGTCGGCAACCCGAACGATTCTGGACTGAGCTCCTCCGATGAACTGAGCGGCACGCTCTCGCAACTGCGTCTACGCGAACTTCTGAGCGAAGTTCAGGAACGCATAGGCAAAATCGTCGACGCACGAGAGCATTTCGACGGCTTGCTGAATGCGATGCTCGTGGTGTCCAAGGGGCTCGATCTGGAAGAAACGTTGCGCACGATCGTCGTTTCGGCGGTGGAGCTCGTCGACGCTCGGTATGGGGCGCTCGGAGTGCGCGACAATAATCACCAGCTGAGCGCCTTCATCGTTCATGGGATCGACGACGAAACCGCAGCACGGATCGGTCCCCTACCGATCGGCGGTGGAGTTCTCGGTCTGCTCATCGACGAACCACGCGCCATCCGTCTCGACTGCCTTGCCGATCACCCGTCGTCGATCGGATTCCCACCCGGCCACCCACCGATGACGTCGTTTCTCGGAGCCCCGATTCGCGTGCGAGACGAGGTTTTCGGCAACATCTATCTCACCGAGAAGAACAACGGGCTCTCGTTCACCGAGGACGATGAGGCTCTCATCGTCGCGTTGGCGTCCGCGGCGGGCATCGCTATCGAAAACGCACGCTTGTACAACGAGGCACGTACCCGTCAGTCGTGGCTCGAAGCCACCAGGGACATCGCCACCGAACTTCTCGGCGGCACCGACACCGACGTGGTCCTGCAAACCGTCGCCGACAAGGCACGAGAGCTGACCGATGGCGATCTCGCGTTCATCGCCACACCCAGCGACCCGGACGCGACACCCGAGGACGTCACCGAACTGGTGATCGGGATCGCATCCGCTCCTCGGGCAGAACCCGAGGACGGTGTCCTCGGGTTCGCGCTGCCAGTCTATGGATCAACATCGGGGACGGCGTTTCGCAGTCGCACGTCCATCCGCGTCGACCGACTCGAATACAACGTCACCGAGGCTGTGCAGACCAACTACGGTCCCGCTCTCATCGCGCCGCTGCAGGCGTCGGATCGAGTTACCGGAGTACTGGTCGTCCTTCGCGCATCCACCAGAACGCCCTTCGAGGACGACCAGCTCGAACTGGTCTCCTCGTTCGCTGACCAAGCCGCAGTTGCTGTTCGACTGGCCACCGACTCGCGCAGACTCCGCGAACTGGATGTTCTTGCCGAACGCGACCGTATTGCCCGAGACCTCCACGACCGTGTCATCCAGCGAATCTTTGCCGCCGGACTCTCACTTCAAAGTACCGTTCAACGGTCAACCGATCCCTCCATACAGGCCCGCCTGTCCACCACCATCGACGACCTGCAGGACACCGTGCACGACATCAGATCGGCCATCTTCGACCTCCAGTCACCGGACGCCGCCACACTGGGGCTCAGACGCCAGATCAACGACATCGTCGAGGAAATGACCGCAGGCACCGACCTGCGCACGTCGGTACGCGTCACCGGTCCCCTCTCGGTCGTCGATCCCGCACTCGCCACACATGCCCTCTCCGTCCTACGCGAGGCCATCAGCAACTGTGTTCGTCACGCGCATGCCCACACGCTCGTCGTCGCGTTCGACGTCGCCGACAACCTCGGCATCGAGATCACCGACGACGGCGTGGGTATACCGGACGGGGTGGCCACGAGCGGGCTGAAGAACATGCAGTCACGGGCACACGAGAACGGCGGACACATGACCATCGGTCCCGCGAATGCGGCAGGAGGGACGAAGATCTCGTGGTCGGCCCCTCTCCCCTGAGCGATGTAAATCGCTTTCTGCCGCAAGGAAAGTGACCTAATACCCTCGCTGGCACAGCGCACCGCGCTCTACCCTTCCGAGCAGCGCATCACACACTCGGCGAAATCTTCGGCTTCGTCGTCAGGCGAGGCCGTTCGCAGCCGCGAAAGGATCCCATGTCGAATCGGTGTGTACTTCCAATTCGATCGCGCCACTAACCTGCCCGGCCACTGCTTCACCGAAGAAGTGCGCGAGAAGGGCTGCAGCCATGTCCATTCCAGCTGCCACGCCGGACGAGGTCCATCGGTCGCGATCCTCGACCCACCGCGCTTGCGCAACCCACTCGACAGCCTGGCTTTGCGACGTAGCCCATTCGAATGCGCGCTTGTTCGTAGTCGCACGGTAACCGTCGAGCAACCCGGATGCGGCCAACAGAGCCGAGCCCGTACATACCGAGGTCACCATCTCCGCATTCTTCGCCCAGGATCCGAGCCACGTGACGAACGAGTCGTTGCTTACAAGGCTGCGCGTCCCTTTGCCGCCGGGGACCAGCACGACATCAGGTGTCGCCGCCTCGTCGTAACTCACGGTCGCCACGATTTCGGTGCCCTGGCTACTCCGCACTGGCCCCGCGGCCGGGCCGACGAACTCCACCGAAATCAGGTCCGGTAACTGGCCGAAGAGGCCGACGGGACCGAACACGTCGAGCAATTCGAATCCATCGAACACAACAATCGATATTCTTCGCACTTCGGTCATCAGTCGATTATGTCCTGACGTAGATCGGCCTCTCCGCGAGACACGCAATCCCACACCACATCGCTGCCGGCAGAGGCTGGACTTCCGGCGAGGTCGGTGCATCGATCGGTTCTTTTTCACCACGGACGTTGTGTGCACGCCCTCTACGCTCGACATATACGCACGACAATCCAGCGATTTGCTTGCGACGCATCACAAGCATGAGGTTAACTAATTATGGCGCCTATCCGGCGACCGTCATAGATGGAGCATACTGTGCGGCACAAGAGACTGTAGTGGGACGAGAGGGTCTATGTACATGACATACACAGGGAGAACCACACCATGACTGAACCCTCGAAGAAGATCGACGTGCTGATCGGGCCCGACGTGTTCGCCGATGCCGGTACGGCCGAAGCCCTGATCGCACGAGCACTCGCCGCGCGCGGACTCAGCGGTGGGATCACGGACGCTCCGAGCGGGACGGATGAGGTCATCATCGTTCCTGGCGCGGGAAAGCCGTGCGATACAACAGGTTACGACAGTGTCGTCCGGGTAGATCTCGGGCAATGCCCGCCCGACCGTAGTGATGGTGTCCGTACCCATATCCGCGGACGTGGTCTCGACGGACTCCGGTTCGCTATCGACAGTGTGTATTTCCATCGCTTCCACCCCGGAACCATCGTCGAGTACGGCGATCACCCTGACCAGCACGCAGAACTGCGCACGCCGGAAGGTGATGGGCCGTTTCCTGTTGTGATGCTGCTGCACGGAGGCTATTGGCGCTCGCGGTGGGAGTTCGACTTGATGGATGCACTGGCGGTGGATCTGACCGCACGCGGTTACGCCACGTGGAACGTCGAATACAGACGTCCGGACGAGCATGGATGGGAGGCGATGACCGCCGACGTTGCTGCCGCGCTCGCCGCCGTGGAGGCTGCGCCCGCTGAACTGGATCTGGGACGAATAGTCGTTATGGGCCACTCCGCCGGTGGACAACTCGCTCTGCACCTGGCGGCGCACGCGGTCGATTCCCGAGTCGCACCAGCATTGGCTGTGAGCCTCGCCGGGGTTCTGGATTTGAAACTCGGGGACGAACGGTGGCTCGGTGAAGGGGCTGTATCAGCGGCCATCGGCGGAAGATACACCGACAAGCCTGCCATCTACGATGAATCCTCGCCCATATCGCTTCTTCCACTTGGCATTCCGCAGGTGGTGGCGTGCGCACTGTCGGACGATCCGAACCTGCTCGAGACCAGCCGCGCCTACTGCGCAGCCGCACTGACAACGGCCGATCAGGTACAGGTGGTGGAAGGCGTAGGCGGACACTTCCATGTCATCGATCCAGATTCTGCAATATGGCTGGACATCGTGCGGGCGATCGAGCATTCGTTGAGCTGAAGCCTATGTGAGACAAGGGATTGGGGGACTCCTGCGGGCGTCCCCCAATCCCTATGCCGAAAAGCCTGTTGGCACCGAGGTGGCAGCGCGCAGGCGCGAGCGGCCCAGGGCCGAGGACTTGCTCAGTACGGTCATCAGGGCGGTGCGGGGCAAGTTGGGGACGTTGTTCAATCGAGCGACTCGACACGAGAACCGTTGCGTGTGCTCGATAAGCGGTCGTTCGGTTGCCTCCCACTGCGCCAGTCCAACAGCCAGCGAATCGTTCGTGTGGCTCACCGCGTGCGCAAGGCCGAACGCGTTGGTCATTGCGCAGCCACCGCCTTGACCGAGATAAGGCGGTTGCGCATGGGCTGCGTCACCGAGTACTGCCACCTTTCCCGACGACCAGGACCGAAGCTCGGTCTGCTCGAATTCGTCCCACCTGAGCTTTCCTTCCGTCGCCTCGATGAGTGGTCGTAGGTGAGGGAACGAACTGATCCACTGATTTCGGGGCAGCACCGGGCCTTGTGCTGACGTATCGTCCGTCGGGCAGACGAATGCGATGTAGACCTGAGTCGCGCTGCTGGGGGTGTAGAGCAAGAAGCGCTTGCCGGACATGTACTCGACATAGTTGGCTTCGTCTGCATCCGGCACCAGTCCGGGTGCCCTGTCGATCAGTACCCGCGCGCAGCGCTGTCCGATGCTGCGCCTACGACTCAGTAGTCCGAGTCCGTCCCGCAGCCTGGAGTTGATTCCGTCGGCGACGACAACGAGATCCGCGGACACCGTGCGTCCGGACTCGAACGTCACGGACCCCTCGGGCGTCACAGCGACAGCCGCCGATCCCGTTTCGAACTCGACGCCGTAGGCACGGCCGGCGTCTACCAAGCCATTGATCAGGTTTTCGCGCAGTACGGTCAGAACCTTGACTCCGCCCGCGCCATTGACGGGAATCGACGCGAGAGTGGTGTTGTGGTTGTTGCGGGTTTCGATGGCTTGGCCGTAGTGGGCGCCATCGATAACCTGGTCATGGACACCCAGCCGGTCGAGGACGGCTAGCCCGTTACTCCAGAGGTAGATTCCCGAACCGAAGGCTCGTATCTCCGGATCCCGCTCGTGCAGGGTGACAGACCAGCCTTGGCGCGCCAGAGCAGCCGCGGCGGTCAGTCCGCCGACCCCGCCGCCTATGACTTCGGCTCTACGTGGTTGCTGTTTCATTGATTCCCTTTCACAGCTCGAATAACGCAGGGTGACGTTCGACCGGGGCAAGATCCTGCCGAAAATTGCCATGGCCGTTGAGGTCTCGCTGTGGGACTGCCTCACGCAACAGGTCGGACGCTACGCATCACCCTAATAGATAGCAAGCTATGTAATGTGGTTTTTACACAAACTGGTAGTCGAACCCTCGGTACACTCGGTCCGTGTCAGAACTACTGGGAACCGATCACGACCTCGACGAAGCATTCGGAGATGCGTGCAACGCGCTGTTCCTCGTGCTCAAGAGGGGCCGTGGCACCGTCGGCACCAGAGCGGACGGTGCGTCTTTGAGCGAGGCGCAGATCGCCATGCTCGAATCGGTCGCCAAGAACGGCCCTCTGGGCGTCAAAGCGATCGCCGACCAGGCCGGAGTTGCGCAACCGACTGTGTCCCGCATGCTCAACGCTCTCGAAAAGCAAGGCGTGGTTGTGCGTTCTCCCTCCCCACAGGACGAGCGTGCCGTTCTTGTCGAGCTCACCGAATCGGGCCGGCAATTGTGGGAATCCAAACGCGCACTGCTCCGGTACTTCCAGAGGGACGCACTCCTGAGATTCGCCCCGGACCGCCGCGTGGAGGTAGTGGAGATGCTTCGCGAGTTGACGGCGATAATCGAAGACCAGATCGCCGAACGCTGACTTCCAGAAGTAACATGACGCCCTCTTGACGATCGTCTACATTGCGGTATAGCTTTCAGGCGTGGACTTCAGCTGCTGTGGAGCCTGAGGTCGACGTAGCAACCACCTAGCACGTTCCTACGTGGGCGTCCCTGCCGGACGCATCGATTACTGCACGCCGCTGCGAGGAAAAGATCCTTGCGAGCCTTCGTCTTTCGATGCACTTCCTACAGAATCGGACTCCAGAACATGCACAATTCTGTCGTGGGCTCCCGACCCACAGAACCGCGTCCGGCAGGCGCCAAAGCATGGGCCATGCTGGCCCTGGTAACCGTCGGCTTCGTCATGATGACCTTGAACTGGTTCAATATCTCCACCACCTTCGGAGACCTTGCTACCGAATTCGATGTCGGTATCCCCTCGCTTGCGTTGTTGATCTCGGCTTTCGTCGTCGGGTACGGCTTGATGCACGTCCCGGCCGGCTTTCTTGCTGCCAAGATCGGACTTCGAACCGCCTTGGCTGCGGGACTCGTGCTGCAGGGGGTGACTGCAGCTGGCTCTGGCCTTGCGCGCAATTACGAACAACTGCTTGCACTGCGCATAGTCAGCGGCGTCGGTGCGTCCGTCTACGCGGGACTCGGTATCGCCGCAGTCAGCATCTGGTTCGTCGGCCGCGCGCACGCGTTGGCGCTGGGTCTGGTGTCCGCAGCTTTCAGCCTCGGAGTTGCAATCGGTCTTTACACCTGGGCCGATCTCGTAGCCGCGACCGATTGGCGGACAGCGCTGATCATCGGCGGTGTCCTGTGCATCATCTCGGGCTTGGCTATTGCCGTTTTCTACCGGGTACCTGCTGGGTCTCGATCTCTACACGGAACCGCGTTGTCCAGCAGCGAGATTCGGCAGATTCTCCAGAACCGAAACTTGTGGGTGTTCGGCCTGGCATTTTTCGGGGGTTACGGTGCGTACTTTGCTGCGTCACAGTTGATTTCCAGCTATGCCGTCGATGAGCGGGGTATCGACGTTGGTCAGGCCAACATCGCATCGCTGGTGGTCGGACTCGCAGGAATCCCCGGAAGCATCCTCGTAGGCTGGCTGTCAGACCGTTTACGCCAGCGAACAACCTTCGTCATCGGACAGCTACTGTTGATGTCAGCTGGTTTGATGCTAGTTCCATTCATCGCTCCCTCGTGGCTGTGGGCCGCCGCCTTCTTGATCGGGTTCGGGTTCAACGGCTGCTTCGCGGTCTGGCAAACCGTTCCGGGAGAGGACGTCTCGATACCGCCACACCATATAGCGACGGCTGTAGGACTGATGCTCACGATCGCCGGCGTCGGTGGCTTCGTTGTGCCGTGGGCGTTCGGACTTCTCGTTCCAGCCCTGGGTTACACCACTGCCTGGGTGTGCCTCGCAGCGGTGAGTTCCGCGTGCGCCTGCATTGCCCTCGCCACGCCCCGGCGAGCCACACGACCGCTCGACACCCCACTGACTACCAGCGCCACTCTGTAATACATCGCCCCTCCGTAATACCTCACCACGAAAGGAACCCACACCATGAAGACTCTCACCGTCGACGGCTGGCCTATCGAATACACCGACTCCGGCACCGAGCACGAACGCACCCTGATCTTGCTCACCGGCTGGGCACAGGACCACAGATTGTTCAAGAACCTGGAACCCATTCTTGCCCAGGAATTTCGCGTGCTCCGCGTGAACTTCAGAGGACACGACGGACTGTTGACCGACAACGGCGACTTCACTGCGTCGGACATGGCATCGGACGTCCTGGCCATCATCGAACACCTCTCCTTGACGGACGTTCGACTGGTATCGACTTCCCACGGTTGTTGGGTCAACATCGACGTTCACGATCGGCTGGGAGATGCCAGCTTGGGCAAAACCGTCGTAATCGACTGGCTGATGGCTCCATTCGACGAATTCCATCGCCAGATCCGCGAAGGACATCAGGAGGCTACGTACTACGCTGCCCGACGCAGCATGTTCGACGAGTGGACAGCATCGACGGACAACCTCGATGTGGTCGATCACGTCAACCGAGAAATGACCTGGTTCGGTGGCGAGATGTGGCGACGCGCATGCCGAGAGATCGAGAAGGCCTACGCCACGTGGGGTGACCCGCTCAAACGAATGACACCGCTGTCCGAACGCCTCGACGTACGGCACATCTACTCACAACCGCTTTCCTCCGAGTACCGCGAATATCAGGAGGACTTCGCCAGTCAGAACCCATGGTTCGACCCGCAGCACATTCCGGGCCAGACCCACTTCCCGACGCTCGAGAACCCGGAGGCCGTTGCCGCAGCGATCACCGAGTTCTACCGCTGAACCGCAAGCGACCCCTGTTGCCCCGGGAGAGGGCCGTAACGACGCCGCCGTGTGCGGTCGACCAGTACGGCATGGTTGTCACGCCTGACCTGGCTCTGTGCCGACAACCCGGTATATCCGCCAATCCGGCTGGTCGGCGCCGTCGTTCGGCACCTCGACGTCCAGGGTCGCTATGGTCCCGCCGCCCTCGTAGATGGTTGGGTAGCGGCGATTGATCGCGTCGGACTGCCCGCGGCCCGTGTTGGGGACGGTCAGGAGAAACTCCACGCCCGCGGCTGCGGGCTCGTTGAGAATGGTGGTGAAATCCTGATCGGACGGTACGACGAACCGCTCCGGGTGTTCCGACGCAGCGAGCACGGCGAACCCGTAGACGGTGTCCACCAGGATCGAACCCTCGGGCAGGTCCTGCTGATCGAGGTACTCCGCGATCATGCGTTCGGTCTCGAACGAGGCGATGATGCTCCGCGCGGACACCGCATCTTCCGATTCCGGCGACGAATCGAATAGATGGCCCAACGCATACTGCTGGCTCGACAGCGACGGCTGCAGCATCGCCCAACCCGTGACGGGCACAGCGAGCGCCGACAGCATGACGGTTGTCGAGACGAGGCCGCGCGAGACCCGTGCACGCTCGGGTCGTACTCGATGCAGCGCACCCAGCCGACGCGTGCGCGGATTGCCGCGAGCAGGCACCAACTGCACCACCACGACGACGGCGAGAGGGATCGCGCAGATGTAGAACCTGAGGAAGCCGAACGTCGATCCGCTGATGTACGTCGCGGCCTGAAATGCGAGCACCATCCCGAACAAGACCGGCGCGACGAGGAATTCGAGATCCCGCCGACGTCCGGCGAGCAGCGTGGACATCGGCAGGATCAACGGCAGCAGAGGCCCGAGCACGATCACTGCCGTCACCGCGAACAGTGCATTGGTCAGCGGAGTCCCGCTCGAGCCGCCGGATTGTTCGAGAATCGCCGTATTGCCGTAGCTCGAGGACAATTGGGCCAGCAACTCCCCCGTGATCAGCCAGCTGGTCGCACTCCACACCAGGAATGCGACGAACCCCGGCCCCGCGACCAGGACGGCGTCGAGGACCGCCTGCCGACGCATCGTCCGCCACGAGGCGCGTCCCTTGCGCAGCAGCGTGACCCCCGCAACCAGGAATGCTGCACCCGCGATGGCCACGACGGCGTCGTAGCGCGTCAGATATGCCAGCGCCAAAGCGATTCCGGCGACGATGAGGTCGTGCACGTCGTCGGTGTGCATCCACCGAATCAACCGGCGGACCGCCCAGATGGTGCAGAACAGGAACACCGCCTCGCTCATCCCGTTGGCGCCGTAGAAGACGATCATGGGGTTGAGCGCGAACACGAGGGTGATCGCGGTGCTGTGGCCGGCCGACAGACCTCGGTCGCGACAGATCCCGTGGATCATCACCACCGCACCGGCCATGAACACTGCCGAGACGACAGTGCCGGAGATGTTCCACCGCGTGATCTCCGGCCACCATCTCGACAGCGCCACCAGCGGCAACTGCAGCAACGCGGTCAGTGGCGTGAAGATGAACCCGATGGCCGACACGTGCGGATCGCGGCTCAACAGAACAGCCTGCGCGGCCGACGTCCGAGACAGGGCGTCGCCGAGGAGGTACCCGAAACGCAGACTCAGGGTCAGCCCGACGGCCAGGTAACCGGAGAGCGTCGCGAGAAAGAGGACCCACGGCGCTTTCACTTGACGGGCTCGACGTCGGGGGCGGCCGACGCCGTCGACAACCCGTGGAACGTTTTCTCCCAATACGACGGATTACGCACCAACTGCCAACAGCCCTTGATCGCCGCGACGCTCATCATCAGCCAGTACAGCGGCATCGTCAGGCTGGGCACGAGCAGGTACGCGTTGTTGCTCTCTCGACTCGCGATCAGATACATGTAGATGGTCGCGACGTTGCCGATGATCAACGACATCA
This sequence comes from Rhodococcus sp. P1Y, assembly GCF_003641205.1. Taxonomy (NCBI): domain Bacteria; kingdom Bacillati; phylum Actinomycetota; class Actinomycetes; order Mycobacteriales; family Nocardiaceae; genus Rhodococcus; species Rhodococcus sp. P1Y. The sequence goes on from NZ_CP032762.1 coordinate 412,234, forward strand.
GCGAGAAATAGTAGATGTACGTCGGAAACAGCGCCGCAATCAGCGCCGGTTGCCCGAGAATCCATGCGGCAGTGGTGAACCAGAAGATCATGTTGATACACGCGGTGATCGGCGTCCCAGCCAGCAGCAGCGTGAACCGATACGTGCCGACGAACCCGACTGCGCGGAACGTCTGCAGTGGTCGACGCATATGCACCAGCCATGTCTGCAGATACCCCTTGTACCAGCGTGATCGCTGCCGGATCCAGTTGATGGCGTCGCTGTTGGCCTCTTCGAGGGTGGTCGAATCGAGCACTGCGGTCGAGTAACCCGACGCAGCGATGCGCACCCCGAGGTCTGCATCCTCGGTGACGTTGAATCCGTCCCACGCGCCGACTTCCTTGATGACCTCGCCCCGCAGGTGGTTCGAGGTGCCGCCCAACGGAATCGGTGACGTGCTCTTCATCAGGCCTGGCAGCAGGTAGCCGAACCACAGTGCATAGTCCGCAGTGAACCATCCGGTCAGCAGGTTCTGAGAACCGTTGTGAAAGGCCAACTTCGCCTGAACGCACGCGACGGTGTCGGGCAACCGTCGAAACGCCGCGACGACGCGTCGTAGCTGCAATATTTCGGGAAGATCCTCGGCGTCGAAGATCGTGATGATCTCCCCTGTCGCGAAGTGCAGTCCGTAGTTGCAGGCCTTGGGTTTGGTGCGCGGATCGCTCGCCGGCACGAGGACCACGTCGACGATCTTGCTGACGCCACTCTTCTTCGCAGCTGCGATGGTGACGTCGTCGTCCTCTTCGAGGAGCAGCAGAACCTGCAACTTCTCCGGCGGGTAGTCGAGGCTGCTCATCGCGGCGATGAGATCGCCGACCACCTCCGGCTCGTCGTACGCCGGAACGAGAATCGTGTAGAGCGGCAGTTCGTCATCCGGAATCGCCCGTGCCTGTTCGTCGGTCACCGTGACGATGGCCGACGCGTCGAGCCCGCGGGTGAACAGCAACAACCGATCACACATCATCGCGATGTACCCGAACGTGCACACAACGGTGATCGTGAGCAGCGTGTCGATCGGCGCGAGCACGGCACACACTGCAGTGATCGCCGCGATCGTCAGCGCGGTGTACTTCTGCCACGGCACGAACGCAACGGCTGCCGACGCCAACGGATTTCCGCGAGCGAGGCCGTTGACGGCATCGTCGAGAGCGGCCATCCGGAACTCTTCGGTCTCGTCACCGACCCTCGGCGGCACGTGGGATCCGTACTTCACGGTTCGACTCCGTCCTCGGGCCACTGCGCGTCGACGAGATCGATACCAAAGTCTGTCAGCAGTTCACGATCCTTGTAGTCCGGGTTGTTGTCGACGGCAATCGTGTTGCCGCGCAGAAACGTAGCCAGTGACGTACCGAGGTTCGACGCCATAGCCGGTGTCGGGATCGGGAACACCGCGCCGGGCTCGTGGTTGTCGACGCTGATGACCGTCACTCGTTGGGTGACGTCGCTGCGAACCCAGGTGAACACCAGCTTGGTCCACGTCAAAAGCAGTTGATCGCTGACCGAGGTATACAGCTCGCCCACGACGTCGTGGCCGAGCTTCACCGGAAGCGTGGCGCTGGTCCTCGTGTTCGTCAGCCGGTAGAGGGTGCTCTCGGGATAGACCGCCAGGCTCGCGCGGTTGGCCGTGGACAGCACGTCGACGACGACGGTGCGCGGTCGGGACTCGATGTCCCAGGATGGATTTCCCTCGTCCGCGCGTATCGTCTGACGGGTAAGCGTGGCGGTTCGACCGAAATACGACCTGACCCAGTCGAACGTTCGACGGTCCGTCTGCGACCAACCCGCAGGTACGGCCAGCGGCGCCGACGGCGCCCCAGGCGGTCCCGGAGTGGACGAGATAGCAGTCCGCTCTGGCAGCGGAACCACGAACAGGATTGCCGCCGCGACGACAACGATGACCAACGAGCTCCACGATCGTTTCGCCGTCACCGGGGCGACGGCACCCGTCAGTGGGCTCTTCGACTTTCCGCGTCGTGCAGCGAAGTAGAACCCGAACGCCACCAAGACCGAGGCACCGGCCGTCGAGATCAATTGCAGCCAAGCGATGTGGACGCTCGGCCACCAGAGCAGCATCATGGCCAGTACTGCGAACCCGGCTGCGACAGTGCAGAAGAATCCGAGCCACCCGCGACGGCGCGTGCGCCCGACTGCGATTGCACCTGCCGCCCCGGCCAACACGACGAGCACTGCGCCGTAGGCGAATCGGCTACCTCCGACGGTGATGGCTGCCATACGGTAGGTCAGCGGACCCAACGCCAACAGCAGCAACCAGACCGACCAGAACCGTCCGACCGGCCGCAGACCGAATACGAGGATCGCACCGCCGAGGAAGAAGATCAGTCCGGCGAGGACGTCGAGATGGGCGAGCTCGTACTGGTCGACGTAGCGCGGTAACCACAGCGCTTTGATCGCGACCGCAGCCAGCAGGGCGAGACCGCCGACGATGATATCCGTCTGTCGATCGTGGATCGGGAGCTCACCCGATCGACGACGCGCAATTCCTTGCGCCGCAACCGCTGCCAGGACCGGCAGCACGAAGATGTACGTCGTGATTGCGCCGTCGGCGGCCTCCTCGGCGAGACGCACCCACGTCGGGAAGAATGCGAGAACCACGCAACCGAGGAGTACGGCCCACCTTGTCGCGATGACCCAGGCGGGATTACGCGCCGCAGCCTTACCAGTGGAAGTCTGCTCGGCGTCAGGGGTATCGGTCTGCGTCGTCACGGTTCTACCGGGCCGTTACCGCGCTGAGAGCGTCGCCGCGACCTCACCACGATGATCGCTGCGACAATCAGTCCTGAGAGGATCAACACCACGCCCACGCCGGCGAAGAACACCACCAGCTTGTTCGAGGTCTGCGACTGGGCTGCGGTGTCGGTTTGGGGACCGGTTAGATCGTTGCTGGAGAGCGTCAGTGGCTCGGCGCCCGGGGTTCCGAACAGGACGTCGCCGCTCAACCCGAACCATCGATTCGTGCCGGCGTCGAGCCAGGCGATGAGGTCGTCGAGCTGCGCGGGCGCACCGTTGGACGAGGCCACCATCAGTGCAGCACCGTTCGGGTTGGAGGCCACCTGCACTGTCCCGAATGGCACGGCGGTGTCGAGCGTGAGCAGGGTTTCCGAGCCGCTGGTATCGGTGGCGGTCACCGACAAGGTCGCGGCGCCGTTCGAGCTCACGGGGAGTTCGAGCGTATCGGGAAGATTGCCGTCGGGGGCGATCACGATCGCCGGTTCGGTGCCGTTCAATGCCTCGTCGACCTCGACGACGTGCGGTTGCATCAATCGTGTGGACATCCGCTGCAGACCGTTGACTAGGGATACCGCTCGAACGGTGTTGACGAACGAGTTCTCGGCCAGGGCCACCCCGACGCGAGGCGTCAATGCTTGTGGGAGCGAACCAAATCCGAGTGGAACAGGCGATGCAGAGTCGGACGACTCGATGACCGACGCGCCGTCGATCGTCACGGTCGACGCGGACTGCGCTCCGCACGCTGAGCCGCTGCCCTCGCTCGAGCGGGAAACGGTGACGTCGAGGGTGGTGATTCGATCGAGCTCGGCGTTCGGGATGTCGATCCACTGATCCAGTCGACCGGTGTCGTCAGCAGTCCACACCGCAAGGGTTCTGTCACCGATGGTGGCGGTCAACGAGCCTGCTCCGGGTGTGTAGCTGCCCGTCAGATGTACCGAAACGTCGGCGGCCGAGCGTCCCAGCCGAGTCTGGTCCAATGCGACCGATGCGGTAGGAGCGCCAGTGACGGTGCCGATGTCGAGGGCGTCGAGCGTCGTCGAGTTCGGCGCGAGGACGGCCGGTGGAACACGCGGGCCTGCGAGCGCCCCACGGGTCACCGCGAGGTCGGCGACGGGGCTGGTGATCAACCGGGTTTGATCGAGGAGTTCACTGCCGGAGCCGGTGATGTAGAGCTGGGGCGGTGTGTCGGGAACCGGGAAGATAAGTTCGGCTCCGGCGTCGGTGTTGTCGGACAGGACCACCGTCCGTTCGAACGGACCGCTCGGCGGTGCACTCCGAAGGTCGGTGTCGGGGCGGACGACCATGCGAACATTCTGGGCGCCGAAGGACTCGGTCACCGACGTGGTCAGCGTCAAAACCGCATCGATGACGTCCGTGCCGGGCTCGGCGGGTACGAACACGGTCAGTTGCCGCAGAACAGGTGGGAGGAATTCGGAGATTGTCCGGGGGATTGCCGGTACTCCGCTGTAGTCGACCGCGGCGTCGATGATGCGCACCGGATCTCCTGATGGGGCCGGGCAATACCCGGCGTCGGGAATGAGCGTCGACGAAAACTCGAGCGTCACTGCACCACCGACGATGGCGGCTGCCCCGAGGGGGATCGACACCGGCACCGTCTGCGCGTCGCCGCTGAGATCGACGCGGAAGATCGGCCGATCGTTCGATTCGACGTCGATCCATCCGCGATCGAGCCAAGGCGGAACCGTCAGAGTCGCGTTCAGCGCACGCGGCACCACGCCCGTCGGCACCGGCACGGTGATCTGGGCGCGCCCGTCGACACCCTGCAGCCTCAGTGATTCACCCAAGCCCACATCGCCGAGCGTCAATGTGAACACGTCCGCGGCGCCCTCCGAAGACACCGGCTCGTCGTCGATATCCTGCGCGAAACCCACCGGTGGGCACAGAACCCCGAATACGACGGCCCCCGAGACGAGAAGCACTCGACCGAACCTCGTCGCGACGATACGACGTGATGGATATGACGCGCGAAGGCGACCGAACATGCGCAAAGCTCCCAGCGGATGTGAGTGACCACGAAGACGACAGACCGTTTGCTGTGATTATGACCAGTCTCGCCCTGGCTTCGAGCTCACTTGGCCGTGACCTACACCACGCACATCCCTCGTCGATCGGAAAGAAGACCAAAGGTCGACAATCGGGCGCCGCCGGCACGCGCACACCCTGCTAATCCGCCGAGAAACCTTACTTTTCCGGGTGTGGAATGCGAGTAACGTGCTCGGCGAAAAACACTCTGCACGTTCGAAATTGGAGATTGTCGATAGACATTTCCACTCGCTAGCATGCGTACATGACCTGGAAAGATCGATGGCTGCGTGCTGCCGTGATCGGATGCGCCGCCGCTCTGGTCGGTGTTCCTGCGCTCGGGATGGTTCCGGCTGCTGCCACCCCAGCACCGGGCGCGCGAGTGACCGTCGACGGTACGACCCTGAAGCTCGACGGATCCCCCTGGTGGCCGACGGGGTTCAACGCGTACCAATTGGCTACGAACTGGTCGGTCAACTACGGCTGTGGCGCGATGGTCGACCTGGACCGGTACTTTTCCACCCTCCCCGCACATTCGATGACCCGCTTCAACGCGTTCCAGGCGCTGGCGACGAACAAATTCACAGGGCACCTCGATTTCGGACCGATGGACGCAGTGTTCGCGGCCGCCGAAGCCCACGACCAGCTCGTCGTACCTGTACTGGCTGCCCAGGACGGCGCTTGCGAGGGCGATGTATTCAAGGACCGCCAGTGGTACCTCGACGGCTGGAGCACCACCCCCACCTCAGGTCTGAGCTTTCAGGATTGGACAGCCGTAGCCGTCGACCGCTGGAAGAACTCACCCGCCCTGGCGGCATGGGAACTGGTGGGCGAACCCGAAACCAGTACGTGCACGGACGCCGCATGCCACTGGTCGACCCGCACGTGCACTCCAGACGCTGCCCAAATTCTGCGCTCGTTCTTCGACACCGCCGGAGCTCAGATCCGTGCCCTCGACACTCGTACCCTGATCACCGCAGGACTCACCGGTGGCGGCCAATGCGGGAGCCAGGGCGACGAATACAAATATCTCGGAGAATCCCCCGTCGTCGACGTCCTGCAGTACCACGACTACGGCGCCGACGGCGTACCCCTTCCCGGCGATCAGTGGAACGGGCTCGCTCGTCGTATCACCCAGTCGGGGGAAGTCGGCAAGCCCTTGTTGGTCGCCGAGATCGGCGAGCTGGCCGGGTCGTGCGTGTCGCTCACCGATCGCGCCGCGCACATCCAAACGAAGATCGACGGCCAGCGCACTGCAGGTTCAGCCGGGGCGCTCTTGTGGGCTTTCGTTCCCGACCCACGTCCGGGCGAATGCACCTTCGACATCGGGTTCGACGATCCACTGTGGCAGGTTCTCGAGTAGACGCCGGAGCGGCTACCGGCCGACGCTTCAGCCGAGCAACCACTCGTCGGGGGCGAAGAGTTCGCAATGGACACGCGACTGGTCCACACCACTGGCGACAAGTTGCGATCTGACGGCTTGTACGAAACCGCTGCTGCCGCAGACGTAGAACGACGCACCCTCAGGAAGATCCACGAACGTAAGATCCAATCGGCCTTGGTGCGCGTCGGCGCAATCACCGGGCTCTTCGTACCAGAGTTCCAGGACGGCATTCGGCAAGCCGTCGACCAGCTGCCGCTGACGCGCCCGAAGCGGATGGCAGGCAGGTGAGCGGTCCGCGTGAAGAACCACGACCTCGGATCGCGTCCCGCGGTTGTTCAGGTGTTCCAGGATCCCGTTCATGGGTGTGATGCCGATACCAGCCGAGATCAATACGGTTGGCCCCGTGTTGATCTCGGCTGTCGGAAGATCGCCGAACGGGATGCTGATATCGACGAGGTCTCCCGTGCGTAGTCTGCTTGCGATCCAATTCGAGACTTCACCTGCCGGGCAGCCACCGCTGGCTGCGATCGGTTTGACGGCAAAAGTTACTTCGCCTGCGTCAGTATCGGAGATGAGGCTGTACTGGCGGATCTGTCGCGCGCCGTCGGGCAGAGTTATCCCAACCGAGACGTACCGACCCGGGTGATTGTTTCGGAGCTCGGGCCAGTCGCAGGTCACCCCGATCACCACTGCCCCGGACGGATCTTCGGTGCGCGTGGTGACGATGCCACGGTGAAAGACTTGTCCGGCAACGACTCCCGCGCTCTCGTAGAGCCGGTTCTCGAGATCGACGAGAGTGTTGGCCATCATCCAATACACCCGGTCCCAGGCTTCGGCGACCTCGGTCGTGACTGTCTCGGCGCCGAGTACGTCGACGATCGCAGCGAAGAGGTGCTCGTAGACGATCGAGTACTGGTCGGCGGTGATTCCGAGGGATGCGTGCTTGTGCCCGATCCGGGACAGCAACTCATCCGGGTGCGGCAGCGTCGGATCCACCAGATGGGTGGCGTACGTTGCGATCGACGCGGCCAAGGCGCGTTGCTGCGCCCCCTGTGCCTGATTCCCGCGGTTGAACAGATTCCGCAATAGCTCCGGTCGGGCGTCGAACATACGCGCGTAGAAAATCTGCGTGATGGCGTCAATATTGGCGCCCACCAGCGGCAACGTCGCTCTGACTACGTCGACGTGAGCGGGTTGGAGCTCGTGATCGACGGTGAGGGGGCCGAATGTGGACATAGGTGTTCCTTCCAAAAGACCGCCACCATAGAAATGGCAGGTCAGGGCGAGGGGAAAGCGACCATTGCGAGGGGAATCGTCGGGGACGCGGCAAGATCGTCGATCGTGTAGCGGTCGAGTTCGCCATAGAACGCTTCTTTGGCGACGGCCAGGGCATGCCGCAGTCGGCAGGCCGCAAGAAGGGGGCAGGGCCGGTCCCCTACGCACTCGACGACTTCGCGATCGCCTTCGAGTTGACGGATCAGGTGACCCACCGATATCGATCGGCCCGTGTCAGTGAGGAAGAGCCCGCCGGTGCGGCCACGCTGCGCACGGACGCAGCCCAAGCCGACCAAGCGTGTAATCGCTTTCGCTACATGGTGTTCGGACGCGTTGACCCGAAATGCGATGGCTCCGGTGGTCATCCGAGGGCCCTCCGGGCCGGCGGCGGCCAGCAACATCATCGCCCGTAGGGCCAGATCGCTGAAGCGAGTCAGTTGCATGTCTACGACGGTACTTAATTCCGCACCCACGATGCGCGTTTTCGAGCGTGGGTTCAAACACCACGATCTGTGCGGTTTTTACACCAGGGCATTCTTGTCACAACTCCGAGGCCAATACTTCGATCACTCCTGCTGCCGGGTCAGCGGAGGCGCTGCGGTGTCCGGCACCGGCCCACAGGTTGATGCCGTGAGGATCGTTCGCTGCTGCTTTCCGGATACTGCCGGTCAGCGTATTCACGGCCGGGTATTGGCGTGAGGATCCCGCATCGAACCGGTCGACGAACTTGTTGCGCAAAGCTCGGGCGGGACGGCCGCTGAAGGCACGAGTGACCACTGTTTCGGTGAACTGAGGATCGACCAAGGCGGCGGCGTGGGCAGGCTTTGTCCCCGCTTCCGGTGACCGCAGCAGGGCTGTCCCGACCTGAGCCGCCACTGCCCCGTAGCCGAGGACTCGACGGACATCGGACGCGGTGGTGATCCCCCCTGCGGCCACGAGAGGAACCGACACAGCTCGGCGTACCGCAGGAATCAACTCGTCGAGCGCGACTTCCGAACTCTCGGCGTCGATGCGGAAGGTCGAGCGGTGCCCGCCTGCATCGGGGCCTTGCACGCACAGGGAGTCGGCGCCGGCATCGACCGCCGCACGGGCGTCGTCTTCGTTGGTGACGGTGACGGTGACGGCACTGCCGGCGTCGTGCAGCCGGGCGATGACGTCGGGACTCGGGCACCCGAAGGTGAACGACACGACAGGAACGGCTTCGGACGCGACAATGTCGAGCTTCTCTGCCCAGTAGTCGTCGATGTTCTCGGCAAGTGCGCTGTCGGAGGGAAGCTCGACGCCCAGGTCATCGGCGTAGGGCTGCAGTAGTGCGCGGTACCGCGCAATGTCCTCGGTGTCGAGCACCTGCCCGTCCTCCGGGACGAACAGATTCACCCCGAACGTTTTGATCCCAGCGCTGCGAACGGCAGCGATGTCCGCGGTCAACTTTTCCGGAGTGAGATACCCGGCGGCAAGGAATCCCAGACCGCCTGCATTCGCTACCGCTGCAACCAACCCGGGGGTCGACGGGCCTCCCGCCATCGGCGCACCGACGATAGGCACCTGCAACGACTCGTAACGGAACATAAGAATCTCCTCGAGAAGAATATGGGCGGTTGAGTTCGAGGGTAGGAGCCAGCGGCGCAGCAGGCCAATACGCGGAGCGCCGGTCGATATACGCTGGACGTATGGAGGTCGAGCTGAGACACCTGCGTGCGTTGGTCGCTCTTGCGGACTGTGGCACACACACTGCTGCTGCCGCTGAACTACGAGTGTCGCAACCGACGCTGACGCGTTCGGTTCGTCAACTCGAACAGCGTTGCGGGCGTCAACTGATCGAGTCCCGCTCTGCCGATCTGACCGAGGACGGATTGGTTGTGCTGGCACGTGCACGCAGAATCGTCCGAGAGGTGGATGCGTTGATTGCCGATCTCGACGACCACCCAGTTGTGCGGTTGGGCTTTGCATGGTTGCTCCCCGACCAATGGTTTGCCGCCACGCGTGACTCTCTCGTGCGTCAATACGACGCAGACGTGGACGTGCGCCGGGTCGACGACCCTCTCGCAGCTTTGGATGCGCGCGAAGTCGATGTGGCGCTCTACCGAAACCGCCCGCATCATCTGACCCCCGGCACGGTGACTCGTCAGGTCGGCACCGAACGACGGATTCTCGCGGTGAGCCGATCGAACCTGTCCTTCGGTGATGCGACCGAGGTGCGGTGGGATGCGCTCCCTCCCGGCCCCTTGGTGGTCAACACGCTTTCCGGTTCCACCACAGCTGACTCTATTCCTGTAGCCGAAGACGGTGAACCACGAGTGGTGATCACCTGCCGAAACTTCGAGGAATGGCTCGAAATAATCGCTGCTGGACGCGGAATCGGCATCGTTCCGGAACTAGCCGCACGACGGATCTCTCACCCCGGCCTACGGTTTCTGCCTATCGACGGCGCTCCGCCGACCCAGGTGCGGCTGGCATGGCGGGATGGACCTATGCCGCCACGAGCCGTTCAATGGTTTCTCGACGTCGCTTTCACTGAATGGCCCCGCGCTCGAGTTGCTCGACCTGCGCACGCAATTGGTGAATTTCATCGACCAAAGGTGTGATCCGCTGCTTCACCTGATCCTCGGTGTACTGCGGAATGAGGCTGCGCGAGCAGTTCCAATCGAAGGCCTCGACCTCGATGACTATGCTGCGTTCGCCCCGAGCGGCAATCCTCGCACCATCGTCGAGGCGAGAGAGCCTCTCCAACAATTCCGGGTCCGTGGAGGCGTCGATGACCCGTGCTGTTCCAAGCAGTTTGAGACGTTTCCTCAGCGGCATGTCCGCGATGAACAGTGCTACCTTGCCATTGGACTCGATGTTTCCGACCGACGCGAACTGCCGATTGCCTTGATGGTCTGCGAAGGCGATGGTTTGGTCGCCGAGGTGACGAATGAAACCCCCTGGGCCGCTGCGGTATTGCACGTACGGCCATCCGGCTGGGCTGACGGTAGCCAGATGGACTTGGAAGGCCTCGGTCACCATGGCGATTTCGCGGCCGCCGAGCTTCTGCACTTCGCTGTCGGCGATCGGCGAATTCAGCAGATCGGTCGAGTAGTCGTCGGCTCTGCCTTGGCGACTCAGTGCATGTGTGCCGAAGATCAGACGTTCGTAACGTGAGGTCATGATGCTTTCCAGGCTCGCTTCCAGTCTCATTTCCGGGGAAGTGTGTTACGTGCGATGAGCGCGGACACCACGGTAGCGCAGGCGAGTACGACGAACGCGATGGTGAATGCCACTCCGTAGCCATCGCCGATTACCGGCGCGACCATGAGCGGTCCGAGCATCTGACCCAAGCCGTAGACGGCGGTCAGGGGTGCTGCGGAGTTCGGCCCGATCAGTGATTGTCCACATTCCATGGTGAGCATGCAGATTCCCATGAAGGTGGCGCCGAACAGTGCGGCGGTCACTATCGCGGTGATGCTGGAACCGTCGAGCACGGGCAGAATCGTCCCCAGAGTTTGAACCCCCAGTGCTATTGCCAGTGCAATCGGCCAGCCCACTCGGCGAGCAAGAGCTGCCCACAACAGGGTGGCCGGGACGGCAGCGATTCCCACGATTGCCCACACGGTCGGGCCCGTAGAGGTTTTCGCGTCTCCTACTGCAGCCACGAGGAAGGTCCCGACGACGATGTAGCCGAGGCCTTCGAGAAAGTAGGTCGCCATCAAAGCCATCGCGATCTTGGATCGAGGGCGCCCGCCTCCTTTGGTCGAGACGATGTCCGTTGTCCGAGGGGCCTTTTCGACTGAACGCGGTTGCGCGGAGAACCAGAGCGGAAGCAAGAGCAGGGCGGTCAGCACGGAGGAACCGAGCCACATTTGCTGCCAGGTGGCATTGTCTTCGGTCGCCAACGCCAACAGGCCGGTCAATCCGATCCCGACACCCACGCCGGAAAATGCCACCGCAGCCATGACGGGCGAGACGGTTTTCGACGCGACCAGCGCGGTGACCGCCCCGACGCACGAGATGAACAAACCGGCGCTGGAGGCACCTGCGATGAATCGCAGAGCGGCCCACACTTCGACATTGGTGGTGGCGGCCATTGCCGCTTCGCTCACCACCAGCGATGCCGTCAGAGTGCGAATCATCGTTCTCCCTCGCCACCGCGGGCGAAGGGACAATACGATGGCCGCTACCAGATAACCTGCGTAGTTCGACGTTGCCACCAGCGCGCTCTCGCCGGCGCTGACACCGACTGCTTTCGCCATCACCGGCAGTATCGGCGTGTAGACGAACCGCCCGATCCCCATCGCTGCCGCAAGTCCCGACGTCGCCGACGCCACTATGGGTCGCGGTGCACCGATACCTGAATTGTTCGTTGTCGCCACCCTCGTACTCGAAACCATAGTTCGAGGTTATGGGCCCACTCGGCGGTTGTGAAATGCGTAGATACGTCAAATTCATACGTGAGACGCATGAAGAGGCAGTAGTGCGGTAGTCCGTGTCAGGTATCGCACCATCTGCTGTGCGGATCGTCCGCATTCGAGTGTTCTGTTTTCGAGAACGCTCCCATCGCTACAAACTGTTGGACCGTGGTACTTGGGCGGTCCTATCGTTTTGGCAATTCAGTGTCGCGCATCACACCCCGTGCAGGAGTTGCTCATGAGCTTGACAACCCGTTTGACCCAAAACTTCGGAATCGAACACTCGATCGTTCTGGCACCGATGGACTACGTCTCCGACGCGCGCCTTGCCGGCGCCGTCGCCGCTGCTGGCGGCCTCGGATTGCTGGGCGGCGGCTACGTCGACGAAGCATGGATCCGGTCACAGTTCGACGCCGTCGCCTCCGAGTCGGTGGGGTGCGGTTTCATCACATGGACGCTGAAAGGCAATGAGCATGTGCTCGACCACGTGCTCGAACGCCGTCCGGCAGCGATTTTTCTGTCCTTTGCAGATCCCGCCCCCTACGCACCGGCCATTCGGACTGCCGGTGTTCCACTGATCTGCCAAGTACACAACCTCGAGCAAGCGCGCAGGGCAATCGACTGCGGCGCAAACGTCGTGGCCGCGCAGGGCGGCGAAGCGGGCGGACACGGTCTGGGTACGAGGTCCACCTTCACCTTGGTGCCCGAGATCGCGGATCTGCTGAACGAGCGCGCACCCGAGGTGTTGCTCGTGGCGGCCGGCGGCGTAAGCGACGGCCGGGGACTAGCCGCCGCCCTCACTCTCGGTGCCGACGGCGTACTCGTCGGGACGCGCTTCTGGGCAGCGCACGAGGCCGCCATCCCACGTGCCGCGCAGCAGAGGGCTCTCGAGCTCAGCGGAGATCACACGATCAGACAACGCGTCTACGACGTGGTCCGCGGAAAGAACTGGCCGGCGCAGTACACCGGCCGCGTACTGCACAACGACTTCGTCCGTCAGTGGAATGGTAGCGAAACAGCACTGCGCGAGAACATCTCAGCAACACGGGAGCGCTTTCATGCAGCAGTCGAGGCCGAAGACTACGACACCGCCAACATGATTGTCGGCGAGGGCATCGGTCAGATCACGAGCGTGCAGAGCGCCGCCGAGATCATCGGCGACATGTCCGCGGACGCCGAAGCAATTCTCACGCGTCGTGCCCCCGCGCTGGCCCCGAGCAACTGACCGTTTTCACACGCGCGCGGCCCACGACTCCCCCGGCCCCCGCACACTTCATCTTCGAATTTCGAACGAATAGGACACCTCATGAGCACATCCACCTCCGGCAAGATAGACGCCGACGCACTATCGGAAACATTGCCACCCAACAAGATACGTAAAATCATCGCCGCGTCGAGTGTCGGAACCCTTATCGAGTGGTACGACTTCTATATTTACGGCAGCTTGGCTGTGGTGTTCTCGGGCATGTTCTTCCCCGGTGGCAATTCCACTGCAGCGCTTCTGGTTACCATCGCGGCATTCGGCACAGGCTTCGTCGTTCGCCCCATTGGTGCCGTCGTCTTCGGCCGGATGGGCGACCGAGTGGGACGGAAGAAGACATTCATGACCACCCTGTTGCTCATGGGTGGTGCCACGACGATGCTCGGTCTGATGCCCACCTACGACCACATCGGCATAGCCGCACCAATTCTCCTGGTGGTTCTGCGTTTGCTGCAGGGTCTTGCAATCGGTGGAGAGTACGGCGGTGCCGTGGTCTACATCGCGGAGAACTCACCCGCAGCCAAACGCGGACTGTTCACCAGCGTGCTGCAGACGACTGCCACAGGCGGACTGCTGCTGTCGATCAGTGTCATCGTGGTGTGCCGTCTGGCTCTCGGTGACGACGCATTCGAATCGTGGGGTTGGCGTATCCCGTTCCTGCTCTCTGCAGTCTTGGTGTTGTTCTCCCTCAAGATCCGGATGAAGATGCACGAGTCGCCCGTGTTCGAGGAAATGCGTCGCAGTGGAAGCCTGTCGAAGTCCCCGATCAAAGACGCAGTGGCGAACCGTCCGAGCCTGTCACTGCTGATGACCGTCCTGGTTTCGGTAACCGCCGGACTCGGGGTCGCGTGGTACACGAGCCAGTTCTACACCCTCTACTTCTTGCAGACGGTGTTGAAGATCGATTTCCTCACCGCCAACCTCTGCATCGGTATTGCATTGGTCATCGCCACGCCGTTCTTCGTTGTCTTCGGCCGCCTCTCCGATACGTATGGGCGTCCGCGGTTCATCGTTGGAGGTCTCGTTCTCTCGGCCATCGGCTACCTGCCACTGTTCGCCTGGATACGGGAAGCGGCAGTGAACGGTCAGAACGTGCAGCTGGTGGTGGCCCTCACCATTCAAGTCATTCTTGTCGCCATGGTGTACGGACCGACCGCAGCCTTTCTGTCCGAACTCTTTCCACCACAGATCCGCTACACCGGCCTATCTCTGGCCTACCACGTCGGAACCGGCGTATTCGGTGGATTCACGCCTCTGATCGCCCTGAGTGTGGTCACAGCAACCGGAAATCAACTCGCCGGTGTCGTCTACCCGATCGCCATCACCGCGCTCTCGGCAGTGGCATTCGGAATACTGCTTCGCCACGGGACCTCGAGTCCCGTAGTCCGTCGGGCCTGGGACCAGGTTGCCAAACCTTCGACAACGAACGACCGCGACCTCAACAGCACCCACTGACTTCACGAAACGAGACCAGCCATGCCGCTCGTACGTATCGACCTGACCACCGACCGCCTACCCCCGCAGCGCCGTGCAATCGCAGACGCGATACACACTTCGTTGGTGGAGGTTCTGAACATCCCCATCCAGGACCGGTTCCAAATCATCACCGCCCACGAGGCTGACCACATCATCGCCGACGATGCCGGCCTCGGCTTCGATCGCTCCTCCGACGTGGTGATCGTGCACATCTTCACCCAGACCGGCCGATCCACAGAGACCAAGCAACACCTGTTCAGCATGATGTCGGCAGCGCTCGTCGCCGTCGGAGTCGGCAAGGAGGACCTCTTCATCTCGGTCTCGGAAAATTCACCGTCGGATTGGTCTTTCGGATTCGGTGCAGCCCAGTACATCACCGGTGAGCTTGCAATCCCGTCGCGCGCCGCGAACTGATTCTTTTCTCTCTCGACGCAGGTCGGTGTCGTGCCGGTAGAGTAAATGCTCTGCCGGTGCCCGAGCGTGACCGACTCACCACAAACAAACCGCGCGCCTCACGGCAGCGGGCCCTAGGTTCCTTGCGCGAAGCGGAGCTACACAATGGAAATCACAGACCTGAACTTCTTTCTCGCCGTGGCAGAATCAGGTGGTATCTCTCGCGCCTCGACGAAGTTGCATACCGTTCAATCGAACATCAGTACTCGAATCCGCTCTCTCGAAGAAGAACTTGGCGTAGAGCTCTTTCGACGGCACGCGAGAGGGGTATCGCTGACCAACGCAGGCCAGGCATTCCTACCGTTCGCCGAACGGGCTACGGCACTGATGCGAGAAGCGGCGCACGTCGTCGGCAACGAAGCCGATCCGACCGGCTCACTGGCCATCGGATCGATGGAGACCACGGCGGGGTTGCGGCTGCCGGACATTCTGGCGTCGTACACCTCTGAGTGTCCGCATGTCGACCTCACGCTGCGAACCGGTACATCCGCCGATCTCATCGACATGGTGATCGAACATCACCTCGATGGCGCGTTCGTCTGCGGACCGGTGGATCACCCTGAGCTCGTCGCCGAACTTGCGTTTGTGGAGGAACTCGCACTCGTCACAACTCAACGGACGGCCGACGTCCGTGAAGCTTTCGCAGAACCGCAGAGAATCCTGGTACTGCGCAGCGGGTGTGCCTACCGCGCCCGACTCGAACAGATATTCGCCGACAACGACGTCGCGCACCCTCAGATCCTCGAATTCGGCAGCTTGGAGGGCATTCTCGGATGCGTCGCGGCGGGCATGGGCAGTACGCTGTTGCCGGTCCCCGTGGTCGCGTCCTCACCCGCCGCCTCTCGGCTGAGGATGTACCACCTCCCACCCGACCAGGCGCGCGCAGAAACGATGTTCGTTCGACGCGTCGATGCATCTGAATCGCCCGCGATGTCGAACTTCCGGCGTCTGACGCAACTGGCCGATACGCCTGCATCTCTGCGATCGGTTGGTCAGTAGTCGAACTCCGGCGGGTTTCCTGGCATTGAAAGTCCAGGACGATGCAGCTGGAACTACGCCTCGCTTCTCAACGGCGCTGTCGGCGAGCACGTTTGACGCCGTACAAACTTTCATCGGCGCGGGCGAGGATGTCCGACACCGGCTCATCCGGATCCGTGGACTCCGCAGTTCCGACACTTGCGTAGGGCAACGACTCGGATGTGACCCGGACGAATTCGTCGACCACACCTCGGCCGGGCCCGGTCAAGAGTGCCGCGAACTCGTCGCCACCCAGGCGAGCGATCACTGCATTAGGAGGAGCTGCTTGTGTCCAGGATCGCGCCAGATCGATCAACAACTCGTCACCCGCCCGATGTCCGGCCGAATCATTGACGGCTTTGAAATCGTCGACGTCGACGATCACCACCGCAACCGACAGTCCCGCTGTTCTGCTGCGCGTCGCCTCCGCCGTGGCCATCTCCCACCCCGCCCGGTTGAATACTCCGGTGAGCGGGTCGGTGCACGACGCGACGATAAGGGCCTTGGTCACCACACCGAACGCCTCGCCCGCGGCAATCACCGCGACACCGAAGATCAGGTACGAAATCGGATACATCGAAGCAGGCGACACCCATACCGCTGACAGCACAGCCATCACGAGCACCCCGACCAACACTCTGCCGAGCCGGTCTCGATGGAACGCCCGGATGTACATCGCCAGAAACATCGCCGCGATCAAGCACTGGCTCTGCGCCGCCGCGAGTCGGTGGAACGCCATCACCGCCGGCGTCGCGACCATCGCTGCGGCCAATCCAACCCGAAGCGCCACCTCAGTACCGGGGCAGACCCACAGCACCACGATGCCGGCCGTTCCCACACAGATCGCCACGACACCACCGGCGACGTCGGACGTCACTCGGTCACCGTGAGGCAGCAGCGTGAGGATCACCCCGACTGCATACAGACCGGTCGTGGCCAGCAAAAAGTACCTCAACAGCCGCGTCCGAAGGCCCGCCGTCCCATGCACCGAACTCGGATGCAGAACAAGAGGGAACGAGCGCATGGCCAATACCCTGCCAGGGCGAGACCGGGTTCGCAGTCACCGCATCGACCAACGCGTCCGGCACGATCCCGAGTGCAACCACTGCGAGGCCACAACCGTCAGTGCCTGCGGCGTCCCCCGATTCCGAGCCCAGAGCCGGTGAGTAGCGCACCGCCGGTGATCTCGCCGCGACTGCTGTGATGCGGGCGCTCGGGTAGTCTTCGCGGTCTGGGTCGTGAAGAACCGACAGGGCAGGAATGTTCGTGAAGCAGGTGCAGTGCGTATTTCGGTCGCTACTGGGTGCTGATCCGACTGCTCAGCGTTCGTTGGACGATCCGGCTGCCGCGCGAATCGTCGACGAGGCGATCGAGGCGATCGCGGTTCTCGGTTGGCGTCGTATGACGATGAGCGATGTGGCCAAACGCGGCCGGATAGGACGCGCGACGCTGTACCGCTACTTCGCCTCCAAAGATGAACTACGCGATGCCATCTTCCTGCGGGAGGTCAACCGCTTCATGGACGCGTCCACAGCAGCGAGGACCAGCCCAGCGTCCGTGGAGGATGCGCTGACCTCGTCGCTGGCGATTACGCTCGAATTCGTCCGCGACAACCGCATGCTGAACAGGCTCCGCGAAACCGACCGAGAAATGCTCTTGGAGGCCTTGTTCGACGACGACCTGATCGTTATGGGACGTGAATTCTCCGCTCAGCTGTGGAAGACCCAGCTTCACGGCGAGGCCTCGGTGGACGAATCTGTCATGACGCACCTTCGGACAGTCAGTGAGATCACCACCCGGCTGACGTTGTCGTTGATCGCCAACCCACAAACCGTCGTCGACTTCACCGCACCCGACGCGTCCCGTGCCTACGTTCAGCGGTATCTGCTGCCTCTATTCCGCCCGCCTACGGATCTCGACCAGGCATAGCCCTGCCCGCTGCAGTAGCTCCGAACGCGTTTTAGTTTCGATGGCCCCTCCCTGACGCGTGGCCTGCGCCCTGGGCAAACATGGTCGAGCAGACGACATAACAGCTCGACAGCCTGTCTTGTGACTGTCGTTCTTCGATGCTAACGTCACCGACACTGAGACACATTGCGTATCGATGTCTCACTACGGAAGGCATTCGATGGATCGTCGAGCAGTGGGTAGAACTCCTTTTCGTGCGGTCACCGCAGTCGCCGCTAGGCATTCCTGGTGGGTGGTCGGGATCTGGCTGATCGCGGTCGCCGCTCTCAATGTGGTTGCGCCGCAGCTCGAACAAACGGCGACCGAGAAGTCGGCAGCGATCGTTCCCTCGGATATGCCCTCGACCCAAGCCCTGGTTCGGATGGCGGACGACTTCGACACGCCCGCATCGACGGCTGTCGGTGCTGTTGTGCTTGCCAGCGACAGCGGGTTCGGTGAGCAGGAGCAGAAGTACTACTCCGAACTGATCGCCCGCCTGTTGGCGGACCGCGATCATGTGGCTTTCGTTCTCGATATGTACGGCGATCCCGCGACCCGGGACTTCGCGGTCAGTCCCGATGGCAAGGCCGTCACGGTCACGGTCGGTGAGCAGGGCGATATCGGTACCGCCGACGCGCACCGATCCACCGAGGCCATCCGTTCGACGATTGCAGATGTGGCGGCGCCCGAGGGGTTGGATGTTCACTTCTCGGGCCCGGCACCGACGGTGGTCGACGAGTTCACTGCGGTGGATAGTTCGATGGTCCTGATCACGGCGGTGTCGGTGCTGCTGATCACGTTGATGCTGGTCATCGCGTTCCGGTCGGTAATCGCCGCGCTGATTCCCCTCCTGACGATCGGCATCGCACTGGCAGCGTCGCGCGCGGTTGTATCCGCCTTGGGATGGAATGCGGTGCTCCCGGTCTCGACCCTGACAGTCACCTTGATGACAGCACTCGTCCTCGCAGCGGGGACGGACTACGCCATCTTCCAGACGGCGGCCTTTCACGACGCACGAAGGCGTGGTGAAAGTCCGCTGCGGTCGGTCGTCGCTGCCGGCTCGAACGTGGGAGCCGTTCTGACAGCATCGGCATTGACCGTCGCCGCCGCAGCGATGTCGATGATCTTCGCCAAAAACGGCATGTTCACCACCTCTGGCCCTGCGATCGCCATCGGGTTGATGGTCACCCTCGCCGTGTCTGTGACCTTCACCCCTGCGTTGATCGCGATCTTGGGACGCCGCGGATGGATCGAACCCCGAGTCTCTCGCGAACGGCAATGGCGCAAGCGCGGCACCCGCATCCTCCGCCACGCAGGTGCCCTCACCGCGGTGTCGGTGCTCGCGCTCGTTGCGTTGGCTGCCCCAGCGCTGAGCCTTGTTCCCAACGGTGACGACAGTGCCATGATCATGGGCGACGCCGACTCCACGGCAGGATACGAGACGGTCTACGACCACTTTCCGGCCAACGAAATAGTGCCCGAATACTTGGTCGTTCGCGCAGACCACGACCTGCGAAACACCACCGATCTCGCAGCATTGGACCGCGCCGCCGCCGCAGTTGCGGACCTACCGAACGTTGCGTACGTACGGTCGTTGACCCGACCGAACGGCGAACCGCTCCCGGAGGCGGCCATCGGATACCAAACCGGTCTGATCGGAAGCCGCCTGGGTGCGGCGCAGGGCCAAATCGCCAACGCCCAACCCGACCTCGAGCGATTGGCGTCCGGCATCACCCAATTGCGGGACGGCGCGCTCGATGCTCAGAAGCAACTACCACAACTGCGCGACGGGACCAACCAAGTTGTTGCACTGTCTAATTCGGTTGTCGACCTGTTGCCTACTGCCGCCGCCCTGACCACCACGACCACCGCCGACGGCCGGACCCTCGATCAAGTACTCGGCCAAGTCCAGTCGCTGACCGGCACGCTCGGAACCCTCGTCTCTGCCGTCCAGGCGAACCAACAGGCGGTGAACGATTTCCAGACTGCGTTGACACCGTTCGCTTCTGCCGATCCGTCGCCGCAGTGCGCTGTAAATCCGGGCTGCTCAGCCGGGCACGCATTATTCCACCAGCTCGACGCCGCAACCTCGGGAGCTCTGACCGCAGCCCTGTCCGCATCAGAGGCTGTCACCGCGCTTCCGCCCGATACCGTCGGCACCATCGAGGAAGTGCTCCCGACTCTTCGTACCGGACTCGGCGAGATCGACTCGCTCGTAGCATCTCTCGACGGCCGCACACCGGAGTCGATCCGGTTCGATCTCGGGCGACTCCAAGACGGCATGTCTTCACTGGCAACTGGAATGGACCAGATAGCCAGTGGTCTCTCGCAGGCCAAAGAAGGGACCGACACCACGGTAGAGCTGACCGGGCAACTCTCCGACGGCCTCGGCGAGGCCGCCAACTATCTGGCGTCCATGAGCCAAGACACCACTACCGGACCCGGGTCGGGGTTCTATCTGCCCGCTAGCGCTTTACAGGACCAACGGTTCGTCACCGGAGCGAAGTTGCTGATGTCGCCGGACGGTCACGTCGCACGTATGTTGGTGATGCAGGAGGGAAACCCTTACAGTGCCGACAACATCGCTGCTGTCGGTGACATTTCGCAGGCTGCACGAAACTCGTTGCAGGGCAGTACTCTCGAGGACTCCGAAGTCGGCTCCACCGGCCTGACTTCGATCACGGCCGACATCATCGATCAAGCAGAACGCGATTTCCTGCTGATCGCGATCGTCGCAGCGGTCGCGGTCTTCGCCATTCTCGCCGGTTTGCTCCGCAGCCTTGTCGCACCCGCTCTGCTCGTGGCAACCGTGTTGCTGTCCTTCGCTTCGGCCGCCGGTATCAGCGTCCTACTGTGGCAGCACCTGATCGGTATCGGCCTGCACTGGTCGGTTCTACCGGTGTCGTTCATGTGCCTGGTCGCCGTCGGAGCCGACTACAGCATGCTGTTCGCGTCCCGGGTTCGCGATGCCAGCGCCGGCGGCACCACCAGTGGGATTTTGCGAACGTTCGGGACCACCGGCAGCGTGATCACCACTGCCGGAGTGGTATTCGCAGTCACCATGTTCGCCCTGATGTCAGGATCGGTGGTACTGCTGTTGCAGACCGGCTTCACCATCGGTGTTGGACTGCTGATCGACATCGCCGTGGTGCGCACCATCATCGTCCCCGCCGCACTGCACCTACTCGGAAACCGAATCTGGTGGCCCTCGGCACGAGCAGCGCAAAACCGGCACCTCCGAGCAGATCCCAGGCACCAGTGATGGCACGGCAGCCGCCCCCCTCTACCCGGCATCTGGCACCAGCCCTGAACGTGTCGGATGGAGGAGAAATATGCAGTGCGTTCTCGAACAGCAACTCGTACTCGCGTGCAGAGGCATCCCTACTTCCGCACATCGAAGCGGACGGCCCCGTAGACACTCGGGTCCGTATCGAAGTATCGAGTCCTCACCGATTAGCGCCGAACACGAACCCAACTCTGCCGTAGCCGATTTCGACAAGCGGATGGCCTCAGCTATCGAGTGGGCGCCGTTCGGCGGCGGGACAACCCGCGACATCGAAGCTGTCCACGGGCTGACGGTGACCGCGTTCTTCGAAGAAGTACTGGCGTTGGCCGACAGCGAGGAGTATCGACGAAAGTTGCCCCAGATCGTGCTCGAACGCGTAACCGAGACGGCACGCCTTCGCCTCCGCCGAGAGCGCGGTCCGGCCAACACACGCGAACCCCGGCCGCCGCCCTGATTGACCGAACCTGGGATCTCGATCAACCCAATGAAAGCTGCGTCGTGGCGTGCACGAAGCCTTGTCGGATCTCGCCAGTGGCTATCCCCGCTCCTGATTACCTCTCCGCCGGATACGACCATCGGCCTCCTCACCGCTGACACAATCGAAATACCTGACCTCGACGCTTCGCCCACCGGGAGAACATCGATGAACGACACCACCGAGACATCAGAAGAGTTCGACTTCATCGTCGTCGGATCCGGTGCCGGAGGTGGCCCTTTGGCGTCGCCGGAGAGACTCGGTGCTGCCGATGACGGCCAGCGAGCCCGACGATTCTCCGGCCCGGCGGGACCATGGGGCCCAGTGGACTTTTGCCTCCGATACACCGGGTTACTTCTCGTAGTGTCGCCGGACCCTAACGGACCCCCGTTCCCACCGCAGGCAGCGACGGTCGCGTCTGAGCTCGATAGACCAAACACCCTCCCGACACATTGATCACGAGCGCCGACGATCTCTACTGACAGCAGTCGAGGTCCGGACGAGATAATGCTGGCTGCAGCAAGCGTCTGGGACTAATATGATGGATCAGACCAGCATTAAAGGAGGGAAGAATGAGTAAGCGTCCACTGTCGAGCCGATCGCAACGTACGGCACGCACCCTCGGCGAGTATTTGTCGACCTTTCGACGTCTACAAGGACTCACGGCTGTTCAAGTGGCCGACCGGGCAGGCATCAACAGAGAGACACTTCGCCGCCTCGAACACGGCGACGCCAGCGTCGGCCTGGACGTCTTCCTCGAAGTGTGCCGAGTTCTCGGTGCACTCGACTTCGTCACAGAAGGCATGAACCCATACGAGACTGCACTGGGTCAGGCCCTCGCTGAGCAGAACCTTTCTCTACCCAAACGGGTACGACAGTGAACCGTCACGTCGACATCTATATGCCGGCGCACGTCCTCGGACGCGGTCGGTCGGACACGGGTGAAGACACGCTGGTGGGCCGGGCGTTCTTCTCCACAGCGCCCAAGGGCATCTCGACCACGTTCAGATACGACACGTCCTACCTGGCCAACAGGGGCTCGTTCGCGCTCGACCCAGCGTTGGACCTGTTCGAAGGCGGACACGCCACCGCTGACGGGCTCCCGTACTGCTTCACCGACTGCGCCCCGGACCGGTGGGGGCGCAACCTCATCAGCAAACGCTTGCGGGCTGCCGACCTCGAGGCAGGCCGAACCCCACGCACCGTCACGGACGTCGACTACCTCCTCGGCGTCACGGACCTGACCCGGCAGGGCGCACTGAGATTCACCGAGCCCGACGCGGGTCCCGATGGCCCATATCTCGCCGTCGACCCGGGCATCCCGAAGCTGCTCGAGCTTCCCCGCCTCATGCGTGCGGCCGAGCGGGTAGAAGACTCCGGCGTCGACGAAGGCCTCGACGCCGTCAAGGAACTACTGGACGCAGGCACAGGCTCACTCGGCGGCGCACGACCGAAAGCGTCAGTACGCGACGGCGCCCGCCTCGTAGTCGCCAAATTCAGTAGCCCCCGAGACGACTGGGACGTCATAGCCTGGGAGAAGACCGCACTCGACCTGGCCGAACGCGCAGGCCTTCGGGTACCGACCCGTTCTCTTGCCCGGGTCGAAGGAAAGTCGGTCCTTCTGCTCGACCGGTTCGACCGAACCGAGAACGGTGCGCGTATCCCGTACGTCTCAGCGATGACCCTGCTGACCGCGAGAGACGGGGCAAGCGACCAGTTCGACTACATCGACCTCGCCGAGACCCTCGCGGAACACGGCAGCACAACCATCGATTCCGACCTGGTCGAACTGTGGAAACGTGTCCTGTTCTCCGTCGTCATCCACAACACCGACGACCACCTGCGCAACCACGGTTTCATTCGCGGCATCGGCGGCTGGACTTTGTCCCCGCTGTTCGACGTCAACCCGAACCCCGA
Source organism: Rhodococcus sp. P1Y (assembly GCF_003641205.1). Lineage (NCBI taxonomy): Bacteria > Bacillati > Actinomycetota > Actinomycetes > Mycobacteriales > Nocardiaceae > Rhodococcus > Rhodococcus sp. P1Y. Next base: position 435,940 of record NZ_CP032762.1, read on the forward strand.
CATCGGCGCCCAACGACACGTGAGCATCGGGACCGCTCACGCACGCGACGACGAGCTCGAGGGGTTGAGAGTCGCAGCGCCGTCGTTCGGCCTCAGCCGCTCAGACGCCGAACGCGCACTGTCCGACATGTTCGACGCCACACAGCAGTGGCGCGAGGTGGCGGCATCGAACGGCGTGACCAACAAGGAGATGACCTTGATGGCCGATACCTTCGACGGCCTTCGCCCACCCAGGAGAGCCGTCTGAGTCACCCCCTGTCCGGCGACTCCTTGGCTCGCAGCCACTGTGCGACAGTGCAATCCGCCGATTCTGTCCCCCTCGATCAGCGAGAGAGGTCCTTTTGTACGGGGAAGCCTGGTTGAATGGTCCCGTCCAAGGCTGCGAGCAACAGGCTCGCCAGACGGTCGTCCTCTGGCCGGGTCAGCAAGGTCGTCGGAACGCCGATGGCAGCCTCTGTCTCGACGACGGCGACGCCCAAGGTCGTTAGATCGAACACCGAGGCTTGGCGCGCGTAGAGCGCCGACCAGCCGCGATCTTGCTCCGCCAGCGCGGCGAACGGTCCGGCGTGGTGGGTGAAATAGTCGATGCGCGGGTCGTGCCCGGCGCGACGCGATTCCCGGACCAGGACCTCGGCCAATGCGCTGCCACGGGCCGAGACATGCAGCAGCAGAGGCCGATCCGCGAGGCTTGCGAGACCCGATAGTTGCGCGCCGCTCGCACCCGCCACGAGGATCACCAAGGGGTCATCGGCGAGGCGATGTGACGTCACGCCTGCTCGATCGACAGTGCCGTGAACGATCGCAGCATCGATGGTTCCGTCCGCCACCAGGTCGGCCGGGTCGTCCCCGCCCGAGTCGATCTGGGTGAGCGCTGCGCCTTCCGTCGGTTGACCGGCCATCATGTCGTCCCACACCTCGCGCAGCGACGCGGCGTGAGTGCGGAATCCCGTTGGAAATGTCATGCGCACGGCGCGCCGAGTCGCCACCACCGATTCACGGACCTCCTGCTCCGCATCGAGCAGCGCGCGGCCGGCCGGCAGGAACAGCCTGCCCGCTGCGGTCAACCGGATGTTGCGCCTGCTCCGATCGAACAGCTGTGCCCCCAGCTCACGCTCGAGGCGCGCGACCTGCTGACTCACCGTCGACTGGGCCATCACCAGATCAGTGGCAGCTCGGGCGAACGAACCGGCATCCGCCACTGCCACCGCGTACTTCACCTGTCGGATCTCCACTCGTGAAGTATCGATGACATCGATAGGACCCGTCTAGATCTGCCCCTCGATGGCCGGAAAAATCGGTGGTGAGGTGGAGTCATGAACATCGAAGGGGCGTCCGCATGACCACAACCAATGACCGAGAGGATCGATGTTGCTGAGCATCTCTGCAACAACCGATGGACACGTTGCGCCGGCTGACGTGCCGGTCCCGACACCGCGTCCGGATCAGGCGGTCGTTGCCGTGCGGGCGAGCTCGGCGAACCGTGGCGCGCAAGGCCAACTCACGTCGACCGTTGCGAGATCCTGGGCCTGGAGGACGCAGGTACCGCCGTCAGTCAGCTGGCGCGCGGTGGCACCCGGCGGAAAGATCCTGCCCGACAACGGAGCTCACCCGAAGGGATCATGACCATGTTCATCATCGAGCTGACCTATATCCGTCCCCTGGCCGAGGTGGAAGCGCTTATTCCTGCGCACGTCGACTGGCTCGACGAGCAGTACGCCGCGGGGGCCTTCGTGCTGTCCGGCCGCCGGGAGCCACGCACAGGCGGGATGATCATCGCCGCCGATCTGGACCGCACCGATTTGGAACGACGTATGGAGCGAGACCCCTTCCAGCTCAACGGGATCGCCGAGTACAGGATCGAAGAATTCCTCCCCTCGAAGGCATCCCCCGAACTGAGTCAACTCGTGCGCAAGGCGTGACGGAAGGGAGTCGGAGCGCGGCGCAAGCAGACGCCGCGGGATCCAGGACTTGCGTTGGAGCGCACTCCAATCTCTAGCGTCGTGCTCATGACCGAAACGCAGGCGTTGCCCGTGCGGCTGACCATCGCACAGATGGTCGAGCACTCGGGGCCCCGCGGGCGCGCGAGACGAAGACCGCTCACTACAGGACGTGCTGAACCGTGGACTCGACTGCCACGGCGCTCCCTTCACTGACAAGCGACACAACAACGAGGAGACCCGATGAAGCAACGCACGATCCCCGCTCTCGACACGACCGTCGGCTCGATCGGCCTGGGATGCATGGGCATGAGCTGGGCCTACGGCTCACCGGATGACCGCGACGTCGACACCTCTGTCGCCGTGATTTCCCGCGCGCTCGATGCCGGCGTGACCCTACTGGACACCAGCGACGCATACGGAGCCGGCCACAACGAGCAGGTTGTCGGACGTGCGCTGTCACGGCGCCGCTCGGACGCCATCGTGGCGACCAAGGTCGGGTTGATCGGAGAGCAGACACCGCAAGGACCACGCCTCACCCGCAACGCCCACCCTGAGCACATCCGCGCGGCCGTCGACGCGAGCCTCGCGCGGCTGGGCGTCGACACCATCGACCTGTACTACTTGCACCGGGTCGACCCCGAGGTTCCGCTGGCCGAGAGCTGGGGTGCCCTGGCCGAGCTGGTCACTGCCGGCAAGGTGCGCGCACTGGGGCTCAGCGAGGTCACCACTGCTCAGGCCGCCGAGGCACATGCCATCCACCCTGTCGCCGCAATACAGTCGGAGTTCTCCCTGTGGACCCGCGACCCACAAGGTCTGGGCACCACCTCCGACGGCGCCGAGACCGGCGACGTCATCGGCTGGACGGCCGCACACGACGCCATTTTCGTGCCGTTCTCTCCGCTGGGGCGAGGATTTCTCACCGGCACCCTCGACCGATCCGCCCTCGACTCCCGCGACTACCGCACGACTCTTCCACGATTCGCCGACGATGCGGCCGCGGCCAACGACCGCATCGTCGATCTCGTACGAGCGGTCGCTGCACGCCACGACAACACCGCATCAGCTGTGGCCCTCGCGTGGGTTCTGGCTCAGGGCGAGCACATCGTCCCGATCCCCGGCACCACCAAGGTGCGCAACCTCGACGCCAACATCGCCGCGGTTGAACTGGAACTCACTCCAGTTGACCTCGCCGAGCTCGACGCTGCACCCGTCGCCGTCGGAACCCGGTACTGAGCATGGTCGGGTGGGCCGAAATCGATCTCGATCACGGCGAGCTCGTCGAGATCGATTTCCAGGCCTGGGTGCTGGCACTCGCCCAGGACCCGGCCATCTGCACGACTCACGGGATAGGCATCGAAAACCTCTGCCATGCCACGGTCCCTACCCCTGGGCCTACACCGAGCTCGTTGTTTTCATCCAGGCCAGTTCGCTACGCTCCTCACCTGTTGCGTTGGAGTGGACTCCAAGACATAGCGTTGGATCCATGACCATCGAAGCTTGCCCCGAGGCCGTGCCTCCCACCGCACCCCTCGGGATCGCCGACGTCGCTGAGATGAGTGGCCTGACCCCCGAGACCCTCCGATGGTGGGAGCGCGAAGGACTCGTACCGCCCGTCACGAGAGGCAGTGATCGGCGACGGAGGTACAGCGAACGAGAGGCGGCATTCGTGGTCATGCTCGCAAAGCTCCGGAGCACAGGAATGCCCACCGAGGACATGCGCGAGTTCTCCCGCCTCGTGGCGGGGGGCGCCGCGACACACGGCAGGCGCCTCGCAATCCTCGAGCTCCACCGTCAACGGATCCGTGCTCGCCAGGCGGTGCTGACCGCGGGCCTGGCCGCTCTCGACGAGAAAGCAGGGCACTACCGGAAGCTGATCGAGGCCGGTCTCGATTGCGACGGTGCGCCCGTCTCTCCCGAAGTCGCTTTCCTCCAGGCTCACCCAACGACGAACGGATCCGCATCATGACAACAGTTCCCATCACGACTCTCGGCAACGACCTCTCCGTCAGCGCGGTTGGTTTCGGTGCCATGACGCTCTCAGGCGTCTACGGCGCGACCAGCGACGACGACGCCCTGGCCACTCTTCACCACGCCGTCGATGTGGGGGTGTCCTTCATCGACACCGCCGACGTCTACGGGGCCGGCAGCAACGAGGTCCTCATCTCGAAGCTCCTGAAGGGTCGGCGCGACGAAGTCGTGCTTGCGACGAAATTCGGTATCGCAGGCAGCATCGCGGACAAGACGATGCAGGCGCGTAACGATTCCGCCTACGTGCGCGAATCCGTCGACGCCAGCCTCGAACGCCTCGGCACCGACGTAATCGACCTGTACTACCTGCACCGGCGGCAGGTGACGGTACCGATCGAAGAGACCGTGGGCGCCATGGCCGAGCTCGTCGCAGCAGGCAAGGTTCGGTACCTCGGGCTGTCCGAAGTCACTGCTGCCGAGCTCGAAGCTGCTCATACGGTCCACCCCATCGCAGCCGTCCAGAGCGAATGGTCGGTTTGGAGCCGGGACGTGGAGCTGGCCGTCGTCCCGACAGCCGCACGCCTCGGCGTCGGCTTTGTTCCGTACTCTCCGCTCGGGCGTGGATTCCTGACGGGAACCCTTACTGATCCCGCGACGTTCGCCGACGACTGGCGCGCCGGCCTCACCCGCTTCAACGGCGACGCGTTCGAACGCAACCAAGCGGTCGTCGAAGCGCTCAGCGCCATCGCCGCCGAGCACGACGCCACTGCGGCTCAGATCGCCCTGGCCTGGCTCTACGCGGCCGGCCGTCGCCACGGCCTGCCAGTCGTCCCCATCCCCGGCACCAGGCGAACGGCGCGCATCGACGAGAATGTCGGAGCGCTCGACATCACCCTGCACCCCGCCAACATCGCGCTCCTCGACGACCTATCGGCTCACGTCGTGGGCGCTCGGTCCGACTTCGACGACCCCAACTGGACCAGCGACACCCGCGCGGACACCCCCTCCGCGCAGTGAGGTCTGGCACCAGCGGCGCGAGTAACTTTGCCGGACTGGTCGCACCGATGCTCAGACGCGTGAACGGTTGCGCGACGGCACATTCATGGCTGCGCAGAGTCAGGCACGCGCCCGCCTGACAACGAACAGCCCGAGACGGACTACAAGGCAGCACCGCCGTCCTAGATGCAGCGTTCAGTAGTCGAACGCCTCGAACCTGATGTCTTCACCGGCCAGCCACTCCACAACTGCGTCGTGCAGAGGCGGAGTAGTGCACACGTAGAATTGCCTTCGTCCAACGCGGCCTACGGCTTTGATGTCGGCCTCGGTCATCCTTCGGGTGTGTGTTCGGGCTCCGAGCTGTTCGAGAGTGCGTAGCTGGGCATCCCCGTCGGTGTCCAAGTGTCCGGTGAGGAACACCGTGATCGCCATCCCCAATTGGCCGACCTGCTCGATGACGTCGACGGCGAGAGGCAGGTCCTCTGCGCGGACACTCCACAGCAGGGTCAGCGAGAGTCCGGATTCGTGGGCTGCATGCGCCTGCGCCATGAATGGCGTGATCCCGATCCCCGATGCCACGACCACTACGTCGTCGGCGTCGGGCTGCGTATTGGCATATCTGGTGTCATCCTCGCCGCCGAAGCCCACGACAGTGACAGCCAGGTCCGACCCTGGTGTCCACCGCGACAGCAGGCGGGTGACCGGTCCGTGCTCCCGAACGGTGATCTCGAATACGTTGCTGCCCAGAGCGTTCGGTTCGCTGGACACCGTGAACGTTCTGATGAAGTCGTCGTTGAGGGAGCTGGGGTCGTGATCGCGCATGTGCGACCAGCCACGATCGAGTCGATCCGAGAAGTCGAGGGAGACGTGTTGCCCTGCACGCCATTGCACCGGCGTCGACGATTCGCCCGGAGGAAATCGGAATGTGTACCGCGATATCGTCGGTGTGATCGGTAGTTTGTGGATCAGCGAGGCAACCAATCTGTCCGCTGATCTGGGCTGCTGGCTCGAATCGCCGACCTCGCGGGCCAATCTCCGAACCGGAGGGTTGTACGGCGACGGGTCGAGCAGCGTACCTCGGAACGGAAGACCGTCTCTCACCAAGTGCACTGCCTCGATTTCGATCCGCACAGCGATATTACTATGCGGCAGAACACTTTGCGCAGCATCGCCGATCAGTACCTCCGCGCGTCCCGCCAGGTAGAGAACGTCGCCGGTGTCAAAATCGGGAAAGGTGACTCCCACTGCCCGGTCGGAGGTGATGTTCCCCAACGTCTGGTAGAGGCGGTTCCCCGAGTACTCCGGGTACACCAGCGTCACGCCCTCCGTCTCGGAGTTGCTGAAGACCCGGACGAATCCTGGTGCTCCCCCGCGGATGTTGGTGTCCATGCTGTGGTCACCGTGCCGGCTGGAGATGAGGAACGTGTCGGATCTGCCGATGAGGGCGATCGCCTCGGCTGACAGCGGGAGTGAATCGGTGATCAACTGCGGAGATGATTCGTAGGGTGTTATCACCCTCTTGTTCAGATACTTGGGGCAGTTTCCGAGGGTTTCGTCGACTGCGACGTTCACCTCTACGTCGACGGGTTCGTCGGCCTCCGAAGGCGGTGTCTTCGTGAGCCTTTCCACCATGATCCCGCCGAGCAGCCGTCCTGCGATCTTGACCCGGCCCCTGTGCTCGAGATCGATGACGAGGCCCGAGACCAGCCTTCCTCGTCCGTCCGTGTCTTCGTCGCACAAGAGCCCCTCGAGTACTGGGTCGGTACCCGTCCATCGATCGCCCGGCTCTGCGGGGCGAGATTCGAGCCGGGTCTGAAACTTCACTCGCAGAACACTGTCCGCGGCCGCGGTTGCTGTTCCAGGAGCACCCCCGAGCAGCGTTGTCCACACACGGCCGTCGATGCCGATCGTTCCGAGCGCCACGAGTGGGCTCTGGCTCATCCAGAGTCCGTACGCGGCGGGCAGACCTGGAGCAGTGGGGTTGTCCTCGTAGGGCACCTGCAGAAGACGGTGCATCGCCTCTTCCCCTGGATGCCACTCGCTCAGCACACGGTCGTAATCAGGCTGCATGTCGTGCTCCGGAGAATCGATGCAGGAAGGTGGTGATCAGGGAGGCGACTTCGTCGAGGTGGCTTTCGAGGAGGAAGTGGCCACCGTCCAGCAGGTGAATGTCCGCGTCGGGAAGGTCGCGCAGGAACGCACGGGCACCGTCGGGTCCGAAGATCTCGTCGTTCTTCCCCCAGACGGCGAGGAGCGGGGGACGTGAATCGCGAAAGTAGCGCTGCACAGCGGGGTACAGGCGGACGTTCGTTGGATAGTCGGCGAAGAGCTTCAGTTGGATCTCGTCGTTGCCGGGACGGGTGAGCAGCGCGTGGTCGTGGATCCAGGTGTCGGGGCTCAGGAGCGTCGTATCGGAGACGCCGTGAACGTACTGCCATCGGACCGCGTCGAGTTCGAGTGCTTCGCGCAGCGGCGCAGCGTTTTCTGGTGTGCGGTTTTTCGCGTAGGCCCAGAGTGGTGCCCAGAACGAGTCCACGAACCCTTCCTCGTAGGCATTGCCGTTCTGGGTGACGATGGCGGTGATTCGATCAGGATGATTGAGGGCGAGACGCCATCCGACGGGTGCGCCGTAGTCCTGGGTGTAGATCGCGTACCGGTCGAGACCCAGTTGGTCGAGGAGGTGCTCAGTGACGGTTGTGAGCGTGTCGAAGGTGTAGTCGAAGTCGTCGACGGATGGAGCTGCCGAGTTTCCGAAGCCGATGAGGTCGGGTGCGATCACGTGAAAACTGTTGCCCAACAGAGGGATGAGGTTGCGGAACATGAAGGAGCTCGAGGGGGTTCCGTGCAGCAGCACGATGGTGGGATCGGACGGATTGCCGGCCTCGCGGTAGAAGACTTCGAGTCCGTCGACGGTGATGGTGTGGTGGTGAACGGCGACCATGGATAACCCCTATGCGTAGTTGATGTGGTTACTCCCATGACGGAACCACAGTGGTCGTAACCTGTCAAGTGAGTTATGGTGGTTACATGAACACGGAGGAGGCGCGGGCCATCGACGAAGCGCTGCTGATCGACCTGCTCAACACCACGCCTGTGGTCGAGGATCAGCCGATCGATCTTCTGGCAGACGATGCAGACGGCTGCGACTGGCTGAGTATGCGCGGCGGGACCGGAAGCGCCGAGGAACTTCGGGTGAGCCGCGCCGTGCGTGACGACCTTCAGCGGGTGGTGCGGGGTGCAACGTCACCGTCATCGCTGGGCAGGTATCTGGACGGCCTCTCACAGGTGCCGGTGTTGACCGATGACGCCCTCCACTGGGTTCTGCAGGTGGCCGACGATCGCCGACTGGCCTCGCGGATTGTGCTGGCCTGGGCAGAGATTCGCGAGAGTCTCCCCGGCGCACTGCGTCCGTGCGCGAATGACGAGTGCCGCCTGTTTCTACTGGATCGCTCGCGCGCGGGCACCGCGCGGTGGTGCTCGATGGCCACGTGTGGCAACAAGATGAAAGCCCGACGGCACCGCGCTCGGGCGGCAGGCGACTGACTTTCGCGAGAACCATTGGGCCAGAGGGCGATCACTCTCGCTGTGGCCATGGACAACCAGTCGGTATTTTCAAAACCCTCTCCGCGCACCTACGTCCGGGCAGGTCCACGCCCGGTCGATACCGACTCGAGACAGTCGGTGACAACGCCCTCTGACGCAACGGCATCTGCGACAGCGTCGGCACCGTCGAGTTGGAGCCGTGTCTATCGGGGCTTCGGTTGCGTGACCATCGGTCGACCCTTCATGGCTGCTCACACGACTCACCGGAACCTCGGCAGCGAATGCGGAACACAAAGACGGTGAGAAGTATTGAAGTTTACGATCTGAATACTTATAGTTACGTCTCGTAAAGTTACGGTGATGGCAGTCACATAAACGACGGAGACTTCATGGCAATCGACAGGACAGTCCCACCACCCGACCCGATCAGCGAGGTGGACGTCGGCAAGGACCAATCGAAAGCCATCCCCCCGTATGCCTGGCGGCTCGTTGCTCTGTTTGCCGCGGCGAACGTCCTGAACATCTACGACCGCGCCCTCCCGACGATTGTGGCCGAGAACATCAAAGCCGAGTTCGCACTTACCGATACGCAGCTCGGTCTGCTGATGAGCGGATTTACCGTCGTCTACGCCGTCGCGGGCATCGCGCTCGGACGGATGGCGGACCGGCGTTCCCGCCGCCTGGTCATGGCCATCGGTCTCGTGGTGTGGAGCCTCCTCACTGCAGCCAGCGGGGGAGCCTGGAGCTTTGCATCGCTGCTGATCTTCCGACTCGGTGTCGGGGTCGGGGAGGCTTCCTACGCCCCCGCCGCCAACGCCACCGTCTTCGACATGTTCCCGGTGGAGAAGCGCTCGCGGGCTACTGCAGTGCTGCAACTGGGCGTGCCGCTGGGGTTGCTACTGGCGTTCTTCACTACTGGCCCACTGGTCGAGGCATTCGGCACCTGGCGGGCACCCTTCTACTTGGCGGCGATCCCCGGCCTCGTGCTCGCCGCGCTCCTACTGATCACGCCGATGCCCGAGCAGCCACGGGCAACCGCTCAACAGCGCGAACAGGAGCGTGGTGCCAGGGTCTTCTGGACGTTGGCGCGAATTCCAACGATGTGGTGGCTCATCCTGGCGGGTATCGGCCTGCAGATCGCCAGCTATTCCATCGCGACTTTTCTGGTGCCGCTCTTGCAGCGCTATTTCGGATTGAGCCTCTCCGAGGCCGGTACCGGCGCGGGTCTCGTGACCGGCGTCGCGGGTCTGATAGGGCTACTGCTCGCCGGCCCGATTGCCGACAGGGCCCGACGACGCTCATCGGCCGCGCGACTCTCGGTCGCAGCCATCGGCATGGCCGTCGCGGCTCCGTTTGCGTTCGCCGCGTTCGGGCTACCCCCAAGTAGCGCAGTCATGTTCGTCCTGCTGCTCTCCTGCGCATCGGTTCTGATCAATATGGTGCAGCCCGTTGCGCTTCCGGCAGTCTCCGAAATTGTCGCAGCGCGCTTGCGTGCCTCCGCTGTCGCGATCTACTTCGCAGCCTTCTATTTGCTCGGCGGCGCATTCGGGCCCCTGCTGACAGGCGCACTGTCGGAGCACTTCGCGGCGAGCGCAACGGCCACGGCAGAGATCAGCGCGTCCGCAGCCGGTCTGCACACCAGCATGTCATGGCTACTCCCGCTGTCCTGCCTGGTGGGAGCCATAGGCATTGCCGGCGCGATGACCACCATCGAACGCGACACCCGCAAGGCAGCCCGCTCGGAGGCAGCATGAGAATCCAACACTCGCCCTCCCCCGCTGCCGCGAAGAGGAGCGACCCATGACCATCTCATCGACGACGTTCGGAGAGGCGCTCGCCTCTCTCGCTGCGGCGCGCCCAGATGCTCCTGCCATCACCTGCAGTACCGACTCCCTTACCTGGGCCGAGTTGGAACGCGACAGCAATCGGCTGGCACACACGTGGTCCCGGCTCGGCGTCACTGCAGGCTCGTTTATCTCGATCATGCTTGCCAACTCACCGGCTTTCATGACGGCTGCGTTCGCATCATGGAAGCTCGGCGCCGTGCCTCAGCCCCTCTCTTCACGACTTACGCCAGCAGAGTTACGTGCCATCCTCGAAGTCGTAGCCCCGGCTGGTGTCGTGGGGCTACCCGAGTCCATGGGTCCGGCCGCGAACGATTGGACAACGCTGCCATCGGTACCCGAGACAACAGAATCCGCCGAACCACTGCCGCCACGGATCGCTCCATCATGGAAGGCACCCACGTCCGGCGGAAGCACCGGCCGCCCCAAGGTGGTCGTGTCCGGCAACGCCGCAGCACTCGAGGAAGTAAGCGCGTTCGCCGATGTTCTCCGCATCCCCACCGCCGGTACGGTCGCCGTACCCGGACCGTTGCACCACAACGCGCCCTTCATGTTCACTGCACTGGCGATGCTGCGTGGTTCTCACGTGGTCCTACAGGGCAGATTCGACGCCGAGGCACTACTGGCCGATATCGTTTCCCACGGCGTTCAATGGCTCTACGCCGTACCCACGATGATGCAACGCATCTGGCGTCTCGGCCCTGAAGTGATTGACGCGCACGATGTTTCGACCCTTGAACTCGTAGTGCACATGGCGGCCCCGTGTCCGCCCTGGCTCAAGCGGGAGTGGATCGACTGGCTGGGCGGCGAACGAGTTCTCGAAGTCTATGCCGGTACAGAAGCACAAGCCGCCAGCGCAATCACCGGTACCGACTGGCTTCAACATCCCGGATCCGTCGGGCCGGCGGTGGTCGGTGAGTTCACAGTGCTCGGGCCCGACGGCGCACCGCTACGGCCCGGCGACGTCGGCGAAGTGTGGGTACGTCGGGGCGCGGACGCCCCACCCGCCTACACCTACATCGGCGGAACTGCCCGCACACGCGAAGGCGGCTGGGAGTCGCTCGGCGACCTGGGCAGTCTCGACGAGGACGGCTATCTCTACCTCACCGACCGCGACACCGATGTCGTTTTGGTAGGTGGGTCGAACGTCTACCCTGCCGAGGTGGAGGCTGCTCTTGTCGAGCATCCCGACATCGATGATGCGTGCGTTGTCGGGCTGCCGCACGAGGATCTCGGAGCCGTCCCGCACGCAATCGTGCAGTCATCCGCACAGGTGGACCTGGACTACGTCCTTCCGTTTCTGCGCGAGCGCCTTTCCTCGTACAAATTACCGCGAAGCCTGGAGGTCGTCGCCCATCAGTTGCGCGACGACGCAGGCAAGATGCGCCGCTCGGCGCTACGCGCCCAACGACTTGAAGGAGTAGCCAATGCCCTGGGCGATCAGTGACACCCCTACGGGGAGGGTGCGACTGCACTGGGGCGCACAAGGTTCCGGCGAACCCGTGGTGCTGGTGATGGGCCACCTCTTCTCGGGCGACATGTGGTATCCGGCGATTCCTGCACTGGCCGAGCACTACCGAGTGATCTACTTCGACAACCGAGGCACCGGCAGGAGCAGTGCCACCAGCACCGCGTCCGTCGCCGACATGGCCTCCGACGTCACTGCGGTCATGGACGCCGCTGATGTCGAGAGTGCACACGTCTACGGCGTGAGCATGGGCGGTGGGATCGTCCTGCAGCTCGCCGAAGACTCGCCCACGCGGGTGCGCTCGATGGTGCTCGGCTGTACCGCGATGCGCAGTCCTGAATATCCGCTGCCTCGGCCTCCTGGATTTCTGGCCCGCCAGCTGAAGTACCGAGTTCCCACCCGCATGCTGAAACCCGTTCTACGCAAGCGACTTTACGGTCCGATCGCCCCGCCGGCTGCGGTCGAGTGCGACCTCGACGTGCTCTGCCGGATGCGCTTCTCCGCTCGCGGGGTCTATGCCCAGGACCTCGCCATTGCCGGCTACGACATGACACCCGACAGAATCGCGACTCTGCCCCAGCCCGCGCTCGTACTTCATGGCACGGCAGATGAGGCAGTACCTCACGCTGCCGCCGTGAAGCTGACCGAGACACTGCCCAACGCTCGACTCGTCACCTATGAAGGTGCCGGCCACAACTATCTCGTCGATGTCGGCGCACGTGCCAACGTCGACGTGCTGGAGTTCTTGGCCGATCGAACTCAGAAAGCAGGAAACAGAACGTGAAACTCAACAATGCCGCAGCAGTCGTCACAGGCTCCGGCCGCGGCATCGGCCGAGAGATCGCACTCAAGCTCGCTTCCGAAGGTGCACGGGTCATCGTCAACGATCTCGACACGACCCCTGCGCAGGAGACCGCCGAGGCCATCCGCTCCGCAGGCGGCGAGGCCGTGGTCCACTCCGGGAGCGTCACCGAGAACGGCTTCGCCGAGGAACTCGTCGACACTGCGGTGAAGAACTTCGGCGGACTCGACATCGTCGTCAACAACGCCGGCTACACCTGGGACAGCGTGATCCAGAAGACCACCGACGAGCAATTCACCGCGATGCTCGACGTACACCTCGCAGCGCCGTTCCGAATCCTACGTGCCGCCCAGCCGGTGATGTCCGCCTCCGCGAAAGCGGAGATCGCAGCACACGGCACAGCCCGGTGCCGCAAGATCGTCAACATCTCGTCTGTCGCGGGCATGGCCGGAAACCCGGGCCAGGCGGCGTACGCCTCTGCCAAAGCCGGCGTGACCGGCCTGTCTCGCACGTTGGCTCGTGAATGGGGTCGGTACAACATCACCGTCAACACCGTCGCATTCGGCCTCATCTCGACGCGACTGACCACCGCCGCGAACAGGTCGGCCTCGATCGAGGTCGAGGGACGCAGAATCGAAGTAGGCGTCAACCCCGATGTCCTCGACGCAGCAGCGTCGCTCATACCACTGGGCAGGCCGGGCCTCCCGGGAGAAGCGGCGGGCGCGGTCTTTCTACTGTGCACGCCCGAAGCCGACTACATCACCGGGCAGACCTTGGTCTGCGGCGGCGGCTGGGAAGGCTGAACACATGACATCTCGTGCTTTGGTAGCCGGAGTTGGCATGGTCCCTTTCAGCACCCCCAGCCGCAGTAAACCGTACGACGAACTCGCAGAGACTGCAGTACGCGCCGCTCTCACCGACTGCGGTATCGATCTCGCCGACGTCCAACAGGCCTATGCCGGTTTCGTTTTCGGCGACTCGACCAGTGGGCAGCACGCTCTCTACCGAGTCGGCCAGACCGGAATCCCGATTTTCAACGTCAACAACAATTGCTCGACGGGATCGAGCGCGCTCCTTCTCGCGCGGCAGGCAGTCTCGTCGGGCGCGGCCGACTGTGTTCTGGCGTTCGGATTCGAACAGATGCTGCGCGGCTCGCTACGCAGCCATTGGACCGACCGACCGAGCCCGTTCGACCGATTCGGCGCGGTGGTTCACGACACGTTCGGCGATGTGCCTTATGTACCCGTGACGGCGCAATTCTTCGGAGGCGCAGGCGACACCTGGCGCGAGCGTTACAACGCCGATCCCGCTGTCTTCGCCCAAATTTCGGTGAAGGCACGCCGCCACGCTGCGAACAACCCTTATGCGGTGTTCCGTGAACCGGTCACGATCGAGGAAGTCTTGGCCTCGCCACATGTGTTCGGCCCGCTGACGCGCCTCCAATGTTGCCCTCCGACATGCGGTGCGGCAGCCGCAGTCATCGTGTCGGAAGACTTTGCCCGGAGCCGCGGACTCTCCGCCGACGTGGCAATCACAGCGATGGCCATGGCAACCGACACCCCAGACAGCTTCTCCGGTGACTTGCTGCGTTTGGTCGGTTACGACATGACACGCACCGCGGCGATGCAGGTGTACGAGACTGCCGGGATCGGTCCGGAGGACATCCCTGTTGTCGAACTCCACGACTGCTTCACCACCAACGAGTTGATCACCTACGAAGCTCTCGGGCTCACCCCTGAGGGAAGCGCCGAAAGGTTCGTCGCAGACGGTCAGAACACGTACGGCGGCCGTGTCGTGACCAACCCATCGGGTGGCCTGCTGTCGAAAGGACACCCGCTGGGTGCCACTGGTCTGGCGCAGTGCGCCGAATTGACCTGGCAACTACGTGGCCAGGCAGAAGGCCGTCAGGTGGACAAGGCAGGACTCGCCCTTCAACACAACATCGGCCTCGGAGGCGCAGCGGTGGTTGCGCTCTACGAACGCATCGGGCGCGACCATGCTTGATCATCAGTGTTGCAACGACTGCCACATCATTGCTGCACCAACCGTGGAGCCCGCGGTCTAGCTCGGTCCGACGGTCCTATCGCCAGCCGTCTGCAGCGACGCCGTCAGCCCACCGGTGATGAAGTCCCGGTACAGTTCCACAACGCGTGAACGCGGAACGTCGGGATTGGCGATCCACCAGCGACCGAGCTGTTCGCCCACGCCACTGACTGCATAGGCGAATGCGTCGTCCTGCTCTTGGTCGGCCGCCGAAAAGTGCCGAAGCATCTCCGCGATCCTGTCGATGGTGTGCCGACGCATTTCGGTGAGCTGGTGGGACAGTTCTTTCGACAACGCAGTGCTCGGGTTGAACAGAACCATCCACCGCTGAGGGTCGCGCTCCAGCATCGAGAACAAGATGTCGCCCGCTCGCTCCATGACTGCCTCGACGCCCGCCCCGGCCGAGATCATGATCTCGGGCTCTCGAATCCTCAGCTCGAGTTCGGTGCGCGCACGGCGAACACATTCGAGAAAAACGATGTCCTTGGTCGGATAATGGGAGTAGACCACAGGCTTGGTGACGCCGGCTTCGCGGGCTATATCTTCCATCGACGTGCCCTCGAAGCCGGCGGTTGCGAACAGCTCCTCGGCCACGTCGAGTAGCTGGCTCGCGCGGGACTCACGGGACATGCGCGTTCGGCGCTCCACGGGGTCTCGACTGGTCATTCTGGCGACGCCCTCCTGAACGGTTCCGCGGTGGCGATCGGTCATGATCGAATCGTGTCATGAAAGCTGCCGATCGGCGGCGAAGTCCCACATGATCCGGGCGAGGTCCGGGCCGTCGTTGTCGACGAGCGGCCCGCTGCCAGGACCCGGCCATGTGTGCCCCATACCTGTGACGAAAATGTACTCGATCAGCGAGTCGCCGCCGTCCTCCGGAAAGTACGAACGGTGTGTGTACGGCTTCAGTCCCGGCAGAGCGACATCGACGGTTTTATCGGCCGTGTCGTCCATGTCTCCATCGAGAACGCCGTTCAACGCAAGATCGTCGATGGTGGCCCAATGAGTCACGAGTCGATCCGCGAGGAACGGCGGCACCGGCTCGTCCTGATCACCTTGCGCCACGAGGACGGGTACGGGCCGCGCGCGGTTACCCATCTGTGCCCATGCCCGCTTGGCGGTGTCCACTGGACCTACCTCGTCTGGATTCAGCGGGTTCGCCTCGTTCACAGCGTATTCCGCACCGGCCATCGATGTGACCGAGGCAAAGAGATCCGGGTAGGTGACGCCCATGATGACTGCGGTACCCGCACCCGAGGACGCACCGTTGACGTGCACCCGCTTGGGGTCGGCACCGTAGTCACTGACTACCTGCCGGGTGAGTCCAGCAATCAGAGCGGGTTCGCCGTGGTCGCGGCGCTGATGCTCGGGTTCGTCACCGTTCCAGCAGTTCAGTGGAAGCCCGCGCAACAGGTCCTGCGTCGGGTACACCACGATGAAGCCCTTCTCGTCGGCCACCGCATTCAGATTTGTCAGATCCTTCATCGAATTGAACCCGAAGCCGGTCATTCCGCAACCGTGCAAGGAGACGACCACCGGAAGTGGTTGTCCCGCAGAAAAAGCCGGCGGCAGGTGAACCTGGTAGGAAAGCGTGCCTTCGGCGCTGGTGTACGACTTCGTTTCGTCCACGCCCGCTGCGTTGACGGCAGGGGATGCCTGGGCCGGCACAGAACCGCCGACCGTAGCGAACAGCACGCCGATGGCGAGCGCAGTAGCCATCTTGCGAGGGCTCATAGGATGAACTCCGTCTGCACCATGTTGGCATTGTCTTGCGCGATCGCGTTGCAGAGCGGCACGTTCGACGCCGCACGCCCAGGCGCACCGGTGAGTGTTTCCCATGTTGACATCGCGACTCCCGAGTTCTTGTGTGGCTGCCGGCCGTACTATACCGATAGTAACTCTAACTTTACCTACGGTAACTTGTCAAAATAGGCTGGGGCTCTCGTGTACATCCAGTATCGACGCCCCTCGAAATGCACTGTCTTGCAACCTATTGTGGATCCATCTGGACTCTGGTGCCCCAGTCGGAATCGAACCGACACTGTGCGGATTTCAAGCCCCTGGAAGTGGATTTACCTGAACCTCGCTGGACACGAGATTTATCTATTCGCAACAGTTTTCGTGTGTCGCAGTCCGGGTGAGTCCATGCCCGATCGTACCGACTCGTGACACCGAGCTTCAACCGATCAAGCCCGAGTGCATGGGTGTGGACCGTGTTGTACATCGGCGGATCATCACGGACCAAGTGACCCGTAGCACGTCGTTTTGCTCCAGGCGCCGATCCAAGGCGCGCACCTGTTAGGAGGGCACTGGACTCTCTCCTTGTAGCCACAACTAGGTTGCCGAACGCGACGAACGTCAGCTGCAACCGAGATGACATCTGAATTGAGCAAGCAGCCCAACGATAACAAGTGCGAGAATCAGGTGACCGGAATGGGCGAACTCTATTCAGACTCCGTCTCCGTTGCCTGGCCACTTCGAGCGAGGCAGCCGGCCGAGTCGTTTGTCGCTTCCACTGGGTTGTTGATGTGACGACTTCCAGTTGCCGCGCTCCAATAAAATTGACCAAGACTACGCGAGCAGTAAACCTATCAAGACGGTATCTGCCCCTTCGGCCATCACCGAAAGGTTTCGCCCGGATCGCGCCCAAGCCCGGCCGGCGCGCTCGCCAACGAACCCGCCGACAGAGTGCTCGAGTTTGGCAGATCAGCGAACGTTCGACGCTGGAGTCCGGCCTGATGCCTTCGTCGCGTTCGAGCAGAACGGTGTCGTCGACCCTGACGTGGACGATTTCGTTGTCGAATGCGCCGCGTTCCCAGGCTGGGTGTACGGCGTGGTGTGAGCGGACGCCGAATTCGTTGCACGCGTCGAGCTTGATGCCGTACTTGTCCGCGGCCCGCTCGGCAGCCTCACCTTGGTGCGGCATATCCCAGAGCGCTTTCAGATTGGTAGAGAACGGACCCTCTTCGCCCGCAGTGGTCGAGACGCCCATCGGAACCCGGCTCAGAGACTCCACGCCCCCGGCAATGACGATCGATGCGTCCCCGGCCACGATCGATGCGGCTCCGAGGTGGGTGGCCAACTGGCTCGAGGCGGTGAACTGCGCCGGAATCGGACCGACCGCACGCATCGTCGCGCGATCGAGTGCACACGACCCCCAGAAGGGAGCGAGTAAGACGCGTTTCCGCAACAACGAGGGATGCATTGAGATTTCCCACCGTTTCGGCGTGGGATAGCCAAGAATCCGCGCATACGACGCGCATAACCCGAGTTCACGATCATCCCAACCGCCATCGACGACTGGCGGGGTCGCGGCGAATTGCTCCAGCCACCAACCGCTGGCCACCAGCTCGTCGACGACAAGCTGGCACGCCTCGATACTGTCTACCGGCTCGTCGTAGCCGACCGACCCTCAGCCGAATACACCCGCCAGTCGGACAACTCCTGCTCAAACGGCGCGACGCCAGGCTAGCGCCGGACGGTCATCTCCGCTCCGAGACGGCTGAAGCTTGCTGCTGATCCTCGCGCTGGTTCGTCGTAGCCCGCCCGTAGATGCCAAGCACGACGCCGATTTGGTCTGCGGACAGCTATACGACAAGTTCCGATAAGCAGGACACCCACTTCGAGGCAGCGCGCCTCGGTTTGAGGAGACGGGTTTTGTGACGCGAGCGCCTCACTCCTCAAGCGACGTGGGGGTCTCAGTCCTCCGGGTTGTAGCCGAGGTTGGGACCAAGCCAACGCTCGGCTTCCTCCATAGTCCAGCCCTTGCGCTTCGCGTAGTCGGCGACCTGGTCCTGCGCCAACCGGCCGACCACGAAGTACTGCGACTGCGGGTGCGAAAAGTACCAGCCGCTGACGGCCGCGCCAGGCCACATCGCCATTGACTCGGTCAGCTTGATGCCGGTCCGCTCGTAGACGTCCATCATTTCCCAGAGCGTCGCCTTCTCGGTGTGCTCCGGGCAGGCCGGGTAGCCGGGGGCAGGGCGGATTCCCACGTACTTCTCGCCGATGAGCGCCCCGTTGTCCAGCTGCTCGTCGGGCTGGAATCCCCAGAACTCCTTGCGAACCCGTTGGTGCATCCGTTCGGCGAACGCCTCTGCCAGCCGGTCGGCGAGCGACTCCAGCAGGATCGCGCTGTAGTCGTCGCTAGCAGCCTTGAACTCGATAATCTTGTCCTGGCTGCCGAGCCCCGCGGTAACCGCGAAGGCGCCGACGTAGTCAGCCAGACCAGTGTCCTTTGGCGCAATATAGTCCCCCAGCGACCGGTTCGGGATTCCGTCCCGATGCTCGCCCTGCTGGCGCAGGTTATGCAACGTCGTCATCACCTCGGTACGGGTCTCGTCGGTGTAGACCTCGATGTCATCGCCGACCGCATTGGCCGGGAAGAACCCGATCACCCCGGTGGCAGTCAGCCACTTCTCTTTGATCAGGGTGTCGAGCATCTCCTGGGCGTCGTCGTAGAGCTTGCGGGCAGTCTCGCCGGAGACTGGGTTATTGAGGATGTCGGGGAACCTGCCCTTCATCTCCCATGCGTTGAAAAACGGCTGCCAGTCGATGTACTGGCGCAGCTCGGGAAGGTCGTAGTCGTCGAACTCTTGTACGCCGAGGCGCTGGGCGGGTACCGGCGGCGTATAGCCGGCCCACTCGATCGGCGTTCGGTTCGCGCGGGCCTTCACCAGCGTCAGCATCCGGCGCTCGCTCTTCTGGGCATACCGTTCGCGCAGGGCTGCATAGTCTTTCTCGGTGGCCTCCAGCAGCACTGGCCGCTGCTTATCGTCGAGGAGCGCAGCAGCGACCGGCACCGAGCGGGAAGCGTCCTTGACCCAGACCACCGGACCACTACGGCGCGGCGACACCTTCACGGCCGTGTGGGCGCGTGAGGTGGTCGCGCCACCGATCAACAGCGGGATCATCAGCCCCTGGCGTTCCATCTCGACGGCGAAGTTGACCATCTCGTCCAGGGAAGGGGTGATCAGGCCGGACAGCCCGATGATGTCGGCGTTGTGCTCTTTCGCGGCGTCCAGGATCTTCTGGGCAGGCACCATCACACCGAGGTCGATCACCGTGTAGTTGTTGCACTGCAGGACGACCCCGACGATGTTCTTGCCGATGTCGTGGACATCGCCCTTCACGGTCGCCATCACGATCGTGCCGTTCGTTGTGTCCCCGGCTGCATAGTCGCCGGACTGTTCTTTCTCCGCCTCGATGAACGGCAACAGGTACGCAACAGCCTTCTTCATCACCCGGGCCGACTTCACAACCTGCGGAAGGAACATCTTGCCTGCGCCGAAAAGGTCACCGACGACGTTCATGCCATCCATCAGGGGACCCTCAATCACCTCGATCGGGCGACCACCCGCGGCGGCGATCTCGGCCCGCAATTCCTCGGTGTCGGACTCAACGTCGGCATCTACGCCTTTGACCAGGGCGTGCGTGATGCGCTCGCGGACCGGGAGGCTGCGCCATTCGGCTGCCACCGGGTCGTCTACCTTCTCCGGGCTGTTGAACCGTTTGGCGATCTCAAGCAGCCTATCGGCCGCGTCCTCGCGACGGTTCAGGACGACGTCCTCGATCCGATCCCGCAGTTCGGGATCGATCGAGTCGTAGGGCACCAACGCACCAGCGTTGACGATGCCCATGTCCAGGCCTGCCTTGATGGCGTGGAACAGGAACACCGCGTGGATCGCCTCACGGACCGGGTTGTTGCCCCGGAACGAGAAAGACACGTTCGAGATACCGCCGGAGATGCGCGCCCCGGGAAGGTTCGCCTTGATCCAGGCGCAGGCCGCGATGAAATCGACCCCGTACGTCGCGTGTTCCTCGATACCGGTCGCCAGCGCGAAGCAGTTCGGGTCGAAGATGATGTCCTCGGCCGGGAAGCTGACCTCTTCGGTCAGAATCCGGTAGGCGCGCCCGCAAATCTCCTTGCGGCGCTCCAGATTGTCAGCCTGCCCCTTCTCGTCGAACGCCATCACGACAACGGCTGCACCATACTTGCGGCACAGCCGTGCCTCGCGAATGAACTTTTCCTCGCCCTCCTTCATGGAGATCGAGTTGACGATCGGCTTGCCCTGCACGTTCTTCAAGCCCGCCTCGATGACCTCCCACTTGGAGGAGTCGATCATCACCGGGACGCGGCTGATGTCCGGCTCGGCCGCGATCAGCTTGGTGAACCGGTCCATCGCGGCCACGCCGTCGATCATGCCCTCGTCCATGTTGATGTCGATGAGCTGCGCCCCGGCCTCGACTTGCTGCAGGGCGACCGACAGGGCGGTGTCGTAGTCCTCGGCCTTGATCAGGTTGCGGAACCGGGCGGAGCCGGTGATGTTGGTGCGCTCACCGATGTTCACGAACAGGGAGTCGTTGGTGATGTTGAGAGGCTCCATGCCCGAGAGCCGAGTAGCCACCTCGATCTTCGGCAGCTCGCGCTGCGGTTTGCCCTCGACGACCTTCACGATCTCGGCGATGTGCGCCGGCGTCGTCCCGCAGCAACCACCAACCAGGTTTACCAGGCCGGCTTCAGCGAACTCGGCGATGTAGCCGGCCTGGCGCTCCGGGGACTCGTCGTACTCGCCGAAGGCGTTCGGCAGACCGGCGTTCGGGTAGCAGGAGACAAAAGTGTCCGAGATCCGCGCCATCTCGGCGATGTAGGGCCTCATCTCCGGTGCGCCCAGGGCGCAGTTGAGACCCACCGCGATCGGCTTCGCGTGCCTGATCGCGTTCCAGAATGCTTCGGTGACCTGACCGGACAACGTCCGGCCAGAACCATCGGTGATGGTGCCGGAGATGATCACCGGCCAGCGTCGCCCACGATCCTCGAATAGCGTCTCGACGGCGAACACCGCAGCCTTGGCGTTCAGCGAATCGAAGATTGTCTCGATGAGGATGAGGTCAGAACCACCGTCGACGAGGCCGGTGACGGCTTCGAGGTAGGCGGCGCCCAGCTGGTCGTAGGAGACGTTGCGGGCTCCTGGGTCGTTGACCTCCGGCGAGATCGACGCGGTCCGCGTCGTCGGCCCGAGGACGCCGGCGACATAGCGGGGCTTCTTCGGGGTACTGAACTCATCGCAGGTCCTGCGGGCCAGAGCAGCGCCGGCGAAGTTTAGCTCGTAGCCCAGCTCCGCCATGTTGTAGTCGGAGAGCGAGACCGCGTTCGCGTTGAACGTGTTCGTCTCTATGATGTCGGCGCCCGCCTCAAGGTATTCGCGGTGGATCCCCTCGATGATTCGCGGCTGCGTCAGGGTGAGCAGGTCGTTGTTGCCCTGGAGAGCCGTGGGCCACTCCGCGAACCGCTCGCCGCGGTAGCCGTCCTCGTCCGGCCGGTCCCGCTGGATCGCGGTTCCCATCGCGCCGTCGATCACTACGATCCGCCGGTGGAGAGCAGCCGTTAGCTCGTCGGCGCAGTCCGGGCGGATGTTCGGCACAAAGGAGCTCACGTGGTTCCTTCCATCGCGGAAGGCGTCCTTAACTCGCCGAGCGTGGCGGATACCGGGGGACCGGACCCGTTGCAACGCCTCTCGGCCAGAAGAATATACCCCGTCACGGGATCGAGTCACCGCCTGGCCGTCGGCGTATGCCGCTCGACTCGATGTCGAAACGTCTGGCCTGCTCAGCACTTGGGCTAGCCCGCTCTACCTCCGCGCATACCCCGACAGCCGAAACACCCGCCGACTCTGACGCGGCGCTGCACAAGTTGCCCGCTCGCATCCATTGCGCGGTCTTCGTCGCGCCTAGCCGCACCTGAGCGATCAGGCATGGCGGTGAACAAGAAGCAAGTTCACCGGCTATGGAAGGGGATGGGCTGAAGATCCGGATCTACCATCCACGCAGACGGCGGCGTGAGCTCGCGCCGCAGAGCGAAGCCGGTGCACTGAAGCTTTGTGGGCTAAGGATTTTCAGTTCGGCTGAACCGTCGACGGAAGGTGATCAAGATCGCTTCGATAATCGACGAACACACCAGGCAGTCATTGCTGAACAACGTCGAGCGATCGATCACAGCCAAGCGGTTGACCGACGAACCGGACAAAGCGTTCCCAATATGGGGGTGGTTCGCCACTCGTGCTGCGGATGGACAGCGAACCCGAGTTCATATCTATTGTGCTGCCACAGTTCTGCCCCGACCGGGTCGATATCGCCTACATCCCGCCGGGTACACCGTAGAACGACGATCCCATCGAATCGTTCAACAACCGTTTGCGGAATGATTACAGAAATCGAAATCATCGGACGAGCCCGCTCGAAGCGAAGTTGGTGGTCGGGTCTTCAAGGGACGACCGCAATCATCGGCACCGACACTCATCGCTCGATTGCATGCCGCCGGCCGATACGCTGCCTAAAACACCCACAACCACCATCTGGTGGACGGATGCGAGATCGACTGCACTCAGACAATCGCGGCTCTAGAACGCAGTGGTCGGACAATCGGGGACCTGCCACGTCCTTCTTCAAAACCGCACCGGCGAGACCGAGCTCACCAAACCCAACGGCCTGTGGCGCACCGTCGATGACGTCAGGATCCCTGACGGGTAGCGGCCGCAACCTCCGATTGGTTGACTCGCCGGTGAAGTTCGCTCGTACCTGTGCGCGTGGAGTAGAGGTCTACTTGGTGCCACTGCGGCTCGCAAACGGGTCACTTGCGCCGGGGATCGACATTTCGAACAAGTGGGCGGCCGCAACAGCCATGTGTACAGGTGCGTCTGCGATCAAATTGCTCGCGCTTCTCTCCGTGAGGCGCGAGAACGACGCGAGGATCAGAGCACGAGCCTGGTTCTCGTCGAGAGTCGATCTGCTCTGGCTTGCCTTCGACAGGCCCTCGAGTGCGGAGGGTAACGACAGATCATGATGTAGCGAGCGAAATTCGACGTCTAGAATCTTTCGCCTGACCACACCCGGATCGAGTGCCGCCATGGCATCTTTCTCTATTGCCCGCGCCATCGATGTTGCATACTCGATTCCCTTGAGGATGTACAAGTCTCGGTACATATCGATAGGATCGTCGGCGGTGTGTACGAAGTTGAGTAGGTATGCCTCGGGCTTCAGCATGTGTCGTAGCTGCCCAGGGCGTTGACGCGAGGCGTCAGCGGGTCCCTTGTTTTCGCTAAGTAATGCTGAGGCAGAAGTCGAGGATTGATGCCTCAGCACTAGAATTATAGTCTCCGTTGAGTTGAGAATGTTGTCCATGACCCATAGGCGGTACCTTGTTGCTTTGTGCAGTTGCCAGTGCCACAGAAGTCGACTCTTTTCCGCGGTAATCCTCGCGGTGTCAAACGCTACGACATCGAAACCTTGTTTAAGAAGCCATGACAATGTTGCCGATGCCTTGCGGGCGAGCACGCCGCAGGGCTTGATGGCCAGTATTGTGTATTTGCGGGAATGGTCGAGTTCGAGTTCCGACCGGCTGAACTGATCGACAAGTTCGCGTATATGAATGTCACCGCGGATAACTTCCCACTTTTGCGGATCGACATCTTTACTTAGCATCTGCAGGATACGATCGTTGGCGATCATAATTCGTCGTTTCTTAGAGCCACTCGGAGCAGGCCGTACATTGCGTCAATCTCGTGGTCCGAAACCAACAGGGACGGGTGGACCAGGATTGTGTCGGGTGCCAGGCCGGTTGAACTGACCAGCAACCTGTCGTTTTCTGCTGTCAGTAGTTTATGCCGGACTCTATGAGCCTGTGGGCCGTTCAGCTGCAGCTTGAGGATCGCGCCTATGGCCGAATGGCTACGTATTATTGTCGGACATTCGGCCTTCAGCTGCTGCCCAATAGTAGCGAACTTTTGTTGCAGGTGCATTGCTTTCTCGCCTAAGCCTTTTAGGCCTATTTCGTCGATCTTATCCAGTACTGCGTGGACGATACCGAGGGTCAGAGCGCACGAAGCGAAAGTGGCTGACTGCAAGCCAGGCTGAGCTGTTTCTGGATGTGATACATGATTTGCTGCCCAAATACAAGAGAACGGTGCCATGGAGTTTGACAACGCTTTGCATCCGACGACGATGTCGGGAAAAATTTCGGCTGGCATATAAGACCACAGAGGACCGGTCCTGTATATCCCCGTGAACGTCTCGTCCGCGATAACCAGACCACCGGCATCTTGAACTTGTTTGCAAATCGCCCTGAGGTAATTATACGACAACAGATTGCCGCCTCCGACATTCTGAAAAGCTTCAACAATTAGGATTGGTCGGATTCTGCGTCCTCGATACCCAGGCGAATGGGTTCCGCCCCAGAGCTCAGCACTGATCAGTTGGACGGCAATTGAAGTGCTATGCGCCACGGATTCCGCGCCGGCGTCGGAGGATACTGTCGGAAGGCGGACCACTGGATAGCTTGAGATGGAGGATGTCTGCCGGTAACGGAAGCTGCTACTGAGCGCCGAGGTGTACATCGATCTACCGTGGTAGGCGCCGGCTAAAACGAACACTTGATGGTCGCCTAAATAGTTTCCGGCCAGTTTGACTGCCGTCTCGATCGCGGAGGCGCCACTGGTATCAAAAATAACCCTTCCCGACTGGGTGCCAGCGGGCTCAAAGATTTTTCTAAGTCGGCGTCCGAGTCGCATGCGAACATCTGTTTCCACGAACGATGGCGCGGCTGGCAGCTTCGCTAGATTACGGGCCGCCGCATCGATGATCGAGTGATCATAGCCGAGAAGACTGCCCCCATTGCATGCCTCACCGTCGAGGTATCGGCGACCGTCTCGGTCCCATAGGTATATACCCTCGGAAGAGACCACGTGTGGGTTTGGAGCAGAGTACACGTGATCAATGGTCATAAGTGAGTCGTTGTCGTCGGTCACTTGCTGGAAGCCTCTTCGATAACGTGGGGATCGTGCATGGGGGCCCCATTGAGGTAGGGCTGATAGTTGTCGACATCGTAACCATGAAACGACAATTCGCCAGATAGGAACGAACGCAATACCCATTCTAGAGCGGGTTTGTCGGATTCTTTCTTTTGTCGATTTTCATGCTGTTTCAAATATTCAGGTTCCAGCAATTCACGGGGTCTCGTGGCAAAACTCACCGCAGGTCCGACCGCGAGTAATGGTCCTTGATCAATGCCACTGTTGACAAGAAACGTTGATGTACGAGTGTGGTCGATGCCCTGGTCGTGGGCCAGTTTCACTGCGGACATGCCGACAAGTTGCCTCGTGCCGTCGCCAAGTTTGCGTCTGAGGTCCCCGGGATGTTGGTTTATCATGCGGCCCGCGTACTCGCTGAGCAGACTGCCCCGGATAATCCTGTGATAGGCAAGTACAATGAGATCGATCTTCCCATTCCAGCTCTCCCAGCGGTGGAGATAATCTCTAACGTCGTCATGGTATTCCTGCTGTGCGGTAATGCGCCCGGTACCGACTTGCTGAATGTATCTCGCGTCGCAGATCAGCGATGGTATTCCGAGGCTACGGGCTCGAGCCACCGCTCCGCAATCGGGTGCATCGGAGAAATTCAGTGCGACGCCTCTACCCGTAGTTTCGCGCATCACCTGCTCGGCTGTGCTCAAATTGTTTCCGGTAGCAGATGTGAATGTAATGACGTTCACGTCAGTGCTGTCCGTTCGAAGGCGATGCGTTGAATGAGTTCGAGCAAGTAAGTACTTGCATGGCGTCCAGGCTTGACGAAGTCCATGTGTCTTGCGTGCTTTACGAGGTGTAGATCTGGACGAACAGTATGCTGCGTGAAGGTGAACTCTATCGACATATAACAGGGAATGGTCGAGTCATCTGTGCCGTGCACGACGACGGTTTTCTCGGGAATCTGATTCAGGGTGAGCACGCGCGCGATGTCCGCGTCCGTTGGAGAGTTAATCGAGTTCTGGACTAGGGCGCTGGCAGCGTTGTCGCCCAGGGCGAGGTACTCGGGTCGATTGAACAGTGTGAAGGGAGCAACCGCTACGGCGCTGGCGGAACTCCGCCCGAAAGTCCTGTTGAACTCGGTCGCCGATCGGAGAGCCAAGTACCCACCGACACTGTGTCCGACGAAGACGATGTGTTTGTGCCGACGATCGGTCTGTTTTCCATGGCTGCAAGCGATAAGAACGTCGTGGACCATTTCGCTGATCGTCGCGCTTGTCTCGACCGTCCGATAACCGACTGCGACAGCTTCGATGCCGAGAACAGCAAGGTGTTCGACCAACCATGCCATCGACTCGGGTGTTTTCTCCGCTCGCCAGAAGCCCCCGTGAACCAGGACAACCAGGGTTGGCGAGTGCGTATTGAGCGCGCGAAGTCGTTGGGAGGTGACTACGTCCTGCTGTGCATGCTGCTTCAGTTGGATTTTCATGACTGGATAGTCATTAGTGCGGATGGATGAGGCCCAAGCCGACCAGCTTCTGCACCCAATTGTCGTAAGTTGTTTGGTCCATCAGAACCTCTTGTCGACGTTCAGAGGTTTCGTCTACTTCTCCCAATCTCCACCACACGTTGCCGTCTGACAGGCGCATAATGAACGCTTTGCGTTTCTTCGCGGGTGACTGAATCATCAGTGAGATCGTGTCTGGCGGAGTCAGAGTCGTGTGAAGCTGATTGTGGTCGATGCAAAGCACTGAGCCCGCAGGTTCGATTCGAGAACTAACCACCCTAAAGTCTTCGGGCTTGGCGTTCTCGTTCAGCTCGTGGTTGGACCGGTACAGATTTTGCTCATACTGTCCGTGCAGAATCTTCGCGCCGAAAGAGAAGCGGTGGTTGTGTACACGCTCGTACTGTTGTGTGTGCGCAAGCCGTAGCCGTACGCGGTAACCACGCTCTGGCTCGTCCCACAAGACGATCTTGTCGTCCAGTGAATGAATCTCGCACTTTGCGCGGAGGTGATCAGATTGCCAAGAGTGGTGGACCAGTGCCGTCAAGAGTTCCTTGTCAGCGGACAACATGTCGAGAGCCTTCGATACAGCGGGATACGCTGTCTCAATCGTTGTCCACTCAATGGTTGGCAAGGCAGCCATTCGCCTGCCGATATCGATTGCGGCGGCTGCCGTAGAGGTCATTTGATTACCCCGATCGATCGGATGTTGCTCAGCAATTCGTCAAGATACCGTTCATCCATTGACACCTTTTGGCGGCGCGCCTGTGGCTCCTCCGTCTTTCCATACCTCCACCACGCCTTACTGGTCTCTCGTTCGGTGATGATCGATCGCTGTTTCTCCGCGGGTCCACGCAGAAAGAGCGAAACCGACTGCGGTCGAGTGAATGTGGTATGTATCTCACTATGGTGTAGCGAGTAGAGGGAGCCAGGAGCCTGGTACGTCTGGAATGTTGGGATAACACGTGCATTGAGCGGCACCGCCTCGGTGTCGTTCTGTACGGTGTCGTCGATCAGGCCCCAGTCGTCGACCTCAAGTTCGTGCCGGGTGTGCATATACCCGCCAGTCAGAATCTTTGAGACAAAGGAGAATCGATGGTCATGTGGTCGATCTTTGTGTTCGTTGGTGCTGATGTGCAACCGGAGCCGAACACCGTTAGTGGGTGACTCAAACAGGTGCAACTTGTCAAGTAACCGATGACGCTCAAAGTTAGACCGCGCGTTGACGTCTTCACGCGCACACCCGATCAGTTTCGATAGCAGTTCGGGCTTGGACGAGATTTCGTCTAACAAGTCCTTGCCATCGCTGAGCACGGCTTCCATGTTGCCCCATCGAGCACCGCCGAGACCCTCTACGGCATCAAATACATCCTCGACCGTCAGCAAGGTAGCCCTCCCCTAAGCGTAATGCTGTGTAGCGCCTGACTATCCAGATCACTGTACTTCATCAACTCCGCCTCGTCACCCCCCTGGAAGAGTCAAGTCGCGCAGCAGACACACAGAGTGGTGTTGGAGCATTGGAGCGCTGCGTAGGAACTGTTTCCTTATTGCACAGTATCATTCAGGTATATTTTTAGTATGAAATCGAGCACCCAGGGCGCCTCCGAAGTGAAGACCCTTGCGGACCAACTTGCCCTCAGCGATATTCCACTAAGGGGTGGTGAAGTTGCTGATTGGGAACGGGAAGCCAACCTGTTGCTCGCAGCAGCCGAATCCGCAAACCCTAGCCGCAGCCTGGACACTCTTGTCGCTTATCGCAAACGTGGAGTTCCCCTCGCATACCTGGTCGGCACAGAGCTGTTTCTTGGTAGTGAATACGCGACAGAGACTGGCGTCGTTATTCCGCACCCCGCGAGTGAACTACTCGCGCTGGCGACCGCGCACGCCCTTGGCGGTACAACCCAACCCAGACCGCGCTTGCTCGAAGTTGGTGTGGGAGTGGGTAATATTACGGTCTCGGCGCTGGCGTCGGTGCCGACTGCGGAAGCTCATTGCAGCGAACTGCAAGGCGCGGCGTTACGGCTGACCCAGATTAACGCGAGCACGTTGCTTGATACACCGAGCCGGTTGCGGTTGTACCAGGCGTATGACACTGAAGCCATATTTGAGCCCTTCAGCCGTCTACCCGTTGCCGGTGTCGATGTCGTCGCCGCGAATCCTCCGTATCTCATCGATGGCGATCCTGTATCCGAAGCGACGAAACGTTCTGGGATAGCACATTTCAGTTACGCCCCGGTCAATGACCCCTCGTGGTTTCTACGTGAAATCATTGAAGCCCCTGACGGGTTGCTGGCGGAGAACTGCACGATCCTGATGGAGTGTGCAGACCCGTACTTGGAGCATCACACCAGGGTGATGCGTGACGCGGGCTGGAACACCGAGGCATATAGTCGCGAGTCTTACTTGAACCAGTTTGGCGTACCGATGGATCGAAAAGTTAGAACGATGACGCCCTCACTGCACCGGTTGCTCCATTCGTGGCGCGGGGAGAACCGCCTCACACGGGCGGCGGCGACAACCGATGTGGCCCTCTAGCGTTTCATGGTTGGGCGCATCAACTCCGCCCAGGGGCAGCCCCGGCAAGTGCTGGCGGCGCCCAAACTCAGCGAATCTCTGGTGATCGCTAGTCACACTACGCGGGCGCAGTCGGAGCAACGGAGTTAACCGTGGCTTACCGCAACGAGATCTCGAGCTTCATCCAGCGGAAACGCGGAGTCTAGGAAGGCTGCCATCCTGACCCAGTCGTAACTAAGTTCCAATGTTTCGCGCCATTCCGCTGGCGATACGAACGACGAAGGGAACAGCGATCCGCCGGTCACATCTCGTACGCTATGGACGAATTGATCGACGTCCTTGAGCGCCGATTCGGCGTCCTCCCTCCCTGCGATGGGAGAACCTGCTTCGAGTGCAAGTGCAGTCTGTACGAGTTGACCAGGAAGACCGGGGATTCTCGTCATGCGAGCGCATGCTTCCTCGTCTGCCTCACGACGCTGCCAGCTGGAGCCACCGAGTCCATTACTGTTCGAACTTCTTGGGACGAGCCCGTTTGCGGTGAGTGCGACCATTGCCGCTTTGCGGACCATTCTTCGAGTAGCAGATTGAAATGTTCCCCATTGTTCAGCATCGAGGGCGCCAATCGCGTCCTCGCGGGAGTTCTCAATCTCCGCGTTGGCCCAGACCAACGCAATTCCGGCGCCGGCGAATTGCGCCGGCGCAAGGGGAACAAGCCTAACGTCCTCCGTCGCGTCTCCTACCTCGGCTCCTCTGATTGAGATGACCGGTAGCGAGGTGGACGGTGCGGACGATGACTGGGAACGTCCGTTGACTTCTTCCCCGTTTGACCACCGCAAGCCCAGGAACCCCAGGCGGTGAAACTCTGAGAAGCACTGGCCCGGCCGGGCTACAACGCTGCGCAAGTCAGCTAGCTGATCAGCTGCGCATCGGTTGAAGTCGATTGAGCGCCAAACTGTTCTTGCCGCTGAGCTCAATACATAGACTTCTTCGCGATTCCGCACGATGTGTACCCGGTCTCCGATTTGCCACGTCGTCGTGTCGGGCTTTCGAGTAAAGAACACCGAGCGCGGCTCAAGATCGGACAAGTCGAAGCCGAAGTCGCTTAAAAGGATCTTCGCGCGGATGGCATAGCTACGCATGTCCTCGTTCGTCCCGCGCGGGGTGATCAATAAATCGCGAAACCGCTCGAAGCGGTCATGAGCCGATGGCAGTCGTGCGAACTGCAACGATGTCCATTTCACGCTTAGATAACTTTCACCCTGTGAGCACAGCCACGCCTTCGCGCCTTGCTCGACGGCTGTGCGATACCACTGAACCGCTTCTTGCCACTCTTCGATGGCTTCCATCGCCAACCCGCACCGAACGGACTGGTTGACAAGCTGTGCGAACCAAGTCTTAGACGCATTGTCGATGGCGGCGGGCGGAACTAGGGACTTCAGGTGGTCCGTTCCAACACTTCGTCGGTAGACGACCGACCGGCAGAGGCGTTGGACTCTATCGAGTTGATCGAACGTAACGCCGTCGAGAGATGACGAGTCGTTCGAGATTCCAGACAGGACGTGGTTGATCTCAAGTGCGATCTGGTGCACTGACCGTACTCGAACTTCGACTCGCCGGCCGTCGCGAAAAATGATCGTTGGTATCAGGGGAGTCGTTCTTTCACCGGGCTCGATGAGAAGAAAGTCAACATCTGAAGTGCTGTTGCCGAATCCTTCGGCGATAGAACCCTCGAGTACGACGCCGTAGCCGGGTTGCGCATCTAGTGCTTGCAACGCCTCGTCTAGCAGACGCGCGTAGTGTGCAGAGATGGATTTCATTACCCGACCACCTCAGGGTGACTAGTTGCAGACTGTCTTGGGGCGATATCGGGCGAGTCCGGGCCGAGGTATCCGACAGCAAGTGAGTAGTCGAGCAAGAGCCGAAGCAGGATTTCGCCGCGAGGAGCGATCCGTTGTGACGGCAGCTGTCGTCGGACATTTGAATCGTCAAAAACGACACGCCTGTTGAAGTAGGTTGTGTACAAGCTGATCACATTGTCGTAGTAGCGTGCCTCAGTGCGTTCAAGCGAACTACGATCGAAATTCGCCTTCGGAACGAAGCGCGGCATGTAGAAGGGCGGGTACTCCGCGAGCACATCGCTGAGGCCGCGAAAGGAGATCGCGCTACCCCCGATGGCATGGAAGACGCTGCCGGCCACTTGCGCGTGATTGGTGGCGACTGCGGCGACGATATCAGCGACATAGTCCACCGGCACCAGGTCTAGCAAGGCGCCGTACTCTCCAGGTATGGTCATCAGCCGGCCCTTGGTCATAACCTTTAGTACTGGAAAGATATGCTTGAAATCTCGGGTGACTCCGGTGCGCTCGCGGCCTACCACAATGCTTGGTCGAATAATCACTGCGTTTTTGCACTTCTCTGAAACAAGAATCTCGGCTTCGCATTTTGACTTTTCGTAAGAGTTGCCGAACGTCTGACCGTGGTCTAGTTCGGTCTCTTTTATGACACCGGTTCTCTCGCCACAGACATACGCAGTACTGACGTGTAGCAGCGGAATTTCTCGGCTGATGGGGCTGCGCACAAAGTCGACAACGTTTGCAGTGCCGTTGATGTTTATGTCTGTGTAAAGCTTGTTTGGGCGACCAAATTCAGTGAGTGCTGCGGTGTGCACGACTAAATCTGTTGTCTCGGATAAGTGACGGTAAGTTTCAGCAGCGATCCCCAGGGCGGGTGCCGTTACGTCTCCCTTGACAGTTTCAACACAGCCGAGAGGCGCTCTGTCTACGCACCACGGGGTTGAAGGGACGACGCTGTTGTCGGCCCGAACAACGCCCGGTTCTCGGTGTAGGAGGCCGATTACCGAGTGACCAGAGTTCAGGAGTCGTGACGCTACTTCAGCTCCAATCATTCCGGTTACTCCAGTAATCAAGACTTTCATCGGCGCTGTCCGTTCGCGATGTCGACTTTGCCCAGACGGTCGGCGCCGGAGATCTGATGGCCGAGGACCCGGGCGGGAACTGTACAGAGAAGGGACTTCATCTCCGATTCCGACAAACCGATCGACGCCATTGACTGTCGTTGCGCGGGAAGACCAGCAGAGCCGGCAGCGACGACTCCGTCACTGCGGTAGCGCAGCGTACTACTACCTTTGTAATGTAGCTTCTCCCCTGCCATCTCATCTAGGTCAGTGTGATCACTGATTGCGATGAGACGGTTGGTGCCCAGGAATTCCACGACTCTTTTGCAGATCGCGAGATCAACGTGCTCGCCATCGAAGTTGATTACAGGCGTCAGAAGCCCGCTTCGGGCTGCGCTGACTAGCAGGGCAGGTACGGGTCCTAATATCTGTACAAGCGATTCGTCGGTCCACGGGCGGGTGAGGAACTCGGTAACTTCTGAGTTCCGTGCAGATTTTTCTACCTCTCCTCGCCACGCGTGGCGAAAGTTTCTTGGCATGTCGTTGAAAAGGTGGTCTGTCAACAGAATATCTGGTGAGGGGCCGAATTCGGTTTGAATGAACTCGATTACCTTATTGGTTCTCTGGGCGGACAGGTGCGGGTCTGTATGTTGGAAATGTCCGAGCGCCAGCTTGACGTTTGCCCAGTAGAAGGCCCTGATGACGTCACGAAACGACACTCTTTCATCTAGCTCATCATCGATGTCGACTGCGTCGGGGCCAATCACCATGTATACCAATCCCCGGTGTCCCATGTCTGCGAGACGAAACCACTCCTCCGCGGTGGGGTTCCAGCATCCCGATACTGGCACGCCGCCAGATCGCCCCAAGAGCGGACCCTCAACGGCAAAGCCGAGAATGTGCTGATATTCGCCCGCATTCTTTCCTCGCTTGTACTCGTTGAGGACTGCGTCGAATTCGTCGATGTAGCTCCGCCGCAAAAAGATGGTGGGTACTATTCGGAAATTGTCCCTACCGGCATGGTCTTCTAGCAGTCGTAGGTCTGGTGGTTTCATTGAACTGAAGTCGATCGAACCCACGCCGTGAGCGTGGATGAGGATGTCACCGTCCTCAACTAGATCCCGTTTGTGACCACTAGATGCTTTGTGTTCTGACCGTTCCGTTGGGGGTAGCCAGCCGTCGTTTACCATCCTTCGATCCATTCGGTGATTGCTGCTTCTCGCAGGGAGCTAAATACGACATCTGCGTCGAGAGTAACCGACGGAAGGCTTGGCACGCCGATGCAGAAGACGCCCGCAGCTTTGGCTGAGCGAACGCCGGTCCCGGAGTCTTCGAAGCACGCGCTCCGTTGCGGCGACTCATTGAGGAGGCGGCAAGCCGTCAGATACATTTCGGGTGCCGGCTTGGGGGTGGTGACCTCGTTGGCGGCAATACTAACGGCAAATGCATCGCTCAAGCCTCCGCGCTTGAGAGCGCAGTCAAGCAGTTCACGAGGTGAGTTGCTCGCCACCGCTACGGGAACTTTACGCGCGACGGCTGCCACCAGGTCATGGGCGCCGTCCATGGCCTGTGCGCCGGTATTGACTGCCTCCCAAACCAATCCCATAAGTTCGGATTCAAGGGCTGCGGGCGATTGGCCATCTTCGAATATTTCCGCCAGTCCGGCGCACGCGTCCCCGAGCGATCGTCCGATGAGCAGAGCCTTCTGTTGGTCACCGAATGGGAGACCTCGCCGGGCAAACAATTCCGTCTCTGCAACGGTCCAGCACGGCTCGGTATCCATCAGTAGTCCATCGCAGTCGAACACAACAGCTGCCGGAACAAGTTCGTTAAGTTGCACAGGGTCAGGTTTCCTCTCATAGCAAGTGACGGGCGCCCATGGGTGAGTGTGGGTCTTGGAAAGACCCGTTATGTCTCGGCTGCCTCAACGAGGCTCGTCGATGGTGGGCTGTTGCCGTCCGTTGTGTCCGTCGCATATGCGTCCCACATCGCCCTTCGCCGCGGCTTTCCGCTGGTGGTCCTCATAATCGAACCTTTATCGACGGCGGCGACCTGGATGGTCAGTCCGGCGAAGTGCGTGGTGAGCTGGTTCCGAATGTCGGTAAGGATCGATACTTCGCGTACTTCAGTGACAACCAGGATTGCAGGACCGCTTGGGGTATCTCCCAAGATGCTGACGAGATTGTGGCTGTCAACACCTGTGAGCCTGAACAGGACTGCGTCCACGTCCTCCGAGAAGAATGTGCGCCCGCGCACTTTCACGGAGTCGCCGAACCGGCCGACTACAAAAAGCTCACCTTGAAGCAAGAAACCTGCATCGCCGGTGTTGACCTTTCCTCCCTCGAAGCGGTTTGTGGATTCTCGGCTGGTGGAGGAGTATCCGACAGCGACCGATGCCGCTTTGACGTGGACCTCACCAACCACACCTTCGGGTACCGAGTGACCGTCATGTTCGATCCACACGCATGAGTTGGGATCGACAGGTTGGCCGCAGGAAACGATGGCTCGAACTTCGTCCGCTCCAGCAGGACCAAGGTGTACCTGCGAGCCTGGCGATAGAGAGCTTGCGCGGACTGTGATGCTTCGAGGGGCCGACTTCAGCTTCTTCCCGGTAACAGCGAGTGTTGATTCTGCAAGTCCGTAGGCGGGCGTGCAGGTGTGAATGTTAAACCCCTGAACGCCAAAGCGATTAGCGAATTTTGTCATAGTTTGATGATCTACTCGCTCGGCGCCGCACACCAAAGACTTCCAACGACTGTAATCGTGTCCAAGCACCATGTTGGAGTTCACTCGCCGAAGTATGAAGTCCAAGGCGAAGTTTGGGCATGCAGTGACGGTCGCTTCGTACTCGCCAAAGCAGGAAAGCCACCCCGCCGGGTTCTTGATGAAGGTTTGGGGGGCCATGGCCATGATGTCGATAGAGCTAACGAGTGGAGTCAAGATACCCCCGATGAGGCCCATATCGTGATAATGCGGAAGCCAAGTGGCCCAAGAGTCGCCTCGCCCAAGTTCGAGCCAGTGTGCGATTGCCTGAGTATTCACCGCCAGATTCTGGTGCGAGATGTGCACAGCTCTGTTTGTTCCGGACGAGCCGGAGCTGAACTGGATGAGGCACAGATCGTCGTTAGCGAACCCGTGTGGTTCAACGGGGGCGGTCTTGTCGAAAGACCCTTGAACCGGCAGAACACGCGCTGTGAGGGCGTCTGTCGCCAGGTCGGCAGTGCTTCTTGCGGTTTCGCCGCAAACGATGATGTCGAGCTGGCCCACGTGAATGAGATTGCGGAGGTAGAGAAGATAGTTGTTCGAGCTCCCGAACGGCGGGGGTGTTGCGATCGGTGCCGGGATGGCGCCGATAAGGATTGCGCCAAAGAAGGCTGCGATGAAGTTTGGGCCTGCTTCGACGATCAACCCGACACGGTCGCCGGGGCGGACGCCGTTCAGGGTGAAGTAGCTGGCCGCCCCGTTCGCCTGTTCCGCCAAATCCTTGTGTGAGGTCTTTTGCCACGAGGTGCCATCCGGCGAGAAGCTGTATTTTGCTTCGCGCACGGGAGCCGTCAACCACTGAGTGACGGTTGGACAGGTGGGCTCTTCTGTCACCTCGCTCGGCTCCGCTCCATAGCCGTCGCCACCATGGTCACCACGTCGTGCACGGTAGTGATGTCGGCCGTGTCCGCCTCGGTCAACTCGATCGCGAATGTTGTCTCTAAGGCGTTCGTTAGCTCAATCAGGTCGACCGAGTCGAGCCCGGCATCAGCGGTCAAACGGGTGGCGTCCTCGATCTGACCCTTCGATATGTGACCTACCCGGGCCAGCAAATCAGCGATCTGCTCACGGCGATCGTGACTCGGCGTGGGTGAGTTCATGCTGCGTCGCCGCCTTCGTTTGCCGGGTCTCTGGGCAATCGTTCGATGGTCCCCCGTTCCCCGTCGAGTAGGACTTCGTCTCCGGTACACAACCAGCGAGTCACACCCGGAACTCCAACAACCGTAGGAAGACCAATCTCTCGGGCGACGACTGCGGAATGGGAAAGACTCGAACCTCGCTCAACGATCAGACCAGCAGCGGTCGGGAAAAGGGGCGCCCACCCGGGATCGGTCCTCATTGCGCAGATGATTTTTCCAGCTACCGCTACAGCGTCTGTCGGACTTTCGACTACAACAACTTTGGCGCGCACCACTCCGGGCGCACACCCGAGTCCCTTCATCTTCTCGGCCGTGTGGTTCTCCGGAGAACTGACGACGGCACCTACCTGCTGATAAGGCAATCCTTCCACGTCGATGCGGTTGGCCATGTCGACATCCAGGTATGACTTGTGTTCGAGACGTCGCGTCGCTACGAGCGAGTCGAGATCCGAGGAGACCGCACGGCCCGATACGTACGCGTCGATCTCGTCGACGGTGAGCATGTAAATGTCCTCGGGTGAATCCAGGGCACCCAGCTCGTGTAAGCGCATGCCATATGCTCGGTAAATATCCCGGGTGGCACCGAATGCGTAGGTCCGAAGTAGTCGCAGCTTTTCCCTGTCCGCTACGGATTTTCTTGCCCATGACACAATCGCGCGGAAGTAGATGCGTCGAAGTGGCCCTAGCCGGGCTGCGGTATCGCGTCGGGCCTTTCGAAAAGCAGTTGCTGGCCGGTTGGTGAGTCGTTCGGCCACGATGTCGCTGTGTGCAACCAAGTTGCGCAGCAACGGCACTAGGGTGTGGGGTTGATCGCGGATAGTCTGTGTCTCAAGTTTGAGTTCGCCTGCGGACCGATCCCCGTATCGACTTACATAGTCTTGTAGTCGCTGAGCGACACTACTGTCGGACGCGGTGAGTCGCTCGTACACGTCCACAGTGGATTGTTCGGTGTCCAGCACCAACGTTCGCAATGCCCCGTCCCGACCGATACAGTCGGCGATCTCTGCCAGCAACAGTGTCGGCTGGATGGACTCGATGCCCTCGATGTTTGACATCAGGTCCGCGAAGACCGAGTCGGCGGTGTCTCCGTCGAGTTCGGCGGTGATACGTCGAATTGCGCCGCATGTCATCATTACCCGGAGGTCATTGACGTTCGGCACTTGCCAGCTGTCCATCATCTCCCGGTGGACGATACTGATGGCCTTGTTGAGCTCGTCGATGGATTGTGTTGCTAAAGCGGGACGGTCGATCTGGGTGTAGACGCGGTCGAAATTTCTGACAAAACGCGCGACACTCAAGTCAAGGGTGGCGAAATTCGCGGCGATCCGCACTCCGACTTTGAAGAGGCGTGCGCGGCGTAGGAGCCCTTGACTTGCTGCGCGTGATTCTGATTCGTCGGCTGGCTCTTCGAGGTGCCACATCACACGCTCGGTTTCCTCTTTGTTCGTTTCGTAACCAGGAAGGAGTCCTAGCATGGCGTACCAGCTTTGGAGGTTGTAGTAGACGCGTCCGTTCAAGTAGCCAAGCATGTTTCGGGCGTACGGTTTGAAGGTTGCCAGTTCCCCGGGTGCTACGCCCACAGCCTGAGCGAAGTCTGTAAAGACGCGCTCGTAGGCGAGTGAGGCGAAGGAGAAGGTAAGTGGCGAGGTGTAACCATTGAAACTCTCTTGGATGTTTGAGTTATCAAATGACCTGTGTGATAACGATTGCCGAACTGGCGGAGCAGGAGGTAACCCCGTGATGGGACGGGCTTGTAGAACGTAGAGTACCCCCTCGGCGATAGTCCATTCGACGTCGACTGGGACGCCAAACCACTTCTCCGCTCGCACAGTAATGGCACAGATCCGTGCACCGTCGTCCGCCGATAGGACAGCCGAGTCGGCTTGTTCTTTTGGTACTGCGCTAAGTTTGGTTCCTCCATCTAGATCGCTGACGACCATCGCTTCTTGGTGCGTGAGGGTCTGTCCCCTGGGCTGGC
Organism: Rhodococcus sp. P1Y; assembly: GCF_003641205.1. Taxonomy (NCBI): domain Bacteria; kingdom Bacillati; phylum Actinomycetota; class Actinomycetes; order Mycobacteriales; family Nocardiaceae; genus Rhodococcus; species Rhodococcus sp. P1Y. The sequence goes on from NZ_CP032762.1 coordinate 474,152, forward strand.
CGTCGCGCGTAAATCGGTACTCGTCCGCGTCTACCCCACCTGATACGACACCTTCGCCGAGGCCCCATGCGGCTGACACAACAACGGTCTCCCGTACGCCCGACACGGGGTCAGCCGAGAAGGCAACACCGGATTTGGTCGCGTCGATCATCTGCTGCACAACAACTGCCACCGAGGTGTCCTCGACACGTGCTCCGGCCGAGTGCATGTAAAGCACGGTGTGCGGCTGGAATGCAGAGGCCCAGCAGGCGAGCACGCAGCGCACGCATTCGTCCAGACCTAGAACGTTGAGGAAGGACTCGAGTTGGCCGGCGTAGGACTTCTGCGCCGAGTCCTCTCCTACCATCGAGCTTCGAATCGCCATGGCACCGGGACCTAATTCGCCCCGAGCGTCGCCCAAGGTTGCGCGGAGCCGTCGTGGAGCATCGGCGGATGTGATGCGGTGGCGTATCTCTTGGCAGAGAGGGGCTAGGTAATCGAGAGGGGGGGCGGGCTCCTTGCGGAGTTCGCGGTCCAACTGTGCCAAGAGGGGGCGGACTTGGGCTGCGTCAATATGTTCTGAGAAATAGTCCGAAGTAACTACTACATACGGGGGTACGTTGAGTCCTACCTTCACGCACGAATCAAGGCCGAGGGCTTTGCCGCCTCGCGAAGCCGCAGTGTGGTTGATTGGTATCACCTCGATGCTCCATCGGCGCGTGACGCAGGTTTAGCCGCGCTGGCGAGTGAATGGTCCACATCGTGAGCCGCGAGGGTCCCTTGATGATGGAGTGCCTTCATGACGTCGCCCGTGACGGACCAGATAGTTGAGCGTCTTGTCACGCGCCCGGCCATGTGCAGCGAGTAGGAGTATAGGTAAATCGCCTCTGACAGCCGCCGCAAGCGCTCGTCTTGTAAGTGCCACGGGCAGTTGACTTTCTCGGCCCAACGCTCCAGGAACACCGCAAGCGCCTGCGACTTGTCTTGAACATCGCCCGAGGGTGTAACTCGAATGAAGTGCTCGTCGAGCAAGTTCGACACCTGGTCGGCAGTGGTGGAGTCAGTGGGATGGTGAAATAGTGACTCTAATTCTCGCACTGTGGAGAGAAGTTGTTCGCTGTGTCCTTGAGGTTCCGCGTCTATTGTCCCGGTGTCCATGGGTCAGATCTTCTCCAGCTGAGCGACGTGCAAAAGCGCCTCTTCGTGATTGTCTACGTACTTTTCGATTCCTAGACGCCATCGAAGACTATACGCCGCCGGCCTCAGGTACTCGGTACGTACCTCGTCGTTGTTGCGCAACGCCCTAACGACATTGGGAACATCGACCTTCAGTTTCTCGTCGCGTCGGTATGACTCATCCTCGGGCGCCGGTGGGTTGGGTAGAGATGCCCGTTCGTCATTCAGGATGGGAAGTGTGAGCATGTCAAAACGGAACACCTCATTTAGAATCCACTGCTTCTCGGCCTTCGCTAGCGGGGTGATTTTGGTTTGCCACCATGTTTCGAGCATTTCGCGTACGCGCTTGTCTAGGAACAGAGCCCGAACCGCCGCGTTGACCGCTGCGGGTTCTACGATTGTGCGCGGAGACTTCAGCGGAGTTGAGGCCTCCTCGTCGCTGGCATCGAACCATTCCGCGAGGCTGAAAAGGATCTGCGACTGTGTGAGTCCGGCGTATGCAAGTGCGGGTCGCCAGATGTACCGGAAGAATGAGTTCTCCGCGACGGAACGTGCCCATAGCAGAAATCCTTGCATCTCTAGGTTTTCCTGGAGGGTCATCGTTTTGGATGCCAGCACGTATTCGAAGTCGTCAGCGTCGCCGCGTGAGGTGACGAAGCCCAGTTGCTCACGTCGGGCGCTGTAATCGGTGTTGGGTAGGAGCATCAGCGGGTAAGTCGCAATCCGCGGCACGTGCAGGGATAGTTCGTCGTATCCGCGCAGGAACGTCTCAGTCGTGTCCCCTGGGGCGCCCCACAGCAGCTCTGCGTAACATTCGAGACCTTCGGATGAAAGCCACTCTGCGAGCGCCTTCCAGTCATTCAACTTCATGTTGCGTCGATTCATTTCCTCGAGCGCAGAGGCATCGAGCGTCTGCAGAGCGATAGTGAAGGAACTGTGCAGTCCCGCCTCGCGCATCTTGGTGACGATTCTGTAGAAGGTCGCAGATTTGTTCTTCGCCCAGGAGGACTCGATCGCTCTCGGGTAGCCGGTTCGTTCCTTGAGCCGTACAACGTCTTCCAGAAATTCCTCATCCTGCGGTTGCATGCCGAAGTTTGAGTCGCAAAGGACTACCGAGTGAACTTCGTAGAAGGCGAACATTTCAAGTTCCTCAAGCAGCCGTTCCCGCGGAAACCGGCGCATCTTCTGGCCGATCGCGCCGCCCCAATAGCAGAAGGCGCAGTGATAGGGGCAACCTCGGTTTGTCTCCATTAGTGCGACGTCATACCTAAACTTGCCGTTTGCATGCGTCATCGGGATGGCGCCGCTCAGGAATGGAGACACAATCGATCCCAGGTCCTCAATTCGAGGCCTTTCCGGTGTGGTCTTGATACCCCCGTCTGGAAGTCTGTACGAAATACCACGGATAGCTTCGCCGGATGGTAGGGGAAACTTGTTCTCGATCCATGCCTCGAGCAGTTCAGGGAAGACGAGTTCACCCTCACCGTTCGCAATCACATCGATGTCGTCGCTCAGCCGGAACACGCGCTTAGCCTGATTGGCAACGTGCGTTCCTCCCAGTACGACCAGCCCTGAACTATTAAGCTGCTTGAAGGTTTCCGAAAGCAGTAGCGCAGAACGGAAGCTCCACCCGAATACGGAGATGGCGAGTACATCGGGGATCCCGTCTCGAAACACCTCAGCTATGGTGTCCCCAATCGTCATTCCTCCGCGAAGGTTCACGATTTCGGTATCGCATGCGTCGCCGAGTACCGGGTGTGCGTCCATTGCCGCTTTGATGTAGCCGATTGCGAGGGGCATGGACTCTAGTGGCATGTCCCATACGCCTTGTTGCACAAGCTTTACTAGCGTTCGAGCCATGTTTTTCCCCCGAGCTATCAATGTCGCTGGACACGATCGGGTCGGATGTGTCCATGTTCGCGGTGGTGTCAGCTTGCTGTGATGACCAACGAGCGTTTGAAGGTCATGCAATAGATCGTTCGGAAGATCCTCTCTTCACCCGTTGGTTCGGGCTGCGTTACGTCGTAAGGTGCGGCTTCCATTCGGGCAAAGACCCGGCTGATGGCTTCTCCGAGTGACCACGCGTGCGTGTGTGGATACTCTTCGAAGCCCTTGCAGCCGTGCATTAGGTGCTCGAACCGCTCGTACGTACTTTCGGGCCAGTTCTCGGTCCTGGGGTGCCGGTGGTGATGGTCGTGGTTGATTGAGTCACCGGGAAGAACTGCTATTCGAACCAGGAGGTGGTAAAAAGCGGCGCGAAGAAACCAGATGGCGACGGAACGCGTATTTCGGATTCGGCCATTGTCGAGTGAGGGTGCCTCGTCCAGCAGAAATCGACTTTGTTGTAGTAATACAAGTCTTCGGCGCGGCGCCTCATTGAGGAGTGTTCCCCAGTGGTGCTCACTGAAGCTTCCGAGGAGGCCGGTGACGTTGAAGATCAGAAACACTGGAACAACGTAGGCGAGCGCGAAGTCGAGGAGTGCCCCTGTGAGCGCTGCCAATGCGATCAAGGCAACCGCGAAGGTCCAGACTGCCAGTTGACGGGCGATCGGTTCGGAACGCTGCCAATCCCACAGCCTGTATCGCGTGTACTGGAGGTAAGTCCAGGGCGTTGCGATCAGCCATATGAGTCGCCATCGGTAGTAGTGGCTGGTCAAGCCCGGCCGGAAACCTAGGGGCATGAAGGGCGCTTCTTGGTCTTGGTAAGTGCACATGGCCCGGGTGTGGTGGCTGCGAATGTGCTCGTCTCGGTATGAGTCAAGCGACGATGCAAACATTACCAGCGATGATGCGAAAGCTAATGTTCGGTTAAGTCGTTCGGATTCGAAAAGAGTCTTGTGAGTGGCATGGTGAAAGATGTTGAACAGTGCCCACATTCGTCCGACCACGAGAATCCATGAGATCGGTAGCAGGTACCAGAGTCCCCACTCTACGAACGCATAACCCAATGCCACCGCGAGGGCAAAGCCGACGAAGGCTTCGATGGTGCACAACACCTTGGTTCGCCGATATAGAGGCTGTTGTCCTTCATGCGGACAGCCCGACATCCACGTGAAGGCAGCCTCAGCCATTCTTGTGAAGGGCCGCGGCAACACAGATCGGATTGCACGACTGACAGATTCGCGCACCTCCGTATTGAGGTTCCTTGCATTTTCAATAAACACTTGGCGTTCGGCCGTCGAACCGCGGCTGGTGGGTTCAGCCCCGCTAAAAGGATCCCACCTATCGAGGTTAGCCAGCATGAAGCTATCGTAAATGAGACCGACGGGTCTTGCAATGATTTTATGTTTAACGATTTGGCTAGGTGCTTACCGGGGTCGCGTGACCCGGTTCGGTCGTTGGCGCTGAATGTTGTCCTCACCAGCGGGTTTTCGAACTGAAGCCAGCGTGCTTCTTCCCGACCTAGTCCATCTGAACTGTCGGCAGATTCATTTGATCGACCAGCATTAGAGGTGACGGCGCGTTTGCCTCCCTAATGGCCGGGTAGAGATGTCGTGACGTGGTTGCGTTTTGAACCATTCTCTCGACGTGGTTGCGTTTTGAACCATTCTTTCGACGTGGTTGTGTTTTGAACTAATTGACCCCGGGACGCGACCGACATCAATTTGGAGAGGCGGGCCAGGCTCCCCGTAGCGGGTGCGGTGTCTCCGTAAACGTCCTCGTCCTTTCTCCCTGAGCTCATCAAAGTTTGCTTAGTTCCTACGATTGGGGATTGAGATCTCACGGTAGTCAATGAAAGAGTGTGGATCTGTGTTTGACACCAACCACTCTGTCGTGCAGGGCGTACGTCCGGCATGGACCCTGACTGCCGTCGCGGTCTCGACCTTCCTGCTTCTTCCCGACCTCACGGTCGTGAACGGCGCGCTTGCTGATACTCGTGGGGACTTAGACACTTCATTTGCGGACTTACAGTGGGTGCTCGATGGCTATGCGCTCGGGCTCGCCGCCTTCCTGCTGGCTGGTGAGACCCTGGCCGACCGGCGGGGTCGACGACTGGTCTTCATTCTGGGTCTGCTCGTTTTTGGCAGTGCGTCGGTGGCATGCTGGCTCGCAGTCAGCACCCCAATGCTCGTTGGCGCCCGGTTTGTCCTGGGCATGGGTGGTGCCATTCTGTTCGCGGTGGGCCCCGCCTTGATCGGCCAGAGGCTGCAGGATCGACGTCGGCGATCGATGAGACCTTCCAACAGGTTGGCCAAGCGATCGGGATTGCCGCGATTGGTGCTTTCTTTCACGAGCAAGTTGGCGCCAGGATCAGCGATTCGAATCCCGATGCTTCTGTCGAAAGAGTGCACCCGACTCACTGAGGCTGCGACCTCGGGGTGGGGACCTTTACAGCTCCTGTGGAACAGACAGTTCTTTAACGCCCCTCGTTGAATCTATCGAGAGCGCAGCCCTCGTCTGTGCTCTGTTTGCGCTTGTCTCCGCGTCCATCGCCGCGGCACTCATCAGAAAGCGCGATGTCCATAAAAGTGGCGTCTCTGACTAGGATCACACTGACCTCAGAGCAGACAGTGCCCGAGGAGTGTCACGGTTTATCAAGACCTCATGATTGATATCGATCTACCAAGCCAAATTGAGGTTCGCGAGCGTCGATCCGCTCACAGATCAACAACCTGCTGGCGGATCGTCGCTCGACTTCGTACGAAGTACTCCAAAGCGCGAAGCGTGGGTAACCGACACTCCGCTCACCTCGCTCCGTGGCCCCTCGTCTGTCGGTGCTGTCGTCGGCCTACTCCCAACACGACCCAAGTCGAATGGAGCGATCGCGAACCGGCTCCTCCCCCATGTTGTACAAACCCCGACCGCAAGTGAACTAATCCGTGCTAGCTCGGTCGTTAACGGTCGGTCTTGATTTGGCGGACTGAGCGCGAGACGAATCACCGTGGCTGTCCGGAAGCCCGCGCGAGTCCCGCCGTCTGAGTCGGTTGTGTGAAGTCGTCGGCCGCATCGGCCGATTAGGGCGGTCTTACGTCAAGCCGCGGCGCCGTGAGGGGATCCTGACGGCGGTGCGCCTGTGCCAGCAGCGGAGCGCAAAGCAATACGACCAGTTTTGATATGCAGGGTTGCCAGCCAACTGCGTCGGCACTTCTTCACGGATGACGTGTGTGGTCTCGGGACACCTGTGACACAACGTCACCGCGACATGGTTAACGCTCCCGAGGGCGGTGAGCGTTAAAGTTTCGGATGGGTTTCGTTATAGTCCGGGTGTGGAGTGAGAGTTCGGCGGTGCCGTCGAGGACCCGGAAGTGGTGACCTTCGACGACCACGGTGACGATGGTTCCTGCATGTGTGCGTCCGACACGATGTCGCTGCCCGGCGACCATGACGACACCGTCCGTCGGGACGCGCCGGTGCACGCGTTGGGGGCCTGACGGTGGTGGTGGTTGCAGCTGTGTGGTTGCTTGGCGCACACGGGTGAGTCGGCCGTTGTCTTTGCTGTTCAATGGATTCGGCAGGGTCTTGATCACGTGGTTGCCGGCAACTGCGTGGATCAGACCACCTTCGATTCTGAGCGTGACGCGGGTTCCGGCGGTGACCGGTCCGAGTGCAAGATGATGACCGAGCAGTGTGACCAGTCCGTCGCGGTGGCGGTTCGGTCGACTTCGATCGCTACCACGGCGCCCGTCGAGGGGCTCGGGTCGACTGCGGGCAGGGCCGGTGCCGGCTATTCGGTCCGTGCGCCTCGCATCGTCAACCGGTCGAGGTCCGCGGTCGTCAGCCGGGACACTGCGGTGGTGACGACCTCGCCATCGACGACCGCGTGGACGGTGGTGAGGTCGGCCCACAGGGTCACTGTGCGTCCTGCGAAACCCTTCCCGATCCAGACTTGCTGTGCACCGACCAGGTCGACGACCCCCGACGGCGGTATGCGCAGTTCGATCTCGTGACCCTCACTTGGCGATATATAACCTGAATCCTGTTCAACAGCAGTCGATTCCTCAGCCGCAGGGAACGTAGTGGCAGGGGCGGGGTGGTGCCGCGTCCTCTCGGGTGCACAACAGCGTCACCGGTGTGGCCATGTCCAGGGACTGATGGGGGCGCTCGGTGTTGTAGCTGTGCACCCATTCGTCGAGGGCGAGCTGGGCTGCCTCGATGCTGGCGAAGGGCCCTACTTCGTCGAGCAGCTCGCGTCGTAGCGTTCGGTGGAATCGTTCGATCTTGCCCGTGGTCGTCGGTGATCGTCGTTTCGTCAGGCGCGCGCTGATACCGTGCTCGCGGCAGGTGCGTTCGAAGAGCACCTCGACAGGCAGCGGGCGGGCGAATTTGCCGGTGAACTGTTTACCGTTGTCGGTGAGGACTTCGAAGGGAACGCCCCATCTCTGCATCACGGCGACGAACGCTGCGCAGACGACTACACCGGAATGCTTCTCGAGCACTGCGGCGACGACGATGAATCGGGAGTGGTCGTCGATCCCGGTGAGGATCTTGCATTCGCGGCCGCCGACCAGGAAGATCCCGCCCACCAAGCCGAGTTGCCACAGGTGCATCGGCGCTTCGCGTTCCCACCGCTTGTAGATCCGTTTGTGTTGCTGCTCTTAAGGATTGATCAGTCCGTTTCGGGTGAGGGCTCGGTGGACGGTTGTGCGGGACGGGGCGCTCTCGCCGAGCTCGGTACGCAGTTCGTGCGCGATGCGGCATGCTCCCCACCGGCGGTGTTGCCGCCGCATCTCAAAGATGGACGCTTCGACCGCGGGCGTGATGCGGTTCGGGCTCCAATGGGGTCGTCGTGAGATGTCGACTAGGCCGTCGAGGCCCGAGCTCTCGTACCGTGTGCGCCACGCTGCAACCGTTTGCCGGCAAACGCCTAGTCGTTCGGCGACATCGACGATAGGTGCACCGTCGCGGACCTCGATGACGGGACGTAATCGCACCTCGACAGCGACGCGGGCGGTGATGGCGGCATCGGACTCAGGTAAATGAGGTGACGGCATCGCATCAAGATCACCTTCTCTGGTGGACTGTCAGCTATGTCCTGGTGACGTTGTGTCAAACATGTCCCGAATCCTTACACGTCAGTTGCACGGTTTGCAGCACGTGGTTTAGGCCGTAGACGTCGAAGTCGGCCGTCGACGTCGTCATCTTGGCGGCGCGCTAAGTGAGTGACAAGTGCTTGATGCCGGCAATAACGACGCCTGCAGAGATGTCCGCGGCACTGTTCCACCGCTGGCTGCGAGCAAGGGGGTTATAGCCCAAACGACCCGGTAGGAAGACACGCGGAGCCTGAGCAGACCGGGTCCGGTACGCGTGTCGAATCCACGGTCAATGTCACTGTAGGGACAGTTGCGTCTCCTCCTAATGACGCAGGAGTACCCCACATTTCAAGGATCGGCTCTTCTCTGACTTCCGTGACGCAAGACCACTCGATCCACACATCGCCGTCAGGTATGTCGTCCACTGTTCTTGCAGCGACGGTGCCCGCAGTCATAACCCCGGTAAATCCCCCTCCCAACACCCCGTAGTCCCCGTTGTCGCCGCCATCTACATACGGGCGAGCATAGATGCTGAAGAAACAACGAATTGGTTGCGCGGACCTATTGGTGAAGGTGCTCGTGATCGTGTCACCGGCAGTAGATGGCACGTATCTGACGTCACCTGGTGCGGCGTTGGATACAGCGGCAGTAGCGAAGCACGTGAGTATTGCTACTGCCGCAAATACAGCGGTGACGGTCTTAAGCATGGCAGGCTCCAAGGGTGTGCGGGCGTCCCGACCTACGCAGCGATGCTGCCACGACGCAACACAACCCGCAGCGAAAACGCCTGAACGAGGATCGCCTGGCGCTTACATCGCGCACCGGAGGTTGCAACCAACGCCGGGTCTTGCGAATTGAAGTCCTCGATCACCACGCGGGCTTCGAGCAGGCTCGTCTAGTGGTTGCGGTTCAGGCACTCCTTCCGTAGGCGGTTGTTAGAGGACTCGATGTGGCCGTTGTTCCACGGCGTACCCGGCGGGATGTATGAAATGCCGATACGGCCACGGCAGAACTGTTGCAGCACATGTGAAATAAACTCGGGACCATTGTCCATCCGCAACACCTACGGCGGACCACCCCACAGCGCGAACGTGTTGTCGAGCTCGTCGGTTAACCGCTGTGCGGTGATCGATCGCTCGACGGTGTTCAGCAGTGACTCCCGGGGGTGTTTGTCGATCATCGATGCAATCTCAATTGCCTTCCCCTCGACGGTCGAGTCGAGCTGAAAATCCATAGCCCACAACACCCTCAGTGCATCGGCTTCGATCAGCGGGCACGAGCTGACACCGGCGCGTTTGCCCGGGGGAGAGAGAGATCCGGACTTGCAGGCGCTCCTCCTTCCGGAGTCGATTCACCTTCTTTGGGTTCACCGTCATGCCCTTGTCGCGCCTCAGGTGCGCCCAGTGGCGACGGAAGCCATGCAGTGGATGCAAGCCTGTATACGTGCGCAGCGTCGCTTCAGTGCCGCATCAGGGTCGGCGGGTGTCTCGGCGATCGGTGTTCGTGAGTAGGTGGAGCGAGCAAGCCCAACTGCTTTGCAGGCCAGTGCCTTCGCCGCGTCGGTGTCCATCCAGCCGTACTGGCGTCGCAAGTTGTACAAGGTCGCCGCCGATGCTTCGAGCTCCGCCGCGATCTCCTCCTTCGCTTTGCCTGCAGCAGTATGTTAATCGGCACGGCGCAGCTTGCGCACGATGTCCTCGGTAGAGGGCCGTTTCCGTCCAGCCGTGTTTTCCCGTCCTACCCGCCCAACTCATGGGTAACAAGACCCTAAACAAGATGGCCCGTTTACTGGGGACGCGCCAATTGCTCTTGTGGATTGATGAAACCGTTGCGCGAAAGTGCTCGGTAGACCGTTGATCGGGACGGCGCTCTGTTGCCAATCTCGAGAGTGAGTTCGTAGACGATAGGGCGTCCACCCACCGACGACGATGGCGACGTATCTCGCAGATGAGCGCTTCGACGTTCGGATCGATTCGTGCCGGACTCAAGTGTGGTCGTCTCGACGCGTCGACGAGACCGTCCAGTCCCGTGGCCTCGTACCGCTTGCGCCACGCTGTGACAGTTTGACGACTGACACCGAATCGTTCTGCGACGTCTACGACGAGCGATCCGTCCGACCAAGGATGTCTGAAACATTCGACACTTTCCGATTCCACAGACGCGGTTGTGTTGACCACAATGTTGAAGTGAACTAAAAATAGCCCCTAAGCGCGCAAACCCGCAGCTCAGGGGCTATCTTCTGTGCGCCCGAAGGGATTCGAACCCCTAACCTCTTGATCCGTAGTCAAGTGCTCTATCCGTTGAGCTACGGGCGCGTGTATTCAGTTGGTCTAGCTGGCCGGTAAAACTCTACCGACCGTGGCGGAGGCGAGAGGATTTGAACCTCCGGACCCGGTGAAGGGTCAAGTCATTAGCAGTGACTCCCATTCGGCCGCTCTGGCACGCCTCCTAGGCTGCCGGCCCTCTCGGACCGCCGAGGAAAGAGATTACCCACACGGACGCCATCAACGCAAAACGCCTGGTCAACCAGCCGTTCACCTGAGGAACGAATCGAACCAGTCGAAGATCCTCGTTTGCGCCTCGACGAGTGCCGCGGACGCCGGGTCGTTGTCTTCCGCGCTACCGGGCACGGGCGGCGCATCGGCTCGGTGACTCAGCCCGCTGTAGCTGACGACGTTCGTCGCGACGGACGCCCGCGTGGCTGCCTCGCGGAGCCCTTCGATGTGCTCGGGTGGGGTCCGAGGGTCGTCTTCGCCGTACAGACCCAACCAAGGCGCCTGCAGAGACGGCGCGGCCTCGATCAGCGCGACGGCATCGTCGTTCAACGGCTCGAGAATCCCGGCGGCGGCGACGCTGACGGCGGCCCCGATGGGACGGTTGGTGGCGACGATCAGCGCGGCGGTCCCGGCGTCGTCGAACCCGACGACCCCGACGCAGTCCGGTAACACGCCTCGGGACGTGAGCCAATCGAAGGTGGCGTCGAAGTCGGCGAATAGGTTGTCGCCGAACACCTCGTCACCATCGGTATCGGCGTCGCGATGAAACAGATCGGGCGCGACCGCCAGCCACCCCTCCTGCGCCAACGCACGCAGCAAGGCCAGCAACGACGCCGGTATTTCACGCGACTCGTGCAGCACGACGATTCCGCCCCGCACGTTGCCCTCGGGCGAGACCGCGGTGAGCGGTACCTTCTGCTGCACAGCAGGCGGTTGCTCGGTGTCGTCCTCGACCACACCCGGGTCGACGTCGATTCGGAGCACAGCTACGTCCGTGAAGATTCCCGACATGCCTTCCAAAATAGTGCTCGAGAGCTCCCCCCGCATCGATACCGGAGGACGCACAGAAATCCCACATGTAGCCCGAGCGCATAATGTGATCCGTGACTGCTCGCATCCGCACCGATCTCGACGCCATCCCCGCCTACATCCCCGGTCGAAACTTTCCCGGAGCGATCAAGCTGGCCAGCAACGAAACCACCCAGGGACCGTTGCCGAGCGTTCGCGAGAAGATCGCCGAAGCCGTGGGGAGCGTCAACCGTTACCCCGACATCGGCGCTACCGAACTCGTCGCCGAAATCGCGTCACAGTTGAAGGTCGCACCCGAGAACGTCGCGGCGGGTAACGGTTCGGTGGCACTGTGCCAGGAGGTCGTGCAGATTACCTGCAGCCCCGGCGACGAGGTCCTGTTCGCATGGCGCTCGTTCGAGGCCTACCCGATCATCGCGCGCGTCGCCGGTGCGACGCCTGTCGAGGTGCCTCTCGACGAGAACCACGTTCACGACCTCGACGCGATGCTCGCAGCCATCACCGACCGCACCCGCGTCGTGTTCGTATGCAACCCCAACAATCCAAGCGGAACCGTCGTTCGCCGGTCCGCGCTCGAGAAGTTCCTCGACGCAGTCCCCGAGAACGTGCTCGTGGTCCTCGACGAGGCCTACTTCGAATACGCCCGCGAAAACCCGGAGGGCGAGTACACCGACGGCGTGGAGCTGGCGCGTGGGCGTCGTAACGTCGTGGTCCTACGAACGTTCTCAAAGGCGTACGGACTCGCCGGGCTGCGGGTGGGATATGCCGTCGGCGATCCGTCGATCATCACAGCCCTCGGAAAAGTGCGCATCGCGTTCGCCGTGAACTCCGTTGCCCAGCAGGCTGCCTTGGCATCCTTGCACGCGAAGGACGAACTGCTTGCGCGTACCGACGCTCTCGTCGCCGAACGCGAACGGGTGCGTGACACCTTGATCGAATTGGGTTACGACGTAGCGCATTCCGACTCGAACTTCGTATTCTTGCCGCTCGGCGATCAATCCGGCGCTTACGCAGAGGGCGCAGCCGAAGCCGGAGTCCTGCTGCGCGCGTACGGAAACGACGGCGTGCGGATCACCATCGGTGACCCGCACGAGAACGACGCGTTTTTGAAGTACGCCGTTACTGCCGCTGGCGTCTAGAGGTTCAGCGCACGCTGCAGGGTCGGCCAGGACTCCCGCAGATCGTCCTGCCAGTACGGCCACTGGTGGATGCCGTAGGGCCGGTAGATGAACGTGGCGTCGATGTCGAGCGAGCGAAGCTTGGTGTCGAACAGGGTGGTGCAGTAGAGCGCAGCTGCTTCGAGCGGTCCACCTTGGGCTGCGTCCTGCAGACCTGACCCACCGGGGCCGAGCTCGTACGGTCCGGGCAATCCGGTTCCGACAGAGACATATACGTCCTTGCCCCGGAGAGCTTCTGCGTTGCGCGACGGATCATGCGCAACCCACCGAGGGTCGGCGTTCTCGCCCCACATGTTGGTAGCGTTGCCACCGTTCATGGCGACGGTAGCGCGCACAGCGTCCTTGAGGTTCGGTTGCGAATTGTCGTAGCAGCCACTCAGTCCCGCGACGCCCGTGTACAGATCCGGATGGCGAGTGATCAGATCCATTGCGGCCTGAGCACCCATCGACACACCGGAAATGGCGTTCGTGCCGTTGCCGGAGAACCTGGCGTCGATCAGCGGTGGCAGCTCGGAGGTCAGAAACGTCTCCCACATGTTGACGCCGAGTATCGGGTCGGGGACGTTCCAGTCTGTGTAGTAGCTGCTCGAACCACCAACGGGCAGAACCACATTGACGTTCTTGTCGGAGAAGAAGTCGACGATGTCGGTCTTCTGCGTCCAGGTGCTCTCGAGGTAGTCCGATTCCTTGCCCGCACTGACACCGTCCAGCATGTACAGCGTCGGCCTCGACACGGCCTGCGCGGCCGGTAGCAGAATCTGCACCTGAACGATCTTGTTCATCGCAGGCGAATCGACGAAGACAGCAGCACGGCGATCCGTGAGCATGTCGACATGATCGATCCGCGCGATCTTGGACGGAGACGCTTGCGCAAACGGCGGCGCATCGGCGCCAGCGGAGCTGCCGGTACCGGGGAGCGGCTGAGCAGACACCACACCTGTTCCCACGATCGACAGCGCAATGCTGGTTCCCAGCGCTGCCAGAACACGACGGTGCATTACAGATCCATCCTCCCCCGTCGCGTCGCTTCACGACGCAACACGAACAACTTACGTTCCAACCTAACCCACGAGTAGGTAGGCCCGCCGTGAGCTGTGCCTCCGCTCACAGTAGACGTAAAGCGGCCCGTACAAAACTACTGACGATTGTTTATGACGCGTCCCAAAGGCTGCATGAGCAGGGCCGCAATCAAGAAACACAACGCGCCGACGAAAGTCCCCAGATTGGCCAGCGCGGCGTTCGCGAGTTGCCCGGTCGCGGGGTGCACGAAGGCTCCGACCGCCGATACTGCGAATGCAATCGAGCCGACCATGTTCGTCCACGTACTTCGCCAGTCACGTGCGCGGGGATCCCACAATTTGTCGGTTTCGGTCGTTGCCACAACGGCGAGTGCGCTTGCGACGAGGAACGCTGCGGAACCGAAGACGTCGGGCCGCCAGATCCACTTATCGGCCTCGACGGAGGTCAACCCGCTGACCATCGCAATCCCCGTGCTCACGTTGAAACACAGCGTTCCTACGAACTGGACCGCAGCCGCCCACCAGTCGTAGATCTCAACTTTGTCCGATTCCTGGTTCGGTGCAGGGCGGCCACTCAATCGCAGCGCTGCGTAACCGGCGCCAGTGAAGAACATGGAGCCGATGAAGTAAGTGAGATTGTCGGCATCGACGCCGACCCACCTGGCATATCCCGGAACCGCCGCAAGAGCAAACAGCACCGAACCGATTACGAAGCCCCACGCCTCTTTTCTGAGCACTCAGTCGCCCAGCCGTGGGGGCTGTCGGTCGAGTACGGGCGCCATGAAGCGATTGTGGAACTCGACGCCCGGACCCGTCGTCACCCGTTGCGGATGGTTATCCGCGACCGGTCTCTCCCTGCAACTTGTCGATCATCTCCGACGCCTGTGCCTTGGTGAGGTCGCTGGGAACTTCCTCGCCGGCTTCCTGGGCCAAGGTGTTGAGATAGCTCTCCTGAGGACCGGTGATGGGCTCGTCTCCGGTGACCCAATTCTCGGGATCCTTCTCCGGATTCTGGTTGACCTGCTCGTTTTCGCTCATACGTTCGTATACGCCCGGCGCTGAGGTTCCAAACCTGTTCATTCACGCAAATGACTTCGATTGACTGTTCAACAACCTCGGCTCAAGATCAGACCACTACCCCCTCTTTTTCAGGAGCACCACATGATCCGCAAGACCCTGGTTCGCGCCGGCCTCGGAGGATTCGTCCTCGCAGCCGCCATGGCCACCATGCCTGCCGTCGCAACCGCCGACCCGATCACGGACTTCCTCTGCAACTCCGGATCGTCCCAGTTCTGCCCGATCCTGCCTCCCCCGCCTCCAGCCTTCGTTGCCCCTGCACCGCCGCCCCAGCACCAGCCCCAGGCTGGCTGCGCCCGCCCCGCACCGAGTGCGTTCCAGTACAAGAACTGCACCGAGGCGCGTGACGCAGGTGCTGCGCCAGTTCGCCGCGGTGACTACGGATTCGGACCGCACCTGGACCGCGACAACGACGGCGTGGGCTGCGAGTAACCATTGAAGTTGTACTTATGCAGGTGAAACGCTGCTTCTCACCTGCATAAGTACAAATTTAGCCGGCGGATAGGCTCGGCACGTGAGACGACGGCAGCAACCCCCGTTGCCGAAGAGGCATGGACTGGATCCGGCTCGGATTCGTATGCCCGAGGACGGTTCGTGGGCGACCATCAGGGAGTTCCTGGTCGACACCGAGCCCAGGATCGCGCCGTCGAGGATCGACGAGATGTTCAGTTCCCGCGAGATCGTCGACATGCACGGTCCGCTCGACATCGACGCCCCGTACGTGCGAGGCGAGGCCGTGTGGTTCCACCGCGATCTCCCCGCCGAGACGGAGGTTCCGTTCGACATTCCGATCGTCTACCGCGACGACACTCTGCTCGTGGTCGACAAACCCCATTTTCTGCCGACCATTCCGCGGGGTGGTCACATTCTGCAGACCGCACTGGTGAAGTTGCGTCTGGAGCTCGACTTGCCGGACCTCGTTCCCGCGCATCGCCTGGACCGCGTAACCGCTGGCCTCGTGTTGTTCGTCGTCGACCCTCGGGCGCGGGGCGCCTACCAAACCCTGTTCCAGGATCGCAAAGTGCGCAAGGTGTACGACGCGGTTGCGGGCGTGAATCCCGAGCTGGAGTTCCCCCGCACCATCGTGAGCCGAATCATCAAGGACAAGTACGACTTTGCCGCACGCGAGGTCGACGGTGAGCCGAACGCCGAGACGCTCGTGGAACTGGTCGAAAGCCGAAATGGCCTGGGCCGCTACCGCCTGAGCCCGACTACAGGGCGAACCCACCAGCTCCGCCTGCACATGAATTCCCTTGGGCTTCCGATCATCGGCGACGACCTCTATCCGCACCCGACGAACCGGGCGGTCGACGACTTCACCTCCCCGCTTCGGCTGCTGGCTTCGGAACTCGAGTTCGACGACCCGATCTCGGGGCTGGCACGCCGTTTCACCAGCTCGAGAACTCTCGAACTGTAGTTTTGTACTCTCGATTCCATTAATCTGCTATGGTCACATCCATGGCCAGACCACGGCAGTTCGACGAGGATGCAGTTCTTGCTGCGTCAGCGAAGCTGTTCCGAGTCAACGGGTTCGCGGACACGTCTACCGAACAGCTCTGCAGTGCATCGGGATTGGGCCGTAGCAGCCTGTACAACACGTTCGTGTCCAAGGATGAACTGTTTGTACGAGCACTGGAGCATTACACCTCTGTGACGCGCGCGCGCCAGGAGGCAATGTTGCAGGCATCCAATACCACTGCTGCACACCGCATTCGAATGCTCATCGACGCCGTTGTCGACGAGGAGGCCCACGCCGCGCACGCCGCGGGCTGCATGACCGTCAACACCTTGATGACGCCCGACCATCGACACCGCGATCCACGAATTGCCGAAACTCTCGACCGCGACCTGCGCGCTCGCCTGGATTCACTCGTCGGCGCGATTCAGGAAGGACACATCGACAGGTCGATCGACGATTCGGTGTCGGCCGAGGATGTGGCCTGGCTGATCGTCACCGTCATCTCCGGCATTCGAGTGAGCTCGCAGGCAGGCGCGAGTCCAGAACTTCTCCGACGCGTCGGACACGACGGCATCAGGTCGCTCTTCGCCTAATCGCGGTTCAGTCGTTGGGGTGTCGATTTGGCCTAGTTTTGGACTCTTAAATACATTAGAAAGGTGAACCGATGCCCAAGGTCGTTCACGTGCTCGCCGCTGGGATATTCGCCATGGTCACAAGCGAATTCACGGTCAGTGGCCTGATGCCGCAGCTCGCCCACTCGCTCGGAACCGGGGTCGAACAGATCGGCTACCTCGTGAGTGTGTTCGCGTTGTCGATGGCGATCGGAGGACCACTGCTGGCGAGCGCTCTACTACGCTTCTCCCATAGGCGTGCACTGTTGGCGTTGTTCGCAGTGTTCTTCGTCGGCAATATCGTTGCAGCACTGACACCTTCGTACTCGATCCTGCTGCTCGCCCGCATCGTCACCGGGGCGGCGTCGGGCGCGTTCTTCGGCATAGCCGTCACCGCGGCCGGAAACGCTGTTTCGCCCGAGCTACGCGGCCGTGCTACTGCCGCAGTACTGCAAGGGCTCGCGTTGGGAACGACTCTCGGACTGCCGATGGCAACCTGGACCGGTGGACACTTCGGTTGGCGCGCAGCGTTTGTCGCGATCGGGGCACTCACTCTCGCCGCCGCAGGAGCCACTGCCGCCACAATGCCCGACCTCGCACCGACCGCTGACGCCCCGAATCTACGAAACGAAGCACTCGCGTTGCGAAGCCCGCACCTCTGGCTTGTGCTGGCGACATCGACACTGATCATCGGCGCCACCTTCGCTGGCTTCTCGTACTTCACACCGATCCTGAACACCGAAACCGGCATCGACCTCGGCGTCGTACCGCTGCTGTTGGTCGCCTACGGCGTCACCACCGTTGCAGGGAACGCCGTGGTCGGCAGACTTGCGATCAGTCACACGATGATCGTGCTCGTGGCCGGCACCGCCATGGCTGCGATGTTTCTCGCCCTGTTCGCTTCTGGTGCACAATCCGCGTGGATTGCTGTGCCCGCGATGCTCGGGATCGGGTTCGTGGGCGTCACCATGAATCCAGCGATGGTCACCAGGGTGCAGCGGGTCGGAGGGACCGGTGCACTGGTCAATACCGTGCACACGTCGATGATCACCCTTGGCATCGTGATCGGATCCGCGCTGGGCGGCATAGGCACCGCGGCCTTCGGGCTCCGCGCGCCACTATGGATCGGGGCGGCGATGGCAGCTGTCGCGGTAGCGGTGATGGTCCCTGCATTGCTCGTACAGCGCCGGACCGAAGTGCCTGCATGAATTGGACATTCGTCGAGCCAGCAAACCAGAGATCGGCAATCGCAAGACACGGCATCCACTGGCAACAGGCATCCGCGAGACTAAGATGCGGTCGGTCCGTCAGGAATTTCGACGTCGGCAACGTGTGTCCCGTAAAACCGCGACTGCTTCTCCATGATCCCATCCATCCCCACACCGGTCGCAGTGCCGTATACCGTTCCAGTGAAATTCAGCGTCTTTTGAATTGCCCAGATGTCGTCATGCCGGTCCGGTGAGAAGAGTTGCGCGGGGTCACCGACCGCGACCCAAGAAATTGGCACGACCGATCCAGCGGCGAGCCGCGAATTGACCTGCAAGACGGCATTTATCCGCAGTTCACACCCCGCCTCGACCACTGAACCCGGAAACGTCGACGCACCGGTCGCGATGAACGACTCGCGCCCGACGCTGGTGCCATTGACATGAGCGTGTGGGCCGATCAGGACGCTGTCACCAATAGTAACGGAATGGCCTGCGCGGCCTTTGATCACGGCGTTCTCCATCACGACGACATCCTTGCCGATGCTGACCTGTCCGTCTTCTGCGGTGAGAACGGCCCCGTGCAGAACCCGGGAACCAGCACCGACGATCACATCACCAATCAGCACAGCAGTTGGGGCCACCCATGCATTCTCGGATACAGACGGACTTGCACCTCGATGTTCGTACAACATGAGGCAGATGATGGCACAGGGCAAACCGATCCGCCCTTCGCGCGGATTCGTCGAACTCCCCGGCACGCAGAATCCGCAGCGACCACCCGCTCGTCGATGCTGAACCAAGAGTGCATCCGAGTGCGGCCCTACTGAGCTTCGACCGGACAAACGGAACCGGCCCACCCTTGCGGGCGGACCGGATTCGAACAACGAACATTCTGCGGAAGCGGAGGGATTTGAACCCCCGGACGCTTTTACACGTCTCTCGCTTTCAAGGCGAGTGCATTGGGCCGCTCTGCCACGCTTCCATCGTCTACTGACGAAGACGATCCTAAACGCTCGCCGCGCTCAGGAGCCAATCACCCCTTGTCGATCGTGCTCCCCATCGCAGCGTCGACCTTCTCGAAGATGTCCCCGAGAGTCGATAGTTCACGCTCCGTCAAGAGGTCGACAAGATGCGCACGCACACTACTCACGTGGGTCGGCGCTGCCTCCTCCAACCTGCGCTTGCCCTCGGTCGTGATAACGGCGAGGACGCCCCTACCGTCGTCGACGCAGGTATTTCGCTCTACCATTCCGTCGGATTCCATCCGCCGAATCTGGTGCGTCAGGCGACTGCGAGACGACAGGACGCCGTCGGCGAGATCGCTCATCCGCAGCGATCCGTCGGACGATTCCGACAGCATCACCAGGATTCGATATTCGGCCATCGTCAGATTGTGCGCATCCTGCAGATCCTTGTTGAGTACCCCCATCAATCGTTGGCCGCCGTCGACATAGGCGCGCCACGCTCTCATTTCCGCAGTATCGAGCCACTGCGGGTCCCCCCCTGGACCAAAGGATCTTTCGGCCGTCACCCGACCATATTAGGCAAGGTTGCTACCGATGAGTAGCTCACACCGTTCTTGGAGGTCACTCCGCGGGCTCCGCTCCCGTTCGGTGTCCGATTTCGGGGGTCTTCAATAGGCTTGCGTGCATGCGCGAACCACATATTGATCCCCCGTACGTTGCAGCTGGCGATCGCTACGAGTCGATGGTCTACCGACGCGTCGGTACGAGCGGACTTCAATTGCCCGCCATCTCGCTCGGCCTGTGGCACAACTTCGGCGACGATGTACCGCTCGCTACCCAGCGCGAGGTGCTGCGGCGTGCTTTCGACCTGGGAATCACTCACTTCGACCTCGCCAACAACTACGGTCCGCCCTACGGGAGCGCCGAGAAGAACTTCGGGCGCATACTCCGCGAGGACTTCGCCGGATACCGCGACGAACTGATCATCTCGAGCAAGGCGGGCTGGGACATGTGGCCTGGTCCGTACGGCTTCGGTGGGACGCGGAAGTACCTGCTGTCGTCGCTCGATCAGTCGCTGGACCGCATGGGCCTGAACTACGTCGACATCTTCTACAGCCACCGGCCAGATCACGACACCCCTCTCGAGGAGACCGCGGGTGCACTGATCAGCGCGGTTCAGCAAGGCAAGGCTCTGCACGTCGGAATCAGCTCTTACACGCCCGGCAATACGGCGAAAATGGCCGACCTCCTGAAGGCTGCCGGCGTCCCACTGCTGATTCACCAACCCAGCTATTCGATGGTCAACCGTTGGATCGAAGAGGGACTCCTGGACACACTCGAGAAGGTAGGCGCCGGTGCGATCGCGTTCTCACCCCTCGCCCAGGGAATGCTGACCGACAAATACCTGGACGGCATTCCCGACGGCTCCCGCGCGACGCAGGGCAAATCCCTGAACCCCGATTGGTTCACCGACGAGCATGTCGGCCACCTTCGCGCGCTGAACAACATTGCCTCGGCGCGCGGGCAGTCGCTGGCCCAGTTGGCGCTGAGCTGGGCCCTGCGCGACCCTCGGGTCACGTCGGTGCTGATCGGGGCGTCGAGCGTTCGTCAGCTGGAGAACAACATCGGCGCCTTGCAGAATCTGGAATTCAGCGCCGACGAGCTCGCGCAGATCGACGAGCACGCCGGGGACTTCGGAATCAACCTCTGGGATGTGTAGGCGCTTTGCGCCCGTGCGCGCGTAATGACACAGGGACGTAACTACGCGCGCACGAGCAGGTTGGTCTTCGTGCGTGGGTAGTGACACTCGGACGTAACTACGCGCGCACGGGCGCCGAAGGCGCATACGCTCGATGCATGCACGCAATCACGCTGACCGAGTTCGGACCGCCCGAGGTGATGCAGTGGACGGAGGTACCCGATCTGCGTCCCGCGCAGGGCCAGGTGATCGTCGACGTCGCTGCAGCCGGAGTCAACCGAGCCGACCTGATGCAGCGTCAGGGGTTCTATCCCCCGCCGCCAGGGGCCAGCGAGACCTTGGGTCTCGAATGTTCGGGCATCATCTCGGAGCTGGGCGACGGGGTACACGGCTGGAGGGTCGGCGACCGGGTATGCGCACTTCTGGCCGGGGGCGGCTACGCGGAGCAGGTCGCCGTGCCGTCGACCCAGCTGTTTCCGGTGCCTCGCGGATTGGATCTCCATGCGGCAGCTGCTCTTCCAGAAGTGGCGTCGACGGTGTGGTCGAACCTGGTGATGTACGGCGGCCTTCGTTCGGGCCACACCGTTCTGCTGCACGGAGGCGGCAGCGGAATCGGCACGCACGCAATTCAAGTCGCCAAAGCTATGGGCGCCACCGTCGCAGTCACGGCAGGGTCCACAGCCAAGCTCGACTTCTGCGCGTCCCTCGGCGCCGACATCCTGATCAACTACAAGGAACAGGATTTCGTAGAGGAACTCCCCGATGGCGCTGATCTGATTCTCGACAACATGGGCGCAAAGTACCTGGAACGCAATGTGAACGCGCTTGCGATGGACGGCACACTCATCACCATCGGGATGCAGGGCGGGGTGAAGGGTGAACTGAACTTCGGCGCACTTCTCGGCAAGCGCGGCACCATCCACGCCGCCGGTCTGCGCGGCCGACCCGAAACCGGTCCGTCGAGCAAGGCCGACATCGTCGCGGACATGACGAAGCGACTATGGCCGATGATCGAGGAGGGCGTCGTCGCCCCGATCATTCACGCCGAGCTGCCGATCACCGAAGCGGCAGAAGCACATCGACTACTGGACGCCGATGCCATCGGGAAGGTGATTCTGCGGATTTCCTAGTGGCATGGATAAGTGCCCCACAGAGCACTTATTCGTGCCACTAGGCGAGCTTGGCGAGGCTCTTGACGAGCTGATCGATCTCGTGCCGAGTGGTGTACGGGGCAAGTCCGATGGTGACGGCGCCGCCCTCGTCGTTGACGCCCAATGCGTCGAGAAGCCTGCTGCCGCTGTGGATTCCGCTGACCGTCCCGATTCGGTTCTGCGCGAGATGTTCGGCGACCTTCTCGGCCGAGGTGTCCGCGACGGTGAAGCTCAGGGTCGGGATCCGGCTCGGGGCGTCGCCGAGAACCATGACGTGATCGAGCTTGCCCAGCGAGCGCAGGAGGTAGTCGAACAATCGGTCGTGGTAGTCCTGCAGCGAACCGATCGAGAGCTGAAGGCGCTCACGCCGCGTGCCGGTGGCAGCGTCGTCGAGATTGGCCAAGTAGTCGACCGAGGCCACGACCCCCGCGAGCAACGCGTACTGATGGCCCGCAACCTCGAGCCGCTCGGTCCCCTTCGCCAGCGGATTGAGCGACATCGACGGGATCCGATCGAGCAGAGCTGGATCGCGGAATACGAGCGCACCCACCTGCGGACCGCCCCACGCCGAGGACTGGACGGCCACGATGTCCGCACCCAGTTCCTCGATGTCGACGTGCGCGTATGGAGCAGCACCCGCGGCGTCGACGACGATGAGGCCCCCGACTGCGTGCACGCGGTCCGCCGCAACCCGAACATTGGGAGCGGAGCCGACGATCGGGGATGCAGCCGTCATCGCGACGAGGCGCGTCGTACTGGTGATGAGCTCTTCGAACTGCCAGCTGGGTAGTTCGCACGTGTCGATCTCGACTTCGGCCCACCGCACCTGTGCGCCGTAGCGGTTGGCGATGCGAAGCCACGGCGCGACGTTGGCCTCCTCGTCGAGCCGCGAGAGCACGAGGCCCGTACCAAGCCCCAGCCGTGACGACATGGACTCGGCCAACCACGCGAGTAGCGTCGCCCGGTCGGGACCGAGAACCACGCCGGCGGGATCGCCTCCTACCAGGTCCGCGATGGCTTGCCGGGCTGCATCGAGGAGGCCCGCACTTCGACGCGAGGACATATGGCCTGACGTGTGAGTTGGCGCACTTCCGCGAAACGCTGTCGACACTGCGGTCGACACACGATCGGGGATCTGCATCCCGTTCTGCGGATCGAGATGGATCCAGCCGTCGCCCAACGAGGGAATCGACCCTCTGACCCGCGCGACGTCATACCCCATGCCGGACACTCTAAGCGTCGATTTCGTGAGCGTGTGTTCCACATCCCTTATTTGTCTCGACCGCCCTGCTCACTCGCACGCTTGACTTCCCTCCGCACTCAGCCCACAGACCAGAATAAACGGCCCCGCTCGTCGCGCAATTCCGCCGGACGCGCAAGGATGGCGGTATGACGGACTCGCAGTCGAACCCCGAAGCAGGTGACCACGTCGTCGTGATCGGCCCGAATGGACAGCCTCTCGCACTGAGCCGTGAGGAAGCAACCGCCGCGGCAGCTCGTGCAGCAGGTTCCGAGGCCGCCGAAACAAGCGAAACTCCTCTTTCGGACATGGTCGAGCAACCGGCAAAGGTCATGCGTATCGGCACGATGATCAAGCAGTTGCTGGAGGAAGTTCGCGCGGCACCGCTCGACGACGCAAGCAGGACGCGCCTGAAGAACATCCATCAGTCCTCGATCCGTGAACTCGAACAGGGGCTCGCCCCCGAGCTCCGCGAAGAGCTCGAACGTCTTGCACTCCCGTTCGGCGACGACACGATTCCGTCGGACGCAGAGCTGCGTATCGCGCAGGCTCAGCTGGTCGGGTGGCTCGAAGGCGTGTTCCACGGAATTCAGACGGCTTTGTTCGCACAGCAGATGGCTGCGCGGGCCCAGCTCGAACAGATGCGCCAGGGC
The DNA here is from genome assembly GCF_003641205.1 of Rhodococcus sp. P1Y. Lineage (NCBI taxonomy): Bacteria > Bacillati > Actinomycetota > Actinomycetes > Mycobacteriales > Nocardiaceae > Rhodococcus > Rhodococcus sp. P1Y. Next base: position 497,843 of record NZ_CP032762.1, read on the forward strand.
GCGTTGCCTCCCGGCGTCTCCATCAATCCCGGTGGTGCGGGCCACACCGGCGGTAGCGGCACCGGGCAGTACCTGTAGAGGTCGGAGGTGTGCGGGTAAGGTCGACCGTCGTGTCCGCCCCAGCAAAGAATCCCGAGAACGAAGCAGGAGAGCGTGTGACCGTTCCCGTTTCCGACTCGCAGACCTACAAGCGCGCATTCGGTGACCTGACGACCGGTTTCCGGCAGCGCGAGCTGTGGTTGCATCTCGGCTGGCAGGACATCAAGCAGCGGTACCGACGCTCGGTCATCGGCCCGTTCTGGATCACCATCGCCACCGCTGTGCAAGCCACGGCCATGGGTCTGCTGTATTCGGTTCTGCTGGACGTGAACCTCACGGAGTTTCTGCCGCACGTCGCGGTCGGCCTCATCATCTGGAACTTCATCAACGCCGCGATCCTCGAGGGCGGGGACGTGTTCGTCGCCAACGAGGGACTGATCAAGCAGTTGCCCTCCGCGCTGTCGGTGCACGTATATCGGCTGGTGTGGCGCCAAGTGCTGCTGTTCGGACACAACCTGATCGTCTACGTCGTCATCATCGCGATCTTCCGGCCGTCGTTCGGATGGACGGATCTTGCCGCGATCCCCGCGTTCGCACTACTGGTGGTCAACGCCGTATGGGTCGCGTTGCTGTTCGGCATCGTCGCCACCCGCTACCGCGACATCGCACCGATTCTGCAGTCGATGGTGACGTTGCTGTTCTTCATGACACCGATCGTGTGGACCACTCAGGGCCTGATCAACCAGGGCGGCGAGGCTGCCAAGCGGGCACGGCTCGTCGAGATCAACCCGCTCTTCCACTACCTCGACATCGTGCGCGCACCGATGATCGGTGAACCGCAACAGCTCTACCACTGGTACATCGTCATCGGCTGCACGGTCGTCGGATGGGCGCTGACAATCGTCGCGCTCAAGAAGTACCGGGCACGCGTGCCCTACTGGGTTTAGGGGCTCATCTCATGTCAGTCGGCATCACCACCCTCGACGCCTGCGTCGACTTCCCGATCTTCGACGCCAAGACGCGCTCCTTGAAGAAGGCTTTCCTCGGCAAAGCCGGCGGCGCCATCGACCGGAACAGCTCCGACGTCGTCGTCGTCGAGGCCCTCAAGAACATCACGATGAATCTCAAGGAGGGCGACCGTATCGGCCTCGTCGGGCACAACGGCGCGGGCAAGTCGACACTCCTACGCCTGCTGTCCGGCATCTACGAGCCAACGCGTGGAACTGCCTCCGTCCGCGGACGCGTCGCGCCGGTGTTCGACCTGGGCGTCGGAATGGACCCCGAGATCTCGGGTTACGAGAACATCATCATCCGCGGCCTGTTCCTGGGCCAGACACGCAAGCAGATGCTCGCGAAGATGGACGAGATCGCCGACTTCACCGAACTCGGCGACTACCTCGACATGCCCCTCCGGACGTATTCGACGGGTATGCGCGTGCGCGTCGCGATGGGCGTCGTCACCAGCATCGATCCCGAGATCCTGCTGCTCGACGAGGGCATCGGTGCCGTCGACGCGGAATTCATGAAGAAGGCGCGCATTCGCCTGCAGGCGCTGGTGCAGCGGTCCGGAATCCTGGTCTTCGCCAGCCACTCCAACGAGTTCCTCGCGCAGCTGTGCGATCGCGCGATGTGGATCGACCACGGCCAGATCCGTCAGGAAGGCGGCATCGAGGACGTGGTGCGGGCATACGAGGGTGACGACGCCGGCGACCACGTGGCGACGATCCTCAAAGAGTTAGAGCGCGACGAAGCGGGAGTGGAGCCTGCGGAACGACCCAGGGATGATCGAAATGGCTGAGAAGATAATCGGGGTCATCGTGACGCACAAGCGTCGTGAACTCCTTGCCCAGTCACTCGACGTCATCACGCATCAATCACGCCCGCTGGACCACCTGGTCGTCGTCGACAATGCTCACGAGGACGAGGTCCGCGCGCTCGTCGAGTCCGCTGACATCCCGACGACTTACCTTGGGTCACATCACAACCTGGGCGGCGCAGGCGGTTTCGCTCTCGGCATCCTCTACGCACTCTCGCTCGGTGCGGACTGGGTTTTTCTCGCCGACGACGACGGTCGTCCCGAGGGTCCCGAGGTGTTGGCGACCTTGTATGCGTGCGCCCTCAAACACGGCCTCGACGAGGTGTCCCCCGTCGTCTGCGACATCGAGGATCCGGACCGGCTCGCATTCCCACTGCGGCGGGGCGTCGAATGGCGGAGGCTGCGATCCGAGCTGATCGATCCTCGGAATCCCGACGACGACCTACTCGAAGGAATTGCGTCGTTGTTCAACGGCGCCCTGTTCAAGGCGTCGACGATCGACGCTGTGGGCGTTCCGGATCTGCGGCTCTTCGTGCGCGGCGACGAAGTGGAAGTGCACCGTCGATTGCAGCGATCCGGTCTGAAATTCGGCACCTGCCTGACGGCCGCCTACGTGCACCCGAACGGCGCCGAGGAGTTCAAGCCGATCCTCGGGGGCCGCATGCACACGCAGTATCCCGACGACCCGACCAAGCGGTACTTCACTTACCGCAACCGCGGATACCTGATGTCGCAGCCAGGAATGCGAAAGCTTTTACCGCAGGAGTGGATTCGCTTCGGCTGGTTCTTCCTTGTGACCACTCACAATCCCAAGGGCTTGGCCGAATGGCTTCGTCTCCGCAAGCTCGGCCGTCGGGAGCATTTCCGGCGGTAACCCCGCAGACCAGTTAGGACGCGCCCCACCGTCCTCGGCTACCGTGTGCGCATGACGGAACCGCGGAAGCTGACGGATCGGATTCGGCACTCGGCGCGCGAGAAGTTGCAGCGCGCAATCGGTGAGGTTCTGGACAAGCAAACGGCTCAGTTGGCCGAGCAGACCGGTGACCAGCAAGCGAAACTGCTCGAAATCCTCGAACGACAACGACGCGAGATCGACGACCTGCACGCCTTCATCCGCGGCCTCGAAATGCGCATGCGGCGCGACATTCCGTACGCATCCGACGTGGAAGCCGCGGCGCAGAGCGCAGAATTCGCCGAGGAGGTCATGCCGAAGGCACCGACGTTCCTGCGCCCGCACGCGACGCTGCGGTTCGCGCTCGGCGAGATCTCCGTTGCAGGGATGGCACTGGAGTTCGGAGTCGCCAGCGGCACCACGCTCGAGATCATCGCGGAGGAGTCGGCGTCGAAGCCCGATGTCACCGTCGTCGCCGGATTCGACGTGTTCTCTGGTCTGCCCGAAACGTGGCGAACGGGCTTCCCGAAAGGTTTGTTCGAGCAGGAGAGTCTGCCCAAGGTCCCCGGTGCGGAGATCGTGCCAGGGATGTTCGAGGAGTCGCTACCGGAGTTTCTGAAGAGTCACAAGGAGACGCTCGCATTCCTGCACCTCGACGCCGACCTGTACTCGTCGACGGTGACGGTACTCGATCTCGTCGCAGACCGTCTGGCCGTCGGTACGGTGATCGTGTTCGACGAGTACTTCAACTTCCCCGGCTGGCGCAACCACGAGTACCGAGCGTGGACCGAGTTCGTCGGTCGCACCGGGACGGAGTTCGACTACCTCGGGTACACCGCGGACAACGAGCAGGTCGTGGTCCGGATTCGTAAGGCGCCGACGCTGTAGAGCTGATCGCGCAGTGGCACGGTTAAGCGCCCGTCAGGGCACTTAACCGTGCCACTGGCGGCGAAGGCGCCTAGCTGTAGAGACGAGCCCAGTTCTCCCGGCTCGTCAACTGAGGAACTGCTGCTCGGAACTGCGCTTGCACCTCGGGCGCCTGCTGCCTGAATCGCTTGAGCAGCTTCGCCGATCGGGCCGTCAGTTCCGCTGCGGTGTCCTTGTCGCGCTTGCGGATCCTGACGCCGGACTGCGACGCATCGGTGACGACAGCGTGATCGAAGAGCGACACGTGCCACCAGTGCGCCTCTGCCGCCGGGATGCTGGCGATTCCGGGGATGGTGCGACCGAGCCACTGGAAGGCAGCACGTTTGCCGAGAACGAGGTCGATGCGGTCCTTCTTCGGCTCGAACCCGGCATGACGCGTCACCAGTTCGGAGGACCTGATACCCGGCATGTCCGACGCGGGATGCTTGATCGTTTCGGGGAACCTTGCACGTTCGCTTCTGATGGACTTCAGCACTGCCATTCCGCCGTCCTCGAGGATCTCCGGCCCCTCGAGGAAGTCTTCGATCCCGCGAATCATGGTGTACGCCAATCCGTACTGCATCGACACCAGATACTGCGAAATCTCACGGGCCAGGAGCTTGCTCAACGGCTTGGGGTCGAAGTCACTGTGCAGCGCAGCCACGATCAGCGAGTTGCGGATACTGAAGTATTTGGCCCAGTCGTCGCGATCCTTCCAATGGAAGTCGGCGTGCCACACGCCGGCGTTGGGAAGGGTGACGGTGACGAACCCGTTGGCACGCGCGCGAATGCCGTACTCGATGTCGTCCCACTGGAAGAACATCGGCAGCGGCAGTCCGATCTGCGCGACCACCTCCGCCGGGATCAAGCAGGACCACCACGCGTTGTATCCGGCGTCGACCCGCTTGTTCTGTTGCTTCTTCTTCTTCGTGAGGTCGGAGTCGTGCTTGGACCCGGCAGACCACCGGCCGGCCTTGAGCTTGGTCAGGTCGGCTTCCTCGGCACTGACGTGTAGGTGCTCGGGATTCATCAGATACAGCATCTGTGCACCGACAAGAGTCGGTTCGACGGTGACGTTGGCGAACGCATTCATTCGGAGCACGGACTCGGGCTCGCACAGGATGTCGTCGTCCATCAAGATCAGATTCGCGTGCTCGTTGATGGCCGAGACCTCGTACATGCCGCGGGTGAACCCGCCGGCACCGCCCAGGTTCGGTTGTCTGATGTAGACCAACTTGTCGCCGAGGCGATCGGCAACCTCGGTGAAGAGTGCGCGGTCCGACACATGGTCGGTTCCCTGGTCGACCACGTACACCGCGTCGATACCGGCCACCATGCCGTCGTCACCAGCGATGGCCGCGACGGTTGCAGCGCAATCGTCTGCCCGGTTGAAGGTGCAGATGGCGATGGCGGCAGGTCGGATGACCGGCGGCGCCGGCACGGTCCATTCGAGATCGCGGACGGTCAGCGACCCGTCGACAGCTGTGAACTCGGCCCACAGCGCACCGCCGTCGACGAACGTGTCGAGCGTCGCGGTCAACGAAGCCGATCCTGTCCCGTCCAGAACGACGGTGCTCAAGGTGCGCGCGTTGCCCGCCGAATCGGATGCTCGCAGAAGCACCGATGTCTTGCCTTCGCTCTCGTGGCCGAACTGCAACCGAACTTCGGTCACGGTGGTCCAGCGCTGGTAGTAGCTGGCCGCAAAGCGTCCGAAGTAGGTGTCGGTGTCGATTGTCGCACCCTTTTCGAGGTGAACCGAGAACCGCTCGCGATGCGCCCGTCCCTTGGCTATCGTCGCGTACAAGTCGTCCTTGACCAGCGCAGTAGGACCAGCGAAGAGCCCCCGTTGCACCACGAGACGCGCAGAACTCTCGTGCTCGGTCAGGGCGCTACGGACAGCAGCGGTGCTGCCGTCCACTGGCGCAACCGACGCAGGCTTGTTCATAGTGCTCCTACAACTTTCCGCATTTCCGAGGGCGAAACGGACGTGTCGACGCGGAGTCGACACAGTTCGCAGAGTAACAACACCGCCGGCTCACTCCGGTCACACCGCGCGTCGGCCCTGGACCCGTGTCGGCTCGGCGACGCGACGAGTGGCGCCCTGATGTCGTTTGCGGATGCGAAACAGTCCGAGTCCCATGGACACGACATCGGCCCTCGATATGCGCGTCCCGTGGCTTGCGTGATCGTCACTGAGCCGTACCGGCACTTCCTGCGGCCGGATGTCCCGCTGCTCGACGAGATAGACGAGCTCGGTGGTGAAGAGGAATCCGGGCTCGACGAGGTCGGCAGCCAGGTCTCTGATCAGGTCGCCGTCGACCAGAACGGTCCCTTGCGGATCACCGGTGCGCATCCCAAGTACTGCTCTTCGGAGAGACGCGAATCCCCACGTGAGCACGCCCCGCAGCGCGCCGCGCTCGACCGAGGACTGACGATGAGCCTTCGACCCGATCACCACCGTCGGCAGCGTCCCGCCGTTCTTCGACGCGAGCTTGTTCGCTCCGTCGAGATCGTCGAAGCCGAACGGCAAGTCGTCGGCGGTGAGCAGCACGTGCGCGCCTCGGCTCGCTTCAGTACCCACCCGAAGCGCGTTGCCCAGACCCTTGTCGCTCTGCAGAACCGTGAACGACACATCGTTGCCCGCCCAGCGCCGCGCGATGGCCGTGCACAGCTCGAACGTGTCGTCGGTCGAACCGTTCTCTACGACGATGATCTCGGCGCGGCTGCCCGCCAGCCGGTCCACGAGGCGTTCGGCGGTGTTCTCGATGACGGCGCTGGAGTTGTGTGCGGGTATGACGACGGACAAATCGATCGTTCCGGTGGTACCTGACATCTCGAATGCACTCGCCTTCCCAGCGTTCTCTGTAGGGCATCGTATCCCTCGGGCGTTCGTCCATCTCGTAGGCTCGTGCCCCGTGGCAACACCTGTGAGGACGCGCCCTCTGGGCAGAACGCGCGTGGAGCGTCTACCCGAGTGGACGATTGCGATCGTGCTGGCCCTGACGGTCGCGGCCGTCGCGACCGTCCCCCGGCTGGTGAACAACCGGTTCTACTACTCGGGCGACATGCTCGAATCCTTCGTACCCTCGTGGCATCGAATCGGATCCGAACTGCGATCCGGTCAATGGCTCGCAATGAATCCCGACGCGTGGACCGGCGGAAACTACGCAGGTGAAGCCGCGTACGGCCTCTACAACCCGGTCAACCTCTCAAACTACGTTCTGACGTCGTACTTCGAGAACCTCTCGACGGCCGCGTTCGTAGTCATGGTGGAGTTCCTCGCGCTGTTCGGCGTTGCAACGTACCTCCTGAGCAGGGAGTACGGGGCTCATCGCGGTCCTGCACTCCTGGCCGGACTCACCCTGCCCTTCGGCGGGTTCACGCTCTTCTACGAAGCAGGCGGATGGCCGTCCGGAATGATGGCCGTGGCGTGGGTGACTCTGTTCTGGTGGTCGGCGCTCAAGCTGTCCAAGGGCCGTACCAATCCGTTTGTCACGTTTCTCATCGGTGCGCTCACGATCAGCATGGGTAATCCGTACGCAGCGTTGGGAGCCGTGATCGTCCTCGCGGGCCTGGGTCTCGAACTCCTAATCGGCCGAGCATTCCGTCGCCTGGCCGTGTTGATCGTGACGGGGGCATGCGCGGGCACAGCCGCGCTCGTCACCTACCTTCCACTGTTTCTCAGCGTCGATGTGACGACACGAGCCGGCAACAGCGGCATCAGCAACGACACGTTTCTACAACCGCAACTGGGTGCCCTGGCGGGATCGAGCAGTCCGACTTATTTGCCGGTCATCATGACGTTCGACGGGCCCATCGAGATCCTTCCCTCGATCTACCTGGCTTGGTTCGTACTCCCGCTTCTTCCGTTTCTACGCTGGGGCCGGGTACGAGAGATATTCGCTTCCAACGCATTTCGTCGACGGTACGGCACCCGCCTCGTCAGTCTCGCCGTCGTGACCGGGGTGTTCTTCCTACTGACCTTCGGCCCGTCGAACGTCGGAATGTTCCGGTGGCCCATTCGGCTGATCGAGTATCTGTATCTCGGAGCGTTCGTCGCGCTCACGCTCGTGATGTCCCTCGGGTTGGCCAAAGACCATGTACGACGCCGCCTCCTCATCTCGGCCGCGACCGTCGCCTTCGGGTTCTACATGGCATTCTCGTCGTCTCCGGCCCTGGCCGGGCGGCATGCACTCGCCGTTCTCGTCGTGCTCCTTGCCGGCACCGTGTCGTTCATGGCGTGGCGCCGGTGGAACATGGCGGGGCTCGTGACAGGACTGACGATCGGCACCGTCGCCGTGATGATTCTTCAGGTGGTCTCCCTCGGCCACGACGTCGACGACGATTCCCGCCAAGACCCGTCGAGCACCACCCGGTTGTCCGAGCGTGCCGAGGAGTACCCGGGCACCGTTCTGCAACTGGCAGAGCTGGAGTACACCGAGGCGTCCGACGTGACGGACGGACGCATACTCTTCGGGAACGAAATCTTCGCGTCTACAGTGGATTCGAGCATCAACTCCTACACCGGCATCGGTTTCACCGAGTTCCAGAACGCGCTGTGCATGGACTACCGAGGCGGAGTATGCCCGGAGCTGTACGACTCCCTGTGGCAACCGGTTACCGAAGACATCCCCGTTCCGCTGGTCGACTACCTGCGGGTCGACACGCTCGTGGTCCAACATGCGCTTGTGCCGGCCGCCGCCAGCGCGCCCGCACCGCAGGGATGGCAAGTGAGCGATCGTGACGACGTGCGCACGGTCCTGACGCGAACCACGCCGAGCACTCTTCCCGGCACGGTTTCGTTCGTCACCCCCGGCGTCGCGGTATCCGACGGTGAGATCGGCCCTCGGTCGGAGACCGTCGACGTGTCGGGTGACGGCGGTGAGATCACGTTCGCGCGCCTCGCATGGCCGGGCTACAGCGCAACGATCGACGGCACTGCCACACAGGCCGATTCCGGTTGGCACGGCCTCCTGCGGGTGAACGTGCCGCCCGGCGACCACGAACTGACGATCAGCTTCGCACCCCCGCGTCAGCGGTTGTCCATCGCAGCCTTCGGACTCGCAGCGCTCGTGGCACTCTTGACCGGTGTGGCCACCGCCGTCGATCGACGACGAAAGAAGTTCTCTCGCAAGTAGTTCAGGACCGAGCCGACAGTGTTGCCTCGTGAACCGCGCGGTGCGACGGCAGTATCCGCCGGCGTTCGGAGTCGACATCGCCGGTGCCTGCTATCAGAGACAGGAACTGGTTCAGCTGCGCCGAGAGCGGCTCCTCGCTGTAACGGATGGTCGGGATTTCGATGACCGTCTGCTGCTGGTACCCGTCGCGGTCTGCGGGCATATCGTCGGCGATGTGACGATAGATCGTGATGTCACGACGCAGCAGGTCGATCTCGATCAGGCGATCTGCTTCGAGCAGCGACAACTGCCGAATCTTGCGCTGACTGACCCGGCTCGCCGAGATCGTCGCGACCGCACCGGAATCGAATCGTAGAACAGCATCCGCACAGTCCTCCGCCTCGTTCGCTCGCGAAGCCGAGTTGAAGTATCCGAACTCGCCGCGAACTCGAACCGGCTCGGCACCGACGAAACCGATCGCAAGATCGACGTCGTGAATCAACAGATCCGTCGCCACACCCGTCGCGATGCGAGATACGAACGGCGAGTGCCGAATTCCGTTGACCTGCCACACGTCACCCGCGAACTCGCGCGCCGTTCGGACCGCCGGGTTGTATCGCTCCAGCAACCCACACATCAACGGAACACCCGTACGGGATGCGCGGTCGACAAGATCGACGCTCTGCTCGTACGTCGCAGCCAGAGGCTTCTCGACCAACACCGGCTTACCGAGATCCAGCACTCGACCGGCGATGTCGTAGTGGGCAGGCGTGGCAGCCGCGACGACGACGGCATCGATGTCCTTCAAATCGTCGAAGTCCGCCGCCCATGCCGTCCCGAATCGCTCTGCAACAGCACGACCTTGCTCAGCGCGTGGCTCGACGAGGAGTGCAAGTTCGCACGCCGCCGACTGGGCAATGACACGTGCGTGCAACGATCCCATCTGGCCGGACCCGACGAGGGCTATGCGCGGGCCGGAAGTAGCTGACATCGGTCAAGCCCCCATGATGTTTCGAACCGTGTCGACGATCTGGTCGATGTCGGATGCGGACAGGCGTGCGTGCACCGGAATGCTGAGGCAGCGGGCAGCCACCGACGTCGCCACCGGAGTGTCCTCGATCATCACTCTGGGATGGTCGCGGTAGCAGTCGTAGTCGTACACCGTCTTCGGGTAGTAGACGCCGCTGCCGATGTCGTTCTGCGACAGTCGTTCGGCGAGTTCATCACGGTCGACGGGCGCGTCGTCGTCGACGAGAACCGTGAACTGGTGCCACACATGACCGCGCCCCGGAAGTTGGCTCGGGAGAGTCAATCCGGCGACGTCCTTCAGCCCGGTCAGCAGCAGATCTGCGTTCCTACGACGTTGTTCCACTTGCTGCAGATAGGTATTCAGTTGCGGCAGAGCGAGACTCGCCTGTAGGTCGGTCATGCGGTAGTTGTGGCCCACGACCTCGTAGACGTACCGCGCACGCATCCCCTGGTTACGAAGAACTCGCAGACGGTCGGCGACCGCATCGTCGTCCGTGGTGATCATTCCACCTTCGGCCGTGGTCAGGTTCTTGGTTGCGTAGAAGGAGAAGCACCCGGTACCGAACGTTCCCACTCCTTTACCGTCGAACGTCGCGCCGTGCGCCTGAGCCGCATCCTCCACCACCGCGAGGCCGTGCCGACTCGCGACCGGCATCAGTGCACCCAGGTCTGCGGCTTGGCCGTAGAGGTGAACAGGCATGAGCACTTTGGTTCGATCGTTGATTCTCTCGGCCGCCGCGTCGGCACTGACGTTGAAGTCCGACTCGTCGATATCGGCGAATCGGGCGGTCGCTCCCGATTCCAGGATTGCGTTGAGCGTCGCCACGAACGTGAAGGGAGTGGTGAGTACCTCGTCGCCGGGACCGAGATCGTGAACCTGCAACGCCGCGACGAGCGCAGTGGTGCCGTTGTTGACAGCCACCGCATGACGCGCGCCGACCAACTCGGCGAAGCCGTCCTCCAAACGCTTGACCTTGGGACCCTGAGCAACGATTCCCGACCGCAGAGTGTCGAGCACCTCACGCTCGACATCCTCGCCGAACGAGATGCTGGAAATAGAAATCACTTCGGGTCCCCTTGGAATACGACATTCGCGACCGAGCAGCGGCCGATTCGGAAGATCACACGTGGACACTATCGAACGCGCGGCTCACTGACCCCCGGCGTGGCCCACGAGTACTGTTTTGATTTTGCTTCGATTGCCCCTGCGAGGGCATCCGATCGACCGGAAGGACCGTCCTGGTGTCAGCGAGTTCCGTGGGCAACGATTGTCGAATTCACTCGACGGCGGTGGTCGGAGACGGCGTCCGAATCGGAGACCGCGTCACGGTCGGGCCCTATGCGGTGCTCACCGGCCCACTCGACATCGGCGACGACTGCTGGATCGGTGCGCACACCGTCCTCGGAGCTCCTCCAGAGATCAACGGACATCCCCATTTCTCCTCGTATGCCGATGTCAGCGACGGATTCGGAGTCGAAATCGGACCGCGTACGACGATCCGCGAGCTCACAGCCGTGCACAAGGGCAGCGAGCGGACCACGACGATCGGCGCTGACTCGTTCATCATGAATCGAATTTCCGTCGGCCACGACTGCCAACTGGGGCATCACACAGTTGCCGCGCCTGCCGTCACGTTCGGTGGCCACGTGACTCTCGGCGACGGCTGCAACATGGGCATGAACAGCACGATCCATCAGCGGCGAGTCATGGGCTCGGGCGCGATGGTCGGTATGGGCGGCATCGCAACCAAAGACATTCCGCCCTTTGCCACCGTCGTCGGCAATCCCGCCGTGATGCACGGCGCCAACTCGGTGGGGATGTCTCGGAAGGGATACTCCGAAGCCGACATTTCCCTCGTGACCGCTGCGTACTCGAGCGGGACGCTGCCCCAGCTCGACCGATTGAGTACCGATACCGCCGACGCGTACACCTGGTGGTCGGCGCTGGTGACCAAACCGTTGTTGCACTAGTCCTACGCGTCTGGCGGGCCACGAGCTCGCCTGTTGCTATCGTCGGAGGATCATGACGTCTTCGCGGGAGGGTGACCCGGTAAGCCCCACACCTGGGCCGGCACCCGGTGATGTAGTTCCCCGACGCAGTGGCCGTGCTCTGTTGGGCGCCGTCGCGAGGGTTCTCGTCACTCTGGCCATCGTGGTCGCGATCGTCTTCGCGGTGAAATCGCAATGGTCCGAGGTACGCGAGACGATCGACCGACTGAGTTGGTGGACACTCATCTTGTCGTCGGTGTTCGTCTTCCTCGGCATGGGCGCTGCCGTGAGGGCCTGGCAACATGCCCTCGGCGCGTTGGAACAGCCGATCCCGGCGTTCGACGCCGCCCGCTGCTACCTGGTCGGCCAGCTGGGAAAATACTTGCCGGGGAGTGTCTGGGCATTCGTCCTTCAGACCGAGCTGGTCCGCCGAGCGGGCGTGTCGCGCGCAGCCGGTTTCACGGCCGTGCTCGTGACGGTCGGCCTCAGCACCACGTCGGCACTCGTCGTCGGGCTTCTGGGACTACCTGCGCTGTTTCAGGTCAGTACGGTTGCGGCCGTCGCGGTCATCGTTCTGGTGCCGATAGCACTGGTGTGCGCATATCCCCCGGTTCTGACGCATTTGGTGAACCTCGCGCTGAAGATACTGCGTCGCCCACCGCTGAATGCTCCCCTTACCGTGCGCAAGATCGGCTTGGCGCTGGGTTGGTGCGGGGCGAGCTGGGTTCTGTACGGAATTCACCTGTGGATCCTGGCGTCGAGCACTGCCGGTTTTCACTTCGGCGGCCTGGTCCAATGCGTCGGTGCGCTCGCGCTCGGAATGTGTGCGGGCGTACTCGTCGTCGTCGTGCCCTCCGGAATCGGTGTCCGTGAAGCAGTGATCGTCGCGGCACTGTCTCCCTTCATGGACGCGGGCGTGGCGCTCGGTCTTGCCCTCGCATCACGGCTCGTGTTCACCCTGTGCGAGGTCCTCGCCGGTGTCGTTGCAGCGTTGTCGGGTTCGCGCGTTCTGCGCAATGCCCTCGTCCACGAGCACTCACGGGTAGCGCATCCGGTCAAGATGTGACTGCAGCAGGCGCCCACACGCCGACGAAACTGCCGCACGCAACTGCCTGACCTCGTAGTCGAGAACGAATATCGTTCAGCACACCGGTCGGGTCCGCTATCGGCGCCGTTGTCGGCACGGCATCAGGCACAGGTTGTGCCTCTGCCAACTGCTCCGGCGTCACCGTCGCGAACAGCACGAGATACGAGCCGTTCTGCTGGAGTCGATCGGATTCCTCAGCAATTCGCTCGCGTGAGTCGGCTATCAATTCGAGCGGCAGCAGCCAATCCATCGGGAACGGATTGCGAGCTTTCAGAACGGGATAGACGAACGAATTGTCGGGCAGAACAGCGACATTGTCGGCCGGGTAGTCCTGCACGCACGTACGCATCTGGTCGAGGTAGGCAAGGGTGCTCGGCGTCGATTCGATCCCACGCATCTCGGGAATTGCGGCACCCAGTCCAGCGACCAGTTCACTCCGAGGGCGATCGCGGTAAGGGCTACGCGCCTGTTCTACGACGAGAAATCCTGCAGCACTGACCAAGACGACAAGCGCGGAACAGGGCGCGGCAGCTCGTCGAAACCAAGTGCCTTCCGGGCTCGTCGTGTGTCTCGACACCAGTTCGACGGTTGCCAATGCCATGCTGCCGCCGAGCAAGGTCGGCGAATCGTAGCCCCAGGACAAACTGGCCATCCACGCCAGCAGCAACAAGCCCATGGTGCGCCACGGCATGGATCTGCGTACGACGGCGTCGACGACGACGCTGCAGGCGAGCATCCAGAACAGGACAACACCCCAGGTCCCTGCCCGCTCCAGTCGGCCCTCCGCCACTACCAGAACCAGCAGAGCCGCTGCAGCGCACAGAAGTATCCGCGAAGCCCAACTCCGCCGAAGAGCACTGGGCACAAGCGCAATCGCGATGGTCACCACTGCGAACACCGCCACTACGGCGACGACGGACGTCGAGACTCCCGGCTCGATCAAGCGACGACCGGTCGCGGCGACGCCGCCGGTCAATTGGGAATACATGTCGCCGAATCCGCCTGCGGCAGATACCCCTGCGAGATAGACCAGAGGAAATGCAGCAAGAACTCCGATGTCGATCGCCAGACGAACCGGGCGCACACCATTGCGGACGGCGGGATGGACGCACAGGACGACAAGGCCCACGATCACCGCAGGAACGAACGACTGTTTCGTAATCGAGGCGAACCCGAGAAGAAGAAGACCGAAGCGGTACACGACGGTGCGATCGGTGCGCAAACCGAGATCCAATGCCCACCAACCACATACGACAAGGAACAGTCCGTCGATGGTGTGCCAGGGGTTGAGCGGAAACAAATGGATGTTGACGAGCGCGGCCGCCGCAACGAGCATCGTCCGCGCTGCAGTCCACTGCGTCACAGGCCGATCGGCGATCCACGCAGCAAGGACAACGGTCATGACGACCATCTGCAGGGTCGCGATGGCGACCGACACCAGATACATCGGCCCAGGAAGCAAGACATCCAGCGTGTGGAGATACGCGGAACCCAAGGGCCGCGCAGAAATGACGTCGAGATGCGGGATCTCACCGTTCAGGATTCGCCAGCTCTGGGCCAGCACGAACCCTTGGTCGGTGGGATTGAATCCGAACCGTTCGACGCCCAGTACCAGCGTGGCGCTGAGCGCGACGATCCACAGCACATGCACAGCGATCCGTCCCGAGACTCGGGCGGTCGAATCGCTCTCGGTCGCGCCGTTCTCGACCGGCTGCTTCATCACACTTCGACGACCGATTCCGTTCGCGCGTAACCACTTTCGGTGGCATCCTTTTGCGGTCGCCACCACTGCTCGTTCTCTCGGTACCAGTCGATGGTTGCTTTCAGTCCGCTGCTGAAGTCCTGATACGTCGGCGTCCACCCGAGTTCGGTGCGCAGTTTTGTGGAGTCGATGGCATAGCGGAGGTCGTGTCCGGGGCGATCGGTGACGAAATCGAATGCGTCAGCAGTCTGCCCGGTCTCCTCGAGGATCGTTTCGAGGACCTCAAGGTTGTTCTTCTCACCATCGGCGCCGATGAGGTAGGTCTCGCCGAGAACACCTTTGTCGATGATGGTCCAGACGGCGCTGTTGTGGTCGTCGACGTGGATCCAGTCGCGAACGTTCTTGCCTTCGCCGTACAGCTTGGGACGCAGACCGGAGAGGATGTTGGTGATCTGGCGTGGGATGAACTTCTCCACGTGCTGGAAGGGGCCGTAGTTGTTGGAGCAGTTGGAGATCGTCGCCCGGACACCGAAGCTGCGTGCCCACGCTCGGACCAGCAGGTCGCTCGACGCCTTCGTGGAGGAATACGGGCTCGACGGGTTGTACGGAGTGTTCTCGGTGAACCTGGCTGGATCGTCGAGCTCCAGGTCGCCGTAGACCTCGTCGGTGGAGATGTGGTGGTAGCGCACGTCGTGCTGGCGGACTGCCTGCAACAGAGTCGTCGTGCCGACGACATTGGTGTGCAGGAACGGCCACGGGTCGGCCAGTGAGTTGTCGTTGTGCGATTCGGCGGCGAAGTGGACGACGAGATCCGACTGTGCGACGAGTGATTCGACAACGTCTTTGTCGGCGACGTCGCCTTCGACGAACTCGATCTTGTCTTCGACGCTCCCGAGAGACGCCCGGTTTCCGGCGTAGGTCAGCTTGTCCAGCACCGTGACCTCGACGTCGGGGCGCTGGGCGACAGTCAGATGGACGAAGTTCGCGCCGATGAACCCGGCACCCCCGGTCACGAGCAGTTTCATGACGATGACCATACCGGTGCGCCCACTTTCGGGCCGATCGTGTCGGGCGACCGTGTTACCGTTCCGGCGACTTCGGGGGGAGTGTCGGATGGGGCTCGGAAAAAGACTGTTGTTGCTCGCAGCCAGCTTGATCGTATTCAACTTCGTGCTGTGGGGAATACCGAAAATCGCACCCACGGTGCCGGAGCGGTACGAGGGAGTGCCGGCGGTGGCGGTGCCGCCTGCCGCTTCTGACACCGCTGTTGCGACCACGCCACCAACCTTGCCGTCGGGCTTTCCGTCCATGGAACGGCCTCCGCCGAAAATCGAGGTCCCCGACGGACAGCCCCAACCCATTGCGACGAAGTTCGGATTGACGTACGACGTTCCGGCAGACTGGCGCAATTCCTCGACAGGAGTTGTCCGCTGGACGACAGGCGACAAGTCCGTGACATACGGCGCCATTGGGGACTACGGCTACGGCCACTGCCCCGAAACAGACGGCTCGACGCTTGCAGACACCGGGATGACCGGACGAAACGGGGTCGACATTCACACCGCCGCGCTGGAGGCGGCTCGCGGGGC
Organism: Rhodococcus sp. P1Y; assembly: GCF_003641205.1. Lineage (NCBI taxonomy): Bacteria > Bacillati > Actinomycetota > Actinomycetes > Mycobacteriales > Nocardiaceae > Rhodococcus > Rhodococcus sp. P1Y. The sequence goes on from NZ_CP032762.1 coordinate 514,009, forward strand.
CGAAATCATCTTCGGTGATTCGCAGGGGGCTTCGACACCGGCACTCACCTACTCGCCACCGATCGAATTCTCGATCGACGACAAGCCTGCGGTTCGCTACACAGTCCGCGCAGACAACATTCATCGCCGACATGACTGCGATCCGACGCAGGCCATATTCGATGTCGTTGCAACAGCTGGATATGCCACCGCGGCCGTTGCCGTCTTCATGGTCGAACTGGACCAGAACATCGAGGGCGCACTTGACCACTCACTAGCTGATTCGATCATTTCGACTATCCGACCCAGCGATCACACACCAGGAGAATGACGTGGGCGACGAACTGCTGAGAGCGGACTCTGTCGAAATCGCAGGCTTGGGACAACTCGTAGATCGGATCGGTCAGGAAACACTGGCAATTCATCGCTACATCGGCGACCATGCCGGGCTCAGTGACACCATCCCGGGCCAAATTCTGCAACGGCTCGCGCCGTTCATCGCTTCGTACCAGGAATACACGCGATCTCGTCACATGCACCTGGCTTCGAACTGCAGTTACATCGGCGACGAGCTGAAGAAGGCTGCCTGGTTGTACGACGATCTGGAGAAGAGGAACTACGACGCTCTGAACGCTCACACCGACCTACTGCCTATGCCGTTGGCGAAACCCGGGTCGTCCAGTCAGGCAGCGATCGGCAACGTCGGGGAGTACGTCGACACCGTCGACTACGGATCGCCATCGGGAATCGACTATCCACCGCCGAATCCCGCGATCGACGACATCTGCGAGGCCATCGACGAAGCAGCGGGGTGGCTCGGTGAGGTGGATACGACGATCTTCGAGTTGACAGATTGGAGTCCGTTGACTGAGGTCGTTGCTCCACTGAGCGGCAACTGGAACGAAATTCGCCGTCTTGGAGAGGCATTCGACATCGCCGGAAGCGCAATGGAGGCAGCGGCAGAATCACTGGAATACGGCGTCGGTCGTGTCGCGCCGCATTGGGATGGCCTGGCGGCGCAGTCCTTCGAGGAGTACTCCCGTCGGCAGAGTGCAGCAATGTTCTGGGAAGGCCCGTGCGGACGGACAATTCATGCCCTCGCGGAGGCGATAGCAGAGAAGATCAAACTGGGCGTGCAAACCGTCGTCCGCAAGCTTGCCGAGATGCTCGAAGCAGAAGTCGATCTTGGATCCGGTCGATCAGCTATGAAGGTTGTACTCAAGAAGGTCCCCGTTCTCGGGACTGCGTGGCAGGCGGCGACCATTGTCGAAATCATCTGGAAGACAAGGGACCTCACGATGGATCTGGTTCGGCAGATCGAAGAGGTCATCGATCTGTTCGGCCAATTTCTCGATGCCATTGCCGATCCAGAAGGCCAGGTCGGCCGTACCGTCGACCGCTATCTCGCACCGTTCAACAACTATCTCGACATGGGGAAGGTCGGCGTCGACACTGCGAAGACCGCGAACATCGTCCCGTTGTTGGAGACGCCGGAGAGGCGTTTCACCGTCGGCGAGGGAACGAAACCTTGGGAGGACGCGTGATCGACCCGAAAGACACTCCCGCGCACAGCCGCGCCCTGGACGCAATCGCACGACTGGAAGCATCGAGGCGTCGTGCGGAAAACACAGTCATCGGGGCGCCGCGCGAAAAGACCACCGTCACCGTCGAACTCCTCCGACGACTGGCCGGTTCGAAGTACGCGTCGCCGGAGCTTCGGTCGTTTGCCATATCGGTAGCGACGGGAGACAGCAGCTGGGACCGAATCGAGGTCGACGCGCAACCGCTTCCGCCCGAGGTATCGGACATGCGCGCAGATCCGATGGTCATCTGGCCGCGCCACTGGCCGCTTCCCTCGGACGACGAGCCGTACCGCATCCCGTGGCAGTGAACGCGCGCCCACCAGCAGGATCTGGGAGACTCCCCGGTATGCGGGGAATCATTCTGGCGGGCGGAACCGGCTCGCGTCTTCATCCGATCACCCAGGGCATCAGCAAGCAGCTCGTGCCGGTCTACGACAAACCGATGATCTACTACCCACTCTCGACGCTGATCCTGGCGAACATCCGCGACATCCTCGTCATCACCACCCCGCAGGACCTCGAGCAGTTCCAGCGCCTGCTCGGCGACGGCTCCCAGTTCGGCATCGACCTGACCTACAAGGTCCAGCACGAGCCGAACGGTCTCGCCCAAGCCTTCGTCCTCGGCGCCGACCATGTCGGCACCGACAGCGCAGCGCTGGTACTGGGCGACAACATTTTCTACGGCCCAGGACTGGGTTCACAACTCGGCCGGTTCGGCGACATCGACGGCGGCGCCGTCTTCGCGTACGAGGTCAAAGACCCCACCGCGTACGGTGTCATCGAATTCGACGCTGCCGGCAAGGCCATCTCCTTGGAGGAGAAACCAGCGGTCCCCAAGTCCAACTTCTCCGTCCCGGGCTTGTATTTCTACGACAACGACGTCCTGGCCATCGCCCGCGACCTGCAGCCGTCGGCGCGTGGGGAGTACGAGATCACCGACGTCAACCGGCACTACCTCGAGGCAGGCCGCCTGGCGGTCGAAGTGCTCCCGCGTGGCACGGCGTGGCTCGATACGGGCACGTTCGATTCGCTGCTCGATGCCTCGAACTACGTGCGCACCATCGAACAGCGTCAGGGATTGAAGATCGGCGCGCCCGAGGAGGTGTCGTGGCGACGCGGGTTCATCAGCGACGACGAACTGCGGGTGCGTGCGGAGAAACTCGTCAAATCCGGGTACGGGCAGTACCTGCTCGATCTCGTGGCGAGGGGAAGTGACATGAGTTTTCGTGAACTGAAGATCTCCGGTGCGTTCGAGTACACCCCACGCCAGTTCGGTGACGATCGTGGTGTGTTCTTCGAATGGTTCAAATCGTCCGCGTTCGAAGGTGCGGTGGGTGCGCCGTTGGAGCTTGCGCAGGCGAACTGTTCGGTCTCCGCTGCTGGAGTGCTCCGCGGTATCCATTTCACCGATACCCCGCCGGGTCAGGCGAAATACGTCACCTGCGTCAAGGGTGCGTTCGTGGATGTGATCGTCGATCTGCGGGTGGGGTCGCCGACGTTCGGGCAGTGGGACAGTGTGCTCATCGACGACGTCGACCGGCGTGCGGTGTTTCTGCCGGCAGGGCTCGGGCATGCGATTTTGTCGTTGGAGGACGGTTCGACGGTGATGTATCTGTGCTCGATCGAGTACACCCCGTCGCTGGACCGCGATTTGAACCCGTTGGATCCGGACCTGGCAATCGACTGGCCCACCCTCGCCCGCGACGGGTCAGCGTTGGAGTACCAACTCTCCGACAAGGACAAGGCCGCTCCCTCACTCGCCGAGGCCATCGACGCCGGATATTTGCCGAGGTACCAGGGCTGAACGGGTGACCGAACGGCTCATTCGGTCACCATCGGGCGAGCTCGGACCAACAACCGCGCAGGTTCCAGGCACTCGCACTGGTTGTAACCCGTGCGAACGACTGGAACCCGTGCGTCAGCGAATTTTGAAGATCACCGCGCGCTGGACGACGAAGTTGATGACCGTCGCGGTGCCCTGAGCGACGACGAAGGAAAGGTTGGCGAACCAGAAACCGTCAGGAAAGGCCTGGTAGAGCCACGTGTAGATACCGACCTGGACAGCAAAGGTCACGGCATACAAAGCGACGACGGCAAAGAAGCGGGCCCTGGAAGGTGCGGCATTGAACGTCCAGCGACGGTTGATGAGGTAGGCCGTCGTGGTTCCCAGGACGAAGCCGATAGCCTTGGCCAACGTCACACCCACACCGAAGACGAAGTGCAGGAGCAGGTTCACGCCCTGGTCGACGATGGCAGACAGCACACCCGTCGCCAAGAAGCGGATGATCTGCGTCTTCAGGTCCATGGCCTCGTCGGCGATGTTCTCCGTCAGTGGCAATTCGACGGGCAACGGGACGTGGTGCTGCAACTCCGAGTCTTCGGCTGACCAGTCGTCGTTCGGCCGGTCGTCGTGCGAGGGGGTGGACACGATCACTGAGACTAGCCGTCGTAGGGAGCGGGTACCCTCTAGACCGATGTCCACGACAGCCGACGACGCACTCTTCCCCCTGGAACCACAGGCACGGAACACTGCGCCGCTACCCACGCAGACCCGCACGATCTCCGGTTTCGGGCGCACCGCGCCTTCGACGGGTGAGGTGCTCTCGACCTCCGATCCCGAGCTCATTGCGAACGCGGTGAAGCAGGTCGCCGAGCAGAACGACAGCAAGCCGTCCTACCTGCAGCGCGGAGTCATCGCGCGCGGACTGGGACGCTCGTACGGAGACAACGCGCAGAACTCCGGCGGCCTCGTCATCGATATGACGGCACTCAACCGCATCTACAGCATCGACGCGGGAACACGCATCGTCGATCTGGACGGCGGCGTCAGCCTGGACCAGTTGATGCGGGCTGCTCTTCCGTTCGGACTGTGGGTTCCGGTGCTGCCGGGTACGCGTCAGGTCACCATCGGCGGTGCTATCGGATGCGACATCCACGGTAAGAACCATCACAGCGCCGGAAGCTTCGGCAACCACATCCGGTCGATGGAACTGCTCACCGCCGACGGCCAGATCCGGCACCTGACTCCGTCGGGCAAGAATGCCAAGCTGTTCTGGGCAACGGTCGGCGGCAACGGTCTGACCGGCATCATTCTGCGGGCCACCATCGAGATGACGCCGACCGAGTCGGCCTACTTCATCAACGATGGCATCCGCACCGAATCGCTCGACGAGACCGTCGCGGCGCATCAGGACGGCACCGAGGACAACTACACGTACTCGAGCGCGTGGTTCGACGTCATGAGCGGCCCGCCCAAGCTCGGCCGGGCCACCATTACCCGTGGCTCGCTGGCGAAGTTCGACGAGCTTCCTGCGAAACTGCAGAAGGATCCGCTGAAGTTCGACGCCCCGCAGCTGTTGACCGTGCCGGACATCTTCCCGATCAGTGGCCTGAACAAGCTCTCGATGAGCATGATCGGCGAGGCCTACTACCGCATGGGCGGGAATTACACCGGCAAGGTGCAGAACCTGACGCAGTTCTACCACCCCCTCGACCTCGTCGGTGAATGGAATCGCGGCTACGGGCCCAAGGGTTTCCTTCAGTACCAGTTCCTGGTTCCGACCGAAGCTCTCGAAGAGTTCAAGGACATCATCCGCTTCATTCAGCGTTCGGGGCAGTACTCTGCGCTCAACGTGTTCAAGCTGTTCGGTCCCGGAAACAAAGCGCCACTGAGCTTTCCGATGGCCGGCTGGAACGTTGCGATGGACTTCCCCATCAAGGCAGGCCTCAACGAGATGGTGCGTGAGCTCGACAAGCGCGTCCTCGAATTCGGCGGACGCCTGTACACCGCGAAGGACTCGCGCACCACTGCCGAGACCTTCCACTCGATGTACCCGCGGATCGACGAGTGGATCAAGGTCCGCCGATCCGTCGACCCCACAGGCGTTTTCGCCTCCGATATGGCCAGAAGGTTGGAACTGTTGTGACGATAGATGCCGTCGGGAACCCCCAGACGATTCTCGTTCTCGGTGGTACGAGCGAGATCGGTCTCGCCATCACCGAGGAGTACCTGTCGAAGTCCCCGGCACGCGTCATCCTCGCCGCGTTGCCGAACGATCCCCTTCGTGACAGCGCCGTCGCGCAGCTGACCGCCAAGGGCGCGAAGTCCGTCGACGTCATCGATTTCGACGCACTCGACACCGCCTCGCACGCAAAGGTCATCGACGACGCCTGGTCCAAGGGTGACGTCGACGTCGCGATCGTGGCGTTCGCCGTGGACTTCGACGCCGAAGAGCTGTGGCAGGACCAGCGTCGAGCTGTCCTGACCGCGAACATCAACTACACCGCCTCCGTCTCGGTCGGCGTTCTGCTGGGCCAGAAGATGAAGGCGCAGGCCTACGGCCGCATCATCGTCATGTCCTCGGTGGCAGGCGAACGCGTGCGTCGCAGCAATTTCGTCTACGGATCCACCAAGGCGGGTCTCGACGGCTTCTACCTCGGTCTCGGAGAAGCGTTGCGCGAGTTCGGCCCCCGCGTCACGGTGATCCGTCCCGGCATGGTGCGCACCAAGTTCAGCGCGCACGTCAAGGAAGCCCCACTGACTGTCGACAAGGAAGACATCGCCAAGCTGGCGGTGGCCGCGTCGCAGAAGGGCAAGGATCTGGTCTGGGCTCCCGGCCCGTTCCGTTTCGTGATGATCGCGCTGCGGCACGTCCCGCGTCCGATCTTCCGCAAACTCCCTATCTAGATGAAACGGGCGCTCGGCACGGCCGCCGATGGCGTACTAGCCGCACTCGTCGCCGCGATCGTTGCGACTGTCGGCCTGTACGCCTTCTCGCTCGTCGACTGGCCGGCGTTCAACTCGTCGAACGTCACTCGTGCGCTGACGTCACTCGGCCAGGTCGTCTGCGCAGCGGCACTTGCCGTTGCCATCGTCCTGTACCGACGCGGCGTGTACGAGTGGCTCGCGAAAGTACTGTCGTGGGCAGGGTTGTCGGGCTTCGTCACAGTCACCCTCGGCATGCCGTTGGCCGCGACAAAGCTGTACCTGTTCGGTATTTCGGTGGACCAGGAGTTCCGCACCGAATACCTGACGCGCCTGACCGACTCGGCTGCACTGCGTGACATGACGTACGCGGATATCCCGCCGTTCTACCCAGCAGGGTGGTTCTGGATCGGCGGACGCGTCGGGAACCTGCTCGGCATGGACGGCTGGGAAGTGTTCAAGCCCTTCGCAATCGGGTTCCTGGCCGTCACTGCCGTCGTGGCGTTCACACTCTGGAAGCAGTTGGTTCGTACCGACCTCGCCGTTGCCGTCAGCGCCGTCACCACCGCTTTGGTCGTCGCCTACGCGTCCCCCGAGGCCTACAGCGCCGTCATCGCACTGCTCATCGCGCCGGCATTCCTGCTCGCGTGGGGTGCGCTGAGTCGGCCCCACGTTCGCTTGAATGGTCCCTCCACGCTGACAGATCGTATGAATAGACCATTCGAGCGATCAGGGGCTCCGGCCGCCGACCGCGTCGATGGACCATCGAAGCCATCTGATCGTATGAATGGGCCATTCAAGCGATCAGGGGCTCCGGCCGCCGAGCGATCAGGGGCTCCGGCCGACCACCGGTCCGGAGTCGGAACCTGGGGCTGGGGCGCGGTCATCGGAACCGGCCTGTTCCTCGGACTTGCTGCGACGTTCTACACCCTCTATCTGGGCATGGCAGCGTTCGCGATCACTCTCATGGCCGTCGTATCGGTATTCCTTGCGGTTCGCAGCGAAAAGACTTGGCGCGCAGCGATTCCCATTGCACTCAGGCTCGTCGCTATTGCTGCGATCTCGGGTCTCATCGCACTAACCGTCTGGTTTCCCTACCTGATCGATGCGCTTGCAGGCACCCCGTCGACGTCGGGGACTGCACTGCATTACCTGCCCGAATCGGGAGCCGAACTGCCGTTCCCGATGCTCGAGTTCTCGCTGCTCGGTGCGCTGTGCATGGTGGGCACGCTGTGGCTCGCGGTGCGAGGAGCGACGTCGAGGCGAGCGCAGGCACTCGGGATAGGCGTCGTCGCCGTATATCTGTGGACCCTGCTGTCCATGGCGGCTGCCGCTGCGGGCACCACCCTGCTGAGCTTCAGGCTCGAAGCGGTGTTGATCGTATTATTGGGCGCTGCAGGGGTTTTCGGGTTCGTCGAGGGCAGCCGAGCGATCTATCAGGCGATAAACGAGCCCGCCAGGTTCAAGATCGCGGCAGTCGTAGTAGCCACCGTCGGTGCACTGGCGTTCGCTCAGAACATTCCGCAGGTGCTGCAGACGGAGATCACCGTCGCATACTCGGACACCGACGGGGACGGGGTACGCGCCGACAAGCGCCCACCCAGTGCTGTCTCCTACTACGGCGACGTCGACCGAGCGATCACCGAGCAACTCGGAAGACCTCGCGACGAGACGATCGTGCTCACTGCTGACACGTCGTTTCTCAGTTATTACCCGTACTTCGGGTTCCAGGGTTTGACCTCGCACTACGCAAACCCGCTTGCACAGTTCGACCGGCGCGCGGCGGCCATCGAAGAGTGGACGACCGCCGAGACCCCCGACGAGTTGGTCGAAGCGCTCGACAGCAGCGAGTGGCCCGCACCCGATGCCTTCTTGTTCCGCCGCGGTACCGACGGATACACCCTGAGATTGGCCGAGGACGTCTACCCGAACGATCCGAACGTACGCCGCTACACCGTCACCTTCGACGAGGCGTTGTTCGAGGATCCTAGGTTCAAGGTCACCGATATCGGTCCGTTTGCCCTGGTCACGCGCACCACATAGGCAAATCACATAACGTTCACGTAACGTTCAACCCGATGATTACCACCGACCAGACTGTTCTCGAACAGCCGGGGACGGCCCCATCGTCGAAAATTGGGGCGCTCGCCACACGCGTACGCACGGTCAACCGAGCCGACGCATCGGCAGCCTCGGCCTTCACCCTCGTCGCCCTGTTCGTCCTACAGGGGCAGTGGCGGAACCTCGGGAGCGGCTACCTCTACAACAGTGGCCAGGACCAGGCCATGTGGGAATGGTTCTTCGCCGACGCCGCACACTCGGTGTTCCATCTCGAGAACCCGTTACTCAGCGACCTGCAGAACTTTCCGCTCGGTGTGAACCTGATGGCGAACACCGCTATGTTCGGCCTCTCGATTCCGCTTGCGCCGATCACACTGTTGTTCGGACCAACCGTCACCTGGGCAATCGCGTTGACACTCGGTCTCGCCGGCACCGCCTACGCCTGGTACTGGCTCTTCTCGCGCACGGTCGGAGCCTCGCGCGGAGCATCCGCTCTCGGAGGTGCCCTGTGCGGCTTCGCACCAGGGATGATCTCGCACGCCAACGGTCACCCGAACTTCGTCGTGCTGTTCCTGCTTCCGGTCATCGTCGCTCTGGTCGTCTCCATCGCGAACACTGGCCCGACCGTCAGGAAGACCGTCGCACTCGGTCTCGTGGTCGCTCTGCAGATCATGCTCGGCGAGGAACCGCTGCTCATCTTCGCCATCGCGTTCGGGATATTCGCGGTCGTCTACTACATCGGTGCGCCGCGGCGACTCTGGCCAGCCGTCAAGAACTCTTGGAAGAGCCTTCCGCTCGCAGCCGTCCTGGCGCTCGTACTCGTCGCATTTCCGCTGTACTGGCAGTTCTTCGGACCGCAGAGCTACTCGTTCCTCGAGCACGGAGCCATGGGGAACGACGCCAAAGCTCTCACGCAGTTTCCGACGCAATCCATCGGCGGCGTGTTCACGCCCGGCCAGAACGTGCGCATCAACGCCACGGAGGAAAACGCCTACTTCGGATGGCCGCTGCTCGTGCTCGGTCTCGTCGCGGCGGTGTGGTTGTGGCGGGTTGCAAGCGCGCGAGCTGCAGCGGCGACAGCGGTAGCCGTCGGCGTCGTGTCGCTCGGGTCCGTTCTGATCATCGGCAAGAGCGACACCGAATTCGAGCTTCCGTGGGAATGGATCGCCGACAAACCACTCGTCGAGTCCGTACTCGAGACCCGGTTCGCGCTCGCTGCGGTACCCGCCCTGGCCCTGCTCCTGGTGCTGGCGACCGACAAGGCCTTCAAGAACGGTCTGCGTCCGATTCCAGCGGCCTGGTCGATCGCGCTGGCATTGGCGCTCGTCCCGCTGCTTCCGACGCCGCTGCAGACCGTCGAGCGGACGCCGACACCGCAGTTCTTCTCCAGCGGCGAGTGGAAGAACTACGTCGACGACGGATCCGTCGTCACCGTGCCGTTGCCGCGTCCGGAGGATGCGCGGCCGCTGGGCTGGCAGATCGACGCGGGCATGGGCTTTCCTCTGGCGGGCGGCTACTTCGTCGGCCCGAGTGACACGGTGGAGAAGAAGGCCAAGTACGGCGCGGTCGACCGGCCGACAGCGCTGTTGCTCGGGTCCGTGCGCAATTCCGGCACGGTCCCCGACATCACCCAGCAGCAACAAGCCGACGCCCGAGCGGACCTAGAATTCTGGGGCGCCGACGTCGTCGTCCTCCAACCCGGTCGTAGCACCGTGGCGTTGAGAAGCACTGTCGATCGCTTGCTCGGCTTCGGGGCCGAGTATCACGACGGAGTGTGGATTTGGGATGTGCGCTAGTCCCCCTGTGCGTGGGTAGTGACTGCCCGACGTAACTACCCACGCACGAGCAGGTCATCGATCGTGAGCGCGTAGTAACGTCCCGCGGTGCTTTTTCGCGCACGGGCGGCGAAGCCGCACCACAGCCGCATCCCCTAGCATCGACAAGCGTGTCCACCGCCGCAGCCACCGCACCGAAACCGTCTTCCGGAAAACCCGCGTCACGCATCTCGGCAGGAGTCGTCGCCGTCGTTTCCGGCGTGATCGCCGTGCTTGCTGCCATCCTGACGCCGCTGCTGCCGGTCACCCAGGACTCGGCGTCGATCAGTTGGCCGCAGAACGGCTCACTGACGTCGGTCGAAGCGCCGCTCATCTCGTACTCCCCTCTGTCGTTGAACGCATCGATCCCGTGCGCCGCGATCGCAGATGCGGCGCCGGACACTCTGATCCTGTCCACCACCGCGCCCGGCGCCCCTGACGCGCAGGGCGTCGGCCTCGTGGTCACCCGTACCGACGGCGGCCTCCAGGCGGTGCTGCGCGAACGCCTCCTGCTGTCATTGAGCAACGCAGAGTTGGCGTCCTGCACCTCGGTGGAGATCAGCTCCACGGACACCGGCACCACTGCGTCGGCGCCCGGCACCGACGTCGAAGGTGCGATCGACGGCGACTTCCGCCCTCAGACCGTCGGCGTCTTCAGCGAACTGCAGGGATCTGCTCCCGCCGGTCTGAGCGTCGACGTCCAGATCGATTCTCGTTTCTCGTCGACCCCGACGATCCTCAAGAAACTCGCGATGGCCGCTGCAGTGATCTTCACGATCATGTCGCTCGTCGCCCTGCACCGCCTCGATATGTTCGACGGCAGGCGCGGACGCCGGTTCTTCCCGTCCCATTGGTTGCGCGTCACCGTCGTCGACGGGGTCGTTGTCGGTGTTCTGGTCGTGTGGCACTTCATCGGCGCCAACACATCCGACGACGGATACCTCCTCACCATGGCTCGCGTGTCCGAACACGCGGGTTACATGGCCAACTACTACCGCTGGTTCGGCGTCCCCGAAGCACCGTTCGGGATGCCGTACTACGACATGCTCGCGGCATTCGCGAAGATCTCGACGGCCAGTCCGTGGATGCGATTGCCTGCATTGATCGCCGGTCTGCTCTGTTGGGCGGTGATCAGCCGCGAGGTGATTCCCCGTCTCGGACGCGCGGTGCGTTCGGACAAGGTGGCGATCTGGACTGCGGGGTTGGTGTTCCTCGCGTTCTGGCTCCCCTACGACAACGGTCTGCGCCCCGAGCCCGTCATCGCGCTGGGTGCACTTCTTACCTGGTGCTCGATCGAACGAGCCATCGCGACGGGACGGCTGCTCCCGGCTGCGATCGCGGTGCTCATCGCGGCGTTCTCACTGGCTGCTGGGCCTACCGGTCTCATTTGCGTAGCGGCGCTGCTCGCGGGTGGTAGACCGCTCGTCCGAGTTCTCATCGCGCGTGCTCGCCTTGTCGGATGGCTTCCGGTAACGCTGCCCATCCTCGCGTCGGGGGTAGTAATCGTCGCCGCGGTGTTCGCTGATCAAACTCTGTCCACGGTGTTGGAAGCGACGCGCGCACGCGCTGCTGTCGGCCCCAACGTCGCCTGGTTCAACGAGCGAGCCCGGTGGGATTCGCTCATGGAGATCACTCCCGACGGTTCCCTTGCCCGCCGCTTCGCAGTGTTCGCGATGCTGCTCTGTGTGATCGTCACGATCGTCGTGATGCTGCGCCGGGGCGGCCGCATTCCCGGGGTCGCGGTCGGGCCGTCGCGACGCATCGTCGGCATCGTGATCGGTGCCCTCGCCCTGATGATGTTCACCCCGACCAAGTGGACACACCACTTCGGCGTCTACGTGGGCCTGGCCGCGTCACTGGCAGCCGTTGCCGCGATCGCCGTCGCGTCGGCCACGCGGGACAACGCCCGCAACCGCACACTCTTCACGGCAGCGGTGCTGTTCCTGACCGCGCTCGCGTTCACCGGATCCAACGGCTGGTGGTACGTCTCGGCCTACGGGGTTCCATGGTTCGACAAGCCTCCGATGATCCTCGGCAAGGGCTTCTCGACGATCTTCCTCGGGCTCACCGTCCTCGCTCTGCTGTACGCCGGATGGCAGCATCTCCGCGCGCCGTACCGAACCTCCGTCAAATCTGCGCGCTTCGGTGTGTCGGCCCTGACGGTCATGGCAGCGTTCGTCGTGCTGTTCGAGCTGGCGTCGTTCGTCAAGGGCGCCGTCGCGCAATACCCCGCGTACTCGGTGGCTCGCTCGAACCTGAACGCACTGGCCGGAAACACGTGTTCGCAGGCGAACGACGTCCTTGTCGAGCAAGATCCGAACGCCACGATGCTGACACCGATCGACTCCTCGGTCGCGGATTCTCTCGCCGGGCCCGACACTGTCGGCTTCGCGCCGGACGGTATTGCCAACGACCTCACCGCCGACGCCGAGGACGTCTCGCAGGAGAGCACCCGCGGGTCCACCGAGGAGTCGGACTCCGAACAGCAGTCACCGACGTCGGCTGGATCGTCGGGCACCGAAGGCGGCACGACAGAGGCGACGGGCATCAACGGAAGCTCGGTCGCACTCCCGTTCGGGCTCGACCCGTCGCGCACCCCTGTCCTCGGTAGCTACGGCGCCGACACGTCGGAACCCGCCACACTCACCACCCAGTGGTTCTCACTACCAGCGGATCCTGACGGAGACTTCCTCGCCATCAGCGCAGCCGGCCGTATCCGGTCGGTGGACTCCGACGGCATCGTCGCGTCGGGCGAGCCGCTCGAAGTGGAGTACGCAGCTGGCGACGAGGTTCTGGGACGGATCACTCCGATCGATATCGGACCTCAGCCGTCGTGGCGCAACCTACGTGTCCCGCTGGCCGACATTCCCAGCGGAGTCGACCGCATCAGGCTGGTCGCAACGGATTCCGACATCGCGCCCGACCAGTGGCTCGCGGTGACGCCGCCGCGTATCCCACGCACGACCCCACTCGTCGACGTCATCGGACCCGACGTCCCGGTGATGCTCGACTGGACCGTCGCACTCGGCTTCCCGTGCCAGCGTCCGTTCGACCACAAGGACGGCGTCGCCGAACTACCCGAGTACCGAATCCTTCCGGACCGCAGTGGCGCAGCCGCACACAGTCCGGTGATGGATGCGTTCGGCGGCGGTCCCCTCGGGTGGCAGCAGCTCGTCCTGTCGGCAGAGGTCCTGCCGACTTACCTACGCAACGACTTGGATCGCGACTGGGGTTCGCTCGAGAAATTCATCCCACTCGATCCGTCGGCGACGCCCGCCGAGCTGACCGTCGGAACGGTTACTCGCAGCGGATGGGAGACGGAGGGCCCCATCAGGGTGGGATAGGGGCAAAGGCCGGAGGAGACCGACCGGGATGAAACGGGCTTCATCCCGGTTTCCGGGCGATGCAAATGCGGTGTTTCGATCACGCTCGCATAACATCGACAACCGTGCCCGACGCCGTGACAGATTCATCCGCCGTGCCCTCCGCTCCGTCGCCGAAGGGTTCCACAGTGGATCTGCGATCTCAGGTGCGTACGACACGCTTGATCGCCATCATCACCGGCCTTCTGGGCGCCTTCCTGGCGATCCTGACGCCGTTCCTGCCCGTCGTGCAGACGACGTCGACCATCTCCTGGCCCGAATCGGGGACGATCCAGGACATCGACGCGCCGCTGGTTTCACAGGCACCCATCGACTTCTCGGCGACGATCCCCTGCAGCGCCGTGGCGCAGCTGCCTCCGCAAGGGGGACTTCTCCTCGCGACCGCGCCGTCCCAGGGCGAGGGCGCCGCGCTGAACAGCTTGTTCGTGCGCGTCAGCGAAGCGTCGGTCGACGTTCTGGACCGCAACGTCGTCGTTGCCTCCGCACCGCGCGTGGATGTGCAGGGATGCAGCTCCATCGAGATCACCTCGAACATCGACTACACCTCCGCCGAATTCGTCGGACTGAACGACGAGCAGGGCAACCCGCGGGCCGGGCGTCTCGACGGTGACCTTCGGCCGCAGATCGTCGGCCTCTTCACCGACCTCGAGGGCTCGGCCCCTGCCGGACTGTCCGCGACGATCGACGTCGACTCACGTTTCTCGTCCAGCCCGACCATCCTCAAGCTGCTCGCCATGATCCTGGCGGTCGTGTGCACCATCATCGCTATGGGTGCGCTGGGGCGTCTCGACGGCATCGACGGCCGCGGCCACCGCCGCTTCTTCCCGTCGCACTGGTGGAAATTCACCGGGGTCGACATCACGGTCGTCGGCGCTCTGATCGGCTGGCATTTCGTCGGCGCGAACACCTCGGACGACGGCTACCTCCTGACAATGGCCCGAGCAGCCGAACACTCCGGCTACATGGCCAACTACTTCCGCTGGTTCGGAGTCCCCGAAGCGCCCTTCGGCTGGTATTACGACGTACTCGCCGTCTTCGCCAAGGTGTCCACTGCCAGTCCATGGATGAGACTGCCCGCGCTGATCGCAGGCGTTCTGTGCTGGATGGTCATCAGCCGCGAGGTCGTCCCCCGTCTCGGACGCGCAGTGCGCAAGTCGAACGTGGCGCTGTGGACCGGCGGTCTGGTGTTCCTCGCGTTCTGGCTGCCCTACAACAACGGGTTGCGGCCGGAACCCATCGTCGCCCTCGGCGCGCTGCTGACGTGGTGCTCGATCGAGCGAGCGATTGCGACAGGCAGACTCCTCCCCGCCGCGTCGGCATTCCTGATCGGTGCCTTCACCCTTGCGTCGGCTCCCACGGGTCTGATGTGTGTGGCCGCGCTGTTGGCCGGGGCGAGGCCGATGGCCCGCATCGTCGTACGACGCCACCGCCAGGTGGGAACGCTCGCACTTCTCGCACCGCTCGCCGCCGCAGGATTCTTGGTGCTGGTCGTTGTCTTCGCCGACCAGACCTTTGCGACGGTCATCGAATCGACACGTGTTCGAACCGCTATCGGGCCGAGCGAGGCGTGGTACCAGGACTTCCTGCGCTACTACTACCTCTTCGTCCAAACTGTCGACGGTTCCGTCGCACGTCGTTTCGCGTTCCTCGTGATGCTGCTCTGCCTGTTCTCGACGCTGTTCATTCTGCTTCGCCGCAGGCGCGTCCCCGGCATCTCGAACGGACCGGCGTGGCGTCTGATCGGTGTCGTGTTCGGAACCATCTTCTTCATGATGTTCAACCCCACCAAGTGGACTCACCACTTCGGGTCTTACGCGGGTATCGCCGGCAGCTTGGCAGCGCTGACAGCAGTGGCGATTTCAGCCAGCGCACTGCGATCGCGACGCAATCGCACGGTATTCCTTGCCGGCCTGATGTTCGTTCTGGCACTGGCCTTCTCGGGCATCAACGGCTACTGGTACGTCTCGAGCTACGGCGTGCCGTGGTTCGACAAGACGGTGTCCTTGAGCGGCAATCAGTCGAACACCGTCTTCCTCATCCTCTTTGCCGCGGCTCTGGCATTGGCCGGCTGGCAGTATCTGCGTGAGGGCTACGCGCCGCCGCAACCTCGCGCTGGTACCGAACGAGGCAGGCGGATAAAGAAATTTGCGGCCGCACCGCTGACCGTCATCGCCGGCTTGATGGTGCTGTTCGAGATCCTCTCGCTCGTCAAGGGCGCCGTCTCGCAGTATCCGGCCTACTCGCTGGCTCGGTCCAATATCCAGTCGCTGACCGGCAACTCATGCGGTCTTGCGAATGACGTTCTGGTGGAGTCGAATCCGAACTCAGGAATCCTGAACCCGATTCCGGCGGAGTTCGACCCCGAGACCGGCCCGCTCGGTGGCGAAAGCCCGTCGAACTTCACTCCCAACGGCATCCCCACCGACCTCAGCGCGGACGCCGTCGAAGTCAAACCAGGCCAAGGGAATACGGACCAGCAAAGCGTCGGACCCGCTTTCGAGGAAGGCCAGAGTTCCGGTACCGGAGGCGGCATCGGCGCACAAGGCGTCAACGGTTCCACCGCAGCCCTTCCCTTCGGGCTCGACCCCGCCACCACCCCGGTCCTCGGTTCCTACCAACCCGGTATCCAGGAACCGGCGTCGGCGACATCGAGCTGGTATTCGCTCCCCGAACGATCCGACGACGCACCACTCATCGTGGTCTCCGCCGCCGGTCGCATCCTGTCCTACGACGACACCGGCGCGCTGACCTACGGCCAGTCCCTCCTCGTCGAGTACGGGACACGCCAGCCCAACGGAACCGTCGACGTCAAGGGCACGTACTTGCCTCGCGACATCGGGCCTGCGCCGTCGTGGCGCAACCTCCGCATCCCCATCGCGGACCTGCCCGACGACGCCGATGCCGTCCGCATAGTCGCAAACGACCCCAACCTCACCGGTGACCAGTGGTTCGCGTTCACACCCCCGCGCGTCCCACAGCTCGAGAAGCTGAACGACATGATCGGCACCGAACAGCCCGTACTGCTGGACTGGGCTGTCGGACTGCAGTTCCCGTGCCAGCGACCGTTCGACCACCGGTATGGCGTCGCCGAAGTACCCGGATACCGCATCCTCCCCGACCGCCCGCTTGCTGTCAGCTCCACCGACACCTGGCAGGCCGGCGACAACGGCGGACCCCTCGGGTGGAGCGAACTCCTCGCCAAGCCCGTCACGGTTCCGACGTACCTGAACCTCGACTGGGCCCGCGACTGGGGCTCGCTCGAACGGTACGAGCAGTACTACCCCGAGGCAGTACCGGCGACCATCGAAACGTCCGAGGTCACCAGATCCGGCTTCTGGACGCCGGGGAACCTGCGGGTGTTCGACAAGTAGGTGCCCGTGATCGCTTGAATGGTCCATTCATACGGACAGATGGCGTGTGGGTGACATTCAAGCGGTCGGCTCGCTCGGGCCGTGATCGCTTGAATGGTCCATTCATACGGACAGATGGCGTGTGGGTGACATTCAAGCGGTCGGCCAGTCGGGATCGCAGAGTCATTCTCGAGTAGTACATCCGAGTGGTTCTCTGGACGGATGATTCTGCCGTAGATCCGCGGAAAAGTCGGGGCCATGGACATCGTCAGAACCCACAGCCTCGTCAAGCGATACGACAGCCGTACCGTCGTCGACGGCGTGAACCTTGCCATTCCGGAGGGCTGCGTCTACGGCTTCCTCGGTCCCAACGGGTCGGGCAAATCGACGACGATGAAGATGCTGCTTTCTCTGGTCCGACCGACGTCCGGTGCAGTGGAAGTCTTCGGCCGTCCGATGGACACCTCCTCACGACGGGAATTGCTCGCGCATATCGGTTCCCTGATCGAGTCGCCTCCCGGGTACAGCCACCTCACCGGAGCAGAAAATCTTCGGATCGTGCAACGTTCGCTCGGACTCCGCGGCGATCAGATTCAGCGCGCAGTGTCGACCGTTCGTCTCCAGGACCAGTTGAACAAGAAGGTCAAGAACTATTCACTGGGCATGAAGCAGCGCCTGGGAATCGCCATCGCACTTGCGCGCGAACCTCGACTTCTCGTACTCGATGAACCGACCAACGGTCTGGATCCTGCTGGAATCGAGGAGATCCGAACTCTGCTGAAGCATCTTGCCGAACGCGGTGTGACCGTCATGGTGTCGTCGCACCTCCTCGGTGAGATCGACAAGACGGCGAACGTCCTCGGCATTCTCAGCCAGGGTCGCTTGATCTTCCAAGGCACTCGCGATCAGCTGTTCGCGGCTTCGACGCCGGATCTTCTGATCGACACGATCGATTCAGAACGTGCCAACTCTGTACTGAACAACAAGGTTTCGACGCATACCGAGGACGGGACGCTGCGGCTCTCTGGACTCGACGACCGAAGTACAGCCCGAGTGGTGGAAGAGCTCGTCGGCGCCGGAGTCGGTGTCTACGGAGTCCGACGCGACGAACAGTCACTCGAAGACATATTCATGAGTCTGACGAGCGGGGGCCAATTGTGAACGTCGTACGCAACGAGTTTGCCAAGCTGCGCCGTCTGCATATCGGGCTGATCGCAGCGCTGATGATCGCCGCAATCTTCGGCCTCACTTTCGTCGGCGCAATGTCCACTGCGGTGGAGAGCGACTCGACGGCCGTGTCCTGGGCGCTCCCACTGGCAAGCCTTTCACTCGCATTCCCCATCGTCTCGCCGCTCCTCATCGCGGTGATTGCAAGCCGGACAATCGAAATGGAGCACCAGGGCAACGGATGGTTGCTCAACCGGACGACCGGCATCGAGACCGGCCTCCTGATTCGCGCGAAACTCGTGTCGAGTGGATTCGTCGTCGCCCTCTCCACTGTCGCGGCGAGTATCGCTGCAGTGATCCTGGGCGCCCTTCTCAGCATCGCGGAACCATTCCCGGCTGGGTTGTGGTTCGGATACACCGCAGCGGTGGTGACCACCAACCTTGTGGTCCTCGCCGTGCACCTCGTTGTTTCGGTGCGGGTGGACAATCAGCTCGTCGCAATGGGACTCGGCATACTGGGCACCGTTGTTGCGATCTGCGCGTCCGGATTTCCGTCTCTTCTCGCGCACCTCACCCCCTGGGGCTACTACTCGCTCGCGTCGGCCGCCGATTACCAGGGCGAGCATGTAGTCACCCTGACTCCGTCGTACGTGAGCATCCTCGCCCTGGGAGTCGTCGGAGCCGCAGTGTTCTCGCTCGCGACCGCTCGATTCGACCGACAGGAGATCCTGGCATGAATTCGATTGCGGCAGAGATGATCAAACTCAGGCGGTCGCAAAGCCTGCTCGTCGTGTTCCTCCTACCGATATCGATCGTCGGGGTAGGAACGTTCAACACCGTCCTCTCCGGCGAGGAGCTCCAGAACGGCTGGTACACACTATGGTTGCGGACGGTGGTGTTCTACGGTCTTTTCCCGCTTGCGCTCGGCGTGGCAATTCTCGCGTCTTTGGCGTGGAAAGCCGAGCACCGCAGTGGCAACTGGAACGCGTTGATGGGCGGGCCCGTACCCTCCGCGCGAATCGTGGTCGCGAAGACCTCCGTCGTCGCATTAGTCGCGGCGTCGATGCACGTCGTAATGCTCGTTGCGGTGATAGTGACGGGCAAGGTGGTGTTCGGGTTGAGCGGAACCCTCCCTGGGCCGTTGTGGACGGCGAGTGCTCTGATCGTCACGTCGTCGATTCCGCTCGCTGCACTGCAGTCCGGATTGTCGATGGTGATCCGGTCGTTCGCGGTACCGATCGCCGTCGCACTCGTGGGAGCTGGGCTATCGGTCTTCTTGCTCACTGCCGAAATGGGCGGAGCGATCTTCGTCCTCCCCTACGCGTTGGCCTCGCGCGCAACACAACTCGCGACGGGTACCTTCGGTGACAGCGGCGCGTTCACCACTGGATCAGCAGTATCAGTCTTGGCCTCGTCCGCAATCCTCACGGTCGCTGCAGTTCTCGTGTCGAGCAGAGTTCTGGATAGCCGAGACGTGCACGCCTGATCGCTTGAATGGTCCATTCATACGGACAGATGGCGTGTAGGTGACATTCAGGCGGTCGGCGGTCGGTTCGGTGATCGCTTGAATGGTCCATCCATACGGACAGATGGCGTGTAGGTGACATTCAAGCGGTCGGTTCGGTGATCGCTTGAATGGTCCATCCATACGGACAGATGGCGTGTAGGTGACATTCAAGCGGTCGGCGGTCGGCGGTCGGCGGTCGGCGGTCGGATCGTCGGGCGTACCCAGTCACCCAGTCACCGAGTTGCGCAGTCACCCAGTGGGCGACTCAGCCGATAGCATTCGGCACCGACACGTCTCGACGCGAGGCGCCACCATTTCGGGACTTGTCCACATCGCACGCGTTCATCCACAGGCATGAGGTTGTCGCTGGTCGGACGGATCTCCGTGTGTCCTGAGCATGGCACTGTGCCCTCATGAAACGTGGTGCATGGGCAACCGAGCGAGAGATACTGGATGGTGCCTCGGTGAACGGAGTGATCACTCGTCAGGCATTGCGCCAGTGCGGCGTTTCGGACGGATCCATCACGGCCCGGACCGCCGACGACGGCAAGTGGCGTCGAATACTTCCGGGAATCGTATTACTCCAGAACGGCAGTCCGTCCGCGTTGCAGCAACAGACGGCGGCTCTTCTGTACGGAGGCGAGCAGAGTGTTCTGACGGGTGGCGCCGCAGTCCATCGACACGGCTTCGACCGGGTCGGGAGTGACGTGCACATCCTTGTTCCGTCGACCTTGCGTCGAACATCTACCTCATTCGTTCGCGTCGAGCGGACTACGCGTATGCCGGAAGCTCAAACGAGGGGGCAGTTGCGGGTGGCACCTTTGCCCCGCGCACTCGCAGACGCCGCGCGGTCGATGCACACGACCAGCAAGTGCATCCACCTCTTCGCCCAGGCGATTCAGCGCGGATCCGTCGATCTCGACGAACTCGTACGCGAATTCGCAGAAGGTCCGAGGCAGTACGGGGCCGTCGCACGCTTGGCTCTGCGCGATCTCGCCGACGACGCCCACTCCGTCGCAGAAGCTCAGGCCCAGAAGCTTTATGCAACAACGGATCTGCCGAAGATGGTCCACAACGTACCCGTATACGACCCTGACGGGGAGCTTATCTGCATTCCCGACGGGTGGATCGACGTCGTCGGGCTTGGATGGCAGATCGATTCGTTGGCGCACCACCTGAGCCCCGCCGATCACGCCGCGACCATGGCAAAGAGAGCGGCCATGGAAAAGGCCGGAGCAATAATGATCTCGCACCTACCGTCGCAGATCCGTGACGATCCGACGGGCGTGATAGCGGACTTGACGGCCGGATACGAACGTGCGCTCGCTCGCCCGCGGCCGAACTTGCATCTCGGGTCCGCTTGAATGTCACCCACAAGCCATCTGACCGTATGAAAGGACCATTCAAGCGATCGCCGAACCAACCGCCCACCGCTTGAATGTCACCCACACACCATCTGACCGTATGAATGGACCATTCAAGCGATTAAGGGCCTGCTAAATCGGAAACAGGTGATGCTTCCGAGGGTTCTTGAAGACCTCTTTGTCCTTCAGCAACTTCAGCGCCTTGCGGAGTTCGAGGCGAGTGCTCGACGGCTCGATGACCGCGTCGATGTATCCGCGCTCGGCGGCGACCCAGGGGGTTGCGACGTGCTCGTTGTAGAAGTTGATGAGTTGCTGACGAACCGCGGGGGCGTTGTCGCCCGCCGCTGCCATTTGCTTGCGGCCGATGATGTTGACGGCACCTTCGGCGCCCATGACGGCGATACGTGCTGTGGGCCAGGCGAAGTTGATGTCTGCACCGAGCTGCTTGCAACCCATGACCGCGTAGCCGCCACCGTAAGCCTTGCGGACGACGACGGTGACCTTGGGCACCGAAGCCTCGATGTACGAGAACAGGAATCGGCCACCGCGCTTGATCACGCCGACCTTCTCCTGATCGACGCCGGGGAGGAAGCCTGGAGTGTCGACGAGGAACACCAACGGAATGTTGAACGCGTCGCAGATGCGGATGAAGCGAGCAGCCTTATCGGCGCTGTCGGCGTCGAGTGCGCCCGACAGGAACATCGGCTGATTCGCGACGACCCCGACGGACTTGCCGTCGACACGGGTCAGCCCGGTGATGACGTTGGGGGCAATGCCGGTGGACAGTTCGAGGAATTCACCGTCGTCGAACAGTCGCAGAATGATCTCGTGCATGTCGTAACCGGCGTTGTCGGCGTCGGGCATGACCTTGTCCAGCAACAGATCCGACTCGGTTATCTCGGGCTCAAGGCCCGGGTTGACTACCGGAGGATCCTCCTGGCAGCTCGACGGCATGTAGCTCAAGTAGTTTCGAACCCAGTCGAACGCTGCCTTCTCGTCGACTGCGACGTGGTGCACGTTGCCGTACTCGGCCTGCTTGCGTGCGCTGCCGAGTTCGTCGAGGCTGACGTCCTCTCCGGTGACGGACTTGATGATGTCCGGCCCGGTGACGAACATGTACGCCTCTTCGGTGGCGACCACGATGTCGGTGTTGATCGGTGCGTAGACAGCACCGCCGGCGCACTTACCCAGAATCACCGAAATCTGCGGACAGAACCCCGACAGCGGCTCATGCCGGCGTCCGAGCTCGGCGTACCAGGCGAGCGACGTCACCGCGTCCTGGACACGCGCACCACCGGAATCGTTGATGCCGATGACCGGGCAGCCGACCTTGATCGCGAAATCCATCAGGCCTGCGACCTTGCGACCGAACATCTCACCGACGGTTCCGCCGAAGACAGTCTGATCATGCGAGAACACCGCGACCGGACGCCCGTCCACAGTGCCGTGGCCGGTCACCACGCCGTCCGAGTACAGCGCAGTCGGATCGTTGGGAGCTTTCACCAACGCACCGATCTCGATGAAGCTACCCGGATCGAGCAGCATGTCGATGCGTTGGCGTGCGCTCGGAATGCCCTTCTTGGCGCGCTTGGCGACGCCGATCTCACCTGCCGGTTCCCTGGCAAGTTCGAGGTTGGCCCGCAGGTCGGCCAACTTTTCGGCGGTAGTACCAGTCAAAATTTACGCTCCGGTTCTCAGCGACTCGATCTCGTCGAGCTTTTTCGTCATATGTGCCGCAACACGTCCAATGTACGGCTCGTCGACGATAGCGAGATGGTCGCCTCCGATTTGCACGATCTCGAGATCCTTCACAACCGGACCCCAACCACCGTGCGGCTCGCGGGTGCCGTGTGCGGGCTCGAGCGCAATAGCGTCGTCGTGATACTTGTCCGCCATGTACAGCGTCACATGGCCGCCGTACTCCTTCAGCTGGGCGGTCTGGATCGCCCGATTGTCCAGCCACGACGTGCGCTGGTGCTCGATGATGCCGCCGGGAATCTTGGCTCCGCTGAGCTTGACGAGGTCGGTGATGATCCGAATCTGTCCATCGTCATCGGCGTCGACGAGCTTGTCGTACGGAATCGGGTAGTCGACGTTGTACGTCTTCTTGGCGAAGTCCGCGTAACGCTCCCAACGCCTGCGCACCTCGTCCTTGGTATCGGGGATCGGCTCGCCCGGCATGACCGTGTCGAGTAGACCGACGAAGGCGACCTCGATGCCCAGCTCTTCGAACTGACGCGCTACCGCGTAGGCAAGCACACCGCCGAGCGACCAACCGGCGAACACATAGGGCCCCTCCGGCTGGATCTCGCGGATCAGCGGAACGTACTCCGCCGCACGCACATCGATCGGTCCTTCCACGCGCTCCAGCCCGTACATCGGCGTTCCCGCGGGCAGCTTACGAAGAAGCGGCTCGTAGGCGACGGTGGATCCGCCAGCGGGATGGAAGACGAATATCGGCGTCGCTGTGGACCCTTCGGGCCGCGGACGCAAATTGCGCACAAGACCGTCGATTTCGCCGTCTTCGAGGTGCGGGCGCACCTTCTCGGCAAGCTGCTCGATGGTCTCGGAGTCCAGAACATCGTCGAAGCTGACTTCGCCGCCTGCCCGCTCCGTGAGGCGAGCAGCGAGCTTCTCCGCTGTCTCGTCGTCGAGGATGGGCAGAGTGTTGAAGATGCCCTTCGCGGACTCCTTCGTCACGACGGCCCAGGTCGCGAAGGTCAGCCGCTCGGCCGCGTCACGCGGCGGCACATCGGAGCCGGCTGCATCGGCGAATGCCTCACGATTGCCCACGTCCGTTACAGAGGGAGCTGCGACCGCTTCCGGTGCCGGCTGGTATTCGGCACTGGGAGTGGTGACTTCAGGAGAGGCGACGGCTGCATCCAGTGCATCGGAGCGAGCCTCGCCGCCAGCCGAGGCGGCCTTCTCGGCTTCCTTCTCCGCAGCCTGCTTCTCGGCGAGAGCCGCGACCTCCTCGCGGTTCTCCAACGCGTAACGCAGGTACTTCTCGACCTCGAGGAGGTTGGCGTCGCGGACGGCCTGCAATTGCACTGTGGGAATGTCGAATTCGTACTCGACGCGGTTCTTGATGCGCACCGCGCTCAGCGAATCGAGTCCGAGTTCGATGAGGGGAATCTCCGGCGGAAGATCCTCGGGCGCGTAACCCATGGACTCCGCGACGATGATCGCCAACCGGTCTTCGAGCTTCTGGTTTCCGTTGGGATCCCAGCGGTCACCGAAATCTTCGACGACCTCGGGAAGCTCTTCCACAAAAGGACTCGGCGGCTCTACCTGTGCCACAACAGGTTCCGGCAACGCCTCACCCGAGGTGACAATCGCCTCGTGCAGCAACGTGAACGACGATCCGGCATGCGAGTGAACCTGAACGGACGCTCCCCCGAGGTGCGAGGTCAGCGTCGTCACCAGCGAACCTGCCGCCGGAACAGCGGCGTGCGTCACCGACGCCCCGAGTTCGACGCCCGAGAACACCTGCGCTGCAGCCGAACTCACCAATGCATCGAGAGAATCCACCGCCGAGGCCTGGACCTCCCACACGTGCCGACCGTCGGGCAACGCTACCCGGGAACCGGGGATCCGGCCGTTGCCGCTGGAGTTGACGCGCGTCTTCAGCCAGAATTCCTTGCGCAGGTACGCCGTTCGCGGAATCGACGCGTAGCCACCCTCGTCGAACAACGTCGTGAGATCGAGCGCGTGACCGTGAACGTAGAGCTGGGCCAGTGCGGCCAGGAACGTCTCGGACTCGTCTTCCTTGCGCTTCAACGTGGGAATCAGCGTCGAATCTGCAACACCTGCGGCCCATGCCGTCGCGGCCACGGACATCAGCGCGACCGGGTTCGGCGCAAGCTCGACGAACGTCGTATGGCCGTCTCCCACAGCGACGTTGACGGCCTGGGTGAAGTTGACCGGGTGCCGCATGCCCTTGGTCCAGTAGTCGACGCCGTGGATCGGCTCGTGTCCGACGCGGTAGTGCGCTTCCAAGTCGACGGAGGAGTAGACGCCCGCCGTCAATGTGCCAGGCTCGATTCCCGCAAGTTCGGCTGCGAGCTCGCCCAGCAGCGGATCGACTGCGGATGTGTGGCCGGCACCCTTCACGTCGAGCAGACGCGCCATCTTCTCGGCGGCCTCGGCGACCTTGACGAGTTCCTCGACCTGCGCGCGTGGGCCTCCGACGGTGGTGTGGGTGGGTGCCGCGTAGACACACGGCTCTACGTCCGGGAATTGATCGGTCAGTGCGGTGACTTCGTCGGCGGTGTACTCCACCAATGCCATTGCACCCTGCGATGCGGCACCGAGCCCGTCCTGGCCCTCGGCCAGCAGACGCGAGCGAGCGTAGATGATCCGAACTGCGTCTTCGAGGTTGAGTCCCCCGGCCACGTACGCGGCGGCGACCTCACCCATCGAGTGCCCGATGACAGCTGCCGGCTCGGCGCCGTGAGCGCGAAGCGTTGCCGCCAAAGCGACCTGGATGACGAAGATTCCGACCTGCGAGTTCTCGAACTCGTACGTCTGCGAGTCGTCGAGGATGATCTCCTTGATGGAGTATCCGGCCTCGTCGATCAGCAGCTCGTCGACCTCGTCAACAGCCGCGGCGAAGATCTTGTTGGTGCGGTAAAGAGTCGACGCCATCTTCCGGTGCTGGCTACCGAAGCCCGAGAACACCCACACCGCACCATTGGACGCAGGCGAGTCGGCGGAGAAGACGCCATGGCCCGGCTTGCCCGCAGCAATGGCACGCAGCCCGGTGATGGCTTCTGCGCGCGTCGTCGCGAGAACCACTGCGCGCGAACGACCGTGATTGCGCTTGGCCAGCGCACGACCGACGTCGGCGAGAGGCGTCGTGCTGCCCTCTTCGGTTTCGAGCCAGTCGGCGAGATCGGATGCAGCTCGCTTGCGTCGCGACGGCAATGCAGCGGACACCGCAAGCACAACCGTTTCCACAGCCGCGGCAGCTTCCTGCTCCAAGCCTGGTCGCTCCGCAGGCTCCGCTCCTGCGAGAATCTCTTCGGCCTCGGCAACAGGATCCGTGGTCTCGATCTCCGATAGCGGTGAAACACCCTCCACCAGAGCAGCGTCCGGATCAACTGCCGCTGGATCGAAACCCTCGACACCTTCGTCGGCAACGTACTCACGAACGACCACGTGCGCGTTGGTTCCGCCGAAGCCGAAGCCGGAGATGCCCGCGACTGCCTTGCCGGTGTACCGCGGCCACTCGGCGCCTTCCGGGATGACCTGAAGGTGCGCTTTCTCGAAGTCGATGTACGGGTTCGGCCCGACGTAGTTGAGCGACGCGGGCAGGCGGTTCGCCTGCATCGCGAGAACTACCTTGATCAAACCTGCTGCGCCAGCGGCCGATTCGAGGTGGCCGAAGTTGGTCTTGGCGGAACCGAGCAGAGCTGGCTTGTCCGCGTCGCGGCCACGTCCGACGACACGTCCGAGCGCATCTGCCTCGATGGGGTCACCGAGGATGGTTCCGGTGCCGTGAGCCTCGATGTAGTCGACTCCGGACGGCGCGATACCTGCGTCGCGGTACGCGAATCGCAGCGCGTCGGCCTGAGCGTCCGGGCTCGGGGCTAGGAGTCCGTTGGAGCGACCGTCCTGGTTGACGGCAGATCCGGCGACGACAGCGAGAATGTTGTCGCCGTCACGCTTGGCGTCTTCGAGGCGTTTGAGCACGACGAGGCCGCCGCCCTCGGAACGGATCATGCCGTTGGCGTCGGAAGAGAACGCCTTGATCTTGCCGTCGGGCGCGAGTACACCGGTCTGGCCGAAACCGACGGTGATCGGCGGTGCAAGCAGCATGTTGACCCCACCGGCGACGGCGAGGTCGGATTCACCGGTGCGCAGGCTTCGAACTGCCTGGTGCACTGCGACCAGCGATGACGAGCATGCGGTGTCCACCGCAATCGACGGGCCACGGAAGTCGTAGAAGTACGAGACGCGGTTCGCGACGATGGCCGTCGACGTTCCGGTCAGCGCGTACGGGTGCGCGTTGGGATCGCTGACGGCAAGAAGCTGATAGTCGTTGGACGAGCTGCCGATGAAGACACCGACCTGCGATCCCTTGACCGAGCTAGCCGGAATGCGTGCGTGCTCGAGCGCTTCCCACGTGAGTTCGAGGGCCAATCGCTGCTGCGGATCGACATTGACGACCTCGTTGGGCGACATCGCGAAGAATTCGGCGTCGAAGGTCTTGACGTCGTCGAGGTAGCCGCCCTTGGTGACCGTGGCGTCGACCGCTGCCTTGATGGCGGGATCGGAGGTGAACTCCTCCCAGCGACCCTCGGGCAGATCGGTGATGCCGTCGCGACCCTCGCTGAGCAGTGCCCACATCTCTTCGGGAGTCGTTCCCGCACCGGGGAACCGTGTGGAGACGCCGACGATCGCGATATCGTGCGACTCCCCCGGCGCCAAGCCCTTGGTATAGAACGAGTCGTCGACGGTGCCCGCGGGCTCCTCCGGTTCACCCTCGATGATGATCTTTGCCAGCGAGGCAATCGTCGGGTGCTGGTAAACGACGGTAGCCGTCAGCGTCACGCCGACGAGTTCCTCGATCTCACCGCTGAGCGCGACAGCATCGCGAGAGGAGAGTCCGAACTCTTCCATCGGCCGATCGTCGGAGATGAGAGCAGGCGACTGGTTGGTCGCCTCCGCCACCCAGTTTCGCAGCCACTCGCGAAGCTGAGCGACAGTCAAGTCCCCACCATCGGCACGCTGGATTTTGTCTGTCTCTTGTTCAGCCATCACTCACCAAGTTACGTGTCGAAGGAAACGGGACGCCGACGAAATCAGTCGGGCAGTTCCGCGTCGGGGAAGGCCTGCTGCTGGTAGCCGCCGCGCAGGGTGCCCTCGATGTAGGCGGCCTTGCATGCGCGACGGGCGATCTTGCCGCTCGACGTACGCGGGATGGAGCCGGCGGGGACCAGAAGCACGTCGCGAACCGTTACGCCGTGACGCGCCGAAATGGCGGTGCGGACGTCGTCGGCGATGGGCTGCGGCTCGGCTTTACCCGCACCCGGAGCGCGTTCGGCGACGATGACCAGCTGTTCTGCACTGTCCTCGGGATCCTTGGACAAGCCGGATCCGCTGAACTCGAAGACGACGTCGGGGAGCTGATTGAGAGGAACTGCGAATGCTGCCACGAAACCCGGACGCAGTGCCTTGCTCGACTCCTGCGCCGAGAATTCGAGATCCTGCGGGTAGTGGTTTCGGCCGTCGACGATCACGAGGTCCTTCACGCGACCGGTGATGTAGAGCTCGCCGTCGTGGTAGACCCCGAAGTCGCCGGTGCGCATCCAGTTGCCGCCCTCCGGCGCACCTTCGGCGTGCGATCCCGACGGAATGCGGCTGACCAGCTTGTTGTGGAACGTTTCGGTGCTCTCGAGCTCGCGGCCCCAGTAACCCTGGCCGATGTTCTCTCCGTGCAACCAGATCTCACCGACGTGATCGTCTTCTGCCTCGGTGGCCGACTCGGAGTCGACGATCGTCGCCCACTGGCTACGGGCGACCGTGCCGGTCGAGACCTGAGGGATCGCGCCGACGGCGTCCTTGTCCACGACGACGAACCTGCCTGCGTTCAGCTCGGTCCGGTCGACGTAGACGACCTTGGCCTCGTCGACGTGCTTGGTGGTGGAGACGAACAACGTGGCCTCGGCCATGCCGTAGGACGGTTTGATTGCCGACTTGGGCAGACCGTAGGGGCCGAACGCGTCGTTGAACTTCTTCATCGACGTGGTCGTGACCGGCTCGCTTCCGTTGATCAACCCGATGACGTTGGAGAGATCGAGCTTCTCGCCGTTCTTGGGCAGACCACGCTGAGCTGCGTGCTCGAACGCGAAGTTCGGCGCTGCGGCGAAGGTGCCTGCACCGTCGGACACTGCGGCGAGTTCCTTGATCCAGCGCCACGGCCGCTGCACGAATGCGCGCGGGCTCATGATGGTGATGTACTTGCCGCCCAGCGCGGGCAGGATGACCGTCAGCAGACCCATGTCGTGGAACATCGGGAGCCAGGTCACGCCGCGGGAGTCGTGCGTGATCTCCATGCTGTCGACCATCTGCAGTGCGTTGACGCCGACTGCGCGGTGCGTGATCTCTACACCGGCGGGGGTGCGCGTCGAACCCGACGTGTACTGCAGGTATGCAATGTCGTCCAGGTTGGCTTCGTGCTCGACCCAGGTCTCGCCGACACTGTCGGGGATGGCGTCGACGGCGATGACACGCGGACGTTCCTTGGCCGGGAGGGCACGGAAGAAAGCTCGAACACCTGCTGCGGAGTTGGTCGCGGTGAGGATGGCCGTCGGCTTGCAGTCGCCGAGGACGGCATGCAAACGGTCGGTGTGGCCCGGCTCGTCGGGATCGAACAGCGGAACAGCGATGGTGCCGGCATAGATGGCACCGAAGAACGCGACGACGTAGTCGAGTCCCTGCGGGGCGAGGATCGCCACCCGGTCGCCTGGCTTGGTGACCTGCTGCAGGCGAGCGGCAACCGCGCGGAGGCGGGTTCCGAACTCTGCCCATGTCAGCTCGTGGGCTTCGCCGTCGCGCTCACGCGAGTAGTCCATGAATCGGTACGCCAGCGTGTCCGCATTCTCTGCGACGTTCACCTCGACGTGGCGCACCAGCGTTTTGCCTTCAGCGATGGTGATGTGGCCGTTTTCATCGATGTACTCATCGAATGTGTGGCTCATTGTGTTCGTTTCTCCTCCGACGGTATCCGCTGCGACCGATCATTTCAAAGCTGGCGCTCCGGACCGAACGGTCTGCGGCCCGGCCTCACTTCTCGCGCCGAACAGCGTCAATATTACGTTTTTGTAGCTATCGAATTTGGCTTCTCACTCCACCACCATGCTCTACCGTCGCGGCAGAAACACAATGGCGACACGTCCGCCGTCACTCGCCTTTCAACAAGGCGATGACGGGAGCGAACGCCTCCATCTGTGTGGGGAAAACCCCGACATAGGACATCGTCGTTTTCGCGCGAACGTTACGGATCTGGTCCGCAATCTCCTCGTATGTCCCGAATGCCAGGTATGGAGACGTCAGAATGTCCTCCACACTGAGTTTCACGTCGACGTCGACATTGGGCGGGTAGCCGTTGTCGAGTGCAGCCAGTGCCATCTCGGCCATCTGCTCACGGTCGTCGGTGACGACGATGGTGGTGATGGCCCAGTTGAGCTCGATGTCGTCGAAACGATCGCCCGCAGCTTTGCGGATGAGTTCGACGCGCTCCAGCGTCTTGTCCAGGGTCATTCCGGACAGCTGAAGCTTTCCCTCTTTGGTGGTGCTCGGCACGACGGAAATGATGTCCGCGTACTTGGCGGCAAGCGCGAGCATGCGAGGTCCACCGCCTCCGACGCAGATCGGCGGTCGCGGGCCCTGACGTGGGCGCGGGCTTCCCTTCAGACCGGTGATGGTGAAGTGCTTGCCCTGGAAGTTGCATTCCTTGCCGCGAAGCAGCGTATCGAGGATCTCGAGACTCTCTTCGAGCTTTTCGATGCGGATGCCGGGACGGTCGTACTCGATTCCTGCCTTGTCGTACTCATCGCGCATCCAGCCCGCGCCGAGACCCAGTTCGAGACGCCCTCCCGAGAGAACGTCGATTGTCGCAGCATCCTTCGCCAGGATTGCCGGATGACGGAAGCCGTTGGCGAGCACCGCGGTGCCGAGTCGGATCTTGTCCGTGGCGACGGCAAGTGCGCCGAGTGCAGCGATGGGCCCGACCTGATTACCCAGGTGATCGGGAATCATGAAGCTGTCGTACCCGAGTTCCTCGGCCAGCTGGGCCAGCTTGACGAACTTCCGCGCCCCGCCTTCCTCCGCGTTGCCCTCTCCGCCTGCGGCGAAGCGGAACTTACGCAGCGCCGCGACGTGCCCTTCGGCAGGCAGGTCAGGGGCCTGGGCGGAACACATGTATAGGTCTCCTCGATGCAAGTATGGCTACGACTGAGAACGCCGACGGCGCGCTGGTCCAAGGCGCCACTCTATCTGCTCTCGACGTGGGAATACACTTCGCGGGGTTACCCGAGACCACCTTTGTGCCGATTCCCCAGAGGCCCCGACCCGACCTTGTGAGAACTCGGTGTCTCTTAAGAGTGCGGAATCTCCGGTGCGGACTCGATGAGCCCTGCGGCCCAACCCGCAGTCCACATGGTCGACGTCGTCCCTGCATCGTCGACGACGAACGTGTTGTACGACGCGTGGACCGGATTACCCGCAGCCCCGACGAGGATGCCGATGCTTTGCGGAATGTTCCGCAGCGACAAGCCTTCTGACGGCGCCGCACAGATCAGGTCGCCTGCGGCACAGATCTGATTGACCTTGTCGTCGAGCTCGCCGAATCCGCCCGGCCTCGGTCCCGTCATCGTGATTCCGGGAAAATCGAGGCCCCCGAGTGCGACCTCGGCACCCACCCCGTCGACAGGAGGACCGATGTCGACACCGGACGTGCCGTCGCGACGACCGTCGGCGATCAGCGTCACCCCGAGCACCTTGTCGGCAGCGACGGGCCCGTTGCCCGCGCCGATCTCGGATGCGATGTCGCCCGCGATGACCGCACCCTGGGAAAAGCCGGCAAGAATGTAGCTCGTCAGCGGGCAGCGATCCGCAACGCGAGACAGTTCGGCCCTCGCCGCCGCGGCACCTTCGGATCGACTGTTGTTGTACGACTGCTGGCCGTCCGGGGGAAGCGCAATGGGATTGGAGAACTGAGCCACGTACGGGACGGTGTAGACACTGGCCCGAGCTGGATCGAACTGCTCCTGCAGTGGCCGAGTCACGTTGAGCATCAACGACGCCGGGTTGGCCGTCGGGTTGTACGGGTCGTCACCGGTTGCCGACTCCCATGTACCGGGGATCGCGATCACGGCAACGTCTGCGCAATCGGCGGGCTGCGACTGCGGCTCGTCGGGTCCCGGCTGGGGCAGCGGTGATCCAGGCTCGGTGGGCAGTCTGCCCGCCAGGAAATACCACAGCGCGACGATGATCAGCCCGAGAAGGACCACCACCGCGAGCAACTTCGGAAGCAGTCGCTTCTTACGCTTGGTTCGATTGGCCATGGCGGGGACCGTCAGGCCTTGCAGAGGGTGTTCTGGGCCGCGGTGATGTAGATCTGCGCGGTCTCACCGGCTTGCTCTGCTGACATCTGGGTGCCGGATGCACTCGATTCGACCCCGACATTGGCCGTCACAAACGTCGAGATCTCGTCGGCCGAGACGCCCTGGGACTGCGCCGAGCAGATGTACGACGCTGTGGACAGCGCGATCTCACCGTTGCCGGCCACAGTGACGCCGTCCTTCTCCAACGCGTCGAGGAACGCCTGCCCTCGGTCGTCGATCGGCGTCTCCGTCGGGCCGGGGAATCCCTCCGGGACGGGCTGCGGCTGCTCGGGAGGAGCAGTTGCCGCGTCACCCGGGCTCGTCGTCGGAGCCGCGCTCGACGTGGTGGTCTCCTCGGCCGCGGAGGTGGTGCTCTCGGCGGATGTGGTGGTCGATGTGGTCGACGGCGATCCGGTTGCCGTCGAGTCGTCGCTGCCACAGGCAACCAGAAGGCCACCGGCTGCGACGCTGAGTACAGCGAGAGACAGCGTGCGGGCGAGGGATGTTCGCATGATCAATCCAGTCCTTCGGCGTCGAGTTCAACGGCTGACGGTACAGAGGCCCTCTGAGAACAGTCTGAGGGGAACCGTCCGAGGGCCTCTGGCAGTAGCGTCAGGGAGCGATGGTGACTTTGCCGTCCTTGACGGTGATGATGCCGAACTGGAAGTTCTGCTGAATCCCGCCGCCATCCATGTCGAACTGATCGCTCGTGATGTAGCCGAGACGACCGCCTTCGTAGCCGACGCTCTTCCACGCCTCGAAGATCTCACCGTTGCGGATGGACCAGGCACCGGTCAGCGGGCTCCAGTAGATGTTGCCGCCCTCGAACTCGTTGAACCGCCCACCGTCCCGGATCGGGCCCAGCTCGCTGGTCTTCGGGAAGCCGAGTGCACCGTTCTCCCAACCGAGCTGGCCGTACTTGCCGAGGATCTGGCCCTGAACCGAATGCGTTCCCAGGTCGGGGCTGAAGTACATCGCACCGATCTCGAAGCCCTGCACGGCTCCTGGCTTGGACGGCGTCGGCACCTCGTCGAGAACCGGGTATCCCAGCGGGCCACCTTCGTAGCCCTGGCGAGCCCACTCGTCGAGAATCGCTCCGCGAACCGCGTGCGCTCCGGTCTGGGACGTGAAGTAGACCATTCCGTTCTGGAACGCGTTGGCACGTCCACGGCCGTCAGGGGTGCCGAACTCGCCGGTCTTCGGGAAGCCGAGCGGACCTTCGGGCCCACCCGAACCCTGGTAGTTGCCACCGATCGCGCCTGCGACCACCTGCGCCCCGGTGTCGGGCGAGAAGAAGACGCGACCGAAGCGGAAGTCCTGTGCTCGTCCGCCAGCGACGTTGTATTCGGCGGTCAGGCAGTCACCGAGCCAGGAGTTGGCGCCCGATGCGTTGCCGATCGCTCCGGCCACGCTGCACGACGGCTTGTCGGCCTCGACTCCGATCGCCCCTGCGAGCTGCGGCCACAACTGCTTGAGCTCGAACTGCCAGTACTCCCAGGTGTGCAGGCCGGACGGTCGGTAGACCACCTGCGCGGGGATGCCGAGCTTGTTGAGCTTGGTGGCGAACGTCTGCGAGGTGAGGCGCGAGAGAATCTCGAGACCCATACCCGCGTAGTTGGAGCTGACGCCAGGGATGCCCGACGGTGGATCGTAGGGTCCGGCCACGCCGTTGCCGCTCGAGACGTAGAGGCTGATCCCTTTCAGCTTCTCGGCGAGCAGGTACGGGTCGTGCTGAGCCCACAGGTCGTTGGTGGGAGCGCCCCACATGGCCTTCGAGTTGAATCCGCCCGCGTCGGCCATCGCGTACTGAATTGCCTGCGGCATGCCGAGCGTCGTGGTGGTCAACATGCCGGACAACGACGCGGCGAACTTGAAGAAGCCTTCGTTTCGCGCGGCGAGGAACATCGCGGCAGTTCCGCCCATGGACAAGCCGACGACGCCGCGGGTCTGGTTGGTACGCCAACTTGTTTCCAGGATGGGCGGCAGTTCCTTCGTCAGGAACGTCTCCCACTGGTAGTTCTTGCCGTTGTCTTGGTCGACCCAGTCGGAGTAGAAGCTCGACTGGCCTCCGACGGGCAGGATTACGTTGACGTTCTTGTCGGCGAAGTACGACTCGGCGTCGGTCTCGGCCGTCCAGCCGTTTTCGAGATCCGTCGCGCGGAGTCCGTCGAGCATCCAGACAGAGGGGAAGACGGCTTGCGGGTTGATGTTCCAGTCACGAGCCAGCAACATCTGCACCTGAATGGGGGTGCCCATCGACGGAGACTCGATCCACAACGCAACTCTGCGATCGGAGAGCCAATCGACGCTTGTCACCGTCGCCGCCGAAGGGGCCTGCGTCTGAGCAGGTGCGGTGACAGCCACGGGTGCTGCCTGAGCGATGCCTACAGCTGAGAACGGCGAGACGAGTGCTGCCGTGAGAACCGCTGCGGTCACCGTACGCCGGGCGACCGCTCCAGCCTTGGAACGTCGGCCGAACCGTTGGGGCCCAGTGCGCATGATGGTGACTCTCCTTCTTCTACTGCGTTCGGGCGGCGGCCAGCCGCACTGAACGCAGACCTGTCGTAGATGTCTTTCTACACGGAGAGGCTGCCGGATCGACAGAGGCTCGCTGTGACGGATGGTGCAATTGTTAATCTTCGACATCGGTCGCTCAACGCACAGATGCCGCCCTGCACTGGCAGGACGGCATCTGTGGTGGAACTGAAAATCAGGCGTTCAGAGCTTCGAGGATCTGACCGCGAGCCTTGAACAGCTCAGCGGACCAGTATGCCCAGCTGTGCGTTCCGTTGCTCGGGAAGCTGAACGTCGCGGGGATTCCGAGAGTCGCCAAGCGAACCTGGAATGCGCGGCTGTTGGCAAGCGCCAGAGCCTCGAGAGCCATTCCGTTGGCCGTGTTGTAGAAGTCGATCGGCGCACGAGGCTTGTCGTACTGACCGGGCAGGCCGGATGCCGAGGACACGTACAGCGACAGTCCGCGCAGTTCGGGTGCGAAGACGAACGGGTCGTTGCGCAACCATGCCGGGCTCCACGGGGGTCCCCACATGGAGTCGACGTTGAACCAGGACTGCGACAGCATTGCGACGCGGATGGCCTCACGCATACCGGGAGCCGAGATGTTCAGGTATCCGGAGAACGAACCGGCGAACTTGAACTGGTCGCGGTGGTACGCGGCGAGCGTCAGGGCAGCGCTGCCGCCCATTGAGATGCCGAGCACTGCGTTGTTGGAACGTGAGACGCCGTAGCCCTCGAGGAATGCGGGCAGATCCTGGGTCAGGAATGTCTCCCACTTGTAGGTGACTTCCTGGCCGTTCAGGTTCGACGCGGCGTACCAGTCGCTGTAGAAGCTAGCCTGTCCGCCGACCGGCATGACGAGCGTGACGTTGTCGCCGGCGAACTGATCCTGCGCATTGGTCTCGAACGTCCACGCGTTGCGGTCGTCGCGAGCACGGAGGCCGTCGAGCAGGTAGAGAGCAGCGTTGCCGCCGCGGGCAGCCCACTGGACCTGGACCTTGATCGGGCCCATCTCGGACGGAACCCACAGGTCCTCGCGTCCACCGGAGGGAGCCTTGTGCACGATCGCGCTCGGGGCCGCCACCGCTACCGCGGATCCGACCACACCTGCAGCGATGGGAATTACGAGGGCTGCTGCGCCGACGCCGAGGAGTCGCTGACGCCACCGCCCGGACAATCTCGGCTTGCTCATGAGGCCGGCAAATCGCATGAAATCTTGCTCTCTCTCGTCTTCTGCGGTCTCCGCGATCTGCGGCCCCCGGCATTCCAACAGGGCTGTGCTCGGCCCCGTCGGGCCGTAGTACGGGTATGAAGTTGTACGACGCCCGCCGCCGAGTGAGTAACTCGACCGCGGGCGCGCAGAAATGAGGCTATTCCACCGATCAACCAGTAAGCAAAACCGTGATCTACATCTCACGCCCGCTTAGCGACCGATATCAGACTGTGACACTATCCTGCGAAACCCCCGCTGACCACCCCGTGAAACCAGTGATCTTTCACAAATTAGGGGTGACAAGCGGGGGTTGGCCGGTTTCTCAGCCGATATTGGCGCTCAGGTCCGGCGCCATGATGTGCGCCTGCTCCTGCCAGTAACCCCACTGATGGGTTCCGACGGCCGGGAACGCGTATGTGACATTGTTCGCACCGATGCTGGCCATGCGGATCTGGAACGCACGGCTGTTGGCCAGTGCGATCGCTTCCAGGCCCATGCCGTTGGCGGTGTTGTAGTAGTCGATGAAGCTGCGCGGACGGTCGAGCCCACCGGGCAAGCCGCTACCCGCGAAGACCCACACGCGTGTGCCGTTGTCGCGCAGGCGCGGGGCGAAGACGAAGGGGTCGTTGCGCAACCACGCCGGATCCCACGGGGGTCCCCACATGGCGTCGATGTTGTAGCGGCCCGAATCCAGGAGTGCCAGACGCATCGCTTCACGCATGCCGGGCGCCGAGATGTTCAGGTATCCCGAAAGCGATCCGGCGTACGAGAACTGATCGGGGTGGTAGGCAGCGAGCGTCAGAGCAGCACTGCCGCCCATGGAGATGCCTACGACGCCGTTACGGTTCGGGTTGAAGCCCAGCTGGTTCTGCAGGTTGTAGCGCAGGTTCTCGGTGATGAACGTTTCCCACTTGTACGTGGACTTCTGACCGTTGAAGTTCGACGGTGCGTACCAGTCCGAGTAGAAGCTGGACTGTCCGCCGACCGGCTGAACGACGTTGATGTTCCACGACGCCAGGTACGCGCCGGCGTCCGTCTCGTGCTCCCAGCCCGAGATGTCGCTGGTGGCGCGGAGACCGTCGAGAAGGTAGACGACGCGGTTCGTGTTGCCGTCCGCAGCTCGCCAGACACGGCTCTTGATCGGGCCCATGCTCGAATCGGTCCAGAAATCCCGGGCGCCCGGATCGAACGCGGCGTTGGCCGTCGCGGTCGTTCCCACAGCTGCCAGACCGAGCGGTAGTGCCAAAGCCATCACCAGAGATACGACTATCCGGCGGAGGCGCCCCCCGGCACCCTTGTTCGTTCTACCCAGCATGCATTCGACCTCTCGACATTGTCGGTGACCCGCAGAACCTGCGGAACACCCGTTTACGCGGCATGAATCCGGCCTCGAAAGCCAGAGCAGTCACACACATCTTTCGCATACATCGGCCGCAAGGCGACTTCCGTTACAAAAAAGAGATATTCCATCTTGGCGACAGAACGATATCGGTGCAACTCTTTCCTAATTGTCGCCCTTCAGTATCGGGGGCTCGAGATCACACCTTTGTAACTCGTACTCGGGCACTCGATCGAACCGGTATCCGGCGTAGAACAGCGACCTCTTGATGTTCCTGACGAACAGATCCTTCGTCAGCGGCGCGCGGTAAGAAGCAAGCAACTCCTGGGTGTCTGCGCACGTCAGCGCCGCGCGCGCCTCGGTGACCCAGTCCTCGTCCATGTACCACGGCAGGAAAGGATGCTCGCCGACCACACCGAGATCGGCCACCACCCAGTCGGGATACAGGTTCTTGTCGTGCCCGATTCGGCCGTTCTCCAACCGCTCGGTATGCGAGGCCAGCGGGTACGCCAGACCCATCTGGTCGATGACACGCACGTCGAGGCCGACGTTCATGCTCGTCATGCCGAGGTTGAGGAAGTAGACGGTGTGACCGAAACCACCGGGCGGGATCGGTAGAGGCGGCGGAACGACATCCCAGTAGGTGAACTGCGAACTCGGCAACAGCAGCCCGCCGTCAGGAGTGTTCTCGATCGCCTCGACCATCGGACGCATCCGCGGATAGTCCAGGTAGTCGGACGCGAGGATCGGATGCGCGTGACCGGTGTTGAGCGAGTAGAACGCGCGCTCGTCGACGATTCCCGAACGCCCGACGATCGAGCCCTGGGGCATTCCGGTGGTGTTCGCCGCGAAGAAGGCCCACACGACCGTCGTCACCCACACGAGACCCCCGATGGCGAACACCGCGATCTCGCGTGCGTCGGATCGTCTCGTCGGGAGGGACAACGGCAGCACGGCAACGGGCAGAAGCAACGTGAACAGCGCAGGGAGCAGCGTTCGACCGTGCATGAAATCGCCGCCGACGCGGATGGAGTAGATCAGCGACAGAACGCCGCCGACGAGGACGAACACGACGACTGCCGTCGGGGTGCGAAGCGCCCTTTGCGCGTCACCGACCGACCGGGGCAGGGTCGGCCGCGCGCGGCCGAGCGTCGTCGCGATTCCTGCGATCAGCAGCAGGACGAGCGGAAGAAGCAGCATGTACGGGCCCAGCAGGTTCCACAGGTAATCGAACCCCTGCGACCACTTGGCGCCGCCCGCATCCTTGGAAACCGCGGTGTTGGGGTACGGCAGGCCGTAGTAGCCCATGCGCCAAATCTGATAGAGCACCGGAGTGGCACCCGCGAAGGCGAACACCAGGAATCGACTCGTCCACGACTGAGGCGCAAGAAAGATCAGCAGCAGGGCAAGACCCGACATGATGACGAGCTCGGGTCGTACGAGCGGTCCGAGCCCAGCCCAGAACGCCAGGAACAGCACAGCCGGAGTCCGGACATCCCTGGTGGCCCAGCGGACCATCAGCAGCCACAGCGTCGCGATCCAGAAGATCACCAAGCAGGTCTCGAGGCCGGACGTGGCGAAATCCCTGGCCGGCGGGACCGCGATATAGACCAACACCCCGGCCGGTAAAAATGCGGCTGCGCCGCCTGTGCGTGGGTAGTTACCCCCGGCGGTCACTACCCGCTCACCTGCGCGGAGCGCATACGTGCCCCACATGGCGATGGCGATGGCAGCGGTCGAGAGGACGAGCGCGATGGTGAGCACGACGTATTCGAGACGCGCCTCGCTGAGCCAGCTGCCTGCATAGACGAGGTAGGTCCAGATGGTGCTGGTGTTGGTTTCGACGCGTTCGCCTGCGTTGAACACCGGCCCGTTGCCCGCGAGAAGATTGCGGACGGTGCGCAGGACGATCAGTCCGTCGTCGGCGATCCAGCGTCGTTCCCACGCCCCGGCCAGGAACAACAACGACGTGACGACGACACCGACGCCGAAGACCGTCTTGGAGATCAGGCTTCCGCGCGAGGCCTGTCGGTGAGTGTCAGCCGGCGACGTAGACAGCGACACCGACTACTCCGATCCACACGAGGGCGAGCACCTGCAGCACCCTGTCGCCGAGGGCGATCTCTTCGGGCTCACCGGCTTCTCCGCCGTCGACGTCCACTGCGTAGCGCAGGATCGCGATCGTGAACGGAATCATCGAGATGGCGAACCAGTTCGAGTCGGTTTCGGCGTCTTGTTGGAAAGCCCACAGGCCATAGCAAATCACGACGGCGGTCGCGGAGAGCGTCCAGACGAAACGAAGGTACGTCGTGGTGTAGTTCTCGAGCGACTTACGGATCTTGGCACCGGTCCGCTCGGCCAGCTGGAGCTCGGCGTAACGCTTGCCCGCGGCCATGAACAGCGAGCCGAACGCCATGATCAACAGGAACCACTGCGACAGCGGGATCGACGCCGCGACGCCACCCGCGATGGCGCGGAGCAGGAACCCTGACGAGACGATGCAGATGTCCAATACAGCCTGGTGTTTCAGACCGAAGCAGTACGCCAACTGGATAGCAATGTAGACACCGATGACCAGCGCGAGCTTCCAGTTCGCGAAGAACGACAGTCCGATCGCCAGCCCCAGGCAGACGACAGCCATTGCGTAGGCCAGCTTGACCGGCAAAACACCCGCCGCGATCGGGCGGAAACGCTTGGTGGGATGCGCGCGGTCGGCGTCGACGTCCATCGCGTCGTTGACCAGGTAGACGCCGGATGCGGCGAAGCAGAACACGACGAATGCCAGCGCGACCGAGAGCAGGACGTTGCCCTGTGTGACCGAACCGGCCGCGAGGGGAGCCGCGAGAACGAGAACGTTCTTGACCCACTGACGTGGGCGAAGCGCCTTGATCACACCGTCGAGCAGGTTCTTCGGTGGTGCTCCTACGGGGGTGGCTTCCTCGCTCATTTGTCTCCTTCGAACTTCAGAACAGCGGCTGCGGACAAAGCGCCGAGCGCTGATCCTGCAAGTACGTCGGTCGGATAGTGCACACCGAGTACAAGCCGCGACAGCAGCATCGGAGGTACCAGGACCGCAGGCAAGGGTAGCCCTGTGAGGCGACCGAGCAGAACGGCGGCTGCCGTCGTGGAGGTGGCATGCGAGGAGGGGAAGCTCAGCTTGCTCGGGGTCGAGACGTTGATCCTCACCGACGGGTCGTTCGGCCGAGGACGGCGGACCACCCGCTTGATGACGATCGACGCTGCATGCGAACCCAGCGCGCCGACGGCCACTCCGGCCCACTGGCGACGACGGGGCGCATCGAGTGCGGCTCCGACACCGGCGATCGCCACCCAGCCGAGAGCGTGCTCGCCGAAATGCGACATCCCGCGGGCCACAGAGATGGCGCCTGGCGCGGCACCGACAGTCGACTGAACCTGCTCGAGGATGCGTACCTCGGTTCCGGCCTGACTCTGGCCCTTACGCCTCGTAACGAAAGACACGTTCCCAGGTTTCCTTACTGGTGAGGTGAGGGACGGCGTCGCGGTAGCGACCCTTGAGTTCGGGGAATCGACGCGACAGTTCGGCTCGGAGCGCAAGTGCTTCCTTGAGCAGAGCTGCAGCCTTGTCCCGGTCGCGCTGCCGATATACGACGCCTCGGCCGTCGGCGGTGGTGACGGTGACGCCGTCGACCTGCGACAGCAGGAACCAGCGCGCGTCGAGCGTCGGAACGTTGAGCTGCGGGCGCTCGTGGTGGCGATCGTGCGCGGGCTTGACGTTGTGAATCAGACCCTTCGCGAGACGCTTGATCTTCGACAGCGGGTTCACCGGCTCGCCGACGGCTCCCACTTCCTCACCCGAGGCGAGAGGAAGTTCCGTCGAAGATCCGACGACGACGGCATCGGGGTAGGTCTTGCGCAGTGCGTGCACCTCACCGAGCGAGGTCGGCAGGATCTCGAGGATGTGCTCGGGCCCTGCGAGGAAGTCGCGAATCGCCTTGTTCTGGATGGCGACCGTCGAATACTCCAGGCACAGAAGGTGTTTGACGGTTGCCTTGACGGTGTCGAGCACGAGTCCGCGGCCGTTGCCCGGCATGTGCAACGCGGCGACCACAAGTCTGTTGCGCAGGTGGAAGTACGCCTGCCAGTCGATGGCGTCGTCCTTGTCGCTCCATGCCATATGCCAGATCGCAGCACCGGGCAGGGTGACCGTCGGGTAGCCGGCTTCCTTTGCACGCAAACCGTATTCGGAATCGTCCCACTTGATGAACAGGGGCAACGGCTGGCCGAGTTCTTCGGCGACGACGCGCGGGATCATGCACATCCACCAACCGTTGTAGTCGACGTCGATGCGTCGGTGCAGCAGCTTGGACGAGCGCAGCGGATACTCGGAGAAGTCGTGGTCGTACTCGACGTTCTGCGCGCCGGTCCACATGAAGTTGGCGCGATTGATCACTTCGCCCATGACGTGCAGGTGGCTGCGCGCCTGCAGGTTGAGCATCTGGCCGCCGACAAGAGTCGGGA
Organism: Rhodococcus sp. P1Y; assembly: GCF_003641205.1. Taxonomy (NCBI): domain Bacteria; kingdom Bacillati; phylum Actinomycetota; class Actinomycetes; order Mycobacteriales; family Nocardiaceae; genus Rhodococcus; species Rhodococcus sp. P1Y. Next base: position 555,599 of record NZ_CP032762.1, read on the forward strand.
CCTTCGCGAAACGGGACATGGCGAGCGCACGAAGAATCGAATCCGGTTCGATCTCGATGTCGTCGTCCATGAACAGAATGTGCTGGCAGTCGGTGTTCTTCAGCGCCTCGTACATGATGCGGCTGTACCCACCGGAACCACCGAGGTTGGCCTGATCGTGGATCGCGAGCCTGCCGCCGAGGCCTGCTGCGGCCGCTTCGAATCCAGGCTCGTCCTTGGCCTTCCGGGTGCCCTGATCGGGCATGATGACGGCCTTGATCACGTCGAGTACGAGCGGATCGGAGCCAAGGGCCACAAGCGCTTTCACGGCATCGGTCGGGCGGTTGAACGTCGGGATTCCGACGGCCACCGTCGCCTCACCAGGGGCCTCGATCGGCGCGTACCAGCCTGCGCTCTCCAGCACCACCTCTGAATCGGAGGTGATGTCGAACCAGATCCAGCCACCGTCCTCGAACGGTCCCAGATCGATCTCGAACTCCTGCGCCGCGTCGCTGTCCACGACTTCGCGACCCTCGACGTGAATGCGTGACGCGTCGGCCTTGGATCGGTAGACGTCAATGCGGCAGTGTCCGGACACCTCGACGCGCAGCACCACGGACTTCAGAATGCTGTAGCGGCGCCAGTAGCTCGCCGGGAACGCATTGAAGTACGTGCAGAACGACACCTCGGACTCGGCGCCGACGGTAACCGACGTACGTGAGACCGAGTGTGCCCGTCGGGCATTGGTTTTCGCTTCTTCGAGGTACAGCGTCCGCACGTCGAGCGGCTCGCCGGAGCGCGGAAGAAGAATGCGCTGCAGCAGTGATTTTCCGAGCACGGGTGCCACGTCGGCCACCCCGTCGTCGAGAAGATGTTTGGCTGTCATTTGTCCCCCGCCAGCGAAGCGCCGGACTCGAAATGTGGTGCGAGCGTGTTGTCGTAGAGGTTCAACGCGCTGGCAATGGCCATGTGCATGTCCAAGTACTGGTAGGTACCCAGGCGCCCGCCGAACAATACGTTCTTGGAGGCGGTTTCGGCCTTCGCACGGTCGCGGTACGCCTCGAGCTTCTTCCGATCGTCGGGGGTGTTGATCGGGTAGTACGGCTCGTCGCCGCTCTCGGCGAAGCGCGAGAACTCACGCATGATGACCGTCTTGTCGGCCGGGTACTCACGCTCGGGATGGAAGTGACGAAACTCGTGGATCCGGGTGTAGCCGACGTCGCCGTCGTTGTAGTTCATCACCGGCGTGCCCTGGAAGTCACCCGTCTGCAGCACCTCGGTCTCGAAATCGAGTGTGCGCCAGCCGAGTTCACCATCGGAGTAGTCGAAGTAGGCGTCGAGCGGACCGGTGTAGACGATCGGTGCGTCCGGGCTTTCGGCGATGAGCTCGTCGCGCACGTCGAACCAGTCGGTGTTCAGACGAACCTCGATGAGGTCGCTCGATGCCATGTTCTCGAGCCACGCGGTGTAACCGTCGACCGGCAGTCCCTCGTAGTCGTCGTTGAAGTATCGGTTGTCGAAGGTGTACCGCACCGGCAGCCGCGTGATGTTGCCCGCGGGCAGGTTCTTCGGATCGGTCTGCCACTGCTTAGCGGTGTAATCGCGGATGAACGCCTCGTAGAGCGGGCGCCCGATCAGCGAGATCGCCTTCTCCTCGAGGTTCTGCGCGTCCTTGGAGTCGAACTCGCTCGACTGCTCTTCGATCAGCGCGCGTGCCTCGGCCGGCGAGTAGTACTTACCGAAGAACTGCGAGATCAGGCCGAGCCCCATCGGGAACTGGTACGACTGGCCCTTGTGCATCGCGTAGACGCGGTGCTGGTAGCTCGTGAAGTCGGTGAACTGGTTGACGTAGTCCCAGACCCGCTTGTTCGACGTATGGAACAGGTGGGCGCCGTACTTGTGGATCTCGATGCCGGTCTCCGGCTCGGCCTCGGAGTACGCGTTACCGCCCAGGTGATGGCGGCGGTCGAGTACGAGGACGCGCTTACCCAGCTGGGACGCCGAACGCTCCGCCACGGTCAGGCCGAAGAACCCAGATCCGACGACGATGAGGTCGTATCGGCCGGTCGAGGAGGCGTCGGAAGAGGTGGGCTCAGGGCTTACAGCAGTCACGGGCAACCAGGGTATCCGACCGACGGGGCTTCGCCCCCCGTGCGTGCGTAGTTACCGCCCGACGGAACTACTCACGCACGGGTCCGGAGGACATATGTATCCATCACCCAGCCGTGCGCGGCCTTGAGCTGTGCGCGCACCCGCTCGATCTCGTCCATGCACTCGTCCAGCGGACCCGACACCAACTGTTCATCGGCCGTTCCCAGGTTGGCGCCCCAATAGATGCTCCAGGATCCTGTCCCGGCGAGCTCACGGCACGTCAGATTGCCGTCGAGCATCACCACGATGTTGTCGGCGCCGGCCGCGACATCGTCCAGAAGTGCTCGTCCCGTCGTGATCACGATCGGTCCGCCGATCCGATTGAGCACGATCCGATGCGACGCGGCGAGCATCGACACACTGCTGATGCCGGGTGTGACGTCGAAGTCGACGTCGAGGGTGCCGAAATCCCGCACACGCTCCACGACGCGGATGGTGCTGTCGTAGAGCGCCGGATCACCCCACACCAGGAATCCGACGGTCGTGTCGGGCTCGAGGCTCAGCAGAACCTTCTCGTAGGCGCGCGCCCTCGCGTCGTGCCAGTCCAACACAGCGGTGCCGTAGTCCTTCGGCGCCCGGTCGCGCGCCGGATCGGGCACCGCGATCACCGTCGGGTCGCCCGGCACATGCCTGCGCAGAATCTCCTCGCGCGCCTGGGCAAGGTCGCCGACGCCATCGCCCTTGTCGGCGACAAGGAACACATCGACGGCCCGGAGCTTCTCGACGGCCTGGATGGTGATCTGGTCGGGATGCCCTCCCCCGACACCGACGAGGTGGATTCTCACGAGCGAGTCCGGTTCGCGTCGTACAGATGAGATTCAGCGCCGGAAGCACGGCCGACCGCGGGCCCGACGAGGATGACCGCAGCCTGCCTCAGACCCGCTGCCTCTACCTGGCCTGCAATATCGGCGAGGGTGCCCGTCAGGACCAGTTGATCGGGTTTGCTGGCATGGAACACCACCGCCGCCGGGCACGAGGCTCCGTAATGACCCGTCAGCTCCTCGGCAAGCACTCGGATGCGAGTGATGGCGAGATGCAGCACCAAAGTCGATCCGGTGGCTGCGAAGTTGCCCAGGGCCTCGGCGTCGGGCATCGCGGTGGAGCGGGCCTGGGTGCGCGTCAGGACCACCGACTGGGCCACGGCGGGAACCGTCAGTTCGACGCGCAACTCGGCGGCCGCGGCGGCATACGCCGGCACTCCCGGCGTGACGTCCCACGGCACACCTGCCTCGTCGAGTCGCGCCGACTGCTCGGCCAGGGCCGAGTAGAGAGATGGGTCACCCGAGCACAACCGCGCGACGTCCTCGCCGCGCCGATGAGCGTCGACGAGTTCTGCGGTGATGGCATCGAGGTCCAGCTTCGCGGTGTCGACCTTCCGCGCGCCCTCGGGGCAGTAGGCCAGAACTGCGTCGTCGATGTAGGTACCCGCGTAAACACAGACAAGGCTGGCGCGTAGATGGTTGACGGCTCGCACCGTCAGAAGGTCCGACGCGCCTGGGCCCGCACCGATGAAGTGAACAGTCACGAGAGTCGAGCCTAGTTACACACGCCCGAACCAGCCCTACTCCCGCCCCGGGTCATTCCGCTTCGCTCCACTCCCACCCCCGGGTCATTCCGCTTCGCTCCACTCCCAACCCGCCCCCGACGCGCCGTGGGCCGGTCAATCCTCGCCCTGGCTAACTCTCAAGCTAAGGTTTAGCCTTGTGCCGGATGAGGTTGGTGTTACTCATGTGACAGAAACTTTGTCACAACAGTCACACGAGTAACAAGAGCATCACAACTCACCGACACATAGCTCTGCACGGAAGCAATTCGCGTCGAACAGTCGCAGGATGCTTCGCGGGGCGGCCACGCAGTTCACCGGCCGGCCTCGCACCTACAACCAGGGAGTACCGCCTTGCACCGTCGAACGAAGCCGTCGATCGTTCTCGGCGCTGTCGCCTTGCTGGCCGTCGCGAGTCCCGTGGCGGTCTACAGCATCTCCGGCGACTCCGCGTCGACCGATGTTCGATCGGCCAACGAGACCACCCCTGTGACAGTGCCGACCAAGATCGTCGAAACAGCGCTGAGCGCAGCACCGGACATCGTCATTCCACTCGCGGAACTGACGGGTCTGCCGTTGCCGGACCTCCGCCTGTCCGATCTGAAGTACCTGCCACTTCCGGACAACATCACCATCCCGCCCATCCAGATCCCCGAGATCCCTGGCGTGACGGTTCCCTCTCCGACGAGCCCCTCGGCCCAGGCGCCCGTCCCCGAGTTGGGGCGCAACAACGTAGCGGCACCCGCGGTCCCAGCGGCACCGTCCGCCGGCGACGACCCGGGCGCACCGCTCGGAGCCGTCGTCAAGGAACTGAAGCAGGACGATCCGTTCAGCATGGTCGCCCTCACCTCGACCGCGCTCGACGGTGCCGTCGCACAGGTCCGCCGTCAGCTCGACGACGGATCCTGGGGGCCGTGGATCGCAACGGAACCCATCGACACCGGTGCGAGCGACGCTGCTCCGTCGCCGGACAAGAAGGGCACCGAGCCCATCTTCGTCGGCGCCACCAAAGCCGTTCAGCTGCTGCTGACTCCGCGTGCAGGAACACCCGCCCCCGCGGTGGTTCCCGAAGTAGCCCCTGCCCCTGAGCCAGCCGCTCCCGCACCGGAACTCGGTTACACGCCTGCCTCGGTCTCGAAGCCGCTGCGCCAGCAGGAGACACCCGCTGCGGACGCCTTGGCCGATATCAGCGCCGTGCTGATCCAGCCCGGTAGCTCCCCCGCCGACTCTGCGCTCGCCGACATCGCGACTCCGGTTGCGGGCGACGCCGGACCCAAGGTCATCTCACGCGCACAGTGGGGTGCCGACGAGTCCATTCGCTGCGCGACCCCGACGTACGACGATTTCCTCGGCGGCGCAACGGTTCACCACACCGCAGGCAGCAACGAGTACTCCAAGAGCGAGTCGGCTGAGATCGTTCGCGCGATCTACGCGTACCACGCGCAGACGCTCGGCTGGTGCGATGTCGGCTACAACGTTCTCGTCGACAAGTACGGCCAGATCTTCGAAGGCCGCGCAGGCGGATTGGACCGGGCCGTTCAAGGTGCACACGCAGGTGGCTTCAACGAGAACACCATGGGCATCGCGATGATGGGCGACTACTCGAGCGAGTCACCGTCGGAGGACACCCTCGAGTCGGTCGGCAAGTTCCTCGGATGGCGTTTGGGCAAAGCAGGTCTCGATCCGCACGGCGAGACGACCATGACGTCCGAGGGCACCGACTTCACGTTCGTCGGCAAGGGACAGGACGTCGACCTACCTGTCATCTTCGCCCACCGCGACGTCGGTAACACCGCATGCCCGGGTGACGGCGCCTACGCCAAGATGGACGAGATCCGCGACATCGCGGCGGCCAACCTCGGTGGCGGCGGCAGCGTCGAAACCGCACCGACACCGACCGACAGCACCACGGATTCATCCGTGCCCACCTCGGATGCGAGCGGCACTCTCGGAGAGAACATTCCGGGACTCGTCGACGAACTCGTTCGACTGGCCAGCTCCAACCCGGTCGCCCAGAAGTGGATGGCAACCGGCGGTGAAGCCGGAACACTCGGTACACCCGTCAGTGGCCTCGTTCAGGTCAAGGGTGGAGGCGAAGCCGCTCAGTTCGCGAACGGCTCGATCTTCACTTCCCTTGCCGGACAGGCAGTTGCGGTGATCGGCAAGATCTTCGAGCAGTTCCTGGCACTCGGCGGCGAAGACGGCGAACTCGGCCTACCCACCACCGACGAATACCGCGTCCCCGAAGGTCTGCGTACCGATTTCGAGAACGGTTCGCTGATCTTCAACGAGCTCACCGGCATCGTCACGACGGTCATCAAGACCTACAACGACACCTACGAGCAGGAACTGCAGAACCCGGCCTCAGCACCCATCGAGTCTGCACCGGCTCCCGATGTTGCACCGGCACCCGAGGCGGTACCGGCACCCGAGGCGGTACCGGCACCCGAGGCCGCTCCGGTTCCGGTTCCGTAAGCACCACTGCAGAAAGCCCCGGCACGCTTGGAAGCGTCCGGGGCTTTCTCTTGTGTTCGACGGGCCTTCACCACCAGCGTTCGAGAACCCTCGCGACTCCGTCGTCGGCGTTGGACGTCGTCACTTCGTTCGCTGCGGCTATGGCTGCGGGGTGTGCATTGCCCATCGCGACGCCGAGCCCTGCCATCGTCAACATCGGGACGTCGTTGGGCATGTCTCCGAATGCGACGATGTCAGAAGCGGCGATGTTCAACCGTTCCGCCACGATCGCGAGTCCCGACGCCTTGGTGACCCCCGGCGCCGACAGTTCGATCAGGCCGTTGTCGGTGGAGAACGTCAAATCCGCTCGGTCGCCTATCAACGGCGCCAACGCAGCCACCATGTCGCCGCTCGATGCGCTGGAAAGCCGGATCAGCAGTTTGACGGCGGGCACGTCGAGGACCTCGTCCTGCGACACCTCGGTGTTGTCCGGGTTGAGCCAGGCATGTTCGTAGCCGGGCGAGCTGACGAACTGCGGGGTCGCCGCATCGTGTGCGCTGGCTCCCACTCGCTCGGCCGCCAGACCGCAGCCCGGTAGCGCTCGGTAAGCGATGTCGGCCAGCCAGTGCAACGTGTCGCTCGTCAACGTTTTCGCGTCGAGAATTTTGTCGGTGCCGCTGTCGTAGATGACGGCACCGTTGGCGCACACGCACATCGGCGCGAACCCGAGACCCTCGACCACCGGAGAGATCCACCGCGGCGGGCGCCCGGTGGACAGAACGAACGGCGTGCCGTCGTTCACCAGGGCGAGAACCGCGCGGCGCGTGCGTTCGCTGACCCTCTCGTGCTCGTCGAGCAGGGTGCCGTCCACATCACTGGCGACGAGTCGGGGCTGGGTACGGCTGGTAGCAGGCATCACCGGTCATTGTGCCCTAGCGCTGTGACAATCGAAGTGGGCGCTCCGTGCAGTCGATTCCAGCGCTCCGCCCCAGTGGTGCGGTTAAGTGCCGTGGAGGGCACTCTTTCGTGCCACTGGCGCGGAGCGTCCATCGCGAAATCTCAGCTCGTCAACGTTTCCGTACACACCGTGAACCGACGCTCCGGGTGCGCGTAGCCCCCTTCGGGGCAGGAGTCGGCGTCGGCAGTATCTTCGATGATCTCGATAGCCTTCTCGCGAGGGGCGACACCTCCGTCGCACGGAACCCGCTGCGCCACATCGCCGCTGATGTCCATGCACTCCCCGATGACCCAGTCCACATCGAGGCACAGCGCGCCCTGTTCGCCGCCGATCATCAACTCCTCGTAGTAGTAACTGTCGGCGTCGGAGACGCATTCGGCGTTGGTCGGCGCCTTGCCGATCACCCGGTAGTTCGACGCGGCGCTGCCGCACGGCGCAGGCATCGCGGCAGCGTCGTCGAGAGTTCCCGACGCGAGAATGCAGTCGCCGACCTCGACGTCGATCCCGAGGTTCCCGCCCAGATCCGGCTGGAGCTGTGTGACGGATTCGTTCACGTCCTCGATCGCGGTTCTTGCCTGCTCGGCCGCCTGATTCGCCGACGAGGCCGCCACGCTCGCGGCCGAGGCGACCGATGACGATGCCGCATCGGCCGAGTCCTGTGCGGTGGAGCTACAGCCTGCGAGGAGGAACAACGCGAAACCACAGCAGACGACCGTGCTCTTGGTGGGGTTCATTTCAAGTATGTCCTTTTCGATGGCGGCCGATTGCCGCGTTCGAAAGTAGGAGTCGCCGGGATCGGAATCTGTAACAACTTTTTCTCCGCCGCCGCTTAGACTGCCGTCAGCCGAAGACGGAGGTGAGGACAGATGGCGGGCTCGCACGCACGCGGCAGCTCCGGTTCGGAAGACGGCCTGATCGTCGCCGCACTGGTCGCAGGCGATCTCTCCGCCCTCGGCGAGGCATACGACCGCTACGCCCAGCACCTCTACACCTACGCGAGCGGGATGTTGCGCGACTCCGACGCTGCCGCTGACGTGGTGCACGACGCTGTACTCATCGCATCCCAGCGGATCACGCAACTCCGCGATCCCGATCGCTTTCGGCCGTGGTTGTACGCCATCGTCCGGTCCGAATGCCTCCGTCATCTCCGTGTCCAGAAGCGCAGCGTTCCGCTGGACGACAGCTTCGAGATCGAGGCGCCGGACGCGACCGACACGACGGTGGAAGAACGCGACGTCCGAGCGTTGGTCGCCGCTGCTGCTGCCGGGCTGAGCCCGAAGGACCGTGAGGTTCTCGAACTGAGCATTCGCCATGATCTGGACAATGCGCAGGTCGCCGCGGTCCTGGGTGTGAGCATGAATCAGGCGAGCACCCTGACGTCGAGGGCACGAACGCAGCTCGAACGATCACTGTCGGTACTGCTGGTCGCCCAGGAACGCGGCAACTCGTGCGCCGGTCTCGACGAGGTGTTGGCGTCCTGGGACGGTGAGTTCACCCCGCTGTGGCGCAAGCGCATCGGTCGGCACATGGATCGATGCGAGGTCTGCAGTGGCGTCAAGGATCGGAAATTCCGTGCCGCTGTTCTGCTCGGCCTGTTCCCGCTCGCAATCGCTCCTGTGTGGCTGCGGGATCTGACCCTCGGCGACGCCCGCGAAGGCGTCGAACTCGTTGCATTGAGCAGTCGTATCGAACCGCTCGATCGGGACGGGTTCCCGGCGTCGGGTCGTCGGCCTCGAAAGGTGCTGTGGGCCGGGGCTGCGGGCGCGCTGTTGGTCATCGGCGCTGGCGCGGGGTTCCTTGCGCTGGAACCGGCGGCGAACACACCGCCTGTCCCGGCTCAGTTCGAGATCGGGAACGAGCCGCCGACCACCGCACCCACGACCACTCGGCCTGCGGTGTTGCCGCCCGTCGCACCGCCGACGGCCGAGCCCAACCAGGTCGAAGCGACGCCTACCGCCCCGGTCCCCATCCGCACCCCGGCGCGGGCGATTGTCACACCCGCGCCGATCACGACCACTGCTGTCGTCCCCACGACGGAATTGCCGGAGACGACGACACCCGTGGTCACCACGGAGACCACGACCACGACCACGACCACGAAGACGACCTCCCCGCCGGATCGGCCGACCACGACCACCACCACGTCGTCGCCCGCGACCCCCGGGATTCCGGCCTGAAAAGTTGTTACCGATCGCCCCGCTCGGTGCTCTTACAGGAGTGACCACGAGCGAGGAGAAACCCATGAACAGCTTGGCGACACTAGTGACGAACCTGCTGGGCAGTGCCCGCACGACAGATCAGCGCTACCTCGACGAATGCGGTGAACGACTGTTTCGTCCATCCGATCTGCACTCGCTCTCTCAGTTTTCGCCCGTATAGTCGGCGGGATGCTCATGACCAAGGAGGCCGCGAGGGCCGAGCGCCGGCGCGGTTTCCATGCGTACCTCGATGTCGCCGTGGTGGTGTCGGTCCTGGTGATCACCAACCTCATCGCGCATTTCACGACCGTGTGGGCCAGCATTGCGACAGTTCCGATCGCCGCCGTCGTTCTGGTTGCCCTGACGCGTCGGCGCGGGCTCGGCTGGGCCGAACTGGGCTTGTCGCCGAAACAATGGAAAACCGGCTCGGTCTACGCGCTGGCCGCGGTGGGCCTGGTCGTCACCGTTGTCGCGATCGGCGCACTGCTACCGGTCACCCGGCCGTTCTTCATGGCCGACCGGTACGCGACCATCTCGGCCGCGCTGGTGGCGTCGATGATCGTCATTCCGCTGCAGACCGTCATACCCGAGGAGCTCGCGTTTCGTGGCGTTCTGCACGGCACTCTAGGGCGCATCTACGGCGCACGCGGTGTGTTCGCGGCCGGGTCGCTGCTGTTCGGTCTGTGGCATATCGCGTCGTCGCTCGGACTCACGGCGAACAACACCGGCTTCAGCAACTTCCTCGGCGGAGGCCTGTTCGGCCAGATCGTCGGGATCGTCGGCGCTGTCATCGCTACCGCGGCAGCGGGTGTGGTGTTCACCTGGCTTCGACGTCGAAGCGGAAGTCTGATCGCCCCGATCGCTCTGCACTGGTCGCTCAACGGCATCGGAGCTCTCGCCGCTGCCTTGGTGTGGCACGCGTCGACCAGCTAGAGCCCTGTTACCTAGAACCCCTTGGCCGAGATCGCTCGGTATCGGTACCCGTCCTGGTTGCCGCCAGGATATTTCGCGGCAAGGTCCTCGAACTCGAGGTCGACGTTCTGCCCGACGGTCAACTGCTTGAACCCGGAGCCGACGACATCCGAGATGTGGATCCAGCAGCCGCCAGGGGTCTTCGCCGATGCGATCACACCCCAGCCTTCTTCTGCGTGCCACACCTCGACGGTCCCCTGCACGTGCTCACCGGTCCGGGGCGGCACCGGCCCCGACGGAACCGGCGGCAAGGGGACTTCGGTCCTGGTGCCGTCGTCGTTCATCCGATAGGACCTGATGACGATGCCGGGGTGCTTCTTCTCGTTCACCGTTGAATTGTCGCCGCATACGCAAGCGCTTTACGTAGAGGAGTTCTTCTTCGCCTCGCGCGCCGCAGTTCTCGCTGCTACGTCTGCGGAGTCGAGTTTGTCGGCCTCTTCGAGCGTCGGAGCGCTGCCACCGAGCCGAGCGGGCACCCAGTACGCGCCCTTCTCGTGTGGGTAGCCGTCCTGCAATTTCAGCAGCATCTCCTTCATGGTGGAGTGCAGCGTGTCGGTCAGCTCGTTCGGAGGGCCGACAGGATCGATCGGGGCTCCCACAGCGATTCGAATCGGAGTCTTGGTGCGTCCCAACCTCTTCGGGAAGCCCTTGGTCCACACACGCTGTGCACCCCAGATGACCATGGGGATGACAGGGACACCCGCTTCGATTGCCATGCGCGCTGCGCCCGACTTGAATTCCTTGATCTCGAAGCTACGGCTGATGGTGGCCTCCGGGTAGACCCCGACGAGCTCGCCCTTGCGCAAGTCCTCGACAGCCGCCTTGTACGACTCGGCACCGGCTCCGCGGTCGACCGGGATGTGCTTCAGCGACCGCATGATGGGCCCCGAAATCTTGTTGTCGAACACTTCCTTCTTCGCCATGAAGCGGATGTATCGCTTCACCGTGCGCGGCGGTAGTCCCGCGTAGGTGAAGTCCAGGTAGCCAGTGTGGTTGACGGCGATGACCGCGCCCCCGCTGGCAGGGATGTTCCTCTCACCCTCGACCTCGAAATTCAGGCCTTGAGCCGCGAACACCACACGGGCGATGCCGATGACAGATCGATAGACGGGTTCCACAGTCGGCTAGCGTAGTCGTTAAAGGGCGCTCGGGGAGAAGACGTAGTGGGGAAGGTCATCTGAACATGAGTTCGCTTCGCAGAATCGCTTTCACCGGTGTCGGGCTGCTGGGGGCAGTCCTGGCGCTCACCGGGTGCGAGGGAGACGGGCAACAAGGCATCCCCACGGATAATCCGAAGGCAACGAGCACCACGCAGAGCACGACCGCGGCGGCGCTTCCGACTAGTGAGGTCCCGACAAGCACTACCGCCGCGCCTGCGCCCGGTCCCAGCGTCGGCGACGTCCCCGGCAACCCTGCGGCGGCGTCTGCGCTGCGGGCGTTCCTGACGGACCTCGAGTCGGGTGGCGTTCCGGCAGTGGCAGCCACGTGCTGGACAGTCCCACCGACCGAGATTCCGCTGCAGTACGGCGACGTCGCCGCCGTTCTCGACGCCGCCGCGCAGCCGGGCGTCGACGGACAGTACACGGTGACCTGGACCGGACCGGTGTCGACGGTGTCGGTCAAGCGCAGCGAGATCGCGTCGGGATACGCCTGCCCCCGCGTCTACCCGACCGGGACCGAGCCGGTGTACTCCGACATCGACGCAACCTACGCCGTCGAGCGGTATCTCGGCCGATTCACCGGAGCACCCGTCAACCCCGACGATCTCGAAGGCGACTACCCGCTCGTGTGCGACAACCGGGCAATCTGGGATCCCCAGGGCACCGGCGTCCCGACGGTTCCGCCGCTGGCCAATAATCCCGGTCGACTCACCGGGTCGGCGTCGTACAACCCCGACAGCGTGTACGTCGCCTTCACCAACGGCGTCTACAAGACCGTGTATGCGGACGTCACCAACGTCTCGGGGTTCGAGCAGAACCAAGTGTTCACACTCACCCCCGCAGCGAACGGCTATTGCATCGGCGACGTGGCCTGACTCACACGCGGCTTCGCCGCCCGTGCTTGACGCGGCTTCGCCGCTCGTGCGTGCGTAATGACGCCCGGCGGTCACTATTCACGCACGGGCGCGAAGGGCACAGAGCATGCGCCCCCCTACGATGGCGGCGGGGAGGTGCGTGATGACACTGGGTCTCGACGCCAAGGTTCTGCTTCTGCTGTCCGGGCTGATTCTGCTGTGGGCTCTTGCGCTCGGAGTGTGGAAATTTCAGCAGATGGCGACCTCGGCTACGGCTCTGGCGCATCCGTACGTCGACATTGCGCACCGTGCGGCACTGATGTATTCGTTCGCGACGCTTGTACTGGCTGCCCTCGCGGAGTTCTCCGGCTTCCCGACGGCCGTGAACCTGATCGCGGGACTCGTCGTCACGTTCTTCTTCGTCGCCGCCATCGTCAGTTACATGGTGCATGGGTTTCTGAAGGACACGGACAACCAGTTCGAGAACCCGGTGCACGGCACCCATGCGTTCATGTGGACTCTTGCGGTCGCCGAAATCGGCGGCACAGGTGTGCTGGTCGTGGGTTTCGTTGTGGGGATGTAGGCGCTACCCCACATGCACGTTCGGCCTACGCGCCCTGTCCGGTTCGGCCCGCCGCAACACCTCCCGTGTCACCGGAGCGACCTCGCCCGCACCGATGAACAAGAAGCGCAATAGATTCACGATCGGGTTGCCCTCGGACCATTCGAAATACACGTCCGGGTTCACCTCGGTGGTGTCGCGAATGTGCAAGAGAACCGCGGCGATCGAGTTCGGAACAGCGACCGCGTCCACCCACAGAATGCGGTAGTCACCTCGTCGGCGGCCGTGCACGACGAGATCCGTCGAGAAGTCGGATGCGTCCTTGATGTTGGCCTCCAGGAACAAGATCGGCACATCGCTCGGAATACGACTGTCTTTGCGCTGTTGCGCTTCCTTGGCAGCGTATTCCTCGGGTTCGAGGTGCCGAGAGTCGTGGCAGACGAGCTGAATGCTCCCGCCCGCCGCCGCCTCGGTGATGAACGCCAACGCCTCCTCGTCGAATTCGACCGAATCGGAACGTAATTCGAACGACCGGGTCACCCTCGACCAGAACGACACCGTCAGGATCACGAGGATGAAGAACGACGCAACCTTGACACCGTCAGGACGCTCGAAGACGTTGGTGACGGTGGTGTAGACGAAGATGACGGCGATCACCGAGAACGACCACATCTGCATGCGTTGGCCATGCCGGGCAGCGGAGATCGCCACCGCGACGGAGGCAGAGGTGATGAGCACGAGAACACCCGTCGCATACGCGGAACTCTGGGCATCCACGCTGGCCTCGAAGTAGATGGTCACGGCGACGGCGATCGCCGAAAACACAAGTACGAGAGGTCGAACCGCGCGAGCCCATTCCGGCGCCATGCCGTACTTCGGCAGGTAGCGAGGCACGAGGTTCAGCAAGCCTGCCATCGCCGATGCCCCGGCGAACCACAGAATTGCGATGGTACTGACGTCGTACGCCGTGCCGAACACCTCGCCGAGGTACTCGTGCGCGAGATACGACAGCGCACGTCCGTTCGCCTGTCCGCCGTTCTGGAACTCCTCCTGCGGGATGAGGACGGTAGTGATGACGCTCGACGTCAGCAGGAAACCGCTCATGATGAGGGCAGCGGTGGTGATCAGGCGTTTCGCGTCCCGGATCTGGTTCGGAAGTGCCTTCTCTTCGTCGTCTCCCCCGTCGATCTGTGGCATGACGGCGACGCCGGTTTCGAAGCCGGAGAGCCCAAGCGCGAGTTTGGGGAACACGATGAGTGCGACAGCGATCATCATCAGTGGGTTTCCGTGTTGGGCTGTCATGGCGTGCTGCCAGTCCGACAGGAGCGAGGGTTGCTTCGCTATTTCCCAGAACCCGGCGAACACCACCACGAGGTTCAATGCCAAGAAAATGCCGACGAGGACGACCGCTATGCCGATGGCCTCGGTGAACCCTTTGAGGAAGACCGCCGTGAGCAGAGCGAGCAACACGAGAGTGATGATGACCTGTGCACTGTCCAGACCGGTTGGAGCGAAGGGATTTTGGACGACATGCGCCGACGCGTCAGCCGCCGAGAGCGTCATGGTGATGAGAAAATCCGTCGCAGCGAATCCGAGAAGGACCAACACCAGTATCTTGCCGCCCCACTTGGGCAGCAATTTCTCGAGCATCGCGATCGAGCCCTCACCGGTGGGACTTTCCCTCGCGACGCGTCGATACACCGGAAGTGCGCCGAACAGCGTCAACAGAATCAGTACGACGGTTGCCAGCGGCGCCAACGTGCCCGCGGCAAGAGCGGCGATGCCTGGCTGATATCCGAGCGTCGAGAAGTAGTCGACCCCCGTCAGACACATCACCTTCCACCATGGGTGGGTGTGTTCGGTCTTGGTCGGCTTGCGATACGGACCCAGATGGCGGGAAGGCTCGTCGGTGTTGTCCTCGAGCAGCCACGACCGCAGACGCACCATCCGCAGAGCGTAAACCCGCCCGGGCGGTCCGGGCGGAACTACTGTGGAACCCATGACACACGTGGTGGTGGCCGGTGCAGGCCTGGCTGGAATTGCATGCGCACACGAGCTGGGCAAGAAGGGCGTCGACGTCACGCTCGTGGACCGCAACGATTACCACCAGTTCCAGCCGCTTCTGTACCAGGTTGCGACGGCGCAACTGCCCGCCGCGGACATCGCACGGCCCCTGGCGTCGATATTCGAGAACATGAAATCGGTGCGAGTGGTGAAGGCCGAGATCACCGACCTCGATTTCGACAACCGTTCCCTACTGGCGGACGGCGAACGCATCTCCGGCGACTACCTCGTTCTTGCAGCAGGTGCGACCGCGAACTTTTTCGGAACGCCGGGCGCCGAGGAATTCTCCTTCCCGCTCTACTCCGTCGCCGACGCCGAGACGCTGCGCCACCACGTCAGCGACCTCCTGGGCGGGGAACACGATCCCCTGGACGTCGTCATCGTCGGCGGCGGCCCCACTGGCGTCGAGACC
This sequence comes from Rhodococcus sp. P1Y, assembly GCF_003641205.1. Classification (NCBI taxonomy): domain Bacteria; kingdom Bacillati; phylum Actinomycetota; class Actinomycetes; order Mycobacteriales; family Nocardiaceae; genus Rhodococcus; species Rhodococcus sp. P1Y. The sequence continues at coordinate 570,906 of NZ_CP032762.1, forward strand.
GCCGGTGCATTTGCCGAACTGTTCACTGCGCTGCGCAAGATGGATCATCCCGGAGGGCGTGGTGAGGCGTGGCTGATCAATCACGGTCCCGCTCTTCTCGCCCCGTACAGCGACCGCTCGCACAAGTACGCCCACGACAAGCTCATCGACCACGGTGCGAAGGTTCGGCTCGGTGTCGGCGTCAAAGCTGTCGACGCCGACGGTGTTCTGCTGAGCGACGGCTCTCGCATCGCCTCGAAGACGGTGATCTGGGCGGGTGGCGAATCCGCGTCACCCATCGCATCCACCGGAGGAGTCGACCCCGGACGCGGCGGCAGGATCGACGTCCTTGCCGACCTGACCGTTCCGAAGCACGACACGGTCTATGCCGTCGGCGACGTCGCGAACATCCCGGGTGCCGACGGAAAGGCGCTACCCCAGTTGGGTTCCGTCGCCCAACAGGCTGGTGGGTGGACCGCACGCAACATTCTGCTCACCATCGCCGGCAAGCCCCGCAAGACGTTCGTCTACAAGGACAAAGGCATCATGGCCATGATCGGCCGCGGCGCCGCTGTCGCCGAGGTCGGCGCACACCGCCACCAGGTCGAGGGGCCCCTGGCCTTCGCCGCGTGGCTCGGTGTCCACGCCGCTCTGCTCAGCGGCGCCCACAGCCGGGTCGACGCATTCCTGACCTGGGCGTGGGACTACTTCGACAGCGATCACGCCGCCATCGTCGAGTGCCACGGGGATCCCAAGCGCATCGCCTGGGCGGACGACGTCAAGCCGACGATTTAGCGGCTCCGCCCGTGCGTGCGTAGTTACGGCCCGACGTAACTACGCGCTCACGAGCCTTGACCCAGGGTCGTGCGTGCGTAATTACCTTCCAGTGTCATTACGCACGCACGGGCGCGTCAGCGCAGAACATCCGTCCCGACGAACGGGACCAGGGCCTCGGGCACCCGGACGGTGCCGTCTGCCTGCTGATGGTTCTCGAGGATGGCGACGATCCATCGAGTCGTGGCGAGGGTGCCGTTGAGCGTCGCGGCGATCTGCGGCTTGTTGTTCTCGTCGCGGTAGCGAACGCCGAGGCGTCGGGCCTGGAAGGTTGTGCAGTTCGACGTCGACGTCAGCTCGCGGTAAGCGTTCTGCGTCGGAACCCAGGCCTCGCAGTCGAACTTTCGCGCAGCCGAGGATCCGAGATCTCCACCTGCGACGTCGATGATGCGATACGGAAGTTCCACTGCCGCAAGCATTTCGCGTTCGAATTCGAGCAGCTTCTGGTGCTCTGCCGCAGCGTCCTCGGGCTTGATGTAGGAGAACATCTCGATCTTGTCGAACTGATGCACACGAATGATGCCGCGCGTGTCCTTGCCGTAGCTCCCTGCTTCACGGCGGAAGCACGACGACCAGCCGGCGTAGCGCTTGGGACCGTCGGACAGATCGATGATCTCGCCCGAGTGATATCCGGCGAGAGCAACCTCCGACGTTCCGACGAGGTAGAGATCGTCGGCTTCGAGCCGGTAGATCTCGTCGGCGTGTGCACCGAGGAACCCGGTGCCCGCCATGATCTCCGGTCGCACGAGCACAGGCGGGATCATCATCGTGAACCCGTTCTTCACGGCCTTCTGCGCAGCGAGTTGCAGCATTCCCTGCTGGAGCAGCGCGCCGTACCCGGTCATGAAGTAGAACCGCGAACCCGACACCTTCGCGCCGCGTTCCATGTCGATCAGATTCAGCGACTCGCCGAGCTCGAGGTGATCCTTCGGCTCGAAGTCGAACGTCGGAATCTCGCCGACGGTCTCCAGCAGCACGAAGTCGTCCTCGCCGCCCGCGGGTGCGCCCTCCTGAACGATGTTGGAGATCGCGCGCTGTGCGGCGTCGAGTGCAGCGTCGGCCTCGTTCTGTGCGACCTCGGCAGCCTTGACGCTCGCAGCGAGCTCGGACGCACCGGCCAGTAGCGCAGGCCGCTCGTCGGGAGACGCCTTGCCGACCCTCTTGCCGAGCGCCTTCTGCTCGGCGCGGAGCTGATCGCCGGCCAACACAGCGGCACGACGAGAGGAATCGGCCTCGAGCAGCACGTCGACAAGACCGGGGTCTTCGCCTCGGGTGCGCTGCGAGGCACGGACAACGTCGGGGTTCTCGCGGAGGAACTTGAGGTCGATCACGGAGACAAACCTTACGTGCCGAGCAACCCCAGGTAGTCTTCGCGTCCGAACATGCGTGCCGCGTCGATGGCCGACGGGTGCCCACCGTGCGGGTCGGCTCCTCCGTCGACGAGTGCTTTCACGACATCGTCCTCACCTTTGAAGACCGCACCGGCGAGCGGGGTCTGACCTTTGTCGTTGGCCCTGTTCACATCAGCACCCTTCGCAACCAGGGCAGAGACCGTCGCCGCGTGCCCGTGGTAGGCGGCGAGCATCACGAGAGTGTCACCGGACTCGTTGTTCAGATCCACCGGCACACCTGCATCCAGGTACTCCGTCAGCGCAGCCGTGTCACCCGTCCGCGCCATCGTGAACAACTTGCCCGCAAGTTCGGCCATTGCATCGGCATCATCCGTCGGTCCCGTCATAGAACGAAAAGATACTCGGGCATGATGGAGGCGATGTCCCCCAGCGAGCCCAGCAAGCGCGAACAGCGCACAGTGACCGCGCACGTCGCGCGTCGCGGACTCGCGCTCGTTGCCGTCGGCGCGGTTGCTGCGGCGGCCGTCACACTCTTCGTCTCCGACGGTTTCAGCCAGCCCGAAAAGATTTCGACACATTCCGAAGCAGGCCCCGCGACGAGCGGGCCGGTCTCGGCCAAGTCGTTCGGTTCGGCAGACCCCGGCACGTGCCTGCAGTGGACGCCGACGGACGACCCCGAGACCGACCGTCAGGACCTGGCCGAGGTCGCGTGCGCCGAACCTCACCGTTTCGAGGTGGCCAAGGACGTCGACATGACGGCGTACCCGGGCCTGGAGTTCGCGCCGGGATCGATGTATCCGGGCGCGATCAGGTTCGGCCAACTACGCGACGAGCACTGCACCGACATCGTCGACGACTATCTGGGCACCAAGTTCGACCCCAACGGCAAGTTCAGCGTCGGGCTGATGTTTCCGAGCCAGTCGGGCTGGGCGTCCGGCGAGCGAACGCTGCGATGCGGCATCCAGCAATCGTCGAACACCGGGGTTCCCCAGGAAATGACCGGCTCCGTGCTCGATCAGGACCAGTCGAACGTCTGGGACCTCGGCACCTGCATCGGGATCAACCAGAACGTGCCTGCCGACCCCGTCGACTGCGGTCAGCCGCACGCATTCGAGGTCGCGTCGGTCATCGATCTGGCCCAGCAGTTCCCGTCGGGCATCCCCAGCGAAGCCGACCAGGACGCCTACCTGGAACCGACCTGCACGGGCGCGGTCAACACCTACCTCGGTTCGGACACCGCGCTGCGGGACAAGACGCTCACGCTGTTCTGGAACACGATCGACGTGACGAGCTGGCTCGCCGGAAGCAGGCAGGTGAGCTGTTCCATCGGCAAGGAACTCGACGAAGGCGGCTTCGCGACGATCACCGGCTCGGCGACGGGCGACATCCTGATCAACGGGGCACCTCCCGCACCGCCACCTGCCGCGCCTGACGGTCGCGCACTTCCCACTCCGCTGCCGGGTGCAGCGCCGATCACCCCGGGAGGGTGACATCCCCACCGACATGACGCGGCCCGAATTCGAAGAGGCCGTCAGCGACGCACTCGACACGCTCCCGCCCGACATCACGGACCGCATGGACAACGTCGTCATCCTGGTCGAGGAAGAACACCCCACCGAGGACATTCTCGGCCTCTACGAGGGCATCGCGCTGACCGATCGGTACGAGTACAGCGGACATCTGCCCGACGTCATCACCATCTACCGCAAGCCGATCCTCGACATGGTCGCCGACGCCGACGAAGCCAGGCGCGAAATAGCCATCACCGTCGCCCACGAGGTGGGCCATCACTTCGGTATCGACGACGACCGGTTGCACGAATTGGGGTTCGGCTGAGGGTGCGGCGGCTATCGCTTGAATGGTCCATCCATACGGACAGATAGCGTGCGGGGCGCATTCAAGCAGTGCGTGCGCTGGAGTCCGATCGCTCGGATGGTCCATTCATACGAACGAATCGTATGAATGGACCATTCAAGCGATGCTGAAGCTCACGCCGCGACGCTCTCCCGAGCCGACGACGCCGCGCGGTCGGTCAAGTAGGCGTACACGAGCCCGAGACCGAGCCACAGAGTTGCCTGGGTGGCGAGGGACGACAGTCGGAACTCCCATAGCAGTGTCGCTGGGAAGTCCTCGCCGACCTCGTTGATTCCGGGGAGCAGGACGTACCCGAGGGCGACGATCACCACGAACGCGAGCACCGGAGCACCGACCCGCACAGCCAGCGACGTCTGCGCCGCAACCAGTTTTGCGACGTACACGCCGATGGCGACGGCAGCGAGACCGAGGATCACGGTGGCGAGCCACAACCAGGTGCGCTGGCTGATCGTGTCCGGATCGCCGACTGCAGGCGGGTTGGCGGGGTACTTGAAGAACGGGACGGCCTCGATGGCTACCCACCCGAGAACGGCGCCGGTGAGTGCGAGCAACGACCCCGACAACGTGGTGAACCGTCGGGCGTAGTGCAGCACGGTCGCGAAGATGGCCCCGAGCGCAAGACCTGCGAGTCCGGTCGCCAGGAACAGCCCGGCCCGCTGGCCGTCGCGGCTGACGAGGGCTTCTTCCTCGTCGTGCGAATGCCCACCGGCGGCGGCTTCTTCACCGTGCGAGTGTTCGGCGGCGCCTGCGGCTTCCTCGATCGCGATGGCCGAGTCGACGTGCGGCTCACCGATCGTGAAGGCGACTGCACCTGCGAGCAGACCTGCGATGAGACCGGCCAGCAGTCCACGAACGAGCAACTGCAGGAAGGTCCCCTGCAGCGAAGTCTTGATCAGTGGCATGGCAGGCCCAGCAGGTGGCGGCCGTCGTGCATCAGTTCGTGCATGTACATCCCGCTGCGCGAGATGGCACCCTGGTCGAAGCCGACGAGGTAGAGCACGAGGAATGCGAGCAGAATGACCGCAGCCACGGCGAGGGCGAGGGCCGCCGACTCGGTGGCGTTGCTGGGGGTTACGACTGTAGCCATAGTTCGGTACCGCCTTCTGGGATTGTGCGTCCCGTAAAAACGTCAGCGACGAGTGAGTTTTCTGACTCTCGGGCCCACCGGGCCGATCACAGTGGCGCAACCGCTCCGGATTTGCACCGAATTACCTGCACACGTCGCACTTACCAGCGAACTGTGGCACCGATCTCATGCAACTGTCAATCGGAACTACAGTGAGCGGGTGCCTGTGCCCGTGACACGACTGTCGCTGGTCAGCCATGCCACGACGGCCGCCATGCGCCGCGCTCGGTTCAATTCGGACGAACCGGTCGACGACCCAGGCCTGCGGCAGCTCGGCCACGTCAGGTTGGAGAACCGGGCGGACACCGTTCTCATCGCTCCCGAACGCCGAACTCGAATGACGGCGGAGGGCCTCGGTCTCCACGGCCCGATCGCACCCGAGTTGTCCGATATCTCGTACGGCACCTGGGCGGGTTCGTCGATGGAGGATCTACCCGAGACCACCCTGGCGAGCTGGCTCACTGACACGTCGACGACGCCGCCCGACGGCGAATCCATCGACGACCTGTTCGGACGCGTCGGCCGCTGGATGAGCGGCGTCGCCGCCGATCCGCGCCGAATATGCGCCGTGACGCACCCGTCGGTGATCCGAGCCGTCGTCGTACGGGCACTCGACGCACCGTCGTCGTCCTTCTGGCGGGTCGACATTCCGCCCCTGACCACGACGACCCTCCACTGCAGGAACGGCAGGTGGACCCTCCGAACGGTCGCCGAAAAAATAATCTGAACTTTCTCCCGAGATCGTGGAACCGATCGGCACTGTTCGCCGTCCAATTCCTACGAGGGTGTGATTCGACTACCGAGTCACCACGACGGATTTCCACACATTCGAGGGGTGCACATGCCAGGTACGGTGCGAGTCGATCCGGTTGCTCTCGAAGCGGCAGCGGCAGATCTCGATGCTGCCGCGGCGAGGTTGCACGCCAACCTCGCCGCGGTGTCCCTGCCGATCCAGGCCGTTCCGACCGGAAGCGAAGAGGTCTCGTTCCTGGCGAACCGGTTCTTCAGACACTCGGCGTCGACCTTCACCCCGGCGGCTGCCGATGCGATCAACGAACTGATCGAGACCGCGGCCGCTCTTCGCGCGCAGGCGGCGGCCTACAAGGACGTCGACTTCGAGCACGGTCGGGCGCTCGGCCACTGAGCCGCCGAACTTCCGCGCCAGCGGATGACGCGACAACCTTCATGACACGAGAACCCTTCATGACACCAGAACCCTTCATGACACGAGAACCCGGGAGCAGCAACGTGATCTGCAGAGGAGAGACGAGATGACACTCGGAGTCACCGGAGTGGTGTGGCTGCCACGGACCGCGACGGTCAACTCGGCGTCGCTGCTCGCGGGAGCAGGGCCGACCCCTCTCGCTGCTGCCGCGGGCGCGTGGGAATCGGTTGCGCTCGCATACACCGACGCATCGATCACCGTAGGTCGGGTGATGGCGGTCCTGGCCGCAGGCTGGGAAGGCGAGGCAGCGAACGCCGCGCAGGCCCGACTCGGCGGCTTCCTCGCCTGGACGCAGGGTGCGGCGGCGACGGCGACGCAGGTGTCTTTGCTGGCAGCAGGCGAGGCCGCTGCGTACACGACTGCGGCGGTGACCATTCCGAATCCGGCAGCGATCGTCGCAGTCAAGGCGGCCAAGGCGACAGCGTATTCGACCGGAGGCGCGCTGAACGGCAGCGCCGAAGCACTGGAGGCTGCCGATCGCGCACTCGACATTCAAGCTGCGATCGTGATGGAAGCTTACGAGGCGGCAACAACCCCACTCGCGGCGCACATCTCGTTCGATCGTCCGCCGAAAATCGTCAACGACGGCGCCGTGGACAGCCAGGGACGCCCGATCGATTCCTCTCGATCATATTCCGAGACAAGCATATTCGGCTTCAGTACGACGACGTCACCGGCCCAGGCGGCAATGGCTGCCGTCGGTGCGGCTCTACAGAATCCGGCGCTGGCAGGTGCGGCAGGCCAGTTTGCGAGCACAGCCGGATCGGTTGCCGGATCGTCGGTGACCACCGTGGCATCGGCCGCGTCGAACATCGTCAGCACTGTCGCGTCGAGTTCATTGCCCTCGGCTGGCGGCGGCGCGCAGGGGGCGTCGTCGGCACCGATTCGAGGTGAATCGCCGCTCGGCGCTTCTGCCTCTACGCGGGCCGTATCGAGTTCGAGCTCGGGCGGAGCTGCCGGCGGTGGCGGCGGTCTGCGAGGTGGAATCGGCGGATCGGGGACCGGATCAGGGGGTCTCGGAGGGCCGGTCGCAGGGTCTTCCGGATCGGCTGGCGGCCTCGGCGGTGAACGCGGCGCTGGGTGGCCGGGAACGGGAACGGCTCTCGGCGCTCAGGCCGACGGTGCTGCGGCTGCGCGCGGCGGTCACGGCGGCGCCCCGATGGGCGGCAGCCAGGCCGCGGGCAGTGACGACGACGAGCACGAAACACCCGGCTACTTGAAGCAATTCGAGCACTTCGCCGATGGACGCACCGTCGCACCGTCGGTTATCGGGGCGGATCCTTCCTGGAACGATCGTTGATCGACTTGGGAACCCAGCCGCTCGGCCACACCCTGTCGTCGGCCGAGTTCGATGCCGACAGGATCGATTTTCTCGTCGACGCCTTGAACCTCGTCGAACTCCCCGTGGTGCTCGACGTGTTCCCACGCCATGATTCGTACGATCAGCGAGGGGCTGCGTTGGCGCGCGGGCGTGCCGGGCTCACCGAGGACGGTGTGATTTCGGACGGTCGAATCCATCCCGACGTCGAAATCTGGTTGCGGATCCTCGAGCAGCCGCAGTGGTTCGCCTCCGCACGACTGATACCGAGGCCGTTCACCGTAGAGGCATCCCTAGCCAGGATCTGTGTGGCAGAGAACAGCTCCGGCACAGTCGTCGCAGTGAAAAAGGGCGATTCGTTGGTCCTCCGCGCGTCGGAGAACGATCCGGCTACCGAGCTCCTTGCCGCTCTCGGTGACGGTGACGCCATGGAGTTCGACGGGATATCAGCCCCGACCGACCTCCTGGCAGAGGCGCTCGACGCATCGCCGACCGACGTGACGAGCACTGCTGCACGCTTGTCTCGAATCGGCGTCGAGAAGGGCAGGGCGTTCGATGTCGCGACGGCCATGAGCACCTGTTCGGCTCACGCCGAGATCACGTCGGTCTCGGTCCGTGACGGCAAAAGAACCGCTGGAGCGCACCCTGTCGCGTTCTTCGACACTCGGCGGGGACGGATCGTCGCGACGTCAAGCACTGCGGCCGACGGACGCAGATGGACCACCCTGTCGCCCGGAAGCGGATGGCGAGTCACATCGGCACTAGCCGAGTTGACAGCGCGCGCCCGCGCTAGCTGATCGGATTGTCGGCTGTCCGACTACCTTTGCCCTCGAACGGGGGAACGAACGTGCCCCAACGGACACACGACCAGCCACCGCCTGCGATCGGGAGCAGCTCGACCGTCTCGGTGTTGTCCAAGTGGTTGTCGGCGGCGAACTCGCCGTCGACGCCCGCAAGTACCGCCGCAACCAGCCTGATGGCGGCGCCGTGGCTGACCACCACCACATCCGGCGAATCGAGCTCTGTCAGGAACTCGGCACGCAGATCGTCGAGCACCGGGACGTAGCGGTCGAGCACCGAGCGCCCGCTGTCCCCGCCGAGCACCCGAGCGTCGAGATCACCTGAGTGCCAGCGCCCGTAGATCTCGGTGAACTGCTTGTGAGCAGCTTCGTCGCTGAGTCCTTCGAGCTCGCCCGCCTGCGCCTCGTGCAGCCCTTCACGCTGGTACGGCGTCACGCCGGTCGCTGCTGCGATGTGCTCGGCGGTCTGGACGGCGCGCAATGCAACAGACGACACCAGGATGCTCGGAGCAGCACCCGTAATGGACTCACCGAATCGGCGTGCCTGGTCGTGGCCGCGCTCGGTCAGCGAAGCGCCGGGGAGTGCGGTGTCGAGAATCTTGTCCACATTGGAAAACGTCTGTCCGTGGCGCACGAGTACGAGCTTTCCCGTCATCGGTCCCCCTCCCCTTCACGAAGCCTGCTCAGCCAGTCGATCTCCTCCTCCAACGACGGAGGGCGGCGTCCTGTTCCCGCAGCAACAGGCCACGACCCGAGGAATCTGAGCTTCATCTTTCGGTGCAGCGCGCGCAAAGCCTCGCCCACCGCGGCGTCGTCGATGTGTCCTGCGCAGTCGACGTAGAACCAGTAGGTTCCGAATTCCGCTCTGGTGGGCCGAGATTCGATTCTCGTCAAATCGATGCCTCGAATACCCAACTCGCTCAATGCCTCGAGTAGCACACCCGGAACGTTGTCCGGCATCAGCACCAGTGCTGTCCGGTCGGCACCGGTGCGCGCAGGAGCTGGACGAGGCGCCGACACCAGGACGAATCGTGTTCGGGCATTGTCGTTGTCGGCGACCGCTCCGGCGAGTGTCGGGAGTCCGAGAAGCTCGCCGGCCAGCGGGGTCGACACCGCCGCATCACCCGAACCGGCGGCGACGTCTTCTGCCGCAGCAGCATTCGACGACGCGAACTGCACCTCGGCGTCCGGGATGTTCTTCTCCAGCCACACACGCACCTGCGCCGCCGCGATCGGGTACGCCCGCACCGACCGCACGTCGGACAGCGCGATCCCGGGTGCACCGAGGATCGAGAACGCGATGTCCACCTCGGTCTCGGCAAGTATCTGGAGTCTGCTGCCAGCGCCGAGGGCGTCGAGCGTCGGTGACACCGACCCTTCGACGGAACTCTCGATCGGAACCACGGCGGCATCGACACGGCCGTCGCGGACCGCGTCGAGGGACGCCGTGGGACTCGGGAGCGCTACCCGCTCTACCTCACCGTCGAAGCCGAGGCGCGGAAACAGACCCGCAGACTCGAACTGGCCGAGAGCCATCTCGGTGAACGTTCCCGACGGACCGAAATACCCGATTGTTGGCACCAGCCCAGATTACGTCGTCCTCGCGCGCTGCCCGCCTCGGATCACTCACGCAGCGTCGCTGCAGATCATCCGATCAGCTGCGCTGCGGCGAGGCTGCGGTGAGCGCCGGCGGCGTCGGCGATCTCGATTCCGAGCAGGACCGTACGGACTGCCTGCGCCGCTTCGGGGCGTAATTTCGCCAGGGCGCCGAGGTTGGGAGCGGCGAGAGCCGTCGGGATGTCGTCACCTCGCAGGGCTGCGACGGTGGCCGCGAGGATCGCGAGCACATCCTGGCCGTCACGGGCTCGGGCCGAGACTCCGGTGTCCGCGTGCGCGACGACGGCGAGAACGTCGGCGATGTGGCGCGGGCGTACGTCAGCAGAGATTCCGGGGGTACGGCCCTTGTCGACGATGGATGTGACGACGTCCATGACGTCCGTTTCCGTCGCATCGGGGAAGATCACCAGCGGCGACGGCAATCTCAGTCGAACTGCGTCGTCGACGGTTGTGGAATCGACGTCGACCTGGAACCGGACCACCTCGTACGCGGCGCTGCTCGCGCGCAGTTCCTCTGGATCGATGTCGAGTTGAACGATGATTCTGCCCAAGTCGGTGCCCTTCGGAACGTCTCTGACGAGCGAGGCCGCGAGGACGGGAGGACCTGCGGTCACTCCGCTGTGCGTGTGCGCAAGGGCGTCGATTCCCGCGCAGCGCTGAAGGAGAAGACCGGCTACGAGCGCCTGCGGATCGGGTCGGTCGGGCACGCCCAGAGTCAGGGGGATGGACACCCGACCCACCGTAGCGGGAGGCAATCGGCGGCCAGCACTTGCGATACAGGCAAGCGTCAACTAACTTAGGTTTGCCTCACCTACCAGCTATCGCACCGGAGGAGCCCATGATCGGCAGCGCGACGACCGGACCGTCCACCGCAGAAAGAGTCCGCAGCGCATGTGCGCGCGCTGAGGGTGCGGCGTTGGCGATCGAAGGCAGTGAACCCGTCATCACGTCACTTCATCACTTGCGTCCGAACGGCGAAATCGTCGTGGCGGTGCCCAGCGATTCGGCAATGGGCACCATCGCGTGGCAGTCGACCCGTGCAGGGGTTCCGGCTGTTCTCGAACTGACCGATCACGCGCCGTTGGCGTTGCGCGAGCCGGTTCGTTCGCTGGTGTGGTTGCGCGGCGAGCTGCGGCCCGTGCCGGAGTCGCTCATGCGGCCCATGGCAGGGGCTGTGGCCGCCGAGCACCCGCACCCCGCGTTGCTCGACGTCGGGCACAGCTCGATTCTCCTGCGGCTCATCCTCGGCTCGGCCGTCGTCGCCGACAGCACGGGCGCCGAGCCGGTAGCAGTCGCAGACCTACTCGCAGCAGAGCCGGACCCCTTCTGGGAAATGGAAACCAGCTGGCTGCAGCACCTCGACGAGGATCATGCCGACCTCGTCAACCAGCTCGCCCGACGCCTCCCGCCGTCGCTGCGTCAAGGTCGCATCCGTCCGCTGGGAATCGATCGATACGGCATTCGTCTTCGGATCGAGAGCGATTACGGCGACAACGACGTTCGGCTCGGGTTCGCCGAACCCGTCGACGACACAATGGCATTGAGCCGTGCGCTCCGCGTTCTGGCCGGCTGCCCGTTCCTCAACGGATTGCGGGCCAGGGGCTAGCCCATACTTGTTCGGTGATCGATCTGAAGAGCTGGATCAACCCGCCGAAGCCCGAGACGTCGCCACCACTCGAACCGGGCGAGCGACGAGCAATCAAGATCGAGATCGCGATCGTTCTGCTCGTCACCTTCGGCCTGAGCGGCCTGAGCAGCATCCTCTCGCTCGTCGAGGACGCGCTGCTGGCCGGCAGTCTGTCCGATCAGACCGTCGCGCTGAACACCTCGAGTTCGTCGCTCGGCATCATCGACCTGCTGTATCAAGTTCTGCGGATCCTGAGGCTCGCTGCGTGGGGCGCACTCGGGCTCTATCTCTTGTGGCGGGCTGGGCTCGGACCTCGACTGATCGGGCTCGCTCGCCCGAGGGCCAAGACGGACCTGCTTCAGGGGCTAGGCCTGGCCGCGCTGATCGGCTTGCCAGGCCTGGTGTTCTACCTCGTCGGCAACGCGGTCGGCTTGAACCTGACCGTCGTCCCCAGCACCATCGACGATCACTGGTGGCGAATTCCAGCCTTGATCGCCTACGCCTTCGCGAACTCGGGGGCCGAGGAAATTCTCGTCGTCGCCTACCTGATCTCGCGTCTTCGACGGCTCGGGTTGTCCGAGAACAGATCCCTTCTGCTGTCGGCGCTGCTCCGCGGCTCGTATCACCTGTATCAAGGCGTGGGCGCAGGCGTCGGAAACTTCCTGATGGGGCTGGTGTTCGGCAGATTCTGGCAGAAAACCAATCGATTGTGGCCACTGCTGATCGCACACGCACTGATAGACATCGTCGCGTTCGTCGGCTACACCGCACTCCGCGGCCATCTCACCTGGCTGCCCTGACGCCGTGCCGTCACTGGCTGCCCTGACGCCGTGCCGTCACTGGCTGCCCTGACACCTCGCCGTCACTGGGTACAGTCGGTGCGTGAGCGACGACCAGCAGGATCGCCGGAACCCCGGACCGGGGCAGCCGCCGCCGGATCGCCGCACGCCCCCACCGCCCCGGCGTCAGCCACCGCCCGGCTACCAGCCCCACCGTCGGGCAACCGCCAACCACCCCGGCCACAGGCCGCCTCCTCCGGGCAACCGGCCGCCTCCTCCTGGCAACCGGCAGCCGCCCCGGGCTACCAGTCCCCGCCTCCGGGCTACCGGCCGCCACCGTCTAGCAACCGCCAACCACCTCCCGGCCACAAGCCGCCCGCCGATCGTCTGCAGCCCCTTCCGCCCGAGGGCACCCAGGTCATCCGGCGCGACGGACGTCCGAGCACTCCGTCGCCACAAGGTCAACAGGCCTGGTCGCAGGCCCCGGAACCGGGCGTCGTGTCTCGCGGATCGAGCCAGCAGTACCGACCGACGGAGCAGTACCGACCGCTCGAGCACGAGGCGCGGGAACAGAACGACTACGCGCCCCGGCAGACGCCTCAGCCGTACACCGACGATCAGCCTCCCCGCCGCCCGACGCCCCCACCGCCTGAACGGGCGCTGCGACGCCCCGAACGACGTCCCGCCCCCGCGAAGCCGCCTCGCGCCCGCAAGAAGCGGCACTGGGGCCGACGCTTCGGCCTGACGTTCCTGGCGCTTCTGCTCGTCTTCGGTGGCCTGCTCTACTACGTCGACAGTTCTCTGACACGTGTCGATGCGCTGGGCAGCTACGACGGGCAAATCGCGGACACTCCGGGTACCAACTGGCTGCTCGTCGGCTCGGACTCACGCACCGGGTTGACGCCCGAGCAGGAGGCCGCGCTCGCGACCGGCGGCGAGACGGGCCCGAGCCGCACCGACACGATCATTTTGATCCACATACCCGAGGGCGGCGGGGCGACGACGATGGTCAGTCTCCCGCGTGACTCGTACGTCTCCATTCCGGGGTACGGACAGGACAAGCTCAACGCGTCGTTCGCGTTCGAGGGCGCGCCGCTGCTGGTCCAGACGGTGGAAGGTGCCACAGGCCTACACATCGATCACTACGCGGAGATCGGGTTCGGCGGCTTCGCCGGCATCGTCGATGCCATCGGCGGCGTCGATGTCTGCCTACAGAACGCCATCTCGGATCCGCTTGCCGGTATCGACCTTCCGGCGGGATGCCAGGAACTTGCAGGTTCGGAAGCACTCGGATTCGTCCGAACTCGCGCTACAGCACTCGCCGACCTCGATCGCATGAACAACCAGCGACAGTTCATGTCCGCCCTCCTGTCGAAGGCCACGAGCCCGTCGACGTACCTGAATCCGCTGCGCCTGTGGCCATTGGTCAAGGACACCGCCTCCTCGCTCAGCGTCGACGACGGCGACCACATCTGGAACTTGGCCGCGCTGGCGTGGGCGATGCGCGGAGAACTGGTCACGACGACTGTGCCTGTATCCGGATTCGAAGACACCGACGTCGGCAACGTTCTGCTGTGGGACTCCGACCGCGCATCGCAGTTCTTCGGCGCACTCGAGCAGGATCAGCAGATACCCCCCGAGCTCAGAACGTCCGGGCCCTGACACGAACGCCCATTTCACGGCGCCCTGACGGTAATCTCACCTTCCATGACCTCGACTGCGGCTTCCTCACGATTCCACGATCTCCTGCGCACACAGGTCGGCCACGAGTTCACGGCGTCGCATCAGTACTTCGCCGTCGCGGTGTGGTTCGAGACCAACGATCTGCCACAACTCGCCCGTCGGTTCTACGTGCAAGCGACAGAAGAGCGCGGCCACGCGCTGATGATGGTCCAGTACCTGATCGATCGGAAAGCGAAGGTCGGAATTTCCGGAATCGGCGACGTCGTCGACGAGTTCTCCACGGTCACCGAACCAGTCGAATTGGCCCTGAACCAAGAGCTACGGGTGACCGACGAGATCACTGCGCTCGCGCGGACCGCACGCGAGGACGGCGACTACATCGGGGAGCAGTTCATGCAGTGGTTCCTGCAGGAGCAGGTCGAGGAAGTTGCAAGTATCCGGAGCCTGCTCAACGTCGTCCGTCGCGCGGGGACCGAGTTGTTCGATGTGGAGACGTTCGTTGCACGCGAAACTGCGACCCGAGTGAACCGGACCACACAAGCACCCAAGCAAGCGGGCGCATTCTGAACAATCTGCTGGTCATAGTCAAGTATTAGGGCGATCTTATTTAGGCAACCTTGACCTCAATAAGGGTGAACTTGGATGACAATGCCCTCTGACCAGCATAATCTCTTGTTTCATGAGCGCAGACATCAAAGAAACCACACACTCCAAGTTCCACGGACTCCTGCGGGATCAGATCCGCAACGAGTTCAACGCGTCGCATCAGTACATCGCGACCGCCGTCTATTTCGCCAACACGGATCTGCCGCAGTTGGCCAAGCACTTCTACGCGCAGGCCGTCGAAGAGCGCAACCACGCGATGATGATCGTCCAGTACTTCCTGGACCGCGACATCACGGTCGAGCTCAACGGCGTCGACGGCGCAAAGTCCGTTTTCACCGATGCTCGCGAGCCGATCGCCTTGGCTCTCGCGCAGGAGGAGACCGTCACCGAGCAGATCATCGCCCTTGCGAGCACTGCACGCGAGGAGGGCGACTACCTCGGCGAGCAGTTCATGCAGTGGTTCCTCAAGGAGCAGGTCGAGGAAGTTGCCAGCATGAAGACGCTGCTCAACGTCGCTGACCGCGCCGGCCACAACCTGTTCGACCTCGAGCAGTTCGTCGCCCGTGAGTACAGCAACTCCGCCCCGGCCGACACCGGTGCACCCAAGGCTGCAGGCGGCGCCGTCTAAGTCCAGTTCGCTGCGCTCACAGTGGCATGGTTGAGTGCCCGCCGAGGGCCTCAGCCATGCCACTGCGGCGGAGCTGCTCCGGCAGCGAAGCCGCTCAGCGCAAGGTGACCTGACGACCACGCAGACCGTCACGTGACCGCCGCTGCTCCGAGGTCAGCGGCGCATCTACCGCCAAAGCCTCGGCTAGTTTCCTACCGAATTCCGATGTCGGTGCTGCCCACTCGGTCGGGTGCAGTTCCGGATCGAGATCGAACACCGGAACCAACAGCCCGTGCGTCCGGAACGATCCGGCGTACCGCGAGCCCTCCCCCAGCGTCAGATCGCCCGCAGCGTGCAACCGCGCGAGCGCGAACATCAGGTCGTCCTCACTCTCGGGACGAACCCACCGCAGGTGCGCCTTGTCGCCCGCGTCGACCCACCACGCTGCCGTCAGGCCTTCGCCCTCCAACCGCGCGGACGGCATGATCGCTTGATTCGCTCGTTCGACGGTAGCCGCGACATCTGCGGCAGGCTCGACGCCGGCAGGCAGCCACCAGTTGAAATTCTGGTGCACGGTGATATCGAGCTCCAGCGTCGGATCGAGCACCTCCTTGAGTGCCGGGGTATTGCCGTCCGGACCCGCCGATTCGAGCGACTCGCCTGGCTGCGCGATCGACGCCCAGGACAACGCGCTGGACAGATCGGCGGCCACGTTGGGCGAATGCACCTGCACCTGCAGACCGGCGAATCCTCTGGCCTCCCCGCTCTCCTCGCGCACGAGCGCGGCGACGGCACCCGGAAGAACCGTCGCAATCGTCAGAGAGCGACCGTCGACGACAACCGGCGCAGTAGCGGACGGAACGAACTCACGAAGCGCGACGAGGTCGCATTCTGCCTGCACACCCTGGAACGGGCGCGTCGGCGCGGCCTGGAGGTTCGCACGCTCGGCCTCACGCTGTGCGAGCTTCGCGGCTCTGTTGCTGTCCTGCTTCGGACCACTGTTTCTTTTGCTCTTTCCCACGCTCGAAACCTACACGCTGAGCAATATCCGAGGTCACTCCGCAGGATGAGATGCGCTCACGCCCCCCAGTTCACTCCGCAGGCTCCGCTCACGCCTCCAACCACGCGCGTGTACGCGCCGGGTTGTTGGTAGCCACCCATCCGACGCCCAGATCGCGACAGAGTTCGACGTCGGCCTTCTCGTCCACCGTCCAGCAGTACGTCGCGCGTCCCGATGCCGCAGCCCTGTCCACGATCGACGGGCGCGCACGCAAACTCTTGATCGACGGCCCCACCGCGGTGGCACCGACCGTCGTGGCGGCTCCGCCGCCGAGATAGTACGAAGCGTCGCCGAGTAGGACAGTCGGAAGCAGCGGCGCGAACCGTCGAACTCGCCAGACCGCCGTCGGCGCGAACGACATGATGACCGCCCTCGAATGCGCGGCCGACGCCGGTTGGGCGATCCCGTACCGATGCAGTTCGGCCAGCACCTTGTTTTCGACGAGCGATCCGTAGCGCACCGGATGTTTGGTCTCGATGAACAATTTGGTCGGTTTCGACGTCCAATCGAGCACCAGCTCAATGAGGTCGCCGAGGGTCAGCAAGTCTGCGGGCTCGGCGCCGTCGCCGTAATCGAATCCCCGCAGGGTCTCGTAGTCGAGTCCGCTGACGATGCCGGTTCCGTTCGACGTCCGATCCACGCGCCGGTCGTGCACACACACGATGCGGCCGTCACGGGTGAGCCGGACGTCGCATTCGAGGCCGTCGGCACCGTGGCGCAGCGCGAGGTCGTATGCGGCGAGAGTATGTTCCTTTTTCTCCTCCGAGGCTCCGCGATGTGCGACGACGAACGGGCCTCGCCGCTCGGCCCTCACGCGCGTTCTCCGCTCACGACGCGGCCACCTTCAGCGGCTGATCCTCGGATTCCGGCGCCTCGATCGCTGCCATGCCGTCTTCACGTACCTCGGCTTTACCTGCTTCGGGCTCACCTGTTTCACCTGCTTTGGTTTCACGTGGAACCAACGCGGGACCCGACGTGGAACCTGGGATCGCGACGACCCATCGTGTGGGCGACGCCCGGCGTCCACCTCGCCAACCGAGTCCGTCGACCCTCCGCATGAGGTGGATGGTCAGGAGGGCGACCGCCGCAGCGATCAGCGCGACCACCGCAGAGAGCAGCACGCCGTCGGCCTGTGCCTGCAGCGAATCTCGTAGCCGCCACAGAGAAGCGGCCAACACGAAAGCCCAGTTCGCCACCCATGCCGTCCACCAGACGCGCACCAGTATCCGCAATCGATCTCGATCGGCGCGACCTCTGACGTCGACCAATTCGGTCAGGAACACCCCGGGGAGAGCGAGAGTGAGGAATGGAACGAGACTTCCGACGAATATGCTTCGCGCGCTGCGCGGGTCACGCAATCCGGCTCGTTCGAACATCAGCCGCCGGCGGTCGACCAGCCAGCAGACCGACGCAACGGCCGCGGCGACGCCGATGACAACGGACGCGACCTGGGCGAACAAGACCAGCGCATCCGACGCGGCGAGGGTTGTTCGGCTCACCAAACGTGTGCGGTTGTACAGAAGGACCCCGTAGCGAACGAACTCGGCGACTGCCGCGAGGCCGAGAAGCGCTGCGACGAGCAGCAGCAATCCGGACGCCGAACCGGCCCACCGTACGAGTCGGGATTCACTATCCTGAGCCACTGCGCGGGGACGGTCGATCAAACCCCAGCGTGGAATCTCGTCGTACTTCGGTGTTGCTGTTCTTCTGGGCGCAGACGGCTGCACGCGTCGGGGGGATTTGGTGCGGGGACGACGGGCGACCCATTTGAAGTTCCGCTGGCCTGCCGCGGGCGCCGAAGCAGACACCGGCGACAGCAACACTCCGTGACAACGCGGGCACCACACCGCAGGGCGGGTGCCGACGGGCCACCGCGTCGCGCAGCGTGCGCAGACCTGGAATGCGGACACTAGACGATTCTCGCCTCGGCGCCGTCGTCGCGCACGATCGGGCGGCCCGCTGCCTCCCAGGCCGACATACCGCCGTCGACGTTGGTCGCTTCGTAGCCGATCTGCGCCAGGTACTCCACGACGCGCAGAGACCGTCCACCTGCTTTGCACACCACATACAGCTGCGCATCGGCGTCGATCTCACCGATGCGGGAGGGCACTTCCGCCATGGGGATGTGCACGGCACCCGGTGCGTGACCGCTGTGCCACTCTTCGTTCTCGCGAACGTCGAGCAGAATTATCGACGCACCAAGCTCGACGGGAAGTTCGGCGGCGGGGACAGAGGACACATCCGGAGCAGACACATACGCGATCTTGTCACGCGTTCGGCCTAGGCTGCCACCCGCAAATCCGACGCACTTGTGGATGAATGCCGGAAGTTGTCCACATTATCCACAGACCGATCCACAGAAACCGGGCAGATGCCGGTTTTATCCACAGGCGTCTGTGCGCTCCTAGACTTCGGCATATGGCAATCGAACTACGCGTATTCACCGAACCCCAACAGGGTGCGACCTACGACGAGCTTCTGCGCGTGGCGCAGACAGCGGAGACACTCGGCTTCGGCGCGTTCTTCCGCTCCGATCACTACCTGTCGATGAGCGGCGACGGACTGCCCGGTCCGACGGACGCGTGGATCACGCTCGCTGGAATCGCGCGCGAGACCTCGACCATCCGACTCGGCACGCTGGTGACGTCGGCGACGTTCCGTTACCCGGGCCCGCTGGCCATCAGCGTCGCGCAGGTCGATGCGATGAGCGGTGGCCGCGTCGACTTCGGTCTCGGAGCAGGCTGGTTCGAGGACGAGCACAGTGCATACGGCATCCCGTTCCCATCTCTCGGCGAGCGCTTCGACAAGTTGGAAGAGTCGCTGGCCGTTATCACGGGGTTGTGGGAGACGCCCGTCGGCGAGACATTCTCGTACGACGGCAAGCACTTCCCCGTCACCGATTCGCCCGCGCTGCCGAAGCCGGTGCAGTCTCCTCGCCCGCCGATCCTGATCGGTGGGGGCGGCAAGAAGCGAACGCCGGCACTGGCGGCGAAGTACGCCGACGAATTCAACATTCCGTTTGCGTCGCTCGAAACGACTGGAATCCAATTCGATCGGGTTCGCGCTGCCGCTACCGCCGCAGGCCGCGACCCGCAGTCGCTCGCTTACTCGAACGCCCTGGTTCTGTGTGCGGGTAAGTCCGAGGACGAGATCGCTCGCCGGGCAGCGAAAATCGGCCGCGAGGTCGCCGAACTGCGTGAGAACGGTGCCGCAGGTTCGCCGGCGGAGTTGGTCGACAAGATCGGGCGGTACGGCGAACTCGGCGCCTCACGCGTCTACCTGCAGATGCTCGATCTCGGCGACCTGGATCACCTGGAGCTGGTGGCGTCGGAGGTCATTCCACAGCTGTGACGTGCGGCTTCAGCTGCGACGCGCGGCTCCGCCGCCTGTGCGGAGCCGGCCGTTCAGCCACGTCGCGGCCGGGGTTTCCACCCACCGATACACGGCCTCCGACACCCCGGCCGTGACGAGCACGAACGCGAGCACGGCGCCGGTGGGACCGGTGTACGGCACGACGTTCTCGTACACCCGGTACAGGATCAACGTGTGCACGAGGTAGATCGCGTAGCTACGGGTTCCTGTCCACCGCACTATCCACAGGTTGCCGATTCGTCCGTCGTACCGCCCGAGGAGCAGGACGAGACCGGTGACGACGACGATCGTCCACAGATACTGATCGCCCGCCCAGTACGCATGCACGTCGGTGGCGAGGCGAACCACTTCGGCCTGCGCGAGCACACCGACGACGACCATTCGCCAGCCGATGATGCGCGCCCAGCCGAGATAGATGATCTGACCGAGGAAGAGCGTCGGCAGCGTTGCCGCGATCTTCGAGAGCATCGGCACCGACCACGGCTGCGGGATGTAGAGGTTGTACACCAGAACCGCCGCGCACAGCGCGGCGCCGAGGAGAGGTACGACCACGGGCCACTTGCGGAGAAGGTCTCGCGCGGCCACGCAGTACAGATAGAACATCAGCTGAACAGTCAGCGTCCAGGTGACACCGAGGACCGCGACCTCGGGCTTCAGGAAGAACCCACCGAGCACGAAGCTCAGCGCCGCCTCCGAGTTGCTGATACCGGGCTGACCACTGAACATTCCATTGATCCCGAGCCTGACCAGCACGATAGCGAGTGCGATCGACACCCATAGCGCGGGAACGAGCCTCGACAGGCGGCTGACGGCGAAGTCACGTCGGGTCTGCCGCATCGCGGATCGGGTGACGAGCAGGCCGGTGAGCAGCATGAAGATGGCGACGCCGACGAACGAGAGGTGGTTGTTGAGGCCCGCATCTTCGATGAGTACGCGGTAGACGACGTCGATGACCCACCAGCCCTCACCGCGGTCGTCGATCAAATAGAACGAGATGTGGGAGTACAGGACGGCGAGGACCGCTATGGTTCGAAGAAGGTTTGCTCCCGCAAGTTCGACCCGGGGGGCGACGACGGCGCGAGCGGTCGTCGAGCTGTCCTGTTCACTCGACCTGCCCGGGGCACCCACGCGGCCATCGTAGGATCCCGTTCACCCGTCGGACCAATTGAGACACCATCTTGTTATCTCGCCGTGACCTTTCGACCGCTGGCGCGCACCTGCACATTTATTCCGAGAAATGCGTCTCGAGTAGAACGGTTGCACTAGGGGTAGTAATGAGATTGGGTTGAACACGAGAGAGAATCCGCAGTAGGACGAACGCGCCTGAACTTCACCGTTGAGCGCGTCGTCGATAGAGAAGGGAAACACGTGTCCGAGTACACACTGCCCGACCTTGATTTCGATTACTCCGCCCTCGAGCCACACATCTCGGGCGAGATCAACGAACTGCACCACTCCAAGCACCACGCGACCTACGTCGCCGGCGCCAACACGGCACTCGAGAAGCTCGCCGCAGCGCGCGACGCCGAGGACCACGGAAGCATCTTCCTCCTCGAGAAGAACCTTGCGTTCCACCTCGGCGGACACGTCAACCACTCCATCTGGTGGAAGAACCTTTCCCCCAACGGTGGAGACAAGCCAGAAGGCGAACTCGCTGCAGCTATCGACGATCAGTTCGGATCGTTCGACAAGTTCCGCGCACAGTTCACCGCTGCCGCCAACGGCTTGCAGGGCTCCGGCTGGGCAGTGCTCGGCTACGACTCGCTCGGCAAGAAGCTGCTCACCTTCCAGCTCTACGATCAGCAGGCCAACGTGCCGCTCGGCATCATCCCGCTGCTCCAGGTCGACATGTGGGAGCATGCCTTCTACCTGCAGTACAAGAACGTCAAGGCCGACTACGTCAAGGCATTCTGGAACGTCGTGAACTGGGCCGACGTCCAGGCTCGCTTCGAAGCCGCGACCTCGAAGACCCCAGGACTCATCTTCCCGTAGTTCCTCTCCTCGAATGGGCCACTGCGCACTGCGCAGTGGCCCATTCGTGCTGTGTGGGGTCGATCGGCTGTGTCGCGGGCTCGCTCGGCTGTGTGGTGGGGTCGATCGGCTGTGTCGCGGGCTCGCGCCACCGCTTGAATGTCGCATCCAAGCCATCTGACCGTATGAATGGACCATTCAAGCGATGGTGGTGCGCGGAAAACAGTGGGCGAACGAAACGGCTGGCACTCGTACCGTCTTGTGTGCCAGCGACGTTCTGATCCATGCTTGCGCTACCCAACGTGGTGTGCCGGACCTCGACTCTGGAACGACCCAAAGGGAGCTGCGAGATGAACGATCGGAATCTCATCGGTGTATCGCCTTTTCATGCCGACGGATTGCTCCGCGGTTTCGTGATCTCGGGACGCTGGCCGGACACAACGAAGGAGTGGGCGCAATTCCTCGCGTTGGCCGTGCAGGTCGCGTCCATGCCGGGGCTGCTCGTCACCTCGACGGTGTTCGGAGCACGCGAAGAGCTTCCGGATGATCCGGAGCCTGGGACGGTAGGACTCGTGCTCGCCGAAGGGCCCGTCCTCGGGGAGATGGCTGTCACACCCGGACGCTTCGCGACTCACCAGCCTCCCGCGATTCTGATGCTTCACCCGCCGTCGGAAACGACTCCGTCGCTTCCCGAATGCGCAGGGGCTGCCTCGGGATGTGTACTGCTTCCCGGCCTGCCGCACCTCGGCCTCGATCACCGTGCTGCCTGGGTGGAAGCCGAATCCGACGGCACCGTGACGTCCATGGTGAGCAGGGTCGGACTCGACCCGATCAGCGATCCCGACACCGCAGTTTTGGCAATGCTTCTCGCTTCGTGAGCACACCCGTCACGGTATTGTTCGGGGTCCCAAACTCTCTGTGGCATTGGACTTTTGGCGCGCACCCACTTAACGTTGCATGCAGCGAAGGGGAGTAGCCCCCAATCACCGTGTCGACATACTGGCCGTCTCCGCCGGCCCGGCGCATGAACCGCACCCGGAATGGATGCGGTGGGCGAGACCTTCGGTCAATCGATCGACCGAGGAGCCTTTTTCGTCATGCTTTCTGCCCTGCTGCTCAGTTTCGCAGTCATCTTCGTCGCCGAGCTCGGTGACAAATCTCAGCTCATGGCGATGACGTTCGCACTGCGCTACAAGTGGTACATCGTCATCGGCGGCATCACCGTGGCCACCACTGTGGTCCACCTGGTCTCGGTCGCCGTCGGACATTTTCTCGGGCTGTCGATCCCGACGGAAGCCATATCCATCGTCGGCGGCATTGCTTTCGTCGTATTCGGTCTCTGGACGCTTCGCGGCGACAGCCTCACCGAGGACGAGGGCGACAAAGCGTCGAGAGTGACGCGCTCGGCGTTCATCGCCATTGCATCCGCTTTCTTCCTCGCCGAACTCGGTGACAAGACCATGCTCGCCACCGTCACACTCGCCACGGACAACGACTGGGTAGGGGTGTGGATCGGCTCGACGGTCGGCATGGTTGCGGCCGACGCACTTGCCATCGTCCTGGGCGCGGTGCTGGGCAAGCATCTTCCCGAGCGGGTCATTCAGTTCGGCGCGGCAGTCCTGTTCTTCGTCTTCGGCGTCTCACTGTTCTTCGAGGGCGTCATGCCCGGCACGTCGGCGCCCCTCATCGCCGCAGCCGCAGTTGTCGCCATCTCCGCCGTCGTTTGGATCGTCGTTGTCCTCCGCAAACGCAGAAAGTCCTCTGCGCAGGTGTCATTCGAACGACCGACAGTGTCCAAGGACAGCTGACAAGGGACGTTGCGCCCTACTCCCCTGACATACAATCCAACACGCGCACGACCGCGGAGGAATGTATGTCAACGTCCACGTCGACACCCGAGAAGACCGAGCCCGGTGACGAACACCGTTCCCTCGACCGGCTGATCCGAATGTTCGCGCGTTTCGTCAGCACGGGCTACGTCGTCTACTTCATATTGCTGCTTCCGGAGCTCCGGCGGACCGCTTATCTGACGTCGACCTGGTGGGTATGGTTCTGCGTCGTCGCGGTATTCGGCTCCGGAGTGCTGTTCGGGATCGTCTCGTTCTCCAAGCAGATCTCGCTCATTCGTTTTGCCGGCAGCCTCGCTGCATCGACGTATCTCGTTGCCGCGCTGACCTGGTGGATCGCATGGGACGGTGCACTGTTCGACGTAGGCGGCAACTACCTGAGCGCATTCCCGGGGCTGGCCACGTTGGCGGCCGCGTCGGTGTGGCCCCCGGTCCCCGTGTTCGCCCACCTGGTCACCGTGCTAATTTCGGTTCAGACCAGCAATTACGTTCTGCGCGAACCGTTCATGAACAACGACCTGGTGGCCGACATCCTGTTCGGCATCATGTTCTGCACGATCTTCGTCGCCGCAACTCTTGCCGCGCTGAGAACCGCCCGTGTTCTCGACGCCACCATCGTTCGAACCCAGGCCGACGCCGCCAGTTCGGCTGCGGCAGGGGCGAGAGCGGTGGAACGGGAGCGGTTCGACGCCTTGATCCACGACGGTGTCATGTCCTCGTTGCTGTCGGTGACCAGGCAGGGTCGATCGCCCAGCGTCGTCAGGCAAGCAAGCCTGACCCTCCGGCAACTCGACTCGCTCCGCGCGCACTCCTCCCCCGATGCCGTCGATGCCGAGGAGGCCGCAGCTCAGTTGCGAGCCGCCGCAACCGATATCGACGACACCATCACCGTTCGGTTCGCCGAGGCCGGCCCGCCTCCAGACAACTGCGAGCCCTACCCCGCCGATGCCGTGCGTGCGGTCGGCGGTGCGCTCGCAGAAGCGTTGCGTAACAGCATCCGTCACGCAGGCGAGGCCGAACGGTCGATAGTGGTGACGATGCGGCCCGGCCTACTCGAGGTCGGCGTCATCGATGACGGTGTCGGTTTCGACCCCGATTCGATCCCTCCGCACCGGCTCGGCGTCGCTGTGAGTATTCGCGGGCGTCTCCGTCAGATACCCGGCGGCTCCTCGTCCATCGACTCCGCGCCCGGACGCGGCACAACCGTGCGCCTCACCTGGCGCGCTACCGAGGTCCCTCTGGCAGCTGTTGCGCCATGACCCAGATTCAGGACGTTCGAGATCTCATCGGAATGCGCTCACGTGCCGCGTATTCGGTGGTCGCACTGTATGCAGTGACGTGCCTTGTGTCTGCCCTGGCGACCATGGAGGGAATGACGAGCGTCTGGCCTCCGCTCGGATCGGTCGCGGTGTGTGTCGGCGGTGCGTTGATTCTCCTCGCCTCGCCCGGAGATCCATTGCCGCTCAGGCCATCTCTTGCGCTGATCCTAGTCGGACCCGTGAGTTGCGGGCTCGTCTACTCTGTCATGCCGGTCCCGGCATCGAGCAGTCTTCAAACCTGGCCGCTCGGCGCCTCGGTCGCGATCTACACGTTCATGTGTGTCCGCGGGCGAACCTTGTTCGCCTGGGTCGGGCTGACGCTGACCATCGGATCGTCACTGTTCTGGGCGGTCGTGACCGGCCAAGGAATCGCCTACGGGTTATCCTTCAGCGGTATCAACGTCGCGCCTCTGCTCATGGCGACGTTCTTCGCCTTCACGATCAGGCCGCTCGGTCGCTCGATTTTCGAACTGCGCATCCAGTCGACCTTGCGGATCTCGTCGGCCGCAGCTGCGTCCGCGGTTCTCGAGGAGCGCGACGCCCAACTGGAGCGACTCGACGAACAGGCACGCCCGCTTCTCGGTCGGATCGTCGACGGGCCGGACCTCAACGCCGACGAACTACTGGCGTGCGAGCTACTCGAAGCCGATCTGCGAGACTCGTTGCGCGCCCGTGGTTTGGCGGGATCGCAGCTCAGCCAGGCCGCACGATCGGCCCGTAGCCGCGGGGTTCAGGTGGTCATGCTCGACGACCGAGGCGAGGTACCACTCGATGCCCCCATTCTCACCGAGCTGACAGCCTCGGCTGCCGCACAGCTCGATTCGATCGACTCCGGAACGGTCACTGTCCGCATGCTGCCGCCCGGCCGCTCGACTCTCGCAACCATTCTGCACAACGACTCCGACGACACGCATCGGTTCGAATACGGCCCGGACGGCACAATCGTCGAGCACTCACAGGTGTGATCCAGTCCACTTTGCACCCTCCATCGGGCCGACGTCATGCCCGTCCGGTTATGGTGCAATGCGAATCACAGCGGTCAGCGTTGATCGGGTTCGGTAGATCGCCCGCACCGCCCTAATCGAGGAGATGTGCACGTGGAGATTTCGGGAACAGCAGCTTTGGTCACGGGAGGGGCGTCCGGCCTCGGTGCCGCGACAGCCAAGCGCCTGGCGGATGCCGGGGTGACAGTCTTCGGACTCGACCTCGCACAATCGATCGAACGTGCAGGCGACAGCGTTCCCGACGGCGTCACCTTGATCCCAGCGGACGTCACGAGCGAGGACGAGGTCGAGGCCGCACTCGACAAGATCACCGAATCAGGCGTTCCGCTACGCATCGTCGTCAACTGCGCAGGCGTCGGATGGGCAGGCCGCATTCTGTCCAAGAAGGGCCCGCACGATCTCGAGCTCTTCCGGACGGTCATCACCATCAACCTGCTCGGCACCTTCAACGTCATGCGTCTGGCCGCCAACCGCATCCAGTCGCTGTCGACGGTCGACGACGCCGGCCAGCGCGGCGTCATCATCAACACTGCATCGGTCGCGGCGTTCGAGGGCCAGATCGGACAGATCGCCTACACCGCGTCGAAGGGTGGCGTACACGCCATGACCATCACCGCTGCCCGCGACCTCGCTCAGGTGGGCATCCGCGTCAACACCATCGCACCCGGAATCGTCGACACGCCGATGCTCGCCGGTGTCACCGAGGAGTACCGACAGGGCCTCGAGGCCAGCGTCCCATTCCCCTCCCGACTCGCTCAGCCCGCCGAGTACGCACAGCTCGTCCAGATGATCGCCGAGCACGACTACCTCAACGGCGAGACCATCCGCATGGACGGCGCAATCCGGATGGCGCCGCGGTAATTGGCTTTCGTTTGCGGCCGCCCCATCGCTTGAATGGTCCATTCATACGAGCAGATAGCTAGTAAGTGACATTCAAGCGATGGGCGGTCCGGCGCCTAATCGCTTGAATGGTCCATTCATACGAGCAGATAGCTAGTAGGTGACATTCAAGCGATGGGCGGCTCAGCCGACGCGCAGTGAGGCCATCGTCGGGATGTCGATTTCTGCGCGGTCGGACATCCATTCACGCAGCACTTTGGTCGCCTGGACGTCGTCCTCGTTGTAGACCAGAAGACGTTGGCGCTGAGACAGATCCGGCTGGGCGTCGTAGCCGACCGCGTCGCGGTACCACCCCATCGACGCCTCCCCGCCTGCTTCGTCGTCACGCCAATGGAAGCCGGCGACGGGTGCGATCTTCTTCAGGCCCTTGCCGTTCGGGCAGATGAACTGGTCGCTCACGGCCTGGTAGATGTCCACCCACTGCTCGCTGTCGATGAACTCGCGTATCTCGGCTTCGGTAGGAACCCCCGGGACGTCGCCGAACCGTCGGGCTGAATCGAGTAGCCACTTGTCCTCCGCCTGACGCGAATAGCAGTACGCTGCGAACGTTTTCCCGCGGGCGGCGGCGTCAGCTCGCGTGTCCATGAGCCAGCCCCAGAACTCGGCGAACGATCGCCCCTCGTCGACGGTAGGCAGTGGGTCCCACGTGACGAATCCGCGGTACTTCGCCGGTGGTCCGCCCGCTTCGGTCAGCAACGTTCCCCACAGGTACGCGCCGTGCTCCTGGTAGCTCTCCATGTCGACGTCGACCTCGACGTCGGCTCGGTGCACGGAGATATTCTCCGTCCTGCGGAGCAAGGGAACATCCGCCCGCCATGCCGTCGCCGCGGCTACCGCGTCGTCGAAGCTGCCGAACGGCCAGTCTTCCGGCTCCGGGCCCGACCATTCTGCGAGCTCGTCGATGGTGAACACGCCGCTACGACGGAGGACCTCCGCCCGCATGCCCGACGCCACCAGCGAGACGTCACGATTGGCGGCGAGCTGCGGCTGACAGTCGGTCCACCATGAGCACGACCGACATTCGCTGACCTGGGACGGCACGGTGTAACTCTCACCGCGCGCGATGGCCAGACGGTCGGCGAAGCGCGAGTCGTACTCGGAAAAAACAGCTTTCAGGTCGTGCACCAGAATGCAGTCCCCCCGGTATCCGATGGCACCACCGACGACGGTCTCGGACGCGAGGCCCTCGAATTGGAGCATCCGATACAGGTGCGCAAGCCTCAGCTGGTCACGCAGCTGACTGCGCACCTTGCGGGACTCGTCGACTGCAGGTGACCAAGCACCGAAAGGCGTCGTCACTGCCCCTCGACCTGGATCGGTGACCTTGTGGTTGACCACGATGATCGGGATGTACCCGCTTCCCGCCGGATCGAGCATCAGCATTTCGCTTCGTCCGCGACGCCCTGTGCCTCGTTCGGCGGGGAGCACGGCGTTCCATATCCACGGTGCACCCCGACGGCATGCCGCCAGGGTTCGCTCCGAGGCAGTCCTGGCGTCGGGAGCGTCGATCTCGACCCATCCGGCCAGGTCACCGGCGAACATCTCGCGGATGTTCTCGCGGTGCGCCTGTGCGCCTTCGCGACGCTGCCGGACACCAGGATTCTCGGGTTCCCGGCGTTGCAAAGACGAATAGGCGGTATCCAGATACAGCCGATGCCTGCAGCGCGTCAGGGATCCGGCGTCGATGAGTACCGACGTCTCTCTCCCCGAGGACACTGGCGCCGCGACGGGCTGGCTGTTCACGCCCCCGAGCCTAGATCGCTCTACCGACACACCCGATGCGACCCACCGCCTCGAACCGATAGGCTGAACACCGAATGCAGCGCGAACGCCGCGCCGATGCCGTGTGAAGTTGACGTAAGGGGCCTTGTCGATGGGGTTGTTCCGTAAGCGCAAAGGACGTGCCACTCGGAAGGCCGAGGCCAAGGCACTCAAGCACAAGGCGACGCTGGAGGCGAAGCTCGGTGCGAAGAACGAGCGCAAGCAGCTGAAGTCCATCGCGAAAGCCCAGAACAAGCTGAGCTCGGTCGAGGCGAAGTCGCAGAAGAACGTCGAGAAGGCACAGGTCGCGGCCCTCAGAGCTCAGCAGAAGGCTGCGCTGCAGGGGTCGTTCAACGCCGCATCGGTGCGCAAGTACATATCCATCGCCCGGGTGCTCATTCCGGTGCTCACTCCCATCGTCTACCGCGGTGCCGCCGTAGTGCGTGGCAAGCTCGACGAGCGCAAGGCGGGCAGGTTGGGCGTCAATCCAGCCGAGCTCGGCGAGTACAGCGGGTACGGCGCCAAGCTGAGCGCCAGAATCGCGGCCTCCGAGAAGTCGCTTGCACAGGTTGCCTCCGCGAAGTCGGACGGCGAAACCGGCAAGTTCGCCGACGCCATCTCGCAGCGACTCACCGACCTCGGCACCGCAGTCCGCACTTCTGAGCAGATGCCTCCTGCACGCAGGAAAGCTGCCCACAACGCCATCTCCGCAGAGCTCGACGGCATCGAAGCCGATCTTCTGGCGCGACTCGGCGTCCGTTAACCCCCCCACACCTGATGACGCCTCCCGCCGCCTCGATTCGCGGCGGAGCCGTCGGTGTACTGACGGTTGCGCTCGCTGTCGCAGCCCACGGGATGGCCGACGGTGGGTACCCGTCGGGGTCGGCGGCGGTGCTGCTTCTGATCGTCGGCCTGGGCGTCGGCGCGATCGTCGCAATACCGAGTCCCCGATCCCGCGTCCGCGGCGCGTTCGCCGGACTTGCGCTCGGCCAGATTGCGTCGCACGTTGCTCTTGCGGTCGGGGTATCGCACGAGATGGCGCACGCGCACTCCCTCCTGCCCAGCCCGGGCATGCTCGGCTTCCACCTCGCGGCTTCGGCGGTCACCGCAGCGTTGCTGTGTGCGGCCGAGAGCCTGTACGGGCCGCTGACCTCCATCGTCCGTGCAGTTCTGGACCCCCCGCTTCCTCTTCCCCAGCGCGTAGGCGCGCTGATCGCAACCGGCGACCACGACGGCGCCTCGTTCCATCTTCTGTCGAACTCGATCTCGAGACGTGGCCCTCCCCTGTCGGTATGACTCCGACAATTAACTGCCACAGTACTTTTCGAGAAAGAACCCAGTAGACATGAATACCTTCCTTCGCCGCGCCTCCGTCCTCGCAGGTGTCACGTCACTCGCACTTGCCGTCGGTGCAGGCGCTGCGTCCGCGCACGTCGTCGTCTCCGCACCCGGCGCCGAACAGGGCGGCTACACCGTCCTGACCTTTCGAGTCCCCACCGAATCCGACACAGCCGCAACAACGTCGGTGAAGGTCGAGCTCCCAGGCCTCAACTCGGCACGCACCCAGCCGCTTCCGGGATGGACATCGGTCGTCGACAAGAACGCCGAAGGCCTCGCGACGGCAGTGACATGGACCGCTGGGCCGGGCGCCGAGGTGCTTCCCGGCCAGTTCCAGCAGTTCTTGCTTTCGGCTGGACCCCTTCCCGAGGAAGAGTCCGTCAGCTTCCCGGCGACCCAGACCTACAACGACGGTGAGATCGTCGAATGGAACGAGGAGCCTGCCGCCGACGGAAGTGAGCCCGAAAAGCCGGCTCCCACATTGGAGCTCGCCGCCGCCACCGAAGAGTCCGACGCTCACGGCGCCACTGCCGCGACCACCGAGGCATCCGGCCAGTCCGAATCCTCCGAGTCCGACACCACTGCGCGCTGGATCGCCGGCGTCGCACTGGTTCTCGGCGCGATCGGCGCTGCGCTCGGCATCGGTGCGACCGTTCGGAGCCGCCGTTCATGAGAAAGTTCATCGTCGCAGCGATAGCAGTGACTGCGCTGCTCGTCGGAGCACCGACAGCGTCGGCGCACTCGGTGGTCACCGGATCCAACCCGGCCGACGGAGCCGAGGTGGCGACCGGCCCCGCACAGGTGTCCATCTCCTTCAACGAGGTTCCACAATCGAAGTTCGCCACGCTGAACGTGGTCGGGCCCGACGGCAACCTGTGGTCGAAAGGCGACCCGCGGATCGAAGGCCAGAGTGTCGTGGTCGACGTCGGTGAGCTCGGTCCTGCAGGGGACTACACCATTGCGTACCGTGTCACCTCGGCCGACGGCCATCCCATCAGCGGCACACTGGGGTTCACGCTGACCGAGGAGGGCTCGGGGACACCGGGTGCCGCGGCCGATTCCTCTGCAACCGAGGATTCCGAGGGTGGCGGCGGACTGCCGGTATGGCCGTTCCTCGTCTTCGGCGTTCTCGTGTTCGGTGGGGTCCTGGCCTTCTCGCTTCGCAAGCCCAAGGGCGCGTAACCGAACATGTTCCGTCGGTGGTGGACTGTCACTGCCGTCGCGACGGGCATTGTCGGGGTGGGCATTGCGTGGTTGCTTGCGCGTCCTGATGGGCCGGACCCGTCAGCGCTTCTCCGAGTAATCGCCGACTGCCTCGGTGCTACGGCACTCGGGCTCGGTCTGCTTCGTACCGGCTTGTTTCCGGTACGAAGCAGACCGCCCATCTGGCGTGTCACGGCTGTCGTCGCGGGTGGGTGGACAGCCGTCGAGGCCGCGTTGATCGTCATGTCGGCGGTCGAATCGCTCGGCGGCGGCATCGGGAATCTGACGGTGTCCACGTTCGGCGCATATCTCACGGACATCACCGTCGGGCAGCTCGGTCTGGTGACCGTGATGTGCACGGCAACTGCGTGTGTGTACGCGCTCTGGGCGTTTCGTACGGGAACCGACACGTCGTCGATTCCCGTTGTCGCTCTTGCTGTCGTGGCGCTCGTCGCGCGCCCGGTCACCGGGCACATGTCTCAGCAGGTGTTCGGTGCGTTGATAGTTTCGGCCCACTCCGTGGCCGCCGCGGTCTGGCTCGGTGTGCTCGCCGCGATGGCACTGACGTTGCGCGCCAAAGGTGCATGGGCGTCGATGCTGCCGGTGTACTCGCGGCTCGCTTGGTGGTCGGTGTGGATTCTCGCGGTCACGGGGGCCGTGAACGCAGCCGTCAAGCTGGGCGGACTCGGAGCTCTGGTCGACACCGGATACGGGCGGATCGTGCTCGCGAAAACCGTGCTGCTGGTGATTCTGGTGTTGCTCGCACGACGACTACGGGCCACCTGGCTCGTCTCGGTCGCAGCCCACCGGACCAAGGCCGACGAGTCGACCGTGCGTGCAGCGGTGCATGTGTGCATCCTCACGCTGGCGTTCGGACTCGCTGCGGCGCTGGCCACGACGGCGTGAGGCACGGCGTTCACCACTGAGTAACCGGACGTTGTCCGAGTTGTCCGAAGAACGACGCCTCCGTGAGCGACGATCGCGCTTCCTTCGCTCGTCAGGAGACACCTTGAACACCGCGCGCCGACTCCTCGTGGCCTCAGTCGCATCCATTGCCATGACCGCAGGTCTGTCTGCATGCTCTGAACCTGCCGAACCGGAGGCATCGTCGTCCGGCGGTGACGGCACTCTCACCGTCTACACCTCCGAGCCGCAGGCCAAGATCGACGCACTCAATGCCGAATTCACGGCGGCCAACCCTGGCATCGAAGTCCAGGTCTACCGTGCCGGTACCGGAGACCTCAACGCTCGCATCGCATCCGAGCGCGAAACCGGCAAGATCGGCGCCGACGTGCTCCTCGCCGCCGATGCGCCGACCTTCGAAGGCTACAAGGACGAAAACCTGCTGGTTCAGTACACGCCTACAGATGTCGAGGCGCTGAACGCCGACATAGTCGACCCCGACGGGTATTACGTCGGCACTCGAATCATCCCGACGGTCATCGCCTACAACACCGGCGCGGTCACCGAACCGCCTACGTCGTGGCAGGATCTCGCCGACCCGAAGTACAAGGGGCAGATCACTCTTCCCAACCCGGACGTGTCGGGCGCCGCGGCATACAACACGGCCGTGTGGCTCGGTGAAGAGTCGCTGGGTCAGCCCTGGCTCGAAGGACTCGCTGCCAACGAACCCGTCGTCGCCGAAAGCAACGGCCCCGTCGGGCAATCCGTCGCCGCAGGCACCCAGCCCATCGGCATCGTGGTGGACTATCTGGTCCGCGAACTGGCCGAGAAGGGTTCACCCATCGCCCTGGAATACCCCACCGACGGCGTTCCGTACATCTCGCAGCCCGCAGGCATCTTCGCCGACGGCGCCAACCAGGAAGCCGCGAAGAAATACGTCGACTTCCTCGTCAGCAAGCGTGGCCAAGAAGTTGCCGTCGAACAGCAGTACCTTCCAGTCCGCGACGACGTCGGAACGCCGGAAGGCGCACCGGCACTCGCTGATCTGAACCTACTGAACCCGGACCTGGCGCAGATCACCGCATCCCAGCCCGAGGCCGTGAAGAGGTTCAACGAGCTTGTCGGCTGATGTGAGGCGCTTCGCGCATGTGAACGAAAGTACATAGCCCACTATGTATTGTCGTTCACATGGGGTGACCAGCCTCTCCCTGACCCGGGCCGCTCTGTGGCTCGTCGTCACCGCAATGATCCTTGTCCCGATCGCAGCCGTTGTCTCGATCGGGCTGGGTGGCAATCACGTTGCCGAGCTTCTCGACGCCGGAATCGTCGACGCGGCAATCAACAGTCTCGTCTCGGCGGGGTTGTCGGCGTTGTTCGCGGTGGTAATTGCCGTCGCGATGGCGCTGATTCTGGATCGAACGGATCTGCCAGGTCGCTCGGTCCTTCGGCTGGTTCTCCTGAGCCCGTTGCTGATTCCGCCCTTTGTCGGTGCGATCGCATGGACCGGATTGCTCGGCCCCAGTGGGACGATCAACAAGTTCTGGGCGTCACATTTCTCAGGTCCGCTGTGGAACATCTACGGCGGCGACGGCGTCGTATTTCTACTGACGGTCCATTCGTATCCGCTCGCCTACCTCATCATCGCTGCCGCGCTGCGGCGCATCCCCAGCGATCTGGAGGAAGCAGCCCGGATATCCGGCGCACGTCCGATGCGTGCACTGACCGACGTCACCCTTCCACTGTTGCGGACGGCAGCCGTCGCGTCGTTCACGCTGGTCGCGGTGTCGAACCTCGCCGATTTCGGTATACCTGCGCTCGTGGGACTTCCCGACCGTTACGTGACGCTGTCGACGATGATCTATCGCTTCATTCAATCCGGCACGGTGGCAAAGCCTCTCGAAGTGGTATCAGCCATCGGCATCGTCCTGCTCCTGCTCGCCGTCGTGGCAGTGGCGCTGGACCGCCTGCTCGGACGACGCGGTGCCGCCGTCGACGGTCCGTCCACGCCAGCTCAGCGTCTCGCGTTGGGGCGCAATCGCATTCCGGCTGGCGCAGTCGTGTGGATGCTGGCACTTGCGGTGACCGCGCTGCCAATTCTGTCGCTGGCGTCACAGGCGCTCCTGCCCGCACCCGGCGTTCCGTTCACGTGGGCAAATCTGACCATGGACAGTATCGTCGGCGCCGTTACCGCACCCGGAACCGTTGTCGGAATTCGGAATTCGATATTTCTCGCAGTGGGAGCCGCAGTGATCTGCGGCGTGGTCGGCCTTGCTCTCGGAGTCGTGGTCACCCGAACCAGATCCCGCGACAACGTCGGCCTCGACCTCGTCGCCATGCTTCCGCAAGCCATACCGGGCCTGGTCATCGCAGTCGGCTGGTTGATCGTGGGCCGCTACACGGGATTGTTCGATACGCGGTGGGTCATCCTGTGTGCCTACGTCATGGCGTTCTTGGCGATCGTGGTGCAGGCGGTACGGGCACCCCTTCAAGCGACGCCACCTGCGCTCGAAGAAGTTGCGCGCTCGTCGGGAGCCTCACCGATGCGCGCGCTGTACGACGTGTCGTGGAAGCTGGCCATCCCAGCGGCAGTGACAGGCGGCGTACTGGTGGCCCTGACGGCAGTGCGCGAGCTGACCATGTCGGTGTTGCTCGTGGCACCAGGAACTCAGACCCTCGGTGTGTCGATTTTCAACTTGCAGCAGGCCGGCGACTACAACGCAGCCGCAGCGCTGTCTCTGCTCGTCGCACTCGCCGGAATCGCGGGACTCGGTCTCGTCGCGGGTGTCACCGATCGAAAGAAGACTTCCTGATGTCCACTATCTCGCTCGACGCCGTAGACCTGGAGTATCCAGGCGGTTCTGTCGGTCTGGCAGCGATAGACCTGCACATCGACGACGGCGAGTTCCTTGCGCTCGTCGGACCGTCGGGTTCGGGCAAGACCACGCTCCTACGCACCGTCGCAGGGTTTTTGGAGCCCACTTCTGGCACGGTCACCATCGGCGGCGACGTCGTTGCGGGACGCGGCGCTTCGGTTGCCCCCGAGCACCGCGGTCTCGGAATGGTCTTCCAGCAACACGCGCTGTGGCCGCACCGCACCGTCGGGAAGAACGTCGCCTATCCGTTGGAGCTCGCCGGAATGTCTCGCTCCGATCGCAAGAAGCGCGTCGCCGACGTCCTGGAACTCGTCGGACTTCCCGGCTTGGAATCTCGCAATCCGGCGACGCTGTCGGGCGGCCAACGTCAGCGGGTGGCGCTCGCCCGAGCCTTGGTGCGGTCGCCACGAGCTCTGTTACTCGACGAAGCACTCGCGGCGCTGGACGAGCCCTTGCGCGACCGACTCAGGCTCGAACTCCGCTCCCTGACGCGTGCCGCAGAACTCACCGTCGTCCATGTCACTCACGATCGTTCCGAGGCACTTGCGTTGGCCGACCGAGTAGCGGTGCTCGACGGCGGCCGGATCGCCCAGATCGGAACGCCGGAGGAGCTGGTGACGAGGCCTGCGTCGGCGTTCGTCGCAAGTTTTCTCTCCGACGCCAACGTCATCTCCGGTGTCATCGACGGCGGCCGATTCCATGCCGACGATCATCCCCTCGAACTGACAGTGGATGTCATCGAGAACGCGCGTGATGGTCGGGGCTCCTTGGCCGTGCTGCCTGCCGACCTCTCGTTGAGCTCGGGCTTCCCCCATGACTGCGGGGCCGGTGTCGTGACGTCGTCACTGTTCGGGCGCGAGACCAGCGATGTGGTCGTCCTGTCGCACGGTCGGTCGTTCCGTTGCTCGGTGCGCGGGCCGAGGCCGTCCGTCGGTGACGAAGTCACCATCACCGTCGAGCGCGGGCTGTTCGACCCGGCGTAAACAGGGCTGAGCTGGGGAACCTCGTCCAGGGTCCTTAGTGTGACTCACGAGATAGGTAAAATAGTTGTTTACCTCATCTATTTATCTATATGGTTGCGGACAGCAAGTAATTGACCCAACCGTTGGAGCACTCATGGCAGTAAGAACAACCACCGCGGAGGCGTTGGTCGAAGAGGTTTTCCTCTTCGGACGCGCGCTCAAGCGGGCCGTGACCACCGGAGATGAGGCGTCACCGCTGCCGCAGGCACTGACCGGAGTACTGGCCATCCTCGCGACCGAAGGTGAATGCAGACAGACCGACCTCGCCAACAGGCTCTGCGTCAGCCAGTCCGCCCTCAGCCGGCAGATCGCAGACCTGGTGGATCTCGGATACATCGACCGAACCCCCGATCCCGACGACAAGCGCGCATCCCGAGTTCGTGTCTCGTCCGAAGGCGGGGAAAAGCTCAAGGTCATCTGGGACCTTCGCGCGAATCGACTGCGCGAAATGTTGAGCGAGTGGAGCGAGACGGAGGCGCTTTCCGCCCTCGATTCGATCCAAAAGCTCAACAACACATTCAACGAAGACGCGCAGGACACAGCGCACTTGAAACTGATTGCGAGATAAGACAGATGTCAACCACCGAAGCTCCGCCCAATATTCAACAGGCCGATCCCGACGCCATGTCCCATCGGCAGATCCTCGAAGCCCTCACCGGTTTGCTCGCCGCGCTGTTCACCGCGCTGCTGAGCACCACGATCGTCTCGACGGCACTGCCCACCATCATCGGCGACCTTCAAGGTTCCCAGACGGCCTACGCCTGGGTCATCACCACAGCCCTGCTGGCCAACGCCGCATCGACGCCCATCTGGGGCAAGCTCGCCGACCTCTTCAACAAGAAGGTCCTCGTTCAGAGTGCGATCGTCATCTTCGTCATCGGTTCGCTGATCGCAGGCTTCGCCCACAACGTGCCGCTGCTGCTCGGCGCCCGCGTCATCCAGGGCATCGGCATGGGCGGCTTGACGGCACTCGTCATCGCGATCATCGGCACGATCGTTTCCCCACGTGATCGTGGTCGTTACTCCGGCTACACCGGCGCTGTCATGGCGGTCTCGATGTCCGGTGGTCCGATCCTCGGCGGCGTCATCGTCGACAGCCCCCTCGGCTGGCGCTGGTGCTTCTTCGTCTGTGTGCCGCTGGCTGTCGTCGCCCTCGCACTACTGCAGAAGACGCTCCACATCAAGACCGAACGCAAGGACAACGTCTCCATCGACTGGCTCGGTGCACTGCTGCTCACCGCAGGCGTTTCCGTTCTGCTCGTGTGGGTTTCGTTCGCCGGCAAGGCCGACTACTACGCATGGATCTCGCGTGAAACGGCGTACCTCGTCGGCGGCGGACTTCTACTGCTCGTCCTGACGGTCATCGTCGAGGCACGTCACAAGTCCCCGATCATCCCACTGAAGATCGTCACCGAGCGCACCACCGGACTCGCCATCATCGCGTCCATCGCCGTCGGCGTCGGCCTGTTCGGAGCCACCACCTTCCTCGGTCAGTACTTCCAGACCGCACGCGGCTACTCGCCCACCGAGGCCGGATTGCTCTCCATCCCACTGGTGTTCGGCATGCTCGTCGCATCGGTCGGATCCGGTCAGCTCATCACCAAGTTCGGAAAGTGGAAGCCGTTCATCGTTTCAGGATCGGTTCTGCTGGTCATCGGATTCCTGCTCCTCGGAACCATCGACCACGCAACCAGCCTGTGGACCGTCGGCATCTTCATCACCATCGTCGGCCTCGGAACCGGCATGCTGATGCAGAACCTCGTTCTCGCAGTGCAGAACACGGTGAGCGTGCACAACATCGGCGCAGCGTCGTCGACCGTCGCGTTCTTCCGTACTTTCGGTGGCGCAATCGGCGTCTCGGTTCTCGGATCGCTTCTGGCAACCCGAGTCGCAGAGAAGTCTGCTGCAGGCCTCGCCGAACTGGGCGTCGACAGTGCAGGAAGCGGAGGCGGATCACTCGATCTCACCTCACTGCCCGCACCGATTCTCGCGGTCATTCGTACGGCTTACGGAGACGCAACGGGACGCATCTTCCTCATCGCAGGATTCGTCGCCATCGTCACGCTCATCGCGGTCGTCCTCATCCCGAACCGTCCGCTGCGCAAGACGATCGACTTCGCACAGGCACCTGCCGAGGGTGAAGAGACCATCGAGATCCCGTCGTTCGGGAACACTCGCGAGTACCTGGCGGCCGAGGTCGACGAAGACGTGCGTTCCGAGGACACCATCGTCGGCAGGCACGAAGCACCGGCAGGTTCGGCGCCCTTCGAGGGACTCAGCACCGACGCACGTGATCGACTGCTGAACCTGCTCCTCCCGGAGCCGAAGGACACGCTCCAAGCGCTCGACGAAGCGGAAGCCATTCGCGCCGAGGTTGTTGCGCTCCAGCAGGAACTCGACGCCAAGATGCTCGACTTCGACGCCGTCTGCGAGCGACTCCGTCGCCTCGGACTCAGCGAAGACCAAATCGCCCGAGTACTCGGTGACGCACACGTTCCCGATCCTCATCAGCACTACGTCAATTCCGGACTGAACGGCCACAGCGTCAACTAGTCCACCGAAACGAGAAGGCCCGCACACCAGGTGGTGTGCGGGCCTTCTTGTTGGTCCGGGGCCAGGTCAACCGGGGTGCCGGGGTCCGGGTGGGTGACCGAATGTCTGTTCCGGTCACTCAGAGTGAGCGAATGTCTGTTCCGGTCACTCAGAGTGAGCGAATGTCCCATTCGGTCACCCGAGCGGTAGCGAATGTCTCATTCGGTCACCCGAGGTCACCCGAGTCCACCCGAAGCCACCCCGGACCAGCCGGGATTACCGACCCGGAACGTACTTCAGCGCCTTGACGAACGGAGGCATGATCTTCGCCCACAGCTTGGGCGGGAGACCGCGGGGGCCGCCGAGGTTGAGCAGACGCGTCGTGGCGATCGTCTGAGATTCGGTGTACTTGAGCAACCCGTCCGGCCCGTGGCGTCGTCCCATTCCCGAGACACCCATACCGCCCATCGGTGCCGCCGTGGTTCCCCATGCGGGTGCATAGCCCTCGTCGACGTTGACGGTTCCGGAGTGCAAGCGAGCCGCGATGGCTTCACCTTGGGCTTTGGTCTTGGCCCACACACTGGCGTTGAGGCCGTATTCGGTGTCGTTGGCCTTGGCTATGGCTTCTTCGACGTCGGCGACCGGGTAGATCGAGACGAGCGGTCCGAACGTCTCGCTTGCCGCACACTCGGCGTCGGCGGGGACGTTCGTCAGGACGGTCGGCTCGTAGAAGAGCGGGCCGATGTCGGGACGTGCGTTGCC
This sequence comes from Rhodococcus sp. P1Y, assembly GCF_003641205.1. Lineage (NCBI taxonomy): Bacteria > Bacillati > Actinomycetota > Actinomycetes > Mycobacteriales > Nocardiaceae > Rhodococcus > Rhodococcus sp. P1Y. The sequence goes on from NZ_CP032762.1 coordinate 610,201, forward strand.
TCCCGCGAGAACTTTGGCGCCCTTGACCTTTGCATCGTCGACGTGAGCCGAGACGGTTTTGATCTGATCCTCGGAGATCAGGCTCCCCATCTCGATGCCGAACTCGTAGTCGGCACCGAGGCTCATGTTCCGCACGCGCTCACCGAACTTGGCGGTGAACTCGTCGGCAATGGACTGCTCGACGTAGATGCGCTCGATCGAGATACAGAGCTGACCCGAGTTGGAGAAGCACGCACGCACGGCGGCGTCGGACACTTCCCGCAGGTTGGCGCCCTGGGCGACGATCATCGCGTTCTTGCCCCCGAGCTCGGCCGAGAATCCGATCAGTCGACGCCCTGCCTGCTCGGCGAGGAGCTGGCCCGTCGCGGTGGAGCCGGTGAACATGACGTATTCGGTGTTCTCGACGATCGCGGTGCCGACGACCGAGCCCGGTCCCGGAACGACCGCAAACAGATCACGCGGCAATCCGGCCTTGTAGAGAAGTTCGACTACGGCAAGGGCGCAGTACGGGGTCTGCGAATCCGGCTTGAGCACGACGCCGTTGCCCGCGAGCAGCGCGGCGATCGCGTCGGAGACCGCGAGGGTCATCGGGTAGTTCCACGGCGAGATGATTCCGACGATGCCCTTGGGCTGGTACCGCACGGTGGTCTTCGTCAGGACTGGCAGCATGCCCGTCACGCGCTTGGGCGCCAGGAGCTTGGCCGCGGTGCGGGCGTAGTGCCGCGACGTCATCGCGATATCGAGGACCTCTTCCTGAGCCGCTGCGCGCGACTTACCGGTCTCGGCCTGCGCCATGTCCATCAGCTCGTCGCGGTGTGCGAGAACCAGGTCCCGATACCTGTGGAAGATCTCGGCGCGCTCGGAGACCGGTCGCTTGGACCACGCCTTCTGCGCGACGCGGGCGCGGGCGATTGCCCCGGCAACGTCCTCGGCCGTCCCGACGGGGATGGTTGCCAGCTCCTTGCCGGTGAACACCTCCGTGATGGACTTCGTCGGCCGGGCGGCGGCGTCGGGAATGGCGATCAGGTCGGCGAGCCGCGAAAAGGTCGCAGCGCTCGGAGCTGGCATTTCGTACCCCTACTGGTGAGTAGTTTTTGGAGTTAGATGACAAACTACCCCCTCGGTGGCTCGGATCACAGCGCGCGATCTACGGCACTGCGATCTCCTCCAAGTCGGTGAGCTCTTTCCAGCGGCCCCGGCCCCCTCGCGCGGCTGCACCAGGCGCGTATCGGTCCGCGGCCTCCAACGCGCCCACATCGAGCGCGGTCGCAGCCGCAATGTCCGCGATCGGAACCTGAAACGTCCGGTAGGGGCCCAACGGCGGGACATCCGTGTCGGGGAGTGCCTTCTTGTCGACTATCGGATCGAGCGACGGCGACTGGTCCAGCACGTATCCGGTCGCGGCGAGATCGTTGCCCTGCGCCCACGCAGCAATCTTGAAGAACTTTCGCGGGATGGCAATGTCGCGATAGATCGGGTCTTCGTCGTCGAAAATGCATCCGCAGAACACCGACAACCGGTGCCCGTACTTGCGCGAATGCTCGAGAATGTAGTCCTCGAGACCGAGCCACAGCATTTTCGACTGGTTCAACGTTGCCGTCTGGGGTGCGCAGACGGTGTAGTGGAAGGTGTCCGAATTCGCCTGCCTAGCCACCTCCGGCGGCCCCCACACCGGTTCGTTGCGACGAACCAAATGCCCGCGGTCCAGGTCGTTCTGGGAGTACAGCCCTGCGCCGGCCTGCTGGTTTGCCGGTAGTCGATCGTCGAGCCGCCAGTTGTCGCTGCGGGCCACGGTCTTCAGTTGCCCACCGTCGATGTTGACTGCTGTCGTCGCGGCCAGACGCCTCACCGGATCCATCGCGACGGAGAAATGTGTATACGGCAGGTCGATCAGTCCGGCGCGGCTCGGCATGGGTGCAGGTGCCCCGAGGAACTCTTGATCGAACGCGGGTGCAGTCATAGGTGTGCATTGATTCAGACCACGATGACGTCGAAGTGAACGAGCGTGAGCAGGACGCACCGATCTTTCGAGCTCAACCGGCGAATCCCCCGCTGTAGCGAGCACGATCGGTGTGCAGTGCTCACCTTGCGCCGTATGGCACCATGGGAAGCGGTCTTTCCTAGGCGTCGGGGCGCTCTAGAGACGAAGCAGGGTGGGGCAACAACAATGAAGACGACAATGCGCAGGACATTGGTCCTTGCAGGTGCGGCCGCTCTACTGGTCGCGCTGGCGCCATCGGCCCAGGCAGATCCACTGGGCGACCTCATCGCTCCCCCGAGCAATCCCGACGCATATCTCCCCACCCCACTCGGTGATCCGTGGTTCACCCCGCCCGCAGGCTTCGAAGCTCAGGCGCCCGGGACGGTATTGAACACCAGAGGTGTTGCCGTACAACCAGGTACGACGTCGACACAGCTCTTGTTCCGTTCCACCGACTCGAAGAACAACCCAATCGCAGCTGCCACGACGGTCATCGTCCCGGACTCGCCGTGGACTGGCGGAGGGCCCCGGCCGGTCGTGGCCTACAACGAAGCGACCGACTCGCTCGGCAACGCCTGCGCACCGTCCTCCACGTTGCCGCGCGGCACCAACAAGGAACTCGACAACATGCAGGAGTTGTTGGGACGCGGGTACACCGTGGTCGTCACCGACTACCAGGGTCCGCGCCAGGCGTACTCGGCCGGTCTGGTCTCCGGGCACACGGTGCTCGACGGCCTCCGCGCATCGCAGAGCGTGGGAGTTTCACCGGACGCCCCGGCCGCGATCACCGGCTACTCGGGCGGTGCCATTGCGTCGGGGTGGGCCGCACAGCTCGCGCCCACTTACGCACCCGAGTTGAACATCGTCGGAGTCGCATTCGGCGGCCCGCCCACCGACTACAAGATCTTGCAGCGTTCGCTCAACGGCGGTATCGGGTCGGGACTGTTCACTGCAGCGACCATCGGATTGAGCCGCGAGTACCCCGAGATGCGTGCGCTCGCCAACGACAACGGCAAGCGTTTGGCGCTCGTGCAGAAGGACCAGTGCGTCGACGTGTTGTCCTACAGCGGGCTTGCTCTGTTCGATCAGCAGAACCTGTCGAACGTCCCCGACGTCTTCAACCACCCGATCACCCGAACGGTGGTCGAAGAGAACCGAATGGGCCAGATCAAGCCCGAGGCTCCGATCTACATCTACCAGGGTCTCCAGGATTTCTTGATCCCGAAAGAGGGCGCTGAGGCAGTCCAGGATCAGTGGTGTGCAGCGGGCGCCTCGGTCCATTTGGAGGAGATCCCCGGCGACCACGCCCAGGCCGAGGGCGGTGGCCGACCCGGCGCATTCGAGTGGATGTCGCAGCGCCTCGCCGGTGTCTCGACCGGTGGATGCGAAAGGGTCGTCCGATAGCTTGACCCTGACGTCACGGGAGGCTGCAGAGTGTCTTCTGTGAGCGATTCGGGAGCGATGACGGTGGGCGAGGTGGCCCGCCTCGTCGGGATCAGTGTCCGGACACTGCACCACTACGACGAGATCTCGTTGGTGGTGCCGTCCGGACGCACCCCCAAGGGCTATCGCAGCTACTCGGCGTCCGACGTCGAGCGGCTGCATCAGGTGTTGACCTACCGCGAACTCGGTTTCGCGCTGGACGATATCGCGGCTCTTCTCGACGATCCGACGGTCGACGCGATGGCGCATCTACGACGCCAGCGCGAGCTACTCGACGCGCGGATCGATCGCTTACATCAGATGGCTGCGGCCGTGGACAAGATGATGGAGGCGAAGAAAATGGGAATTCAGTTGACGCCGGCAGAACAACGTGAGGTGTTCGGTGAGAACTGGACCGGCGACGAGTATGCGGGCGAGGCCGAGGAGCGGTGGGGCCAGACCGACGAGTGGAAGCAGTCGCAGGCGCGCACGGCGTCCTTCACCAAGGAGGACTGGAAGCGGGTCAAAGCTGAAACGGACGCCTTGGAAGCAGATTTCGCCGACGCGTTGTCCACGGGAGTTGCAGCCGATTCGGAAGCGGCTGCGGTCTTGGCCGAACGTCACCGCGCGAGCATCGAGAACTACTACGACTGTGGTTACGAAATGCACGTCTGCCTGGGCGAAATGTACATCGCGGACGAGCGGTTCACCAAGCACTACGACGACGTGGCACCTGGACTCGCGCAGTACATCCGCGATTGCATCGTCGCGAATGCTGCTGACAAGTAAGCAATCTACCCCCGTGTTGTGCGCAATCGGTGGGCCGAACCGCACAACATGGGGGTAGATCTGGCCGTCATTGCCACGGAATCCGGTACGGCTCTTCGTCGTTCGAAGTCGGGGTTCGCTTGGGTGGAAACCAGATCAACATCGGATCGCGTTTGAGCTCGGCGACTTCGGGCGGTACCGGCCGAGCCAGAGTCTCGATCTCGTCCCACGTACATTCGCCAGCCGCTACCCGCGAAGCGTAGGCCCTCAGTTCGGGAGATGCCCCAGGAAGCAACGCGATATCGAACATGAGCGCACTGTCGATCGTGCGCGGTTCTCCGAACGACGGCACCGGGGTTCGTTCGATCTCGGCACGCGTGTGGGCCATTCGATCGAACGCGTCCGTCATTTTCTGGAGGGCCAGCCGCAGGAGCGGATCGTCCGGTACGGTCATGCATCCGCCCACGGTTGTGTGCCTGTTCCAAACGAATACGGATCTTTCGGCACGTTGTACATGGGGCTCGCCGACGCAGTGTCGTGGATGTCTTTCGCGAGATCGAGTTTGTTCAACCCTTTGGTGATCGGTTCGATTCTCTGCTGGAACTTCTCGTTCAGGTAGCCGCTCGGACTCGCAACCAACGATAGAAATTCTTGGAACGCATCGGTGACCATTCGAATGTCGTCGACCATCCTCTTGGAAAGTTCGTATCCTGAGTACAGAATGTCGGCGATGATGTAGAGCTGGTACCCAGAGCCGACGACCGGAACCTTCTTCGACAAGAAGTCGATTACTTTGGCGCCGCTGCTCAGATCGAACTGGGCCTCGAGATGTTCCCTCGTATTCGACACAATGGCGAACACGGACTTGCGTATCTCGTCAGCAGCTCTGTCGGCGACCGCTTCGATAACTCGCCCGCATGAGCCTTCCCACCGCATAGCAGCGATCTGCTTTGCCGCGTATTGCTCGTAGGCGACAGCCGCCATGCCGTCCCAGAACTCGTCGACTGCAGCTGTACCGCGTTCGAGTGCATCGCCCCCGCACGCCATCGCTTCACCCGCGATCCGATAGGCCGCACCGAGGCGTCGCAAATCGTTCCAGTTCCCACCTATCGGGTCGATCAGCTGCCGAAGCGGACTGTGCCCAATGAGCTCCTCGATGGCATAGTCCACGTCACCCAGCCACCCAGCGGCATCAGCTATGACGTCGGCTGTGTCGTCAGGAAGGTGCACGGGCGGTGGGTAGTCGATTCCCTCCGGGTGCCCGTAATCTGCCGGGCTGCTGTATAACTCAACGGATCCCACTGCCGGCCGGTGTGCATCCCCTCGGTCCGAGTACGGGATCGGCACAACGTCGGTGTGCGCGTTGAGCGCCTCGTAGTTCCGCTTCTCCTGATCTGCGTACAGCCAAGCGGCCACGTTGAGCTTGCCGCCGAGCTCGACGCAGTTGGCCGCGAGATGAACATGTCGATCTCGCCAGATATCTCGAATTCCGCCCAGCGGTGCCACCAGCGAGCCGAAAATTTCACCCGAATACCCGCCCTCCGGGCCGGCATGTTCGTTGAAGTACTTGTACGACATAAGCGTCTGCGATCCGGTCTCGGAGATCAGGCGGCTGAGGCCGGCGACTTCGTTCGGCTCCGCATAGAACGTTTCTCCCACGTTCGAACTCCGTCTCAGTCTTTTCGGTGAAGCGTCGACACGATCTGATCCACCTGCTCGATCGTCAGTGCACCATCGATTCCCTGCTCGGTGTGCACCATGAAGACAGCAATGGGTGCATTCGAAAAAGCCTCGGTCGCAACCACATCAAAGGTGGCCTTTGTTGGGTCACAATCGAACTTTTGCGCAATATTCGACGCATGCACCGAGTATCGAACCGCTGCCGCTCCATCGATGTCGAACTCAGTCGGGGCCGAGTACTCCAGAACTACCGCATCGTCCGGCGCATCCCGGAAGATCAGCTCAGCTTGGCGGCTAGCCTCGAACGCGGCAGTCGGAACGTCGACACCCCTGCGCCCAGTCATACCTGTCACAGCCTTGCGGGCACCGTCACGGTGTTCCGGGCAGTAGTCGTACCCGTACATGGCGATTGCGCCGTAAGTCACGGATCCAGCGTCGCTCTCCCACCCGGCGACTCCCGTGGATGCGTTCTTCCAATCCCCCGGCACCGTGTAGCTGATGCCGTATTTGGTGTCGATTGGGATCGGATCGCCCTCGGGCACCTCGATCTCCGGCGGTGGAAACTCCATCGACGGAAATCCCGGAGGCAAGGTCGGGGTCACCGAAGTCGGTGCCGCACTGGCCGACGGACGCATAGTCGTCGTCTGAAAAGGTGCTGCCGCAACACCGGTGTACATACCTGGAGTTTCCGGCACAAGCTTGGGCAGAAACGCGACAGCGGCGTACAACAACCCCACCACCAACACGATGCGAAGCAACGGCTTCAACACACTCGATCGACCTCCCCCGAAGACGCCACACGCTAACACGGTGTTCCGACACCGCGTCAGCGGCAACAAGGGGATACTTCGAGCATGACTCTGACTCTTCGCTCAGCTGTTCGGTCCGCCGCGATCGGGAAAGCGACCGGCTTTCGCAGCTCCGTCGGAATCAGTCTCAACCTACTCACGTGGTTCAACGGAACGGAACGCGAACGCCTGGCCGTAGCAGGCTCGGCCGTCGTGACTGCGGGCGAACTCGTCATGGACAAGCTGCCGACCACGCCGTCGCGCCTGGACCCAGGGCCGCTGGGCGGCCGCGTCGTCGCAGGTGCCGGGGCTGCATACGTAGTGGCTCGACGCCTGGGCGAGGATGCGATTCCGGCGGCCGTCATCGGTGGGCTGACCGCGATCGTGGGTTCTTACGCAGGTCATGCCTATCGCGGCTGGGCGTCGAAGCGAGTTCCGCCGATCGCTGCCGCGCTGGTCGAGGACGCCGTCGCGCTTTCCATCGGGGCAGCCGTTCTGAACGAGGTGAGAGCGTAAGGTCCAGCATGTGAAACCGAACCTTTGGCAGTACCTGGGCTACCAGTTCGGACGTGTGCTGCCCCCGTCCATGGAGGACTGGGTTCGCGAAGACCTCGTCGGCAACGGGGCGCAGGCTCGCTATCTGTTTCGCTTCACGCTGCCGGGCATACCACTGCTGTGTCTGTTCCTCCTCATTCCTGGTCCCCTGTGGATCGGTCTAGCGATGATGGCGCTGCTGTTCATCCCATTGGTTTACTTCGCGATCGCGCTGATGAACGTCTACCGGCGTCACCGTCTACTGGTGCACGACCTCGACCCTCAATTGCTCAACGCCAACACCCAGGCCAAGATCGACCGCACCCGCGACGACTACGAAAGACGCCACGGCAGACTCGACTGAGACTGGCATTTAAGCTGTGGGGCATGACTTCTGTCGAATTCAAGGCAACTGCAGACCTGGCCGACGAAATCGGACCCGAAATCCGCAGCTGCGACACCCAATTCATCCAGTTCGGCAAGAACACCGAGTTCGCCGGACCGATCACCACCATCAAGTGCTTCCAGGACAACCTGCTCGTCAAGCAGACTCTCGGCGAGCCCGGCAACGGCGGCGTCCTCGTCGTAGACGGTGATGCGAGCATTCACACCGCGCTGGTCGGCGACATCATCGCAGGCAAGGGCGTCACGAACGGCTGGGCCGGAATCATCGTCAACGGCGCCATCCGCGACTCGGCGATCCTGCGCACGCTGGAGATCGGCGTCAAGGCACTCGGAACCAATCCTCGTAAGAGCACGCAGACCGGTTCCGGCGAGAAGAACGTCCCCGTCGAAATCGGCGGCATCACCTTCACTCCGGGCGACATCGTCTACAGCGATTCCGACGGTGTCGTGGCCGTAACCCCGTAAGCAGCCCCGGCTCCAGCCGCTCAGCGGTCCCCGCCAGTGGCAGGATCGGGTGCCCTCCAAGGCACTTATCCGTACCACTGGCGGCGGAGCCGCCTACTCCGAGTGACGCACCCGCGGGACCCCTCGCCATTCGTCGAACATGAACAGCGCCAACGCAACAACGAGCATTCCCGACGCCACCCATGCGGCCCCGACGTCGAGTGCTCTCACCATGACCGCTCCGAGTACCGCACCGGCGAGGAAGCCCATGATGACCAGGCCGAAGTTCCGAGCCCTCGCCCCGGCAGCCTTGTCACCGTCGGTGAGCCGGTGAAAGACGGCCTGCGACAGGCTGCGTAGATTTCCGGTCGTCATCGTCGTGCTGAATGCCTGGTCCACGAGTACACGGAACGTCGTGACCTGTAATGCAGCGACAAACGAGATCGAAATCGTCACAACGGCATTCGGTACCGACAGAGGTACGAATCCCACGGCTGCGACAACCAGGATCTCGATAACGAGCACAGCACGGACCGGCCGTTTCACGATCCGGGCGACGGCAGGTCTCGTCAGGAATTCGGCAGTGAACACGCCCAACGCGAAGGCGATCAGGGGCGGGAGATACCCCAGTGCAGATCTCCAGTGACCCGACGCGATGTCGATTCCGAACAACACGACGTTGGCCGTCTGAGCATTGGCGAATACGCCGTCTCGAGTCATGAAGGTATAGACGTCGACGAAACCACCCACTGCGGCAAGCAGCACCCCGAGCCGGACCGACTCGGACGTGACCACCGTCGAAGGACGCTCGGCCACGTCTACAACTCGCTCAGTACGTCGGCCGCCAGCTCACGGATTCGATCCTCGCGCCTCTTGTAGTGCGTCCACTGCCCGACGCGCGTACTCGATACAAGCCCTGCATTCTGCAACGTTGCCATGTACTGGGAGGCAGTCGACTGGGATACGCCTGCACGTGCCTGTATGTGCTTGAGGCACACTCCGACAACTTCGGGGGGCTCGAGCTGCGGTGGAAAGTCAGACGGATCTTTCAGCCAACGCAGAATCGCAACCCGCGCAGGATTGGACAACGCCTTGAAGACGAGTGCGAGTTCGTCCTCCGTGGAGGTCTTGGACACCGTGACATCGTACCGCCATATCGCAAATCGACGATGTGTGTGGTTGAATCCTTTGCATCGCGAAATTGCGATATACCGATGCAAGGAGAGACATGAAGAAAGTGGCGGTCGTCGTCGGGGCACGCGGTGTGATCGGCGCAAACCTCGTCGAACATCTGAAAACTCTCGACGGCTGGGACATCGTCGGACTCTCTCGACGAGGTGGAATCGACGAGCCCGGAGTACGGCATATCGCCGTCGACCTGCTCGATGAGACTGATACACGAAACAAACTCGGGTCACTGGAGCATGCGACGCATATCTTCTACGCCGCCTATCAGGACAGGCCGACTTGGGCGGAATTGGTCGAACCGAACGTGACGATGTTGAAGAATGTCGTCGAGGCGGTCGAGACCGCGGCACAGGATTTGCAGCACATCAGCCTCATGCAGGGGTACAAGGTCTACGGCGCTCACCTCGGCCCGTTCACCACGCCCGCAAAAGAGTCGGACCCCGGCCACATGCCACCGGAGTTCAATACCGAGCAGCAGAAGTTTCTCCAGGACAAAGGTTCTCGATCGCAATGGAGCTGGTCTGCAATCAGACCCTCCGTGGTCTGTGGATTCGGGCTGGGAAACCCGATGAATCTTGCATCGGTGATCGCCGTCTACGCGTCGATGTCGAAGGAACTCGGAATGCCTTTGAGGTTTCCCGGGAAGATGGGAGCGTACGGCGCGCTGTTGGAGATGACGGACGCAGGCCTACTCGCGGAGGCAACCGTCTGGGCTGCAACAACTCCCGCGTGCGCGAACCAAGCATTCAACATCAACAACGGTGACTTGTTTCGATGGGAGACGATGTGGCCGCGCATCGCCGATTACTTCGATCTCGACGTCGCACCTCCGCTGAGAATGTCGCTCGCGGACACGATGGCCGACAAAGAGCCGCTGTGGAATTCGATGATCGAACGCTACGACTTGCTCCCGACGCCGTATGCCGACGTCGCGGCCTGGCCGTTCGGCGACTTCGTGTTCGGCTGGGACTACGACTTCTTCGCCGACGGATCGAAGGCCCGCCGGCTAGGTTTTCACCGCTACGCCGAGACCGAGAAGATGTTCTTCGACATCTTCTCGGATCTACGGCGGCGAAGAATTATCCCTTCACGAACGCGAGAAGTGCGTCGTTGACCTCCTGGAAGTGTGTCCACAGCAGCCCGTGCGGTGCGCCTTCGACCTCGACGTACTTGGCCTCGGGGAAGGCCTTGGTGAACTCACGTCCTGTCGAGTCGATCGGCAAAATGTTGTCCTTCGTGCCGTGCAGGATGAGGGTCGGCTTGCCGGACTCGCGGACCTTCTGCACGTCGTCGCGGAAGTCCTCGATCCACGACGGGACCACGGCGTATGCGGCAACTGGTGCGCTCGACGCGGCGGTGGCGAAGTTGGCGCGCACGGTGGCCTCGCCGATGCGGCTTCCGAGGTTCTCGTCGAGGTTGTAGAAGTCCTTGTAGAAATTGTCGAACCAGGCGAACCGGTCTTCGCGCGCTGCTGCGTCGATACCGTCGAACACCGACTGCGGCACCCCTGCCGGGTTGTCGTCGGTCTGCAACAGGAACGGCTCGAGCGAAGCCAGGAACGCGAACTTGGCGATGCGATCGGTACCGTACTTGGCCGCATAGCGCGCGAGTTCGCCTGTACCCATGGAAAATCCGACGAGGATGACGTCACTCAGGTCGAGTTCGGTGAGGACTGCATTCAGGTCTGCGGCGAAGGTGTCGTAGTCGTACCCGGTGACAGGTTTGCTGGACTGGCCGAAGCCGCGACGATCGTAGGTGATGACGCGGTAGCCGGCGCCCAGCAGCGCCCGGCTCTGACGTTCCCAGGAGTTGCCGTCGAGCGGGTAGCCGTGGATCAGCACGACTGCCTGTCCGCTGCCGTGATCCTCGTAGTAGACGTCGACCGGGGTGCTGTTCTCGGTTCCTACGTTGATGAAAGCCATGGTCAAACCTTTCGTCGGGGTCGAGAGGCGAGACGAGAACGTACGTTCTCACGCTATGGACTACCGTAGAGAACGCTGGTTCTCTGCGCAAGGAGTTGGTGAAGATGGAAACGGACAATACTCGGGAGTCCGTGCTCAGGGCGGCCGATGAGCTGTTCTATTCACGCGGCGTTCAGGCTGTGGGCATGGACGAGCTGCGCGCAGCCGCCGGGATCTCACTCAAGCGCATGTATGCACTGTTCCCGTCCAAGGCGGACATAGTCGCCGAGGTACTTGCCGGACGCACCGCGGTCTGGAACGAACGGATACGTGCCGAGGCAGACAAATACGACTCCCCCCGCAGCAAAGTGCTGTCCATCTTCGACTTCCTCGACGGATGGTTCAGAGAAGACAACTTCCGCGGCTGCGCGTTCATCAACTCGTTCGGCGAGCTCGGCGCGACGATGCCCGCTGTGGCCGACGCCGCTCACCGACACAAACGTGAATTCGTCGAATACGTAACCGATTTGGTGGTCGAACTGGGCTGCCAACCGACACTCGGGCTTCAGATCGCGTTGCTCGCGGAAGGTGCGCAGACGACCGCCGCGATCTCCGAGTCGCCGGAATCCGCCATCGCCGCTCGACAGGCCGCGGAAGTCCTCCTCGACGTCGGCGCACGCTCGTGAAGCTGAAGGCATGCATCAACGGCCCTCGGCGACTGGCGGTCGAACTCGGCCTAGCGACACGTATCGGACTCGAAGACACCCTGATTCTGCCCGACGGCACCCCCGCCGCCGGAAACGCAGAACTGGTCGCTGCAGCATCCGCCCTGGTCAACGAGCGGCACGGTTGAGTGCCCCGGAGGGGCCGTAGCCGTGCCACATGATCCTCGGGTCCGAGGGGTTGCAGTCCGGCCAGATCTGATGCACGGTTGCATAGTGAGGCTAACTATCGGAGTAGTACTACTGTTCGCAGCCGTGGGCATGTGGTTCGCGATGATCTCTCGCGCCAACTCACGCAACCCAAATACGATCTGGCGACGCGCGGGACAATTCGACGGCTGGTCGATGGTGATGTGCGCACTCGCCGTCGCCGCATCGGTCTGGGGCGCCGGGTGGGTCTCGGAGTCCACGACCGCAGCCCAGCCCTGGCAGTTCGTACTGTATGTCGTCCTGATACTCGTACCGGTCGTGCCTGCTCGGGCGTGGCTCTGGAAGCAGAAGAGAGTCGGCGCGATCTGACGACCCGCGGCTGCCGGTAATGTCCGAAGGGTGAATCTGCGCTCGGCAGTACTCCCCCTCGCCCTTGCCGTTGTCGTTGGCGTTGCCGCCTGTTCGACCGAACAAAGCACCGACGCCGCGCCGTCCACGTCCACGTCCACGTCCACGTCCAGCAGTCCAGGCACCATACGGACCGCCGACGGACAAGCTGTGGTCGACCAACTGGTCGCGGCGGGAGCCCCCGCGGCAGTGATCGAATTGCGCGACGGTGACGCAGAATGGCAGGGATCCGCCGGAGTCGTTGACAGAAGCGACGACGCGCGAGCGTCCGCCGATGACCCGGTGCGCATCGCCAGTATCACCAAATCGATGGTCGCGGCGGTCGTCCTACAGTTGGTCGACGAGAGAAGGCTGACACTGGAGACCGATGTCGACGAGATTCTGCCGGGGCTTCTGCCCAAAGCCGTCACCATCCGGCAGTTGTTGAACCACACGAGCGGATTGCCGAACTATCTCGATTCCCTCGTCCCACCCGATGCGCAGGGGCTGGTCGATGCAGCTGACAACACCTACACCGATGCCCAGCTGATCGACATTGCCTTAGCGGAGCCGTGGCCGCTGGAGCCGGGTGCCGAATTTTCCTACTCCAACACCAACTACGTCGTACTGGGTGAGATCGTCGCTGCGTTGGACGACCGATCCCTCGCGGATTCGTTGCGCACCAGAGTTTTCGAACCTCTGGGGATGAATTCGACGACGTATCCGACGGCGGCCGACATGCCCGGTGGCGGGCTGCACGGCTACATCGTCGAGGGCGGAACATACTCCGACATAACCGACTTCGATCCGTCGATCTGGTCCGCGAGCGCCGCGGTCGTGTCAACCGTCGGTGACGTCAACACGTTCTTCCGCGGCCTGTTCGACGAAACAATGCTGCCGCGAGAACTCGTCACCGAGATGCAGCAGGTAACTCCGTCGGGATACGGGCTTGGACTGCTGGTGGGCGGGGACGCATGTAATCCGGGCGCCGCCGAGTTGGTATTCGGTCAGCGCGGCAACGGTTTCGGCTACCGAACCCTCTCGTTCTCCACTCCCGACGGTGGTCGTCAGGTGACGTTGGGCTGGACGGCGTCGGCTATCGATCCGGCATCGGATCCACTGGAGCAGACGGCCTTGAACGGCCTGATCACCGGCCTTGCCGCCACCTGCCCCGCGTAACCAGTGCCGAGATCGAAGTTGCGCACCCATTTCGGCCGAAACTGCGACACAACCTCGATCTCGGCGGAAGGGACTACAGCATCGTCACCCAACCGTGAGTCCGGTCACCGGCGAGCACTGCCTGATGGCGTTCACGCAGAACGGCCGTCATCGGGCCCGTCTCGCGTGATCCGACTGCGCGGCCGTCGATTTCGTGGACGGGAGCGACACCCGCGGAGGTGCCGCTGACGAAGACTTCGTCGGCGATGTACAGCTCGGTGAGATCGACGGTCCGCTCCTGCACCTCAATTCCCTCCTCGCCGGCGAGGGTCAGGATCGTTCGACGGTTGATGCCGTCGAGAATGTCGTTGGTGGCATCGGGGGTGATCAACACTCCGTTGCGCACCAGGAAGATGTTTGCTGCGCTCAATTCGCACACATGACCGTTGATGTCGAGAAAGATGCAGTCGTCGAATCCGGAGTCGATTGCATCCTGTTTGGCCAGAACGGAATTGACGTACGCACCGTTGACCTTTGCACGGGAGGGTATGGCGTTGTCCGGGATTCGTCGCCACACACTGGTTTTCAGGCGCATACCGTCCTGCGGAACGATGGGAGCCGCGTCGTACAGGAAGATGCTGACCGTGGTGTGCAGGCCGCGAACACGAGTGCCGGGGATGGACTCGTCGACGTGGACGGTCGCGCGGACGTAGACCTCATCCTGCGGATCGTTGACGGCAACCACCTCGCGCACTGCGTCCACGAACCTCTCGTACGTCCACTCGGACGCGAACGTGTCGATGCCGATGATCTTGCAGGACTCGACGAGACGCTGATAGTGATCGGGCAGCCGAAAGGCCGTGCGCGTAGTGGATGAGCCGTGCACCGGAAAGACGGTGTAGACGCTCAGGCCGTACAGAACGGCCGAGGTGGCGACTCCGAGCTTTGCGTCCTGTGCGTCGACGATGCCGTTGCCGAAGAATACTTTGTCGTGTGGAGTTGCCATGCAGGTGATGCTAGCGGCACCCGCAAACCTGCCGACAGCGATTATCCTGGCGTGGACCGAACGCAACGGCGCCGCGGTATTGACCCTGGCGCCTCGAGCCTGGGGCGACAGTGCCGGCCATGACCTTGCCCCAGGTCAGGCGTCGAACACGCATCTCTTCTCCCGGACTTGTCGGGACCCGGTGATAGGAATTGAAGGAGACAACCGCGAAGGGAGTGCCCATGCACAGCATCGAAGATCGTTGCGAAGGAACGCTCGTCATCCACGCAATCGGCGACGCGGAATGCACGGAGCCGGACTGCGTGGATTTCGAGTACGTTCGTCATTTCCTGATATTGGAGTGCGACGAGATCACCGGTGGATGCCAGTGCGTCGGTGAGATCGAACTTCTCAGAGCTTCCTGACGATCGGCTGCTGGAGTTCGGTGACCCATTCGTCCTGGGGCTTGGGCTCGGAGACAAGGTAGCGCTCGCGGCACACCCCGGCCAGTTCGAATCCGTTCTCACCGACCCACGTCATCAACGATTCCCAGGTGTCGCCGATCGTCGCCATCGATCCGTGATGAACCGTCGTCGCAGCGAGTTCGACCGGCGGCAACTCGACCACCTCGAAGCCCCCACCCGTTCCCGAAAGCTCGGAAACCTCGACCTCACCGGAAACAGGGAATGCGGCGTTGACCTTGATTCCAAGGTCGAGAGCCTCGTAGGTCGCGAACGCCGACGGGCCGAATCCGATGCCGGCAGCGACAAGTCTTTCCGCCAGCGCCGCGTAGAGCGGCCCGATGACGGGTCCGATGTTCGCGTTACCGAACCCGTCTGCGTGCCCGCTGAGCTGCGCGATGCGTTGTACCGGTAAGGACTTCGTTTCTACGGTGATCATGGCCGAAACTCCTTCTGTGTGCTGGAGACGCGCATCGATGCGGCGGAGGCGGGCCTCGTCGAGAGCCAGACGACCCGCAAGCTCGGCTCGCTTGTCGGCGAGCATGGTTCGCAACTCGTCCTCGTCGACGGTCCCGTGGACGATCCGAGCGACGTCGTCGAGGCGGAAGCCCAAGTCCTTGAACTCGAGGATTCTGCCCAACGTCTCGAACTGCCGACCGTCGTAGAAGCGGTAGCCGGAGAACCTGTCTACCTTCGCCGGCGTCAGCAGCCCGATCTCGTCGTAGTGCCTGAGCATGCGAACCGACACTCGGCCGATCGATGCGAACTCTCCAATGGTGAACATGACCCCTCCGAGGTTTCCGCCTCACATAGTGTGAGGGTCAAGCCCAGTCCACCTGCTCGGCCATCTCGAGCAATCTACGACGCCTCGCCGAGTTCGTCTCGCCGATACGCGCGATTCGCCCGAAGAGATGGGCACGAAAATCGGGGACACCATGGCGGTTCTGCGGCTCGGGACCGGTGACGGCGCAGTTGTGCAGGATGGCTCGGAGCTCGTCGTACTCCTTACGCGGTACGGCGGGCCAGTCGTTGACGACCAGGCCGGTGAGGATCTGCCTCTTGTGGGCACGGCGAACCCGAGTCTTGACGGGATTGACGACGAATCCCTCGTCGACGATGACCTGCCGAGCCACCCACAGCACCGCGTCGACATCCGCGGAGCCGGAGAAGGCGAGGTCGTCGGCGTATCTGGTGTAGCGCAGGCCCATAGAACGAGCCAGGCCCGTCAGGCGAATATCCAACCTCCGCGCAACGAGATTCGCCAGCGCAGGCGACGTCGGGGCTCCTTGAGGGAGGTGGCGCGATCGCAACAACGACGCTGTGGCATAGGGCATTCCGCCCAGTTGGCCGGCGGGAGTACTCGTCGTACACAAGTATGCGAGGTTCCACGCCACGTTCCTGGGATATCCGAGGGCGTCGAAAACTGCGACCACACGGTTGATCCCGACCGTCGGGAAGAAGTCCTTCAGATCGACAGACATGACCACTTCGCGTCCGGCGTGCGGAATCCCGAAGGTACGTGGACTTCGACCTTTGACGAAACCGTGGGCCGCAGCGTGCGCTGGAACGTTGTCGAGTATGCGTCGCAGAATCTTTCGCTGTATCTCGCGTAGTCGCGGCTTCGGGATCTCGAGTAGACGCGCGCCGACCCTCTTCGGGATCGGGGTGACGCGATAGTGCCGCAGTGGTTCGGGCGCGACGGTGAGGCGGGAGTGGGCGTCGGCGAACCATTCGATCTCCGGAATCGTCAGGTTCAGCGACTCGGCAAGGTCGCCGGTGGTCACATACCGCGGCACCTCGAACAGCCACGGTTTGACGCCGTCCCTGCGGCGAGAAGGCTCGACCGAGCGGGGTTCCGGCAACAGCGGAAGACCGGTGATGAGACCACGCAACGATTCCGTGTCGTACGGCGCGGAAGGCAAGAGGTCGATCAAGCGATAGGCGAGGCGCGCTGCTTTGTCACCCAGAAGCGGCATGAACGCTTCCTCCAGGCCGCCCCGTGTCCACGGCGCCTCAGCCGCCAGGGAAGCGAGCCACGCGGCCATCTGCGGGCTGAACTGGCGGCTCATCGGGGCTCTCGGCGTAGGTGCAGCGGCGACGGGCGACCTGAATCTTTCGTACTCGGCGCCGTCAAGCACGCGGAGCGTGCGGACCGGCATCGGACGCAGTGCCCAGTTCTTCTCTCTCGCCCAGGGGTTACCCCTGGGATCGGCCCAGCGGACCAACTCTCGCCCGTTCGCCGCTGCATGAGAACCACCATGCCAAAGATGTCCGGTTTATGCCCAGGTATCGTCGGCGCGGCCAACCTCACCGAGCCAGCACTGCCCCCGGATTGAGAATTCCCGACGGGTCGAGAGCTGCCTTGACGGCGTGCTGCACCGATAGTGCGGTCTCGTCTTGCTCGATGCTGAGCCAGCCGGTCTTGAGACGTCCCACACCGTGTTCACCGGTGATGGTTCCGCCGAGTTCGAGAGCACGTCGTGTGATCGCATCGAATGCCGACATCGCAGCAGCTCGACTGGCATCGTCGCTGTCGTCGTAGATGATCGTCGGATGCAGGTTTCCGTCACCTGCGTGCCCGAACACTCCGATCGTCAACCCGGTTTCGGAGGCGATCAGTTCCACGGAGGCGATCAGGTCGGTGATGCGAGAACGGGGCACGGCAACATCGTCGAGCAGCCAGTCACCGAGTCCTTCCAGAGCGGGAAGCGCGAGTCGGCGGGCTTCGAGAAGCATCGACGCCTCTGCCGGATCGGAGCTGACCACCACGTCCTCCGCCCCGAAACCGGTGCACAGGGCGGCGATGTCGGCGAGGACCACATCGGCATCGACATCGTCGCTCTGTACCAGGAGCAGTGCAGCCGTGTTCTCGCCCATTCCCATCTTCGCCATCTCGTCCACGGCCATGACCGTCGTGCGATCCAATATCTCGAGCATCGACGGCGTCGAACCCGACGCCGATATTCCCGAGACAGCGCGTCCAGCTCCATCCAGAGTCGGAAAGGAGGCAACGAGAGTCTGCGCAGGCCGGGGCGCGGGGAGCAACCTCACGGTGATTTCGGTGATCACACCCAGAGTGCCTTCCGAGCCGACCATCAGATGCGTCAGGTCGTATCCCGCCACGCCCTTCACAGTGCGTCGACCCGTGCGCATGACACGACCGTCTGCGAGGACAACTTGCAGTCCGAGGACGAAGTCGCCTGTGACACCGTATTTGACGCAGCACATTCCGCCGGCGTTGGTCGCGACGTTGCCGCCGATGGTGCTGAACTCGACGCTTCCAGGGTCCGGCGGATAGAACAGTCCGTCGGTTGCCACGCGTGCCCGTAGATCAGCGGTGACGACGCCCGGTTCGACCACCGCGATGCGATTGACCGCGTCGACCTCCACGATCGCGGTCATTCGATGCAGACTCAACACGATGCATGCCTCGGTCGCATTCGCCCCACCGCTCAGTCCACTTCCCGCGCCACGAGGAACAACGGCGACGGAGTGTCGATGTGCTGCAGCGAGACACGCCGAGACCTCGTCCGTCGTGCGTGGCAGGAGGACGGCCGCCGGCAACGCGTTGTCGGTGAACCCCGATTGATCACGGGCGTAACCGAGAACGATGTCCGGATCGACCACCACGATCTCGGCGGGCAGACCGTCGATCACCGCACGAACGGATTCGGTTGCTACGACAGCGGTCACAGTGCTCTCACCGCAAGCCCACCGTCGACAGGCAGGCACACGCCGTTGACGTAGGCCGACTCGTCGGATGCGAGAAACACTGCTGCGTACGCCACGTCCCACGGCGTTCCCATGCGTCCGGTGGGACTGCCTGCATGCCGAGCGGCGATCGCATCGGGATCTGCTGCCAACTGGTTGGACACGAGTGGAGTGTCGATCAACCCGGGCAGGACTGCGTTTGCACGGATACCCCTCGATGCGTACTGCAGCGCCAGCGCCACGGTGAGCTGATTGACCGCGCCTTTCGTCGCGCTGTAGCTCGGGTAGTCGAACCCGGTGTACCGAATACTGGCCGTCGACGACACGTTCACGATCGATCCCCCGCCTGCTGCGAGCATGGACGGGATGGCGTGCTTGCAGGTGAGGAATACACCGGTCATGTTCACGGCCACCGCTCGGTCCCACTCCGTCCTCTCGAGTTCGGTGATGTCGCCGACCGTCGTGGACCCCACGTTGTTGTGCAACACGGTAACTGGACCGAACTCGGCAACGGTGCGCGCTACCGCCGTTTCGACCTGCTCTTCGTCGGTGACGTCCGCGACGAGGGCCACTGCTGCGCCCCCCTCGCGCACGATTTCCCGAGCGGTCAGCTCGGCTTCGGCAGCGTTGCGGTCGATCGCGGCTACGAGCGCGCCTTCGCGCGCGAATGCGATGGCAGCGGCGCGGCCGTTACTGACCGCCGCCCCACTGGACCCAGCGCCGAAAACGAGCGCGACTTTGCCTGCGAGCCGGCCGGTCACGACGCGATCTCCTCGAGGAACAATTCGAACGTGACCGCGACGAGGTTGCCGTGGTCGGCCAGCTCGCCGACGTGGACCGCACCATGACGGTCGATCGCGAATGTCGGTAGACGGGCTTCGACCAACCGGTCACCCTCGTGGACAACGTATCCCGCCAGTGTCACCTCGGTGGCGGGGCCGGGAGCCAGTAAGGTTCCGTCCTCACGCCGCATCGTCGCGCCGACGAGACTGCCGAGACTGCCGCGCAGCGATGCTCGACGCATTCCGCTCTCCGCCATCACCTGTCGAATCGCCTCGTGGATCTCGACTCCCGGCCGGACGCGGGTCATGACGGCTCGGCCGGTACCGATACCCGAGCCGGACCGACGAGAAGGCGTGAACACCGGCATCAGCGTTTCGTCGTCGATGGCGCTCGACAATTCGAGCGAATCGAAGGCGTGCAGTACGACCTCCACCGGGCTGGCTCCTACCACGGTGTCGGGCCACAGATGGCCGCCACGCAGTGACCCGTTGGCATCGAACCAGACAGCATGGCAGTGCATGAATCGTTCACCATCGCGGCGGCCTACCGTGGCGCTGCCGCCAACGATCGTCGCGGGCTCGGCGGACTCACGCGTCTCGCTGTACCAGGCTGCGCGGGTTCCGTCGGTGCACAGGGCGGGCACGCAGTAGGACACCCGCGCGAGCGGACCCCCGAGCAACTCGACCTGTGCGGAGTCGAGCCCTAGCTCGGTCAGGGCCTCGTCGATCGAATCGATCAATCGGCTGCCCGGCGTCAACGAATACCTCGCGATCACCGTTGCGCTGGAGACGGATTCGAGTCGCTCCTCCGCGAGCGGACCAGGATGGACAAGCGGCTCGAATCGTGACTGTGTACGGGTTGATGAGTTCACGAGACCGGCTCCAACGTGGACGCATAGGGACCCCAACCTTGCGCGGCGAGCTCGTCTCGAATTGTGCGCTTGACGATCTTTCCGTATCCGGACTTCGGAAGCGCGTCTCGGAAGAGGATGTGACGGGGCAGTTTGTAACGCGCCATGCGTTCACCGAGCCACTGGGTGAGCTGCTCGGCGCTCACCTCGGCGCCAGGGGTTCGAACACATACCGCGACACCGACTTCGCCCCATTTCGGGTCGGGGACCCCCAGTACCGCAACCTCGTCGATCGCGTCGTGGGTGAGGATCTTCTCCTCGATGTCGCGCGGATGAACGTTCGATCCACCCGAGATGTACATGTCCGAGGAACGTCCGGTGACGTAAACGAATCCGTCGTCATCGATGACGCCGAGATCGCCTGTGCGAAACCAGCCGTCACGAAACGCCTCGGCATTTGCCTTGTCGTTGTCGAGATAGCCCGCGAATACCGCTGGGCCTGCCACGCACAGCTCGCCGATTTCCCCTGCCGGCAGTTCGGCGCCGGAGTCGTCCTGAACGCTGACGACCATTCCTGTACGCGGATAGCCGCACGTGCCGGCCGAGAGCCCCTCGGGTACCGGGCGTCCATGTTCAGCGCTCGGGAGGACAGTGATATTGCCGGTCACCTCGGCGAGGCCGTAGTACTGCACCAATACCTCACCGAGCGTCTCACGAGCACGCTTCTGATCCGGGGCGTACATCGGAGCACCGGCGTAGATCACGTGCCGAAGGGATGAGTGGTCGTGCTCGTGTACCGACGGGTGATCGACGAGGACCTTGAGGATGGTCGGGACCGTGAACACGTTGGTTACGCGCTCCGACTCGACCAGCCCCCATACTTCATCCGGAACCAAACTCGTCGATGCCGGCAGTACGGTCGCTGCACCACGAGCGACCTGCGGCAACATGTGCACGCCCGCGCCGTGGGAAAGGGGCGCCACGACAAGGGAGACATGGTGGCGGTCGGTCGTCGGCATCAGATCGGCAAGATGATTGTTGACGACGAATCCCAGCTGATCGTGAGTGAGGATGGCTGCCTTCGGTGTTCCACTCGTTCCCGACGTGAAGAAGTACCAGGCCGGTTCGCCCTCGTAGGTGGAAATCGCGGCCGGTTTCGACGATCTCTCGACAGCAGCAACGGCGTCGGTATCAGTGCCTTCGATCCACAACACCCCACCGTTCACACCCCGAGCAGCGGTGACGGCTGCGACGTGCGACGCGGTCGAGGCGTGCCCGATCATCACGCTCGGGCGGCACACACCGGCGATAACGACGACATCGTCATCGTGGAGGCGTGAATTGACCGGCGCGAGAACCGCTCCGATTCGCCACGTGGCATACATCGCCTGGATGAACTCGGGATGGTTCGGGCTGTCGAGCAGGACCACATCGCCCTTGCTGATCCCGCGACGCTCCAGCTCGGCGGCCAGTGCGTCGACGCGTCGATCGAGTTCCGCCCAGGTCCAGCGTTCGCCGCCGTGCACGACCGCGGTGCTGCTAGGAAGGCGACGGGCCGTCTGCCGCAGTACCTCGGCCAGGTTCGCTGCTCGTCTGGGGCCGGTCATCGGATTGCCTCCAGAACGGTCGCGTAGTTGGCAACCGCTGCGCCGCCCATGTTGAACACAGCTGCACGACTCGCCGAGGACAGCTGCATGTCACCCGCTTCGCCGGTCAGCTGCATCGCGGCCATGACGTGCTGGGAGACGCCGGTCGCGCCGAGTGGATGGCCCTTGGCCTTCAGCCCGCCGGAACGATTGACCGGCAGAAGGCCGTCGCGCTCGGTGCGACCGTCCGCGAGCGCTTCTGCGCCCTTACCCGGCGCGGCGATGCCGAAGGCCTCGTACTGCAACAATTCGGCGATCGTGAAGCAGTCGTGAGTCTCGAGCAGATCGAGATCGTCCAGCGCAATGCCCGCTTCTCGAAGTGCGCCGTGGAATGCCCGCGCTGCTCCGTCGAAAGCGAGTGCGTCCGTTCGCCGAGCGATAGCCAAATGATCGTTGGCGTGCGCTCGGCCGGTGATCCGCACCGAGCGTCGTGCGGCCCGAGCGACGTCGGGGAGCGCGACGACAAGGGCGGCCGCACCGTCGGAGACGAGCGAGCAGTCGGTTCGACGGAGACGGCCGACGACTGCTGGATTCTTGATCGACTCCGTCGAGCAGAATTCGAAACCGAGATCCCGCCGCAGGTGTGCATACGGGTTGTCGACGCCGTTGCGGTGATTCTTCGCAGCGATTCGTGCCATGGCGTCGCGCGGGTCGCTGTACCGATCGGCGTACTGGTCCGCAAGCCCGGCGAAGACACCGGCGAAGCTACCTGCACTTGCTTCGGTGGCCCGGTGCGAGCCTGCGAGCAGGATGTCGTTGATCTCGTCGTTGGGTGTCGCGGTCATCTTCTCGGCGCCGACGACGAGTGCAACTCGCCCGCGGCCCGCCTGCAGATGATCGAGAGCTGTGTAGAGAGCCGAGGAACCCGTCGCACACGCATTTTCTACGTGGGTGGAGGGAACGAGAGCCAATCCCGGCTGCCCAGCTCCGACGAGTGCGCCTTCGAAACCCTGCTGCGAGAAACCGTTGTTGAACACTCCGACGGTGATGACGTCGACGTCGGATGCATCGAGCCCGGCATCCGAGAGTGCAGCTGTCGACACTTCGGCGATCAACGACTCGACGTCCGGGCTTTCGCTCTTTCCGAAACGGGTGTGCGCCCAGCCGATGATGTGCGGTGCAGTCACGTCTGTCCTCTCCTGTGGCGTGAGGCAGGTCACGTCCTCACGCCTGTCATGGTCGTCGCCGAGCGCGTGCGGTTGCACCGTCGCCGGACGAGAGGACAACCGCCGAATTCCTCTCGTTGTCGAAAGACCGGACTTCTACACAGGGAGGAAAGTGAGGGTCTTTTCCTCGTCCAGGGCTCGATGCACCGTGATCGGCGTCACCACACACTGTGTGCACATCGAACGAAACAAGGGGTATGAAGTGCGCGCAGTGCTCAAGACCGAACCCGCACCCGGCTTCGACATCGCGACCGACCACCGCGAACAGGTCCTCGGGCCCGGACAGATCCGCATGGAGGTCGGCGCGGTGTCGGTGTGCGGCACCGATCGTGAGACCTACGAGTACGGCCCCGCCGTTCGAGCTCTCGGCCTGCGTCTACCGGTGGTTACCGGACATGAGTGCGCCGGAGTAGTCATCGAGGTTGCACCCGATGTCACACGCCTGCGCGTCGGCGATCGCATTGCCGTGGAGACCCACATCGCGTGCCTTGAATGCTTCCAATGCCGGTTGGGTAACGCCCACAACTGCATGTCGATGGATCTACTCGGGCTCACGATCGACGGCGCCTTCGCCGAGCGCGTCGTCGTGCCCGAGTCGACCTGTTTCCCGTTGCCCGACGAATTGAGCATCGAGGCCGCGGCTCTGCTCGAACCCGCGGGAAGCGCGATGCACGCCGTCCAACGCAGCGGGATCGACCTCGCCGGTGCCACGGTGTTGATCAGCGGGGCCGGACCCATCGGACTCGCCGCGCTTCAGATTGCCCGCGCAAAGGGAGCGCAGGTTCTCGTGGCCGAGCCGAATGCACACCGCAGGTCGATGGCGGCCACATTGGGCGCCACGCTCGTGCCTGTGGGCGAACACCTCGTCGAACGGATCCACGAGCTGACCGGACCTGCGGAAGGTGTGGACCTGGTGCTCGAGTGTTCCGGAGCGCTTCCTGCTCTCGAATCCGGGCTGGACGTGGTGCGCCGAGAGGGCACCGTCGTCAGCGTCGGCCTGACCGGTCGCCCCCTCGAACTCAGCACGACCCGCCACCTGATCAGCCGGGGCCTGACTCTCAAGGGAAGTTTCGGCCGGCGAATCTGGGACTCGTGGACCGAGCTGTCCGCACTGGTGGCGTCGGGCAGCGTCGATCTGTCCTCCCTCGTCTCACACCGTATGGAACTCGAGGACGTCGAGACGGCGATCGAGCTTCTGACAGGCGACGCGTGCAAGGTCGTTCTGTACCCGCAGGGAGTTCCAACACACTTCCAGACGCCCGAGGACGCTCTCAGCGCGCGTTGAGTGTCGGGAACGGGTCGAGGCCCTCTGCCTGCATCAGATCCGCCACTTTGAGGCCTAGGTGCAGGTGCAGCCGTACCTCACCGTCGTCGAGGTCGATGCCGACGGCGTCGCGAATCCGGTCCAGTCGGTAGTACAACGTGGTCCGGTGGATGAACAGAGCATCGGCCGCGCCAGGACCCGAACCGGCGTGGTCCAAGAACGCACGCAGCGTATCGAGCAGCCGCCCCGATCGGTCCACCTCGGCGAGGCGACGCAACTCGTGCGGAACCGCGGTGATGTCGAGATCCGCAGTGTGGACGCGGGCGAGGACACCGAACACCCCGGCGCGCTCGAAGGCGACGACGGTGTCTCCGCCGAGCCGACGGGCGACGATCGCCGACAGCGAAGCCTGACGCGCCGAGATCCAGGCGTCGTTCAGACCGTCTGCAGGCGCCCCGACTCCTGCAGTGACCGCTGCGCCTTTTCCAGCGACGTCCCCCGCGTCGCGAGCCATCACCTCGGCCTCGGCCACGACGGTGTCGAGATCACGGGCCGACGTCGACAGGTACACCAGGTGGCCGACGTCGCCCACCACCGTGTGCAATGCGTCGCCGCGGCTGCGTGAGCGCGCAGCCACCAGGGCATGCCGAAGCGCTATCGCCGTCAGCTCGGCGTCCTTGTTGTGCCGCAGCGACACCGTTACGACCCGAACAGCTCCAGGCGCAGCTTTCAGTTCGACGAGAGAAGCCTCTCGCTCCGCCTCGTCTGTGCCGAGCATGCCTGCGACGAGTGCCTCCGAACGCGCCGAGTCCTGCGGCGTCCGGTCACCGACCATCAGTGGGGCGATCTCGTCTGCCACTTCCGCGATCCGCGCGAAGTCGGCCTGGGTGAGGGTTCCTACCGCGTCCATCACCAGAACCATCCCGAGCATTTCTCCGCGCCAGCGAATGGGAACCCCTGCACGCGCGTGCAGGCCCAGGGCCTCCGAACCCGGAACTCGACCAGGACGAGTCCACTGCGCGATTCCGCTCGACAGCAAGAATCCGATGGCTTCGCTTCCCGCGTCGCGGTTGAGCATTGCTCGGATCCGCACCGGGTCCTCGTCGCCGAAATGCCGACTGGCGAACAACATCCGCACCTCGGGGTCGTTGACCACGACCGACCTACCGAGTTCGTCGGCGAAGCGGTCGACGACGGCTTGTACGGCGTCTCGCGACATGAACGAAGCGTACCCAGGTGCTACCCAAGGGTCTGCCGGGCGCTGTCGCCGGAGTTCGACAAATAGAGGAAACTGATTCGTCAAGCTTCGTCAGCCAACAGTCGTGACTCACATCACTATGGGAGCAAGGTGTGTGAGCCCGCCACTTCACGACGGGCTTTTCGCAGAAAGAGACTGGAGCGACGAATGGTGTCACGCACCCCACTACCGCACACTGCGGTACCGGAAAATGAGATGGCCAACCGCGTGATGCGCAAGGTCGCGATGCGGCTGATCCCGTTCCTCGGGCTGGCGTACTTCCTCAACTACATCGACCGAACCAACATCTCTTTCGCGAAATTGACGATGAGCGAGGATCTCGGGCTTACCGAGACCATGTACGGACTCGCCAGCGGACTGTTCTTCGTCGGATACATCCTTCTCGAAGTACCGAGCAACCTAGCCCTCCACAAGTTCGGTGCACGCCGCTGGATCGCACGCATCCTCGTCTCGTGGGGCTTGATCGCAGCGCTGATGGCATTCGTCCCCAATGCCACCTGGTTGAACATCGCCCGCGTCGCGCTCGGTATCGCCGAAGCGGGATTCTTCCCCGGCATCATGCTGTACCTGACGTTCTGGTTCCCGCGAGCAGTCCGCGTCAGGCTCGTCGGCGTCTTCATGGTGGCCTTGCCCCTGTCGAGCGCGCTAGGCGCACCGATCTCCGGGGCCATCATCCAGTACTGGCACGGACTCTTCGGCCTCGAGGGCTGGCGCGTGATGTTCCTCGTAGAAGGTGTACCAACGGTCTTGCTCGGCATCGCCGCTTGGTTCTACCTCACCGATCGTCCCCGCGACGCCAAGTGGTTGAGCAGCGAAGAACGCACCTGGCTGGACCGCAGCATCGAGGCAGAACAGTCGAAAACCGAGAAGACCGGTCACGTCTCGGTACGCGAGTCGTTGCGGAACTCGACGGTGTGGCTGCTCGGGCTCACGTACTTCGGAATCGGCTACGGCCTTTTCGCCATCAGCTTCTTTCTTCCGACGATCGTTGCCGGCTTCGCCCAACAGTTCGACACCACGTTCTCCATCGCCGAGAACGGATTCATCGTCGCTGTCCCATTCCTTATCGCCTCGATCTCGATGATTCTGTGGACCAGACGGTCGGACCGACTCGAAGAGCGCATGTGGCATCTCATCGCCCCTGTAGCGCTTGCCACAGTCAGTGTTCCGATCGCGATGTACATGAATTCGCCGTTCCTCACGATGGCGGTCATCACCGTCACCGCGGTCGGCATCTTTTCCGCTCTTCCCATCTTCTGGTACCTGCCGACGACCTTCCTGACCGGCGCAGGAGCGGCTGCGGGCATCGCGCTGGTCAACACGATCGGCGCATCCGCGGGTCTCGCTGCGCCGTACCTGACGGGATGGCTTCTCGACACGACCGGCAGTTCGAAAGCCGGACTCTGGGTTGTCGGCGGGTTCATGGCCATGGCCGTCGCCCTGCTGTTCGTCGTCCGGCGGCGCCTCGCCGCGACGACAGGGGACAAAGCCGTCGTCTGACTCACCGCTGTCCGAAACCTGGCCATCGTTCGTCGCAGTGGCCAGGTTTCTGTCGCCCCATCGAAGGTGTCGGCTTCCGAGGCGGTTTCGATCGGCACGCGCGGGGAAGTCCGTGACGATGCCTCGCCTTCCGACTCCCCCACCCGAGAATGCAGTGAACTGGGTAGCCGAACATCTCGGTGACCTGACACGCGAGGGCGCGTCCGGTGTGAAGGCGGGCGGCATCCGCGGCGGCCAATCAGCGGCCGACGCCGCGCTCGCCGGGCTCGACGTGACGGGGTACGCGCGGTCCCGCAGCACCGTCCTTCCCGTCTCGCGCCGAGGTGCCAGCCGGATGTCGCCGTACATCCGTCACGGACTCCTGTCGTTGCGGCAAGTCTGGGACGCCGTCGACGACGCCCCTGCCCGCGACAGGTCGCGCTACCGCGACGAACTCATGTGGCAGGAATACGCGCGGCACCTCTATGCACGCGTCGGGAAGTATCTCGGCCGGTCTCTGCGACGCGAGCAACCGCGGCCGGAGAATTGGACGCGGGGCGAGTGGCCGGGCGAGATGAACTGCATGGACACCGTCGTCGGAGAACTGCACGACGACGGCTGGCTCGTGAATCAGACTCGAATGTGGCTGTCGTCCCAGTGGGCTGTGCGGGCCGGCGCGACGTGGCGTGACGGTGAGGACGAGATGTTCGCCCACCTTCTCGACGGATCAAGGGCGGCCAATCGCTTGGGATGGCAGTGGACCGTCGGGACCGGCAGTGGAAAGGCCTACGGCTTCAGCCGATGGCAGGTTCAGAAACGCGCCCCCGCGCTGTGCCGGGCCTGTGCACTGAAGGATGCGTGTCCCATCGAGGACTGGCCCGACGCCGATCTCGGTCCGTCGGTCGATGGCCCCGATTTGAACAAGGCACCGATTCCGGCTGGCCCTGCGCACGTCGACGGCGGTGGCGGCGAGCAGGTCTGGCTCACCGCTGAGTCCCTCGGCGCTTCGGAGCCAGCGCTGGACGCCGATCCGTCGAGGCCTGCGGTGTTCGTATTCGACGAGCCGCTGCTCGCGCGGCTGCGACTGTCCGGCAAACGGTTGGTCTTCCTCGCCGAGACACTGGGAGAGATCGCGTCAACGCGTGAGCTGGAGGTGCGCCGGGGCCGAGTGGTCGACGAGTTGGCCGGGCGTGTTCTGGCGACGACGTGGGCCCCTGTCCCCGGCTTTGCTCGCATTGCCGACGCCCTCGCTCCCGTCGAGGTTCACCCGTGGCCGTGGCTGGTGCGACCGGTCGCGTCGTCTGTTCGCTCGTTCAGTGCGTGGCGTAGGGCGGCGTCGCCGCCCGTGCGCGGGTAATGACATTGGGGCGTAATTACTCACTCACGATCTCCGACCTGCTCGTGAGTGGGTAGTTACCTTGGGCGGTAATTACCCACGCACGGGCGGCGGAGCCGCCTCACAGGTCAGGCGTGCTCGGAGATCAGCACTGCCGAGGTGTCGGGCACGAGCGCCTCGAATGTGTGCGGCAGATCGGCTGGGTAGCTGACGTAGTCACCCGGATGCAGCTCGACGGGTTCGTCGGTCGGCCCCACCACAGCGCGGCCGGCCGAGAGAACTACGTGTTCGATGACGCCCGGAGAGTGGGGATCCGAGTTGCGGGGCGTACCGATCTGGGCGTTGATGACGAAGATGTCCCGCCGCGCGTTCGGCGGGCACGACGCCAGAAGCGTGGCGACGTAGTCAGCCGTGTCCGACGGAATCCCCGGCCCCTGACCTGCGCGGATCAGCTGCACCCTCGGCTTCACCGGCTCGACCAACTGAGCGAATGGGACATCCAACGTGACGCTCAGTGCCCACAGCGTCTCCACGCTTGGGTTCCCGGTGCCGGACTCGAGCTGCGACAGCGTCGACTTCGCGATGCCGGCCCGGCGAGCAACTTCGGCCAGCGATAGACCTACACGCTTTCGCTCACGTTGTAGTGACGCGGCGATGGCTGCGATGGGAGCACTGGGGTGCGACATGTCGTTCACTCTATCGGTCTATCGTTCACCTTGACGAACACCTGCGGATCGTTCAGTATTGTGACTATGCGTTCGATATGGCGAACAGTACGTGCCTCCGTCACCCGTGCGCGGACACTCGTCACGGGCCACGACTTTCCACTGACAGGAACGACGCGCGACATCGCCCTCGTCTGTCTCGCCGACGGACTGGTGGGTGCATCGTTCGGTGCGATCGCCGTCGGCACCGGCCTGCCCATCTGGGTACCGGTCGCAATGTCGGTGTTGGTCTTTGCGGGCGCAGCTCAGTTCATCTTGGTGGGAGTGCTTGCAGCAGGGGGTAATCCGCTCGCTGCGGTCGCGAGCGCCCTTCTGGTCAACGCTCGTCTGATCCCACTCGGCTTCTCGGTCAGCGACACGTTCGACGGTTCATCCCGAGCCCGGCGGCTGCTCGGTTCCCACCTCATCACCGACGAGGTCGTCGCCTTCACCGTGACCGAGAAGGACCCGGTACGACGCAGGTCTTCGTTCTGGGTCTGCGGAATCGGATTGTTCGTCGCTTGGAACATCGGCGTGCTCGGCGGAACGCTCGCCGGAGGACTGATCACCGACACCGCGGCGCTGGGATTGGACGCAGCTTTTCCGGCCGTGCTCATCGCTCTCGTCATGCCGGCGCTGCGCGATGCCGTCACCAGGAAGGCTGCGGTGCTCGGTGCAACGATTGCCGTCGCGGCGTCGCTCGTCCTCCCACCGGGCCTGCCCGTTCTCCTCGCACTCCTCGGGGTGGCTCCAGTGTGGCTGGCTACGAAGGTGAACGCATGAATCTGATGCTGCCGCTGGCGGGGTTGGCCGCGGGGACTTTCGCGTTTCGACTGGCCGGGCCACTGTTGCGAAGCCGGACATCGATCTCGCCCCGAATCGAGCGACTCGCATCCATCGCCGTTGCCGTCGTGTTCGTCGCACTGATCGCCACGGCACTGGTGGTCGACAACGGCTTCGCCGGGTTCGCCTGCCTGACAGGGATCCTCGTCGCCGCGGTGTTGGCATGGAAGAACGCCCCATTCGTCGTGATCGTCGTTGCAGCGGCCGCGACCACGGCAGGGCTGCGATTCTTCGGGGTTGCGTAACCTCCCCGGCGGGAGCCGAATTCGCTGCATAATGTCGCTATGAGCCCAACTCCGAACGGCATACTTCGGCGCACCGAGACCGGCGTCGATCTGGAGATCACCCGCGCGATCGACGCACCACGCGAGGACGTGTGGGCTTCTCTCACCGAATCCGACCGCACCGCTCTGTGGTTCGGACCGTGGGAACGCATCTCCGACGCAGAGATCCGGGTTCAGATGGCGTTCGAGGAAGGTTCGCCGTGGATGGATATGCGCGTCGACGCGTGTGAATCACCTGGGCGGCTCGCGGTGTCCGCGGATGGCTGGGATCTCGAGACAGTGCTCACTTCGGACGGCAGTTCCACTCTGGTGACTCTGATCCAGCACCGCCCGGATACCGACGGTATCGGAGAGATCGGGCCCGGGTGGGAGTACTACCTGGACATGCTCATTGCGTCGCGCGACGGGCAACCGTTGCCGAACTTCGACGACTACTACCCGGCTCAACAGGAGTACTACTCCTCGCTCGAACCGCGGTAGCGCCTCGATGCAGCGATGATCTTCGCGATACCTTCCCGAACTCGTTCGATCTCCTCCTCGCCGACGTCCTGCCCGACCGCGTCGGCCCAGGCGTGCTGATCCTTACGCAGACCTCGCAGCGTATCTCGGCCCTTTGCCGTCGGCTGCAGTAGCTTGGCGCGAGCATGTTTCGGGTTCGAAAGGTACTCGGCCCACTCCTTGTCCACGAGTATGTCCGCCGTGCGCTGCACGCTCTGGCGGGCAAGACCGAGGCCGACACGACGCGCGATGTCGGCGACCGTGAGCGGCTCGTCGAGCGTCGCACCCAACACCTGCCACCAGGCCGGCGTCAGACCTGCGGGTGTGGTGATGTCCTCGGCGGCGGCGAGGAACTCACCGTTCAGTTCGAACGCCGGAAGAACCAGCGACGTCAACGCATCACCGGCCGCAGACCTCACTGCGCTCCCTGCAGCTGATCGAAGTACTTCTTCTCACCGGTGCTGTACAGCCCGTACCAGGCGTCGATGATGGGCTTCGGAAACAGCTCGAGCACCTCGAACACTGCTTTGGCGAATTCGAGTGGCGCAGTCCCGGGCGCGGTCACCAAGTTTCCGTCGACGACGGCCCGGTCATCCCGGTAATGCTCCGAACCCGCGTATTCGGTTGCAGTGGTCAGGAATTCGAGCGCGTTGGACGTGTGCGCCCGATCGTTCAATGCACCGGCTCGCGCCAAGCCGAGCGTCGCACCGCAGATCGCGCCGACGGGAACCCCCGTGGCAAGTACGTCGACCGCCACGTCGAGAATCTTCGCATGGCCCTGCCCCCAGGTGCCGCCACCGGGAAGGATCAACGCCGCGAGATCCCCGACGACGAGGTCCGCCACATCGCCGTCGACCAGGATCCGTAGCCCTCCGGCAGTGGTGACCACGTCTGCGCCGTCGGACACCACTTTCAGTTCGTATCGGTCGTCCCCCTGCTCACGGGCCATCGCGATTCCCGTTGTGATGTAGGCGTATTCCCAGTCCGCCATGGTGTCGGTTGCGTAGAGAGCGATAGTCGTCATGTGCATCCTCCGAGCGTGATTTGACAGTGTGCTGTCAATGTACGGTTTTGACAGCACCCTGTCAATGCCACACCCGTGCGCGCGTAGTTACGTCCGGCGGGAACTACGCACGCACGACCAGGTCGGGGATCGTGAGTGCGTAATGACACCCGGCCGTAATTCCTCACTCACGGGCGGCGGAGCCGCGCGTTCCGCATACTGGAGTCATGGTCGCTTTCGACGCACTGCGCAGCCGCTGGCCCAAGACGCTCCCCCTCCAGCCACTCCCGTCGGAGTCGTGGGCGAAGCAGGAGCCCACCTGGAAGGGTGCCAACCCCCAAGTCATCGAATCCGCGCTCAAACGCGCCAAGACCCGCCCGTCGGGAAACTGGTTCGTCTTCGCAGCCAGCCGCGACATCGGCACCAAGGAACCGTTCGGACGGACCGTCGGGACCACCGAGCTGGTGGCCTGGCGCGACGAGACGGGTGGTATCCACATAGCCCCTGGAGCATGCCCGCACCTGGGTGCGCCGCTGGACAAGGCGAAGATCGAATGCGACACCCTCATCTGCCTGTGGCACGGCATGCCGCTCGGCCCGAGAGGTCGTCCTGGCTGGCGGCCGTATCCGGCGTTCGACGACGGCATCCTCGTGTGGGTTCGGTTGGACGAACTCGGCGGTGAGGAGCCGACGCCCGTGCCGGTGGTCCCCATCCGGCCGCCGTCGTCGACGAGCGTCGAAGCTGTGGTGACGTTGACGGGAATCTGCGAGCCCGACGACGTCGTCGCCAACCGTCTCGATCCGTGGCACGGCGCCTGGTTCCATCCGTACTCGTTCGCTCGGTTGAAGGTCATCGACGCACCGACCGACATCGATGTGCCCGACGAGGACGACCGCTTCCTCGTCGACGTCACCTTCCGCGTCAGCCGCGGCATCGGCGTGCCGGTCCGCGCGGAGTTCGTGTGCCCAGGACCCCGAACCATCGTGATGCGCATACTCGAGGGCGAGGGTGCGGGAAGCGTCGTAGAAACACATGCGACGCCGATGGCCCCCGGTCCCGACGGTAAGCCCCGCACGGCAGTCATCGAAGCAACGGTCGCTAGCTCCGACCGGCCGGGCTTCCGTTTCGCCCGCAAGGTAGCGCCCGTTATCCGGCCCGCGATGGGGTGGACGGCTGCCCGGTTGTGGAAAGACGACCTCGACTACGCCGAGCGTCGGTACGAGCTGCGGTCGAGGGGTCTCTAGGCAGAAGGCGCCTTCTGCAACCCCGCGGTCCACTGGTCGATCTTGTCGAACATCTTGAACCGCCCACGCACCGGCACGGTGACGATGTCGTGCCCCTCGACGCCCCAGCCCTCCAACAACATGTTCGCCGCTGCGAGGCCCGTCGTCGCGGCGCGCTCCATCAACGCGACCGGCAGGTCGATACGGATGCAGTCTCCCGCCAGAACCAGGCCTGGCTCGGGCGTGCGGACGGTGGGCCGGTGCGCGAACTGGCCCAGACCGAACATCGGGCAATCGTTTCGCCACTCGGACCGCTCGTACAGCACGGTGGCCGACGCGGTTTCGGGGTAGATCTCGTGCATTCGAGCCATCAGCTGCGCTCGGGTCTCCTCCTCGGAGTCGGTTGCGGCGTAGGCGTGCAGCTCGACCACCGACCCGCCGGTCCTCGATGCCCATTCGGCGGCTTCGTCCTCGAACAGCTCGAGCACGCTGATGTTGTCGATGGGCGGCATGTCGCCGGTGCCGATGAACGGCGGGCGATCCGCGTTCACCGGCTTGTCCAGCCATACGCGATGCACGAGAAAGTGCGGAGTGTTCTCCAACGCGTTGACGCGGGAGCGCCATTCGACGGTGCCGAGATCGGGCGATGCGTCGACTATCGACCGGAGCCCGCCCACATCGGTTGCCATGACGACGGAGTCGAACTGTTCACCGTCGACGCGAAAGCCCGGCTCGACGGTACCGACCGTGACGCCGGTACGAATGTCGACACCCAATCCGGTCAGGTACTCCCCCAGCGGGTCCCACAGCGTCTGCGGGTACGGGCCGGTGGGTACGTCGAACACCAGTCCCTCGGACGAACCGAGGAAGTAGATGTGGAACATCATCGCGAGTTCGGCCGCCGACATCTTCTCCGGATCGGCGAAGAAGCTCCGCGAGAACACTCCGAACGCGAGATGTCGTGCTGCCTCGGGAAAATTGATCTGCCGCAAAAACTCCGCCGCCGAGACATCGTCGAGCTTGTCGAACGTTTCGGGCACGCTGACGGTCATCAGCGGCAGCGCCGCCAGTCCGCTCAGGTTGCCGAGATCCCGCCACTTGAACGTCGGACTTCGCTTGACGAACGCGAATGCATTGAGCGGCGGCGTTTCCGGCAGACCTTTGAATCCGTCGATCCGGCCACTGCCGTCGATCAGCGGGTAGTCCTCCACCGGATGCAACCGGTGCAGACCAGGATCACTGCGCTCCAACAGGTTTCGCAGGTTGTAGTACTGGCGGAAGAACGCATGGAAGCCGCGGCTCATGGTGGCCGCACTACCGTCTTCCAACTCCGTCGACCATCCGCCGACGCGTCCGCCGAGATACTCTTCGCGCTCGAGCACCACTACCGACACGCCGCGCTCGGCCAACGCCGTCGCCGCGCTGAGCCCTGCGATCCCGCCGCCGATCACGGCAACGCGCGGAACCCGCGCCAGCGAACCGACGTTCGCATACCCGGGTTGCGCCGGTGAACTACCCGCCGACGATCAGACATCGGCGTCCGCCCCGTCGTTCTCCAGGACAGGCCTGGCGCCGAGGAACGTATGCACGATTCCGTTCTGCCAGCCCGTCATCGTCTCGTTCGTGAGGCTGGTGAAGCCGGCACGCTGCATGCGCCGGGAATATTCGTTGACCCCGTCGAAGCTGGTGACGCTTCGCCACAGGTGCTTGTACAGCGTGAAGTCGCGGGTGGCGGCGTAACCCAGTGGGATGATGATGGCCCAGCACACCAACGTCCAGACGAGCTTGGCACGCAGCGATTCCTTGACCGAGTACTCGTGAAATGCGATGGATGATCCAGGCTTCAGCAAGGACAGGAGCGACCCGATCTCCTTGTCCGGATCACCGACGTTGCGAATCAGGTACGCCGCGAGAATGCCGTCGAACGGGCCGTCGACGCCGTTGTCGGCAAGGTCTTCCACGCGGGAATGAACGAAGGTCACATTCGACGGCCACTGCTTGCTACGCGCGACCTCGAGCATTTCTGCCGACGCGTCCGCGGCGATGATCTCGGCGTGCGGCGCTGCCTTCAACAGCGCTGCCGTCGAAGCACCTGTGCCGCAGCCGATGTCGAGTAGTCGCAGCCCTGCACCGAGACCGGGGAGCCTCAGCCGCTCGGCCGATTTGGCGAGGTGATCGTGATAGCCGGGGTTCGCGCCGACGAGACGGTCGTAGGACTTCGCGTCCTGGTCGAACGCACTGGGAACCTGCGCCCGATCCAACCCGGACTTGCCCACCGCGCTGCCACTCTTTCTGGCTGTAGTCACAGTGCTGCCTCGCGAACGACGCGAGCCGACGGTCCGCCGTCGATCGAGACCACGTCGCCTTCGCGCAGTTGCCGACCGCGCCTCACGTCGACTTCACCGTTGACGCTGACCGCCCCGTCGGCGATGAAGCTCTTCGCCTCCGCACCGGACTCGATCAGGTTTGCGAGCTTCAGGAATTGCCCGAGTCGGATGGACTCGTCACGGATCGGTACGTCGTCAGCGTCAGCCATGCCTCCATCTTGACCTATGCCGGCGACAAGTTCACGGACGCGAGGTCACGCCGCGCGAAACCGCCGCAATCGCAGACTGTTGGTCACCACGAACACCGACGAGAACGCCATGGCTGCGCCGGCGAGCATCGGGTTGAGCAGGCCTGCAGCAGCCAGTGGGATGGCTGCGACGTTGTACGCGAATGCCCAGAACAGATTGCCCTTGATGGTGCTCAGTGTCTTACGTGACAACCTGATCGCGTCGCCAACGGCTCGGAGATCCCCGCGCACCAGCGTCAGGTCGCTCGCTTCGATGGCCACGTCGGTGCCGGTCCCCATCGCCAGACCGAGGTCGGCGGTAGCGAGCGCTGCCGCGTCGTTGACGCCGTCGCCGACCATCGCGACGACCTTGCCCTCGGCTTGGAGCCGCTCGATGGCCTCGACCTTGCCCTGCGGCAACACACCGGCCACGACGTCGTCGATCCCGACCTCCGCAGCGATCTTCTTCGCGGCGGCCTCGTTGTCACCGGTCAGCATTACCGGCGTCAGGCCGAGCGCGCGCAACTCTGCGACGGCCTGTTTCGACGTGGGTTTGATCGAATCGGCTACGACGAGCACACCCCTGGCTCGGCCGTCCCACCCGACGGCGACGGCGGTGCGGCCGGCCAGTTCGGCGTCGGACATGGCCTGCTGCAGGTCGGCGGGAAGCTTCTGAGACCAATCGGCGAGCAGCGACGCCCGCCCGAGAACAACGGCACGACCC
Source organism: Rhodococcus sp. P1Y (assembly GCF_003641205.1). Classification (NCBI taxonomy): domain Bacteria; kingdom Bacillati; phylum Actinomycetota; class Actinomycetes; order Mycobacteriales; family Nocardiaceae; genus Rhodococcus; species Rhodococcus sp. P1Y. The sequence continues at coordinate 646,501 of NZ_CP032762.1, forward strand.
TCGACGACTCCGGTGACGCCGAGACCCGCCTGGTTGGCGAATTCCGTCACCGCAGGCAACGGGCCTTTTTCCCGCGCCGCGTCTGTGATCGCCTTGGCGATGGGGTGTTCGGAGCCCGCCTCCAGCGCCCCCGCAATGCGAAGAACATCCTCGCCATCCGCCGAATGGACTGCTAGAACGGCCATTTCACCGGTGGTCACGGTGCCGGTCTTGTCGAGAACCACTGTGTCGATCTGCCGCGTCGACTCCAGAACTTCTGGCCCCTTGATCAGGATTCCGAGCTGCGCGGCACGTCCGGTGCCGACCATCAATGCGGTCGGGGTGGCGAGACCCAGTGCGCACGGGCACGCGATGATGAGGACTGCGACTGCAGCAGTGAACGCCGCGGCGACGGATCCGCCTGTGCCGAGCCAGAATCCGAGAGTCGCCACCGCGATCGCCATGACGATCGGGACGAAGATGCCCGAGATACGGTCGGCGAGTTTCTGCGCCTGCGCTTTGCCGGTTTGCGCATCCTCGACCATCTTGGCCATCTGTGCGAGCTGAGTGTCGGATCCGATTCGCGTCGCCTTCACAACCAACCGGCCCCCGACGTCGACCGTCGCGCCGACGACGGCATCGCCCTCCGCGACTTCGACCGGAATGGACTCACCCGTCAACATCGAGGCGTCCACCGCCGACGCGCCCGATTCGACGACACCATCGGTTGCGATCTTCTCGCCCGGTCGAACCACGAACAGGTCACCGACGGCAAGCTCCGCGACGGGAACCTGCTGCTCGACGCCGCCGCGCAGGACCGTCACGTCCTTGGCTCCCATATCGAGAAGGGCGCGCAGCGCAGCTCCCGCCCGACGCTTCGACCGTGACTCGAAGTAGCGCCCGGCCAGGATGAAGGTGGTGACCCCCGCTGCGGCTTCCAGGTAGATGTTGGACGAGCCGTCCATGCGCGCGATGGTCAGTTCGAACGGGTGCTTCATCCCAGGGGTGCCCGCCGTCCCGAAGAACAGTGCGTACAGCGACCAGCCGAGAGCCGCGAGCGTGCCCATCGACACGAGTGTGTCCATCGTCGACGTGCCGTGCCTGAGGTTGGTCCATGCCGCCTTGTGGAACGGATACGCGCCCCACACGACGACCGGCGCAGCGAGCGTCAGCGACAGCCATTGCCAGTTGGTGAACTGCAAGGTCGGGATCATTGCCATCGCGACGACCGGAATCGTCAGGGCCGCCGAGATCAGCAGACGTTGTTTCATCGGGTCTGTCGCGGATTCCGGTTCTGCTTCGTCGGCGGGGATGGTGGCCGAGTATCCCGCTGCCTCCACCGCCTTGATCAAATCCTCGGTGGCCACGCCGTCGGACTGCACGCGTGCTTTCTCGGTGGCGTAGTTGACCGTCGCGGTGACGCCGTCGAGTTTGTTGAGCTTGCGTTCGATCCTGTTGGCGCACGACGCACACGTCATGCCGCCCAGGATCAGCTCGGTCTCGGTCATTCGTGCACCACCTGAGCATGCTCGTGGCTCGCAGGCGCATCTTGGCCGACAGGGCCGACCGCAGTTCCGATCAGGAAAGCGGCGAAGAACACCAATGTAATTCCGAGTACGAATCCCGCGAGCTTGACCGTCGTATTCACTTGGAGCACCTCTTCCTTTCGCTCCTGTCTACCATACCCCCCTAGGGTATCGCGACGTTTCTTTTCGATCACCCTGTAACGCCGGAGACCCCCGCGGCGACTTCCGTGTAGTCGGCTGCGAAGTGCAGGCCGTGTAATCGGTTCGGGGACAACTGATTGGGAATCTTCATGGCTTCACGTTTCACAACTCGCACACCTGCGAACCGGCGACGCCTCGTCACGAGTGCTGTCGCGTTCGTTTCGTTGGGTGCCATGGCTGTCGGCGCAGCCGTGTTGACGACCGACAAGCTGTCGACGTCCGACGCCCAGGTCGAGCTCGCATCCACCGCGACCTGCTACGACATGGTCACCATCTCGATGGGTGGCCGCGGTGACACGCCCCGCGAACACACCAAGATGCTCACCGACGCTCAAGGCAACCGGTTGCCCGCAGCACTCGCAGGCGACTTCGAGAGCGACTGGATCGACCAGATGGTCGGCGTCCCCAACGGTCAGGTCGCGGAGGACTCCTACGCCGCCGTCTACATCGAGTACCCCGCGAACATGGCCTCGTACGAGAACGCCGTGACGACGGGCGTCACCAACACGCACACGGTCATGAACGCGATCGCCACCTCGTGCCCCAACACCCGCTTCGCCATCGTCGGCTACAGCGAAGGCGCTGACGTCACCCGTCGCGCCGCAATGGAGATCGGCAACGGCATCGCAGGCGTAGACCCGAACAGCGTGGTCGGCGTCGTCATCATGGCCGACGCAGGTCGCGGCGCCGGCGACAACCCGTTCCCCGGCGCTGATTCCGCCACGAACCCGGACGGTTTCGGAACCAAGTACCAGAACGGCACCACCGGGCCCGCAGGCGCAGGCGCTCTTCCCGGAACGTCGGGCGGGTTCGGCGCACTCGACGGCCGGATCGCGTCGTTCTGCGCCGAAGGTGACCTCACCTGCGATATGCCGGAAAACACCTCCTTGCTCCACCTCGCAGCGAACGTCGGTCGCCAGCTCAACGTCGACGCTCTCGAACGCGACCATCTCACACCGGCGACCGGAGCCGACATGGCATTGGTACTCGGCCGTATCGGTTTCGCAGCCTGGAACCACATCGCGAGCCAGGACAACTGGCTGGCAAGCGACGAAACCCTCCTCGAAGTTCTGATCAAGGTGTCCGAGCCGGACTACAAGCCGACGGCCCCGACCACCAAGGCCTCGGCCGACGCGAAGACCGGCACCGAGACGGAGACCGGTACCGAAGCGCCCATGCCAGCAGACAAGGCCATCAACCTGGCCTACCTGCCGTCCAAGATCGCCAAGGAAATCATCGGCTTCATCGGCTCCAACACCAACACCGTCCCTGTTCTCATGGACGATCCGTACGGTAAGACCCTCGGACCCGGATCCGGACACCACTTCGACTACTGGCGTGATGCCGACGTGAACAAGGGCCGGCCGCTGACGTCAGCTCAGTACGCAGCCGCATGGCTGACACAGCTCGCCAAGGACGCCGAGGCCGGAAAGCCGATCGAAACGAAGAAGGTCCAGGACGACGCCCGCATGGCTGTTCTGGCAACGACGGCCACCTCGGCTCCGACCACCACATCGGCGGCTCCGACGACGACGACAGGACTTGCGGCACCGTACGTCGCAGTTCAGCCCGGCATCGTCGCTCCGGTCGACCCGGCTCTGCCAGTCGTCCCTGTCGATCCGGCACTGCCGGTCGATCCCGCGCTACCCGTCGATCCCGCACTGCCCGTCGATCCAGCACTGCAGGCAGAGGGTCAGCTTCCGGCTCAGGATGCGGCTGCTGCGTCGGTCGTCGTCACCCCGGCCTCCCCCGCTGCCGCAGCCACGACGACGGCTGCGGTCCCGACAACGACGGTCACCCCGGCTCGATAGCTCGCGATCCGTTCTCACTAGGCGCCTGTTCCCTCATCGGGAGCGGGCGCCTAGTCCGTGTGCGCCCGGGATCAGTTCAGGCGCGGGTTGAGTCAGGGCCGGCTGCGTCAGGGCCGGCTGCGTCAGGGCCGGCTGCGTCAGGGCCGGCTGCGTCAGGGCCGGCTGCGTCAGGGCCGGCCGGCTCGGGGCGGATGCGACGGCCGATCACCGCGATGCCCGCTGCACAGGCGAGCAAGGCGCCGGCCCCACACAGCGCGAGCGCACTACGAGGGGGATTGGACGCGCCCGTGAACGACTCGATCGCTATCAAGCCCGCCGACCCGGCGGAGGCGAACGCGACCGTCACCGAGACCGTCAACGTGAAGGGAACGAACACCGACACCGCCAGCGCGCCCGACGCCACCGGCAGAACCGCAACCGCGGTGTACGCGACGGCGAAAGGGAACACGAAGGTTGACGCCACGCCTGCGGTCACTCCGCCCACCAACGCGGACAACGCCGTCGCCGCGAGCAACCCCAACCCGACGTACACATGCGGCCACCTTGCCGCGACGATGCCTCCCACCACGAAGAACGCCACCACGATCGCGAAGTCGGCTGCACTCGTCACCGTCGAGTACCCGATCGCTATCGACGCGCCCGCGGCAGCGAACAACGCAAGAATCACAGCTCCGTCGCGACCTCTCAGCACGAAAGATGCGATGACGGCAGCCGCAACCAGCGCAGCGAACGCCACGTACCACAGGGCCACCTCGCTTCTGTTCGCCGAAGACAACCACGACAGAGCAGACCCGATGATCGGTAGGGCAACACCCACGGCGACCGTCCGTGCGTCGACGCGTTGTGCCGCAGCGACAGTCGCGCTCCTGGACACGACGAGCAGAATCGCCGACGCAGCTGCCAGAACCAGGAACACGATCTCTCGCGTGGACGACGCTTGCTCGAAGTAGTCGTACCCGGAAGTTGCGTAGTCGGTCCTGGCCATGTTGTCGAGCGTCAGCACGTCGTCGAGCCGCGTGCCGAAGATCCCTGCACCGAACACCGCAAGCAGGAGCCCCGTTTGTGCACGCATATCCGTGCCCGCCCGCACCGCAAGTACACCTATCAGGACGCCCGACGCCACCGGCCGCGTCCAGGCCGGTAGACCGTCGAGAACGGTATCGGCGGCAAGGACCGCCAGGGCGACGACGGCAACCGGCGCGAGGGCAACATCCGGAGCGCGGCTCGACAACGCAGCCGCCAGCACGCCGACGACCGCTAGCAACAGCACACCGCTACCGATGCTCTCCGCCGACGTGAACGACGCAGACGGATCGATCAGCGAGTCGGTGATGCCGCGGGAACCGATCACCAGCCCCACCACCAGACCACCGAACAGGATGGACAGGTACTGCGAGATCCGTATCGCACGTGACATTCGATTGATCATGCCGTGCAGTCTGTACTTGGGCTCGATCAGGCTTGTGTTCGATCAGGCTTGCATTCGATCAGGCTTGCATTCGATCAGGAATCGAGAAGCGGGGATCTCGGGGCGCCACTAGCGTTCTCATCCATGGACATAACAATTCACTCCTCGTTCCTCCCGCACGACGACGCCGACGCCGCACTCGCGTTCTATCGCGACCTCCTCGGCTTCGAGGTACGCCTCGACGTCGGTTACGAAGGTCTCCGCTGGATTACCGTCGGACCACCGGGGCAGCCGGATACATCCATCGTCCTGACGCCGCCCGCAGTCGACCCGGGCATCACCGACGACGAACGACGGCTCATCCTCGAGATGATGGCCAAGGGCACGTACGCCGGCCTGCAACTCGCGACCCGCGACCTCGACGGCACGTTCGAGAAGCTTCAGGCCGCCGACGCCGACGTGGTCCAGGAACCTACCGAGCAGCCGTACGGGCTCCGAGACTTCGCCGTGCGCGACCCGGCTGGGAATCTCCTTCGTATCCAGCAGGTTCGCTGAGCTCGTTCTGGTTAGATTTACACCGCTCCCGCGTACGAGGAAAGAGACTGTGATGGCGAGAAGACCGAGCACGACGCCCGAACTGCATGTGGCGGACAGTCACGAGAAGATCCGGGTCCAGGGTGCGCGGGTGAACAATCTTGCCGACATCAGCGTCGAAATCCCGAAGCGCAGGCTGACGGTGTTCACCGGGGTATCCGGTTCGGGTAAGAGCTCGCTCGTGTTCTCGACCATCGCCGCCGAGTCGCAGCGCATGATCAACGAAACGTACAGTGCGTTCGTCCAGGGGTTCATGCCCACGCTGGCACGTCCCGACGTGGATCGGCTCGACGGGTTGACCACGGCAATCATCGTCGATCAGCAGCGCATGGGTGCCAATCCCCACTCGACCGTCGGGACGGCGACGGACGTCAACGCAATGTTGCGAATTCTGTTCAGTCGGCTCGGCAAGCCGTATATCGGTTCGGCGCAGGCATTTTCGTTCAATGTTGCGTCGGTGTCCGGTGCAGGTGCCGTAACCTTCGACAAGGGCGGACGGCAGACCAAGGAGGTACGGAAGTTCTCGGTCACCGGCGGCATGTGTTCGCGATGCGAAGGCAGAGGCTCGGTCAGCGACATCGACCTCACCGCGTTGTACGACGACACAAAGTCGCTCAACGAGAACGCACTCACCATCCCCGGTTACAGCATGGAGGGATGGTACGGCCGTATCTTCCGCGGCTGTGGGTACTTCGATCCGGACAAGCCGATCGCGAAGTTCACCAAGCGTGAATTGAACGACCTGCTGTACCGCGAAGCGACGAAGATCAAGGTCGACGGCATCAACTTGACCTACCTGGGCTTGATCCCTCAGATCCAGAAGTCGTTCCTGTCCAAGGACGTCGACGCTATGCAGCCCCACATCAGGGCCTTCGTCGAACGGGCGGTGGCCTTCGCGGTGTGCCCCGACTGCGACGGAACTCGCCTCAACGAGGGGGCCAGGTCTTCGAAGATCAAGGGCATCAGCATCGCCGACGCCTGCGCCATGCAAATCAGTGATCTCGCCACCTGGATCGCGGGCGTGAAGGAACCGTCGGTGGCGCCGCTGCTGCAATCGCTGAGCGAGACGTTGGATTCTTTCGTGCAAATCGGACTCGGGTACCTGTCACTCGAACGTCCTGCGGGCACACTGTCCGGCGGTGAAGCACAGCGCACCAAAATGATTCGACATCTCGGAAGTTCGCTCACCGACGTCACCTACGTGTTCGACGAGCCCACGACCGGCCTCCACCCGCACGACATCGAGAACATGAACGACCTGTTGCTTCAACTGCGCGACAAGGGCAATACGGTGTTGGTGGTCGAACACAAGCCGGAAACGATCGTGATCGCCGACCACATCGTCGACCTCGGGCCAGGGGCCGGCACCAACGGCGGAAATGTCTGCTTCGAAGGTACGGTCGACGGCCTGCGCGAGAGCGATACCATCACCGGTCGACATTTCGACGATCGTGCAGCAGTGAAAGATTCGGTCCGGGAGTACACCGAGGTCATCGAGATTCGCGGCGCGGACTCGCACAATCTGAAGAACGTGGACGTCGACGTCCCGCTAGGTGTACTCGTCGTCGTGACGGGAGTCGCAGGCTCGGGTAAGAGTTCGCTCATCCATGGATCCCTGGCCGGGCTGGACGACGTAGTGGCCATCGACCAGGGCGCCATTCGCGGATCTCGCCGCAGTAATCCGGCGACCTACACCGGCTTGCTCGAGCCCATCCGCAAAGCATTCGCCAAGGAAAACGGCGTCAAACCTGCACTCTTCAGCGCGAATTCGGAGGGCGCATGCCCGACGTGCAACGGAAACGGCGTCATCTACAGCGACCTCGCGATGATGGCAGGGGTCGCCATCCCGTGCGAGGAATGCGAAGGCAAGCGTTTCCAGGCGTCGGTGTTGGACTACCACCTCGGCGGCAAGGACATCAGCGAAGTGCTGGCGATGTCGGCTGCGCAGGCGGAGGAATTCTTTTCCAGCGACGCGCCGCTGCCAGCTGCACACAAGATTCTGACCCGCCTCGTCGACGTCGGGCTCGGGTACATCAAGATCGGACAACCTCTCACGACGCTGTCCGGCGGCGAGCGTCAGCGCCTCAAGCTCGCGACCCACATGGGCGACAAGGGCGGCATCTACATCCTGGACGAGCCGACCACCGGCCTGCATCTCGCCGACGTCGAGCAACTGCTCGGGCTCCTCGATCGTCTCGTCGAATCCGGTAAGTCCGTCATCGTGATCGAACACCATCAGGCGGTGATGGCCCACGCCGACTGGATCATCGACATCGGACCGGGTGCAGGCCACGACGGAGGACAGATCGTATTCGAGGGCACCCCTGCCGACCTGATCGCCGACGGGTCCACGCTCACCGGGCAGCATCTCGGAGCGTACGTGGGCTGATCTCCACCTTCAGGCCAGTGCGGTCACGCACGCCTGCAAAGCTTGCCTGAGGGATTCGCGCTGCTGGGGTGTGAGCCCGGTCAGCATGGTCTCTTCGACATTGGCGACGGCGTTCGACGCGACTGCCAGCTTCTTCGCACCCGTCGGTGTCAGTCGGAGGCGCTGGTCTCGTCCTGTGCCGTCCGTCTCGACGAGTTCGAGACGCTTCAGGCCCGCCAGAAGTTGGTGCGTCGCTTGTCGACTGACGAAAACTCCACGCGCCAGGTCCGCGTTGGATATCCCGGGGTAGCGGGCGAGTAGTTCGAGGCTCGAGTACTGCGAGACGGTCAGGTCGAGGATCCGCAATTGCTCATCCATGGCCGCGCGCAATGCGGCGGTCGTGCGTTTGAGCGCGTATCCGATCGACGTCTCGACATCCACTTGACTCATGTCAACATCTTGACATACCGTGGATCACGTCAAGACCTTGACGAACGACTTGAAAGGGAACACATGACCACCGCAACCGTCTCCGGTCCAAGCTTTCTAGCCCTCCAGGTCAGCGATGTCGCCCGCGCTGCGGCGTTCTACGAGGACAAGGTCGGGCTGGTCCGTGCGCCCGCATCGCCTCCAGGCGCGGTCGTGTTCGCTACGTCGCCGATCGCCTTCGCAGTACGCGAACCGTTGCCAGGTGTGGACCTGACATCCGGCCAGCCCGGACTGGGCGTCGCGCTGTGGTTCGCATCGAATGATGCTCAGGGACTACACGATCACCTCGCCGAAGAGGGCGTCTCGATACTGACACCGCCTTTCGACGGCCCCTTCGGACTCACCTTCGTCTTCCGCGATCCGGAGGGTTACGCCGTCACGATCCACAACAGCTGATGTCCTCGTTCACGCTCGAGGTCGACGCGCAGTTCAGTCTCCACGCAGCTCGGTCGTTCGCACTCGGCTTCCCCGGGACCGACGTGGACCAGGTAGAGGACGCCTTTGTGTTCGCGTGGCCGCTGGACGGTGAGTGGACCACTGCACGGGTCCACCTCCGCCAGGACGGGCGCACGCTCCGCGGCGAGATCACCGGAGGCGCCGCGCCCGAACTCGTCCGGCGCGACGTTCAACGGATACTGTGCACCAACGACGACGGGGCCGGGTTCTCTGCTCTTGCGTCAAAAGATCCTGTAGTAGCAGCACTTCAGGAGCAGTTTCCGGGCCTGCGACCGGTGTTGTTCTACACCCCGTACGAAGCAGCGGCATGGTGCATCATCGGTCACCGGATACGAATGACTCAGACCGCGGCGATCAAGAAGCGTCTCGCCGACCAGTATGGATCTGACGGTGCCTTCCCCGCCCCTGATCTTCTTCAGCACCTCACCCCCGTCAAGGGCCTCACCGATCGCAAGGTGGAGCAATTGCGTCACCTCGGGGCAGCGGCACTGAACGGCGATCTCGATCGCGACCGGTTGCGGGCACTCCCCTACGACGACGCTCTGGTCGAACTTCAGCATTTAGCGGGTATCGGACCCTATTCGGCAGAGCTGATCATGATTCGCGGCGTCGGCATTCCCGATGCCTTGCCCGTGCACGAACAACGCTTCTCCGACGCAGTACGCAATTACTACGGCGTCGACGAGATCTCAGTGGTGGCCGAGAACTGGCGACCGTATCGGAGCTGGGTTGGGCTCTTGCTGCGCGCGTCTGCAGCGGAGCCGGAGAAGGTGCGACACTGAGGTTCCACCACGGCGAATGGATTTCACGATGGCAATTCTGTTCATTCACGGCGCGGGCGGTTTCACCGAGGACCGAGCGATCGCCGACGCCATGGGCAGCGCTCTCGGTCTTGCAGTCGACATGCCGGAATTCTCGGATACAAACATGTCTTTCGAGGCCTGGGCCGATCCCGTCCGCAGACTCGTGGGTCAGTTGAGTTCCGAGGACATCGTTGTCGCTCATTCTTTCGGCGCGTCGATACTTCTGCGAGTACTCGCCGAGGGCATACCATTCCGCCCTGAGCGAGCTTTTCTGCTGGCAATGCCGGATTGGAGTCCTGAAGGCTGGGACGTCGAGGAGTACGCATTTTTCGGACCAGAGCCTGATACTTCTCTGTCACTTCATCAGTGCCGCGACGATGAGGTCGTACCGTTCGAGCACCTTGCGCTGAGCCGGCGCGTTCTGCCGTCGGCTCGGTTCGTCGAACACCCGACTGGCGGGCATCAGTTCGTCGGGGCCATTTCTGCCATTGCGTCGGACATCCTCGACGACAATGGTCACCGGGAATGACCGCATCGGTTCTTTCGCTCTCGATATTCGAGTGACATCCCTGCATCCTGTCTTGTACCTTTCACGAGTGCTGAATCTTTGTTCCTTCGCCACGACGCCGGGCTCATCCGGCGACTCGACGATGAACTGACGACGCTCAGCCTCATCCAGCCCCGGATTCGATCCGGGGCTTCGTCGATTTCCTGGGTCCGTATCCAACTGACACAGGAGTATTCGATGAATCTCGACCACCGCGAACTGAATCGCAGCATGTCCGTCTACGCCACCCATCCGCTCGTCGGTTCAGGCCTACCCATGTGGCTTCCGGCCGGCGCAGTCATTCGACAGGAACTCGCGGACTTCGCGCGAGAGCTCGCGCGCGCAGACGGATGTGTGAGCGTGTACTCACCGGTGCTCGGCAAGCGCGCGCTGTACGAGCGCTCAGGACATTGGAAGAAGTTCGACGAAGACATGTTTCCGGCAATGCATCTCGGCGGCGACGAATTGGTGTTGAGGCCCGCGAATTGCCCTCATCACGCTCTGATCTTTGCTTCCGAGACCAGGTCGTATCGTGATTTGCCAGTTCGGTTGAACGAACTGGCGTCCATGTTTCGCGCCGAAAGGTCCGGTGTCCTTTCCGGACTGAGCCGCGTACGTCAGATCACCCTGGACGACACCCACGTGTTCTGTCGGTCCGACCAAGTTGAAGCAGAAGCAGGCCTGGCGCTGCGTTCGGCGTTGAACGCGCAGCGTGTATTGGGGCTGTCGATCGACTACATTCGGCTCTCCACCCGCGACGAATCCTACAGTTGGCTCGGTGCCACCGAGCAGTGGGAGCGAGGGCAAGAAAGCCTGCGCACAGCAGCTCGACCTATCGCGGACCAGCACGGATTGTCCTTGGTCGAGGTACCTGGTGAGGCTGCTTTCTACGGGCCCAAGCTCGACATTCAGGTACGCGACGGACGCGGCCACGAAGAAACCATCGCCACAGTCCAACTCGACTTCAACCAACCGGAGCGGTTCGATCTGGCGTACACAGGCTCGGACGGACGTCGACACCGACCGGTGATGATCCACCGAGGAACCGTGGGATCGATGGAACGCGTCACCGCTGCCCTTCTCGAGCAATATCAAGGCAGACTTCCGTTTTGGCTGGCACCTGTTCAACTCACTCTGCTCCCGATAGGCCCCGACCAGGACGAGAGTGCACGGGCGCTGGCCGACGAGGCGATCCGCTACGACCTCCGCCCCAGAATCGAGCACGAGGGCCCACTCGGGTCGAGGATCCGGCGCGCCCGCGAACGCCGAGATCACCTCATCGGTGTGATCGGACCAAGAGAAGCTGAGGCCGGCATAGTCCAAATCAGTGATGTGGCTGGGGATATCAGAGTGGATGTACCTAGCGCGAGACTTGTCGATCTCATGAGGACAGCGCACCGAGGACGACAGCATTCGATTCCATGGAGGGAATGATCGGAACGAGCCGACGGTTTGATCCACTCAAGATTTGGGCTCGAACTGGTGTGGCGCTCCTGAGGTTTGTGTGGGCGTCATTTCTGCTGTTCAGGGCGGGTTGTGTTGTTGGACGCAGTGTTCGGCGAGTTGCCGGTGAGATGAGGGACGCGCACGTGTTGGGCCTCTAGATTTCGGGGTTCCTACACCAACCTCAATCCGGAGGACCGCTACACGTGCGCGTCAGTACTGCATTTAACCGTCTACTTCAGATCCCCGGTGCATCGGTATCGGATGTGTCGATCACAGACTCATCCGTCGAGGTCACGCTCAGACTTACCGCACGCCGTGTGAAGTGCCCGTGTGGCTATTCGCGCACCGCGGCCTACGATCGCGAACCTCGTCGCTGGCGGCATCTCGATTTCGGCCGGCACAAGGTGTGGCTGGTCTACTCGATCCGACGGATCGAGTGCCCGACCTGCGGTGTTCGTACCGAGGACATCCCGTGGGCGCGGCCACGAGCGCGGCATTCACGAGACTTCGAAGACACCGTGTTGTGGCTGGTCACTCGCACCGACAGGACCTCGGTATCGACGTTGATGCGCTGCGCGTGGCGAACGGTGACCTCCATCGTCACACGCGCGGTCGATGCGTTGATCGACTCGCGTCGCCTCGATCGGCTCTATCGGATCGGTGTCGACGAAATCTGTTATCGGCATCCGCACAAGTACCTCACGATCGTGGGTGATCACGACACCGGCAAGGTCATCTATATCTCCGAGGGCCGCGGTCGGGACTCGTTTTCGGAGTTCTTCGAACAACAGTCCGCGCAGGAGCGAGAGGAGGTGCAGGTGGTGTCGATGGACGGGTCGCCGGCGTTCCGTGCGGCCGCCGAACATCACGTCCCGCAGGCTCGTCAGTGCATGGATCCCTTTCATGTCATGCAATGGGTCAATCGAGCGTTGGACCGGGTGTTCTCCGATGCCGCGTCGATTCGTCGCACGCTGACCATGCAGGCACCGGAGTGGCGCAAGGCTCGAACAGCGTTGCGGCTCGGTAAGAATCGGCTCACCAAGACCCATAAGTCGCTATTGCGGACGGTGACTGCAGCTGACACCGAAGTCGGGACGGCGTGGCGTCTGAAGGAACAGTTCCGGGATCTCTACCGGAAAGTCGCGCCGTCGAACGCTGCACGGTATTTGAGGCGTTGGATCGAAGAAGCGAAGTCCTGCGGCATCAGTGCGTTCGTTCAACTCGCCCGGATGATCGACAAGAAGTCCGAGGCGATCTGCGCAGCAATCGAATTGGGTGTCTCCAACGCTCTCATCGAGGGAATCAACTCCAAGATCAGACTGATCAACGCCCGCGGCTACGGCCACCACTCTGCCGCATCGCTGAAAGCAATGATCTACCTCAACCTCGGCGGAATCGAGGTCAAACTACCCACACAAAGGTAAGGATGGGCACGTACGTTCGAAAACTTGTCGGTGGGTCGGGCTAGATTGATCTCATGCTTTCGGGGGATAGCGCTTCGGTCGACGAAGCCAACACAGCAGCAGGGGATATCGCCGATCTGACGATCGGTGGGGTGGTCACGGCCGGCGAAGCGGTGACGGCGGGGGAAGCGGTAACGGTTGGCGACTCAGTCACGGCTGGCGATGCTGCCGTGCTGCCGGATGCGGCTGCTGACCCCGCCGGTGACGACGCCGGTGCGGGTGAGACCTCCGAGCTGAGTGGTGTTGCAGTCGAACCCGATTCGATCAGCACGGAGGATCCAGCTGAATCGGAGGAGGCTGGGTCGGAGGAGGCTGAAGTGGAGGAGGCTGGGTCGGAGCCGGATCCGATGACCGCCTGGGCACAGTCCTGGTCCACCAACCGCGACGACCGAGACGGAGTCGTACCGGTCACCGAACTCGACCTGACCGCGACACCGGTGATCGACGCACCCGGCCTCGCACGCGTCATCGCAGACCTCGAAGCAGGCATCACGCGACTCGGACAGATACAAACCATGGCCCTGACCAACAGTGACCGCCGAGCCCTGCTGATGCGCACCGAAACCATGACCCGAACCCTGTTCGCCTACTCCCACACCTGGATCGCCGACCTCATCGACCAACACGGACTCGACGGCATCTACGGATCGATCCCCGAAGCACTCGCCGTCCTCCTACGACTGTCGATGAAACAATCCGGACAACGCATCCTGATGGCCGAACAATTCGGCGAACGCACCACCCTCACCGGCGAACGCCTCCCACCACACCTACCCGCCACCACCCACGCCGCCGAAGACGGAATCATCGGCGAAGAACACCAACAGATCATCCGCAAATTCTTCAAAAGACTCGGCACCAAAGTCGACACCGACACCGCCGAGCACGCCGAACAACAACTGGTGCAACTCGCTAGGGACCTACTACCCGACGCGTTCACCGTCGCCGCCCGCCGCCTCTACGACATCCTCGACCCCGACGGCGACCTCGACAAAGAATCGGTCGCCGACCGCACCTACCTCTACCTCGACGACCCCGACGCCGCAGGACTGAGCACCGGACGATTCCGTTGCGACGCCGAATTCCGCGCCTACCTCGAAGCCGCATTCAGCAAATGGGCCAAACCCGGCATGTGCAACCCCGCCGACACCACCCCCCTCATCGACGAACCCAACGACGACGAACACAACGACGACGAACCCAACGATGACGAACACCACGGTCAAGACGGGGCCACGGCCACGGATCCGAGCCTGTTCGACACACCCACCAGCGACCACAACGACAATTCGGACGACGTCGGAGCAGACGACGAGCCGGGCGACAGTTCGCGAGACGACGGACCAGACGACGAGCCGGGCGACAGTTCGGACGACGACGCCGCCGCCGAGGACGAGAGTGAGGATGCCGACGGCGACGGCGAGGACGCCGAATCCGAAGCCGATACCGAACGGGCCCAACGAGACCGACGCGGCCTCGGACGACGCCAACACGACGCCCTCAAAACAATCCTGCGACAAATGCTCGCCTCCGGACAACTCGGCCAACACCGAGGACTACCCGTCACCGCCGTCATCACCATGACACTCAACGAACTCGAAACAGCCACCGGACACGCCATCACCGCCACCGGATCCACCATCGCCATCCGCGACGCCATCCGCATGGCCACCCACGCCCACCACTACCTCGTCATCTTCGACGACCGCACCGGCAGACCCCTGCACCTCGCCCGCACCAAACGCCTCGCCACACCCGACCAACGCATCGTCCTCATCGCCGCCGACCGAGGCTGCACCTTCCCCGGCTGCACCCGACCCGCCACCTACTCCCAAACCCACCACATCGACGAATGGGCCGACGGCGGCAACACCGACATCGACACACTCACCTTCGGCTGCGACATCCACCACCCCCTCGTCGGAAAAACCGACACCCATTGGGCCACCACCAAAGCCGAACCCGACCACCCCTACCCCGGCCGCACCCTCTGGCACCCACCCACCGCACTCGACCCCCACAGACACGGAACCATCAACCACTAGAACCCTACGAAACCCACCCCAGAGCACTGCTCTCGATCTAGCGTGGACTTATGGCTATCTCCGCAGCGATCTACGTGCGCATCTCGTCCGATCCCGATGCAACCCGGCGCGGCGTCGAGCGGCAAGAGGACGAGTGCAGAGACCTCGCCGACCGGCTCGGCTGGACCGTCGCCCGCGTGTACGTCGACAACGACGTGAGCGCCGCGAGCGGCAAGCCCCGGCCCGAGTTCGAGCGGATGCTCGCCGACGTCGCTGCCGGTGCGGTGGACGGCATAGTTGTCTGGCACACCGACCGGCTGTACCGACGCGCCGTCGACCTGGTGCGGATCGTGGACGCGCTGCAATCGACCCCGATCCGAACAGTGACCTCCGGCGATCTCGACCTGTCGACGTCGAGCGGGCGCATGCAGGCGCGGATTCTCGGTGCCGTAGCCGAGGGTGAGGTAGAACATTCCGTCGAGCGTATGAAGCTCGCACACCGTCAAGCCGCCGAGTCGGGTAAGTGGAGAGTGCGCCGCCGTGTGTTCGGGTACAAGCTCGGTGGACAGGAGATCGAACCCATTGAGGCGCAGGCTATTCGGCTCGCAGCTACCGACATACTCGGTGGTGTCTCGACGTCCGAGATCGCTCGACGCTGGAACCGAGAAGGATTGCGCACCAGCGGAAGGCAACTACTCAGTCCGACCGGCGCGAAGCTGGAGAACGGACACGGGAGCGAATGGACATCGCGCCGAGTCGGCGAACAACTCCGGAACGCGCTCTATGCGCAGCGGGTCACGTACAACGGACAGATCCTTACGGGCGTGGTCGGACAGTGGCCGAGGATCCTCGACGATGACGTATTCGATGCTGTCGCAGCGTTTCTCGACGGACGCCGCCAGCCCACACGCAAGGATCGGCTATGGCAAGGATCGAGCGTGTACCGTTGTGGCGCTTGTCATCCCGACGAGGGCGGCATGCTGCCGAAGATGGAAGTAGCGCGCCGAGGAGGCATTCCCCACTACCGATGCCGGGTCAAGGGCCACAACCGCCGAGATCAGCGACGGCTCGACGACTACGTGGACTCGATCGTGCTCGGTAGGTTGGCGCGTCCGGACGCTCTCGACCTCCTCGACAAGGGCACCGGGGTCGACCTGCCCGCGCTCACCGCTCGCCGCGACGGATTGCTCGCTCGGATCGATTCGGCCACCGGCGCCTGGAGTACCGACGACGGGCTCGACTACTCGGACCTGCTCGATGCCGTCAAGCCACTGAGGGACCAGGTAGCCGAGATCGACCGCCAGCTTGCCGCTCAGGCGCAGCGCGATCCGGTTGCCGAGCTACTGCTCGCCGAGGGCGACCTCGATACGGTGTGGTCCGGTCTCTCACCCGAGCGGCGCTCGAAGATCATCGACGTACTCATGAGCGTGGTGATCCTGCCGGTAGTCAAGCGCGGCAACGTGTTCGATGCCGACCGCATAGTTATCGAGTGGAAACGGTAGCCGTTTAGCACTATTGCTAAAGCGCGGATTCACCACTCGCGCAATCGCATCCATGCAGGGCGTGAGTCAACGAACAGCAGCCGACGACGTGAAAGATGTCCCTGTGAGCAAAAATGCTCAGGAGGACAAACCCCCCTCTACCTTCCAGTGCGCGTTACGTCGGCTCATTTGACGCCCGATAACACGCCACCACATCAACGCAGCAGCTACACGCTGGTGGTCCGGACACACCGTGCGTGTAGCAGCCACTGTCCGGTTGTGGGTGTAGCGTTCCGAATAGCTAAAGACACCGGGTGACCGACCCTGGTGAGATCGACACTCATGATTGCGAAGGCGTCAGAGCGGAACTGGTAGGTACGGGAAGTCGGCCCATACTCCTACAGGCCCCGCAGGAACCCAAAACTCCTGTGAGGTAACCATGTCCATGTCGAAGCGCACCCAGTCTCTCGGCGGCAAGCTAGGCACGAACCGACGCCACTACCCGAACGGCGACCATACCGACCTCGAAACCGAGTTGGCCACCTCGAAAATCGAGGACAAGGTTCGGGAGATCGTCGCCGCAGCGCCGCCACTGACCGAAGAACAGCGCGGCCGGATTGCGGCCCTACTCGCTGGAGGTCGGTGATGCGCTCGGCTGGTGTCGTATGCGGTAGGAGACACCCGAACGAGCTGGTGCATGCGTCCGAGCCTGCCGAGCTTGCTGCCGCCGAGCAGTACTCCCAGAACGGCAAGCTGATCTGCATGCGCGCCGAGTGCGCCACCGAGGCCCGTACTCGCCGAATGTGCTCGAAGCACTACATGCAATGGCGACGAGATCAAGGCAAGGTGAATTCAGAGTGACATGGACTCGCATTCCTGATGATTGGTCGGACCGCGCCGACGATCTCGAACTCTCGCACGATGCCGAGCTATTCCATATCCGCGCTCTAGTGCTCTGCAACAAAGCCGGAAATGACGGACACCTCAAGGCTCGGAATCTCTCGAAGCTCACCGCTGTATTCGACAATGCGCCCGATCTTATCGCCGAACTAATAGACAAACTCGGATGGATCGACAACGGCGACGGTACCTATCAACTGCCGTGGCAGGACCAGGAATTGGCCGAGGTGGTCGAGCGACGGGCACAACTCGGACGTGAGCGCCAGCGCCGGTATCGAGAAAGAGGACTCGACATGAAGGAAGAGGATGTCAGTAACGCGTCACGTAACGCATCGCCGAAGTCGAAAGCCTCTGACCAGCAACAGAGCAATGGTGACGCGTTAGGTGACGCACCAGGTGACATGACCCCGTACCGTCCCGTCCCGTCCCGTCCTAATAAGGGAAAGGGAACGGGAACAGAGACAGTCACTCCTACGTCCTCCGACTCGGCTTCGCCGTCGTCGTCCTCCGTCGCTCCAGAGAGTGAGAAGGGCGCACAAAAGAGACCGCGCCGCAGATTACCCACCCGTCCGGGAATCAAGCAACTGGACGAGCCGCCACCAGGATGGGACCGCGCATGATCGATATCAGTTTCTTTTCGACGGGAATAATTGACCGAAATTCCAAAGGACCACACGAAGTGGTGTTGTTCTTTTTCGAGCCGGTGATCGAGCTGACCGGGGTATATCGAACGATGTTCCTCGAGATGTTGACCACGTACTCATGGTCGATAATGGACGGTAATCAATTCTATTCCGAGACAGGCGAGACAGACGAAGAGGGATATACGAGCCTAGTCACCAAACATCGAGTATCGACAGAGGCGCCCTATTCGGTGGCGATTTCCATTCCGCTCGATTCCGACGGCGAGATCGACGAGATCTTTTTCCACGTCACGCTCGAGATGGCCGAAGAACACGTCGAGGCGCTACGGACCAACATGGCAACTGTCTACAACGGATCGCGACCGTGATTTCCGACCGCCCAGCGTCCACGCCCAGCGGTCTTTAGCGTTACTAAGTACCCCGAGTAGCCCCTGGCGCGATAAAGCCCCTCAGCGTTCGATTCAGCCATAAGAACCGAAAGCCGAGGGGCCGGGGGGTCGAGGGTGCGCCTCTAGATGCTCGGCGCGACCTGCCGACGTAGCTTCCCGTCGGGTGCTATGACGAGAGGTCGGTCCGCTCGGCGGTACGGGCGAGAGGTTCTGCGTGGCGCGGGCGTCGAGAACAGCGCGTCGATAGCCGACGAGGGGCGAGAAATTACAGGTGCGGACATTGGACCTCCCACAGGTTTCGATGATCCGGCCACTCGATCATACCTGACAATCGTTATCAATAACAGACCAGGAAAGTGAAACATCATGAATTCCAACACTATTCGGACGCTCCAATGACCACCGAGGGCCGACTGTTGGCGCACGTACGCGCTCACGTCAACGGAGTGAGTCCTCAGAGCCTCACCGACGCAGGCTATTCGACGGAACTGGTGGTCGAGCTGATCGAGGTTGGCCGACTCGCAGAGACCCCTTCAGGCCGTATTCGCTACGTCCACACCGACCCTCTCGACGAACTGGAGACCAGATGACGTGTAAGCAGATTCGTTTACACCGACCCAACCGAGGAGACCAGAAGATGAACGCCACTCCCGACCGCGACCAGATAGACCACGTCGAAACCGTCCGCAGCCCGAACGCTTACGGACACATCGTCCACTACAGCGACGGTTACCAAAGGTTCGTACCGAGCGCACTCGACGACGGCGACCCGCGTTGAAAGCCAAGCGACCGAGCACCTGCCCGTTGTGTTCCGCGCCGATCCGGCAAGGACAAGAAATCACCTACTACCTATTCGACAAGCGTCACCGATGGGTGTGTTGCCGAGAAGCCAAACCAGACGGACCTAACCCAAGACAGCGCATGTGGAACGCCGGGAAGTTCGAACCGAGGAAAGGACGCAAAGAAGCATGATCAACACACGCAAGCTCTACGAACTGTTGCAGGCAGGGCTCGACGCGCTACCCGAGGACCAGCGCGAACAAATCACCAACGAGCCGGGGACCACTGCGCACCGAGTGTCCGATGACCTGATCGAGTTCCGCGCCGCGGGGATCACCTACGCCACCGCCAGCCCCGACCTGTTCGATACCGAGGCCGAGTGGACCGAGTTCGTGGAGGCGCACGCATGAGGTTCCCCGACGATGACTGGAGGGCTCAGATCCTCCGAGAGACTCCGAGAACACCGAGACCACCGCGGGTCAAGGTAGTCAGGTGCTCGGTGTGTGGCAGGCGCGTCAGGCAGGCAGGCGTCGATCTCTGCAAACGCTGCCGGGATTGACCTGACCCGAGGACGACCCTGATCTCCCATCAACGGAAATCGGGGTCGTTTTCGAGCGGGTTGTTACCACACCTAACGACTAGAATGGATCCCAGCAGGTCGCCCCGACCGCTCATCACGAGCCGAGGGAATCGCCAGCGCCGCAGCAACGCTCACCAGCGAAGAAGCACGAGCCGGGGAAGGAAAACCCACTCGTCGCAGCGCATCAAGGGCCGTTCTCGAAGGACACGTGTGTCATCACCGCGCTACCTCGAACGGAAATCCCATGACTTCCAATCTCATTCACCGCACTACGCCTCTACGTCTCGAACTCAGGTCCGACGACGTAGACGAACGGATCATCTCCGGGATCGCCGCGCCGTTCGACTCACCAGCTGAAATCAACAGCTATGAGGGCCAATTCACGGAAACCATCCG